>JADGEM010000095.1 GCA_016744375.1 Gammaproteobacteria bacterium
TTTTTGAAGCTTGTGAGTTTTATGCGCATAAACCAATGAATGAGAGACGATAAAAAATGCTGAGGCAATAAAAATAATGGCCAGGTTTTTAAATAATCAATCAAAGTGGCTTTGTCTGTTTCGTAATCTTCAGAGGCCGTATTTCTTTGTGGTGAATTCATGGGTAATTCAAGTCTCTTAATGTAAGGTAAAACTATGTCGTAATTCTATTTGATAATATCATGTCAGCAAAACGATAGTGAAAAATATACTTGCTTAAAGGCTTCTATCGTATGAATTTTAGGTTTATAAAGCTTAAGATTTAGGGTATGATCCCGTGGCTCAGCACATTAAGTGATGTGCTTAATGCTGTATTTTAACCTAATTTTATAAGGAATCCTCATGTTTACGAAAGATATGACAATTGCTGGCTACGATGATGAACTTTGGAATGCAATGCAGCATGAGGAAACCCGCCAGGAAGAACATATTGAACTGATTGCATCAGAAAATTACACCAGCCCCAGAGTTATGCAGGCTCAAGGCTCTGTGTTGACTAATAAATATGCTGAAGGTTATCCATCAAAACGCTATTATGGCGGCTGTGAGAATGTCGATATTGCTGAGCAGCTGGCGATTGATCGGGCTAAAGAATTATTTGGCGCTGATTATGCAAATGTTCAGCCTCACTCAGGTTCTCAGGCCAATGCAGCGGTTTATTTTGCACTGCTGAATGCCGGTGATACGGTCTTAGGGATGAGTCTGGCCCATGGCGGACATCTGACTCATGGTTCAAAAGTCAGTTTTTCCGGTAAATTATTTAATGCAGTTCAATACGGTTTAAATGAAGCAACCGGTGAAGTGGATTATGATCAAGTTGAACGTCTGGCCCTTGAACACAAGCCAAAGATGATCATTGCAGGTTTCAGTGCTTATTCACGAGTAATGGACTGGCAGCGTTTTCGTGATATTGCCGATAAAGTTGGTGCTTATCTGATGGTTGATATGGCCCATGTTGCGGGTTTAATTGCCGCAGGCGTGTACCCCAGCCCAGTACAAATTGCTGATGTGACAACTTCAACAACACATAAAACCCTGCGTGGACCACGTGGCGGTATCATTCTGGCAAAATCAAATCCAGAAATAGAAAAGAAACTGAACTCAATGATTTTCCCAGGTACTCAGGGCGGCCCATTGATGCATGTCATCGCGGGTAAAGCGGTGGCATTTAAAGAAGCAATGGAAGATGATTATAAGGTCTACCAAAAGCAAGTGGTTGAAAATGCCAGAGCGATGGCAACTGTTGTTCTGGATCGTGGTTATGATGTGGTTTCAGGCGGCACAGATAACCATCTGTTCCTGTTGAGTCTGATCAATCGTCAATTAACGGGTAAAGCGGCAGATGCTGCTTTAGGGCTGGCTAATATTACAGTCAATAAAAACTCAGTACCCAATGATCCGCAGTCTCCATTTGTCACCAGTGGTTTACGCATCGGTTCTCCTGCGATAACTACTCGTGGTTTCAAAGAGCAGGAAAGCTCGGAACTGGCTGGCTGGATTTGTGACATCCTGGATGAATTATGCCAAATGGATGAAGCTGACCGTGTGCCTGAGAAGATGGAAAAAATGGAAAGTGTTGTCCAGGTTAAACAAAAAGTATTAGACCTTTGCAAACGTTTTCCTGTCTATGCATAAATTTTTTATGGGTAAGAAAGGCACAACATTAGTATATAAAGATTGTATATACAAAGAACGAGTGTAAATCATGCGTTGTCCATTTTGCAGTGCCCCGGAGACTAAAGTCATTGATTCCCGTTTAGCCAATGAAGGGGATTCGGTGCGCCGCAGACGGGAGTGCCTGACCTGCTCAGAGCGTTTTACCACCTTTGAAACGGCAGAACTAGTGATGCCGAGAATCATTAAAAGTGATGGCTCAAGGGTACCCTTTGATGATCAGAAATTGTTTAAGGGAATGCTAAAGGCTTTAGAAAAACGACCCGTTTCGGTAGAAACAATTGAGCAGGCAATTAACCATATCAAGTACAATCTTCGCTCAACCGGTGATCGAGAAGTCCCTGCTGAACGTCTGGGTGAATGGGTGATGGATGAATTGAAAAAACTGGATCAGGTGGCTTACGTCCGTTTTGCCTCTGTTTACCGCAGTTTTCAGGATCTCGATGAGTTTCGTCAGGAGATTGAACGTTTAGAATCACCTCATTCTGATGACTGATGAATTTTACATGGCGCAAGCCATATCTCTGGCGAGAAAGGGCTGGTATAGCACTCACCCTAATCCCAGAGTGGGCTGTGTTTTAGTCCGTGATGGAAAAATAATTGCTCAGGGCTGGCATCAATATGCTGGACAGGGGCATGCAGAAGTGAATGCTCTGGCACAGTTGGGTCCCAACGAAAATGCTCAGGGTGCAACGGCTTATGTGACACTAGAACCTTGCAGCCATTTTGGCAAAACTCCACCCTGCAGTGATGCCTTGATTTCAGCAGGTGTCATTCGGGTAGTCATTGCCATGGTGGATCCCAATCCACTGGTTTCTGGAAATGGTGTACAACGTTTACAGGAAAACGGTCTTGAGGTTAAAACCGGGGTTCTGGAAGTTGAAGCCCGAACCTTAAATCCTGGTTTTCTACAGCGTATGGAGGCACAGCGGCCTATCATTCGCTGTAAAATGGCGATGAGTCTGGATGGCCGCACGGCAATGGCCAGCGGTGAAAGTAAGTGGATCACTTCTGCTGACGCCAGAGAGGATGTGCAGCGTTTGAGGGCTGAAAGTTCAGCAATCTTAACAGGAATCGATACTGTACTTGCTGATGATCCATCAATGAATGTTCGCTCAGAGCGATACGTTAATGAGGTGTCAGGGGAAATAAGACAACCTGATCGTCTTATTTTAGACTCTCAGTTTAGAATGCCCGTGCAGGCAAAAATGTTGGGACTGGTAGGAAAAACACGCATTATTACTGCTGTGAGCAGAACGGCATCAACGTCGGATTCTACATCAATGTCAGAAAAGCAGCTGGAAAAAATACAGGCTTTTGAATCTAAAGGTGCTGAGATTCATTTTTTAGCAACTGAAGAAGTGTCATCAGGCAAAGTGGTTTTATCATTGCATCAGTTAATGTTATTAATGGCAGCGCAGCAATATAATGATGTTCTTTTGGAAGCTGGTGCTACGCTGACTGGAGCAATGTTACAGGCTGGGCTGGTTGATGAGTTGATTATCTACATGGCGCCACATTTAATGGGCAGTGATGCCAGAGGCTTGTTTAAAATACCTGGGATGGAGCGAATGAATCAGCGAATTAATTTAAATATTCAGGACATTCGTGCCGTGGGTAGAGATTTTCGTATTACGGCAAAACCAAAAGTTTCTGCCGACTAATTATTAAGTAAGTAAAGACAGGGCAAAGATGTTTACCGGAATCATTCAGGCCATAGGTCAAATTGCTGCAATTGAATCCAAAGGAATGGACAGTCGTTTTTATGTTAAGACGGGTGAGTTGAATTTATCCGATGTAGCCCTTGGTGACAGTATTGCTACCAATGGCATTTGTTTAACAGCGGTGGCCTTACCTGGTGATGGTTTTTGGGCTGATGTGTCTGCTGAGACGCTGAAGAAAACCAGTTTCAAACAGATTAGCGTGGGCAGTCAGGTGAATCTTGAAAAAGCATTATTACCCACAACGCATCTGGGTGGGCATATTGTCAGCGGCCATGTTGATGGTCTAGGGAAAATTATAGAACGCAGTCATGCTGGTCGTTCAATTCATTTTAAAATTCAGGCGCCTGATGAGTTGGCAAAATACATTGCTGCAAAAGGTTCAATTTGCATTAATGGTATCAGTTTAACAGTTAATGAACTCAATGGTGCTATTTTTGAACTGAATATCGTGCCTCATACATTGGGTGAGACCACTTTATCAGCCGCCCAGGCAGGAGATGAAGTTAATCTGGAAGTGGATATTATTGCCCGCTACCTTGAACGACTTTTATTGGGTGATAAGGCGGCAGATATTGCACCAAAACAGGGTGTGACAATGGCCTTACTGGAAGAAAATGGCTTTTTAAGCCGTTAAACTGTTGAGGTTTACTGTATTTAACCCAAACCTGTATAACTTATAAGAGGCATTTGCCAAATTTGTCTTTTGCAAACACCTCTACATGATAGAAACTTTTTTACAAGATTATATAAGAAAAAACTATGGCTAATTTTAATTCGATTGAAGAAATACTGGAAGATATCCATCAGGGAAAGATGGTCATTATTGTTGACGATGAAGATCGTGAAAATGAGGGCGATCTCTTGATGGCCGCCAGCAAGGTCACACCTGGAGATGTTAACTTCATGGCGACCCATGGCCGTGGTTTAATTTGTCTGACTTTGACACAGCAGCGATGCAAGCAGCTGCAGATACCATTGATGGTGGATGCAAATAATGCAGAATATGGGACTAACTTTACAGTCTCTATTGAAGCGTCAGAAGGTGTAACAACCGGCATTTCAGCCGGCGATCGTGCTGTGACAATCCAGGCTGCCGTTGCAGAGGGCGCCGGCCCGGCTAATATTGTTCAGCCGGGGCATATTTTTCCATTAGAAGCACAGCCGGGCGGTGTACTAACTCGTGCAGGCCATACTGAAGCCGGGTGTGACCTGGCACGTATCGCAGGGCTTGAGCCATCCGCAGTGATCGTTGAAATTCTCAATGAAGACGGTACCATGGCAAGACGTCCTGATTTAGAAGCTTTTGCTGAAAAATTCGATCTTAAAATAGGCACCATTGCTGATTTGATTGAATACCGCCTGAAAAATGAACATTCAGTTGAAAAAGTAAGTGAATGTAATCTACCCACTGATGCCGGTGACTTTCGTTTGGAAGCTTACCATGATGCCATTTCAGGCCAGGTTCATTTGGCCATGATCAAGGGGCAAATTAATCCTGCTGAGCCCGTTTTAGTTCGAGTTCATATGGAAAACTCCTTCTGTGATATGCTGGGTGCTCAGATGGACGATTGCGGCTGGCCTTTGAATGATGTGATGCAGCGAATGGATAAAGAGGGCAGCGGCGTTATTGTTATTTTACGCAGCCATGAAACCAGCAGTGAGTTGACGCATCGAATCGAACATTATCAAAAATTACAGCAAGGTAAACTCTCCTCTCATTCGGGTAAAACCAAAGACTTACGTACCTATGGCCTCGGGGCACAAATCTTGAAATCCATAGGTGTTAAACAGATGATAGTAATGTCTGCACCTAAGAAAATACATGGTTTATCAGGTTTTGGACTGGAAGTAGTCGAATACTATAACTCTGAACGATAAGCTGTTATCCGGATTAACCGGGTTAAATATTGACATTAGAAATATAAAAGAATTAAATCAGGATAAAAAATGAATATAAAAACATTTGAAGGGGAAATGGTTGTTGATAATGCTAAATTCGGCATTGTAATCAGTCGTTTTAACAGTTTTCTTGTTGAGTCATTACTGAGCGGCGCGATTGATACTATTTTAAGACATGGCGGTAAAGAAGAGGATATTGAAATTATTCGTGTACCTGGTGCAGTGGAAATTCCTCTAGCGGCCAAACGTATGGCGGCGAGTAAAAAATATGATGCAATTATTGCATTAGGTGCGGTGATTCGCGGCGGGACACCTCATTTTGAATTTGTTGCCAATGAAAATTCAAAAGGACTGGCTCAAGTTTGTATGGAATATGACCTGCCTGTGGCTTTTGGGGTGTTAACCGTTGATACGATTGAACAAGCTATTGAGCGTTCAGGTACTAAAGCAGGAAATAAAGGAACTGAAGCGGCACTTTCTGCGATAGAAATGGTTAATCTTCTAAAAAACTTTGCCTGAATCTTTGATTTCTGCTTAGGAGGCGGACAGTGAAAAACCGTTCTAAATCGCGACAGTTTGCAGTCCAGGCGCTTTATTCATGGCTGTTGACAGGACAAAATGTGACTGATATTGAGGTCCACTTCATAAGTGATAACGATATGGAAGATGCAGATGTTGCTTATTTTCAAGAAATTATACGTTTTGTGACATCCCATAAATTAGCATTAATTGACCAGATGGAGTCTTTTTTAAGTCGATCATTTGTTGATATTGATCCGGTTGAACAGGCGATTTTACTTGCCGGTGTTTTTGAGCTGGAACAACGTCTGGATATACCCTATCGAGTGTCAATCAATGAATCGGTCGAATGTGCTAAGATCTTTGGTGCTGAAGACGGGCACAAATTTATTAATGGAGTCATGGATAAAGTTGCTGCTAAATTGCGTAAAGCAGAAATTAATGCACCCCATAAAAAGAAAGCTCGTAAAAAATAAACCTCTTTCCCTTCCCATGGTAAGATAAGTAATATGCCCGGTTCAGAATTTCAGCTGATTCAATCGTATTTTTCTGATCCGGAGCAAGTATCACGCTCCGATCTGATCCTGGGTATTGGCGATGACTGCGCTATTGTTGCTCCCCGAAAGCAGTCTAATCTGGCATTTTCAATTGATACTCTTATCAGTGGGGTACACTTTCCCCATAATACCTCAGCGGATGCAATTGCCTATAAAGCATTGGCTGTTAATTTAAGTGATCTGGCTGCCATGGGGGCTGAACCCGCATGGTTCACTCTGAGTTTGACACTGCCTGAAGTGATGCCTGGCAACAAGGCTCGTGATGAGTGGCTGGAAGAATTTTCGACTGCTCTTTTTGCTCTTGCCTCAGAGCATAATATCCAACTGATTGGCGGTGATACGACTTGTGGACCCTTGTCCATTACGATTCAGATCAGCGGCTATGTCAATAAGGATGGTGGTATGAAACGTGCTGGTGCAAAACCAGGGGATCGAATTGTTGTTACCGGACCTTTAGGTGCTGCCGCTATTGGCCTTGATATTGCTTTGGGACAAAATAAAGAACACACTGGCTGCCTGTCTGAGGCTGATAAACAACTGGCTCTCAGGGCACTTAATTATCCACAGGCAAAAATTAAGGAAGGTATCAGCCTGCAGGGCATTGCTCATTCAGCGCTGGATCTTTCTGATGGTCTGATTTCTGATCTGAGGCATATTTTAATTGCAAGTGATGTGGGTGCTGAAATATTTCTGGAACAATTGCCCCTGTCCGGGGTACTTGCCTGTGTGGATAAAAAAACAGCCTGGGAGAAGGCCTTGACTGGAGGTGATGATTATGAACTATGTTTTACTCTGGCAGAGGAAGACTGGCCTAAGGTTAGACAACAGTACCCTGAATTTATTGCCATTGGCATGATTACGGCTGAAAAAGACTTGCGGCTTCTGGAAGCCGATGGTCAGGAATTTAAAATGCAAAAACGAGGCTTTGATCATTTTGGATAAAGACATAATACGTGCCCGTCATCAGGTCTGGAGTAACCCCTGGCATTTCCTTGGTTTTGGCTTTGGTTCGGGCCTGGCGAAATTTGCACCGGGTACTTTTGGTACACTGGCTGCAATTCCTCTCTACTTGCTGTTGGTTCAATTCCCATGGTGGTTATACGCTGCATTAACACTGCTTGCTTTTTTTGTTGGTATTAAAATTTGTCAGATTACTTCAGATGATTTAAAAGTGCATGATTTCTCAGGGATTGTCTGGGATGAATTTGTGGGATTCTGGATCACCCTATTTTTAATTCCTTTTGACTGGAAATGGGTACTGGTCGGTTTTATTTTGTTTCGTTTTTTTGATATTGTTAAACCCTGGCCTATCAGCTACTTAGATAAACACGTGGAAGGCGGATTTGGTATTATGATTGATGATGTACTGGCCGGTGTTTATGCCTGGATTTGTTTATTTCTAATCGTTAAATTTTATTAAATGGATTACTTGTGAAATACTTAAAAATATTATCATTGCCTGGTTTAATTCTGTTCGTTCTTCTATTCGCTTCGATAAACACGCAGGCCAGCCATGAAATAAAAGTAATGGCCTTATTTACAGACAAGGCAATGGTTACAATTGATGGCAAGCAGAAATTATTGAAAAAAGGAAAAACCTATCGAGGTGTGACTTTAATCAGCTCTAATAGTGAAGAGCTGGTTCTGGAAATGCATGGTGAAAAGAAAAAATATAAACTGGGCTCACAAATTTCAACCTCTTATAAAAAACCAGATCCAGGCAAGGAATTAGTCGTCTGGAAAGACATCAACAATATGTTTCAGCTTTATGGCAGCATTAATGGCGGCTCTGTTAAATTTCTAATTGATACCGGAGCCTCTGCCGTTGCGCTCAGCTCTCGTGAAGCAAAAAAAATAGGCTTGAAATATAAACATGGGACGCCGATGCAGGCAACCACAGCATCTGGAGTTGCAGCTGGTTACCGTGTTAATCTGGATAAAGTGAAGGTTGGACATATTCTAATCTACAATGTTGAGGCAATGGTTCTGGAAGGTTCATTTCCAACGGAAGTTCTACTGGGACAGACCTTTCTGGAGCGTGTCCATATGACCCGAAGTGGCGATAAAATGATATTAAAAAAGAAGTTTTAAGTTAGAGAACTAATGAATGCCCAATCACTAGTTTAAATTCTATTAAGCGAAAAATTCGATCTGCATTGAGTGTATTTAATTGTTTAAATGTATGCAGGTCAGCATAGTCAGACTGAGCAATCATTTAAGCTGACTGTAAATCCCCGCTGTCATCAATATTAGTCTGCATTGTCTGGCACATATAAAGTCGATAATCTTTGGTGTGCTGAGTTACCGTTGCCATATCGATGGCTCCTCCATGACCGATATAACATACTCAGCATTCAGAGCTGCAAATTTTCCCCATGTCTGTAATCATTTTTTAGTCTCAGTGCCCTCAAAATCCTGGTAGCAGATTTAACGATTATTTTTGGATATAGCCTAAGTTCGTTTGACTTATTCTTTTATCAAGCTTGTATTTGTTACTATATTTATATATTAGTAAATTAGAATAAAGTTCTTGTATATGATACAATATGCAACGTTTTTTTTGACATAAAGCTAGGTTTTTGTTCATTTTGTGGTCTGTTTTTTCTGACGAGTCATAATCATAAAAAATATAATTGCTGTAGAAGAGAGGTTCAATGAAAGATAAGATTAAGTTACAAAAAAAGAAAATTATAGCAGGGGTGGTGTTTTTAGCTGCGGCCTTATTTATGTCAACCATCGTACCCACTGTGCAAATGTCCTGGGTGATGGGATTATTGATCCTGACGATTTATTTATTTGCTTTT
>JADGEM010000096.1 GCA_016744375.1 Gammaproteobacteria bacterium
TATTCTAAGGTCATATTTCCACACTTAATTACGAATTTAACATAGAATAAATTATATTGTATTTGCATGATTTCTACAAGGTTTTACGAATACCCACTTATTTTAGCTTACAACATTATTCTTTTTCTTTGGGCACTGAAATTATGCCATATACTATTACCTGGACAGACAAAGAAGTACTCTCGCATTTTTACGGCACTTTCACCCCGGAACTGCATATTGAAGCCCTTCATAAATTATTTGGTGATCCAAGAATTGATGATATCAAGTTCATAATTGGTGATTTTACTGAGATTAACGGTGATCTTCTAAGTGACAAGGATATTGAATACCCAGTGGCGGTGACGGCTGGAGCTGCTTCCTATTTAAGAGGCATTAAAGTAGGGCTGGTTGCTGTTGATAAAAAAATAATTAAATTATGTGAAGATTATATTGAACTTTCATCCCATGTCAATCCGACATGGGATGTTAAACTTTTTGATAGTGTTGTTGAAGCTCGGGAGTGGGGGAGAAGTCAAAGAGACATTTAATGCCCAATAACTAATTACCCAATAACCATGATATCAATATTTTATACCTGTTTTAAATTCTTATAATTATAGTGGGGTAAATGTATTATTAAATAGTGATATTAAAAACCAGACCAATAGCAAGTAAGGCGATTAACGCAGCGCCTGCAAGAGAAATTGTTTTAACTATATTGAGGGTTGTTTGAGTTGTCATTGTAAGCATCCTTTCTGGATAATTTTTATTAGTATTTTTATTATATTATATAAATAAAAAACCCTTGTAATCTATTGATTCACAAGGGTTTTAGTATTTGGCTCCCCAAGCATGATTCGAACATGCGACCAAGTGATTAACAGTCACCTACTCTACCGCTGAGCTATTGGGGAATTGCTCTATTTTATATGCGTGCTGCATAAGTTGTATCGGAGCCATTTAAAACTCTCTGAAGCAACGAAGGCTATTCTATTCATTTTGATTTTAATGTCAAGGTTCATTGTAAATAAAAGTTAATAAAAGTCCTTTTTTTTATAACAGGGGTCTAATATCAATAACTTATGAACAGGAGAGTGGTTTTCCTCCAGTACCTTTTGAAGCTATTCGGATTCTTCCTGTACGAGCAATAATAATACTTTTGGCATACTTACTACCCAATTGACTGCATAAAGTGAAAGTGCCGTTGGTACTGCTTTGACCGCTTGGGAAGTAGCGGACATAGTTGTGTGAGCCAAAACCTTTATACTTTAGTGACAGGTTGTCAGATAGAGCTTGTTGGATATGGATCACTCGTTCGCCACTGCTGATTGTTTTATCGTTGTCTGTATCTGAAAAAATAATCCAGCCATCTGACCACTGGGCTCTTGGGGTACATTGTCGCCCATCGCTGCTTTTACATAATAGAACAGTGCTGGTATTTTTGATCGCTTCAGAACGTGCAAGGTGATGGTGACTGAACATACTGTACAATTGAGTGGTCTGTTGATTATCGGCCTGGAGTTGCAGGAAAGATGGAATGGCGATTGAAAATAAAATTCCAGCAACCCCTATAGTGATCATGAGTTCAATCAGAGTGAAGCCTGGATATTGCTTGACTGGGTAGTATCTATTCATTTGAAAATCCTTTTCAATTAAATTTCAGGGGGACTGGAATCTATCTGGAATTGCTTCTATTTCTCTCAGACTGGTTCCTGGAAGCTGGAATGATTTTACATGGTTGAACAAATTCCCTGGAGAGGGATTTTATGAAAGAAATGTCGGAAAAAAGTGTTTTTATTTGTCAGATAAAACTGACAAACTCACTCTGTTTTTTATAATTTTATTTTTGCTTCAAAAAAGGTTGGATAATTCTCAAAAAAAAAATGAAAATAGTCTAAAATTATTTTATCTTTTGATGAAAGTGAGCATTGGACGTAAATGATTAATTTAGATCCTTTAAAAAAAGATCCTTCAAAAAAATCACAATTGCAGCAGACTCAGGACAGCCAGAATGTACAATTGAAAGCGCAATTTAATCGTCTATTGCATAATGCTCATGAAAACCAGCACAAACTGAAGCGGTTTGAAGAAATTGAATTTAAATTAATGGCTGCTGAGTCTATTGAGCAATTACTGCGGATTATTCGCGATGAGTATGCCGCGTTGTTTAAATTAGACGCCTGCACCTTACTTCTTGAAGATGAAAATCTGTCTCTGCGTCGCTTAATACCAGAATCAATGCAGGCCAGTGAACGCCACTGTGATGGCGCGCAAGATTTTTTGACTTTATTGAATTTTCCGGTTGAACTGGAAAAACTAAGTTGTCTGTCGACCCAAATTACGACGGGTGTTTATCTTATATCCAGACACCAATGGTTGATGGATAATCCTCAAATTGAATCCATTGCGGTGATGCCTCTGATACGTCGGGGGAAAAAAATAGGTGTCTTTTGCTGTGGTAGTTATAACCGCGAACGTTTTCAGGTTCATGCCGCCTGTGACTTTTTGCAAAGGCTGTCATTTATTATGGCCGTTTGTATTGAAAATGCCCTCAATCTTGAACGCCTGAAACTCAGTACAATTACTGATCCTTTAACCCAGGTTCATAATCGTCGCTTTTTTGATCAACGCCTGCCCGAGGAATTAGCCAGAAGCGATCGTTCATTAAAAGCTATTTCCTGCCTGTTTCTTGATATTGATCATTTTAAATCTGTCAATGATACCTATGGTCATGGTGTGGGGGATGACGTGCTTTGTCAGGTTGCTCAACGCATTCAATCAGTGTTGCGGAATCATGACGTGTTAGCGCGCTATGGTGGTGAAGAATTTGCTGTTTTATTGCCTGAAACTGGAAATGATGAAGCCATGCTGGTGGCACAGCGCATTGTGGCTGCAGTCAACAAAAGTCGTATTGTGATTGAAAAAAATGTTATTTTAACTATTACTATTTCTGCAGGTGTTTCGACATTAATGACGGAAGAGTCAATTGATGATACTCTTAATAGTATGGAGACACTTGGAATGAAGCTGCTCTCAACTGCCGATCAGGCTCTGTATGATGCTAAAGAACAAGGTCGAAATCGTGCGATAAATGCCGGTTTGCTGGCTCTGGTTGATCCAGTAGAGTGCTCACAAAAATTCCAATGTTAGGTGTCAAGTAGACTTTTAGAAGCTGTTAATAGCTGTTTTCGGTCTGAAAAATAAATACTGGAATATTAATGCAATTTAGTGAAACCATTCTCAAACGTAAATCCACTCGTGCTTTCTTAAACAAATCAGTTGAACCAGAAAAGATTAAGCTACTACTTGATCTAGCTCGTCATGCGCCTTCTGGAGTAAATACTCAGCCCTGGCAGGTTGCCGTTGTGAGTGGTGAGACCAAAAAACATATGGATCTTAAGCTTGAACAAGCCTTCCGAGCGGGTACTAAAGCTCAAATGGACTATCAATATTATCCCCTGCAATGGAAAGAGCCCTTTAAAAGTCGACGTAAAGCCTGTGGTTTAAAAATGTATTCAACATTAAATATCACCCGGGATGATAAACAACGGCAGCAGGATCAGTGGGCTGCGAATTATAGGGCCTTTGATGCGCCCGTTGTTCTGTTTTTCTTTCTGGATAGTTGTGCTGAACAAGGTTCATTTATGGATTATGGAATGTTTCTGCAATCCATTATGTTGGCAGCGGTTGATCAGGGGCTGGCTACTTGTCCCCAGGCGGCATTAACGGAATACCCGAGCATTGTCAAAGAAGAGTTAAATAGAGATGATGAGTCACTTCTCATCTGCGGTATGGCATTGGGATATGAAGATCGTGATGCTTTGGTTAACAGCTATCGAACTGAACGTGAAGACTATTTAAGCTTTACTCAATTCTTTGATTAATTTGTTATAATTTCAAGTGCTCAGGAAATATGCTAAATTATTAACAATAATTATTTTAATCAGGCAGAACCGATAAAACAATGACTCAACCGCAGACAAATAACACCTATTCGGTCGATGTCTTAATGCAGCAGGCCAGACAATTAGCGGCTAACTATCGTCAAGCTACAGGTAAAACACTGGCTGGCGTCAGTGGTGAGCTTTCTACTTATGATGCGATTCGTCTCTTACACCTTGCTCCAGCCCCAAACCAGATAGGCTATGAAGCCGTGGGTACTGAGCAATCCGGAGATTTGCATGGAGAAAAAATACAGATAAAAGGGCGTACCATTTTTAGTGATTCTAAAACCACGTACCGCATAGGTCAACTGAAAATGGAGCAGGACTGGGACAGTGTTGTTCTGGTTTTATTGAATGATGAATATGAGCCTTTTGAAATCTACGAAATTGATCGTGCAACTTTGACTGATAACGTTATTGATAGTCAGAGTAAAAAGGCCAAAAAAGGTGCAATGACAGTCGCCCGCTTTAAAAAGATTGCGACTCTTGCCTGGAGCATTGACTGGGTCAATGAAGAAGAGACAAATTAAGGGCCTCATACTTTTTGATGAGAATGAATGATGATTTAAACGCCATTTTTTCACAAGATGGTTTGCTTTCCAAGTTTTTACCTGGCTACCTACCCCGTGATGCACAATTACTCATGGCTCAAAAAATTGAGCAATGCTTGCAGAACAAAGATATTTTATTGTGCGAGGCTGGCACCGGAACTGGAAAAACCTATGCTTATCTGATCCCGGCTGTATTATCCTCAAAACAGATCATTATCAGTACAGGGACAAAAAATCTTCAGGATCAATTGTACCAAAAGGATTTGCCTGTCATTGCCTCATTGCTTGAAACCGTCAAGCAAAGAAAACTTAACTACCATCTTTTGAAAGGTCGCAGTAATTATATCTGTCGCTATCGATTTGAAAAAGCACTGGATGAATCCTGGTATGATGAGGAAACTCTGTCTGAGCTGCAAATTATCAATCTATCTATAAGACAGACCGAACACGCAGATATTGCTGAATTTGATGAGGTTAAAGAGCAATCATCTGTCTGGCCATTGGTTACTTCTACAGCGGATAACTGTCTGGGTAAAGCTTGTCCTGTTCATGATGAATGTTATGTTTTAAAAGCCAGAGAGCAAGCTTTTGAAGCGGATATCCTTATTGTTAACCATCATCTTTTGATGGCTGATCTCAAGTTGAAAAATGATGCTTTGGGAGAACTTCTGCCCTCAGCTCATACTTATATCATTGATGAGGCACATCAATTGCCTGAGGTGGCATCACGCTTTTTTTCACAGCAAATATCAACCAGACAAATCAAAGAACTATTAAAAGAAAGCCGGCGCTTTTTATCAAAATCAACCCTACCGATGACGCGCTTTATTGCACTGAATGATGATATAAGGCGAATTCTGGATGATCTGTTGATGGTGATTAAGCGGTATAAATCACGAGGCAACTGGTCAGAGATTAGTTTGGCAGTTAAACCGCTTTGTGATGAAGTGGTTTATGGTTTAAGGAAATTAAAAGTTTTTTTTGAGTCCCTGATAATTGAGTCATCTTCAGTCAGGGCAAAAACTGCTGACAGGGATTATAAAAATGTGGAGCTGGAGCGTTGTTTTAAACGCTGTGAACAATTGCTCTTAAGTTTTGATGAGCTTACAGGAAATACCCCGAAAGATATGATCCATTGGTTTGAGTGTCATAGTCAGTCCGTGAGCATTCAATTGACCCCCCTCTCAGTGGGTGAAGAATTTATACAGCAGCTTGATTCAACTTCCTCTAACTGGATTTTTACATCAGCGACGCTGACCGTACATTATCCTGATCGTCTTGATGAAACTGAGCAGAATAAATCTCAGGATAAGTCATTTTTTGCCCATTTTGCCAGCCAGCTGGCTTTAAATGATTATAATGTGCTCAAGCTTGACAGTCCTTTTGATTTTAATCAGCAAGCCATTCTTTATGTGCCTCAGAATTTACCCATGCCCAGTGATGAGCGATATACATCCACAATGATTCGGAGCATTCTTCCTGTGATTGAATGGCTTGGGGGTAAAACATTTTTCCTGTTCACTTCATATCGTGCTTTACGTGAGGCAAAAGAAATACTGAAAATAATGGATTTTCATTTATTTGTTCAGGGAGATGCGCCAAAACAGCAGTTAGTGAATCAATTTAAAAATACGGATAATGCTGTCTTGCTCGGCACCAGTAGTTTTTGGGAAGGTGTTGATGTCAAAGGAAAGGCCCTATCCTGTGTTGTTATTGACAAATTACCCTTTGCTTCACCCTATGAGCCTGTATTACAGGCAAAAATCAATTTAATGAAGCAACAGGGAATCAATGCTTTTTATCAATATCAGCTCCCACAGGCAGGTATGGCATTAAAACAGGGAGTAGGGCGCCTGATTCGAGATGTGAATGATTCAGGGATTCTGGTGATTGCCGATCCTCGTTTGTTTAATAAATCCTATGGCTATTATCTGAGAAAAACTTTACCGAAAATGCCCATAGAAACAGATCTTGCTCAATTAAAAGAAAAATTTTCTGGGATAAGCTGAATCAATGCGGGGGTGGTAAATAGCCTCTTGTGACTAATTTCTGTTAGAATATGGGCATAATAATATTGAATTAACTCGACATAATAATCCTATTTAATGAAAATACTTGCTCTTGATACATCCAGTAATGCCTGTTCTGCCGTGCTGATGGAAGGTACTGCGCAGGATAACTCCTGTATTGAACGTTTTAAAATTGCTCCCAGGCAGCATACACAACTGATTTTACCAATGATTGACTCTGTTTTGGATGAAGCAGGCTATGGTATCAAGCAAATCGATGTCTTAGCTTTTGGGCGTGGCCCCGGTGCTTTTACCGGAGTTCGAGTTGCCACTGGTGTGGTTCAGGCGATTGCTTATGGTGCTGATTTACCAGTAGCACAAATTTCTTCTTTGGCTGCTATTGCTCAAGGCTCTGCAGCTTCTCGAAATTATAATAAATGTCTTGTTGCCAATGATGCCAGAATGGATGAGGTTTATTTTGCCGCTTATGAAATGAAGCAGGGATTTATGAGCCTGACTGGAAAAGAACAGGTTATAAAACCAGGGCATCTTGAGTCTGCCCTGGATAAATCAATTATACTCAATGATTCCTGGTCAACCATTGGTAATGGCTGGTCCGTTTATAATGAACAGCTTCAGTCTATTATAAAGCAGTGCCACTCGGATAAAGATGAAGTAGGTGAAGCTTCTTCCTATCCGCACGCCAGAGATATTGCCTGTCTGGCTTTTAAAGAAGAAGCCGATAAAACTCTGGTCAGTGCTGAACAGGTCAGCCCAGTATATTTAAGAGATAATGTGGCAAAAAAACCTAAGAAACTGGCTTGAACCCTGCCTATAAAATAAATGTGTAGTGGCATAAATAATACACTCAGGTTCTGTAAATAAAGGAAAAAATAAATTATGAGTAAGGAACAAAGAAAGCATATTCGCACTAAACTAACATCAAGTGTCAAACTCACCCATCCTGATACCGGGACAATTGAAGTAAAAACTCAGGATATTTCTGATGGTGGAATTTATCTTATTTCACCTGTTTCGAACCTACCACCCACCGGGAGTCAGGTACAGGTTCAACTAATTGATACGCCTTTTGATGCCCCTGTCTTGGATATGCTTATTGTTCGGCTGGATAAAAATGGCATCGGCTTAAAATTTATTGAATAATTTATAAACTTTGACTAACCTTAGAAGAGCGCGATTAAATAATTTTATAGTATTAATCTCTATGTTATAAGCAAATAGGTAAGTGGTAATGACTGATAGTATTGATCCCTTGTTTCTCAATGTTTTATATGCCTGTATGGGCGGTGTACTCACTCTTTTTTTTATGTGGTTTGGTTGTAAACTATTCAGTCATATTGTGAGTTTTAGTATTCCTGAACAATTATCAGAAGGTAATATCGCTGTTGGTTTAATGTTGATGGGGATGTTTATTGGTATTGGGACAGCGTTAGGTCTG
Organism: Gammaproteobacteria bacterium; assembly: GCA_016744375.1. GTDB lineage: Bacteria > Pseudomonadota > Gammaproteobacteria > GRL18 > GRL18 > GRL18. The sequence continues at coordinate 7,946 of JADGEM010000096.1, forward strand.
GTGATTGGCCTGGGACTTAATTAATGCGCTTTCAATTAATATGGCGTCACTTTATACGACGTTACTTAATACGAAAGAGCAGTATCTTATGGCTCATTTTACTTTTGTTACCTGCATTTGTTCTGGCTGCTTCTCATAAGCATGTTAAGCATAAACACTGGACAAAAAAATACGATCGTCATTTTAAAAAAAATACCAAACGCTACTTTGGACCTGCCGTTGACTGGCACTGGTTCAAAGCTCAGGGGATAGCTGAGTCCGGCCTTAATCCTGGGGCAAAAAGCAAAATGGGTGCCATTGGCATTATGCAGATAATGCCTTCAACCTATAAAGAAATTTTAGACAAAACATCAGGTTTTGGAAAAATTGAAGATCCTCGCTGGAATATTGCTGCAGCCATTTATTATAACCGACAACTCTATAAACGCTGGAAGAAGAAAAATATTTCTGTCGATGAGCGAATGAAGTTTACCTTTGCCAGCTATAATGCAGGTTTTGGCAGGGTACTAAAAGCCCGAAAGAAGCTCAGAGAAAATAATAAAGAAAAGCCTGGAGCAGTCAAAAAATGGGCTAAAGTTTCACCTTTTACACCACCTGAAACACGCTATTATATTCAAAAGATTGATAAATTAATGCAAGTAAAAGCAAAGTAGTCTCTTGATACATCAAAGTGGAAATTTATGGTTTAAAGTAAGAGATGAAAGCCAACATTCAAGTTTAAAGTACTGGTATTCATTATGAGTGCTCCTCTTTTTACTTAAAGGTATTATTTTAAGTATGGCGCATTGCGATGCAGTTATAGTCAGGCGTCCATTTCATCCTTCCACACAGCCACCTGTTTTAGGCTACACCCTCCCCTGAAATTGGGACACAACAACTATCCTGACACAAGGGGGATATCAGTTGTTGATTTACAAATAATAAAAAAAGGATGACGACGAATCTTTTGAGATATATAAAATAAAACGGTGATTTGTGTTAATTGTTTTGGCAAAATTTAATAAAATAGTGTTTTGGAATATTTTATATTTGAAAATAAATATTAACAAAATCAAACTATTGGTTGTCAGGGTTGAATAAAATGAGTAGTTCTGGTAAAAATGATAATTAACTAGGAATTTATAGCAGATATAAGTTCTCTAAGAAATGGATTCGTCGGCTGACGGAATAAATTAATATTCCGTCAGCCTTAATTGGGCTAAATTCCAGGATTCTGCGGATGAGGCCCATTACACTGTTATATGAGCCTAAGCAAGCTTAGGG
>JADGEM010000039.1 GCA_016744375.1 Gammaproteobacteria bacterium
TGCATTGGAGCCCGCATTTTATGCTCAAATGTAATAATAAAATCAGTGGTATTTACATGAAAAATATAGATTTTTCTCTTAAGTACCTACCTATGAATATTTGATAATGAAGAAAATTTCATGAATCATTTGAGGTTACTATGAAAAAGCTAAAAAATGAAAAACAGTTAGTTAAAAAGGCAATTCTAGAGGGGGTTAAATATGGGGAGGGGAGAGGGGTTGTAGAGTTTGAACCCACAGATTCTGCACATGAAAAAATTGAGTATATCTATCGGTTACTCGTCCATGATAAGGTGATACAAGCTATACCGGAAGATCAGGTTTCTCAAAAATCAATGATGCACAAACTCGCTATTTGGGCATCAAAGATGAAATGATTGATATAGACTGTAAACTTAAATAAACTATTGAATGAGCTTAAATCTCAATTCAATTAATATATTATCCAGGTACAGGAAAATTATGAAACGTTCTATTTCTTTAATAATAATTTTTTGTTCAGTTTGTTATTCATATTCCGCTTTTTCAGAGGATGATTCAGAGGATTTGATTAAATATCGTCAATATATGATGAAGTCAATTTCAATGCATTATAAATCGCTAAAACTGCTCTCTGCAGGAAGGATCAGTCAGTCTGAGCAATGGTTGCCGCAGGCCCGTGGCTTGAATGATATGGCTAAAATGATCGCTACAGCCTTTCCAGAAGAATCTGATTTTGGTGATACCGATGCTAAAGAATCTATCTGGGAAAACAAGCCTGATTTTAATGAGAAAGCAGATGTTTTGGTCAAACATTCAGGACAATTGGTATCGCTAATTGAACAAGGCAGGCAAAAACAAGTTTCAGAGTTGTTGCGTGAAGTAGGTCAATCTTGTAAAGACTGCCATAAAAGTTATCGAGAAAAATAATATGCACACAGTTCAAACTTTGGTTAACGAATCTGTCGAATTGATCTCCTTACCTGATGTCTACATTCGTCTAAGAGATATTATTGATTCGCCTGATTCATCCATGGCTGATGTGGCTGAAGTTATCTCGTTGGATCCATCTGTAACAGCACGTTTGTTGAAATTAGTGAATAGCCCATTTTTCGGCCTGGTATCGAAAATCGATACTATAACCCGTGCTATTAATTTGTTAGGCACACAACAGGTTCATGATTTGGTGCTGGCAACCACGGTTATTGATAGTTTCTCCGGTTTTACTAATGAATATTTTAACATCTATGACTTTTGGTTTAATGGTGTTTATTGTGCAGTAACTGCACGCTTACTGAGTTATTATTGTCAAGGTTTAGAGACAGAAAGACCATTTGTTGCAGGCTTGTTGCATAATATTGGTCATTTAGTGACCTATCAGATAATCCCAGAAGAATCTCTTAAGGCAATTGAAATAGCAGCTCAAAAAAATATTAGTCTCTCTATGGCTGAACGTGAATTACTTGGCTTTGACTATGCTCAGGTCGGTGCTGAATTATTGCGTGAATGGAAATTACCCAAGAGTTTACAGGAAGTGACCGAGTTTCAAATTGAACCTGAAAAAGCCAATATTTTTCAGTTAGAAACGGCGGTGATCCACATTGCATCTGCTATTACTCAAGATGTAATGGCTGATATACCGGTTTCCTCAGAAACTCTGGGTGTCAATCCTATATGCTGGTCTATAACCGGTTTATCAGCTGATGATATACCAGAAATTAAAAAAGAAGTTGATGAGCAGGCCTCAATGGTAATGAATTTGCTCTTCAGACATAAAAAAAGTGCTTGATATATCAACCATCTGGAAAACCAATTAAAGACATCTGTGGATGCCCTGAATACACATTGATTTTTCTCTTCGTAGTAAAATAGAAGGCAAAAATGATTATTATTGAGCTGAGCGCCATGCCGCAGGTGATAAGCCCATATGACGTTTAAAAGCTCGGCTAAAGGAAGCCATGCTTTTATAACCGACGTCATGGGCAATCTGATCAATACTGTCGCTGCGCTTGCTTTTTAACTCTTTGCCGGCAGTATACATACGCCATTTTGTCACATAATTCATGGGTGGTTCTCCCACTGTTGCAACAAATCGTGCAGCGAAACGTGATGGTGACATAGCCACTGTTTGGGCAAGTGCTTTTACCGTCCAGTTAAACTTTGGGTTTAAGTGGATAGCCTCAATGGTACGGCCTATTATCGGATCTTTAAGCGCTGATAGCCATCCGGTTGCCTGCTCAGGTAAGCTATCAACATATGCCCTGATGGTTTCAGCACAAAGGATTTCTAAATAGCGTTCAATAACATAGCTATTACCCACAGTCTGGTTTTTGAATTCCTGAACCATTAAATTGATAACCCCATTGAGGCGAGGATAATCACTTGGCTTAGTCACATTAAGCTTTAATATTTGTGGCAAAGCAGCCAATAAAGGATTGAGACGTGTATCATGCAAGAGAAATACACCACATACTAATGATGTGCTGGACTCTTTTTTATTTTTATCTGGTTTAAAAATATTATCAGTGCCTGCCATGATATCCTGAAAAGATGTTATTATTTGGCTTTTTCCCTGATAGAGTATATGTCCCAGTCCAGAAAAACAGACCACCATTTCACCTGCCTCAATTAAATAATCATTATCATCATCAAATTTAAGATGGATTTGGCCTCGTTCAACCAGATGAAAGGTTGCAACACGTATATTTTTGGAAGTATTCAAGAGTATATTGAGTTGACTTGACTGAGGTACTGAAACTGCCCAGGGTGAACAATATTCTTCTTTTAAAAGCAGGCAACCTGAAATACCAATTGAGTTTAGAATCTGGCTCAATGCATCACTGGACTCTAGCGTGCTAATAGGTTTTGAAAAATTAATTGTTGTTTTAAGCATAGTGGGCTCTTAACGTTATTGATTGTCTGTCATTATCCTGTATTCTGCTAGATTTTGATACGTAGCCTTAGGATTGAAAAATAAATTCATCTATATCCTGACTCCAGAAAAGCCAGGCTAATATTCCTTAGCCAGGTGAAGTTAGTAGGGTAACTAGCATAACCATTTGTGCAAAGAAACCACCAAAGAAAGAAATAATTCTTAATATGGGTGTTCTTAGTGTGAATAAGATGGCGTGAGATAATCGAGAAAAGAAATAGACAATAGTTGCTATTTCTGTTAATTCTGTGCTGACCCCCAATACATGAGCAATAATGACCAGAGGTGCAAAAACAACCAGGTTTTCTACAGCATTTACGTGAGCACTCATTAAGCGTTTTGCCCAAAGTACTTTTGTTGTTGTCTCACCATTTGGATCCCATAAGGCATTAAATATCCCCTGTTCAGAGAGTCTATTGAGAATGTAAGGTATCCATAAAATAGAAGTTAATAGAATTGATAATACCAGCCAATAAAGTTCGGTTGTCATGGTTAATACGCCTGTTTAAATTTGTGTTTGTTGTTTTCGTCTGTGTATATTAAGTTGAAACCAGGAGTGTATCTATGTGTCAAACAACTGTATAGTTTGCAGAAACAACTATTTTATTCGAGTATTTGTGGGAAAATAGAATGATACCCATACGGGCCGTGCCGAGCAGATGACCGCTGACATTGTCTTTTCGGAACTTGATTTGATGAAAAAGTCACATATTGTCAATTGTATAATATTTTTTATTGATGATGGGCTAGAAATATCAGAACTCACTCGGAAAAAATATATTAATATCAGATTGTTGAGAGGTTTATAAACAAATCATCAAGCAGAAGCATTAAATAAATTACTTTCTGAAACTGAGAAAATAATTTTTTTCTAGCAGGTTTTTATCATCAATTAACTTAAATCCCACAGATTCAATCTCATGAATCACTTTTTTCTTGTGTGCCCTCACGTGACTCATAACCCACGAAGAGCTGACGTCAGGATCACGCTTAAAATCAATAATAACCAGTTGACTGCCGGGAACTAATGCCTGATAAATAGATTTTAGAGTAGAGAGTGGATACTCAAAATGGTGATAGGTATTACAAATAAAGGCCATATCAATAGAGTTCGGAGGGAGACCAATTTCGGTTTGGCTGTTAATATGACCGATTACATTTTTTAGACCGTGTTTTTTTGCTCTTATTTTAATATTTTTAATAAAATCAATTGAGATATCGACGGCATAGATAAGACCCGTTTCACCAACCTGTTGTGCCATCGGAATTGTGTACAAACCTGTGCCGGCACCAATATCAGCGATCTTCATTCCAGGCTTAATTTGCAGTGCCTGCAAAATAATTTGTTTTTGGTCGAAGACTTCTCTGCCCGGACTTTCAAAGGTGCTCAGCCATTGCTCAAACTGGGCATCATAATAATAGTTATTGATGCCAGGGCGAACATTTTTTTCCTGAGCGGTGCAATCATAAATGATTAAAGAGGGGACAATGCAAAGTAAAACTGCCAGCTGGTGACTTAATTTTGGGTTCATGCTTTCTTTACTCTATATCTGTTTGGGTTGATAGAAAGGTACTCATAATGTTTTTTCCAGTTTGTAGTCATCCATTACAAACCCCCCGCCAATATCTTGAATGACCACACCCAGTTTAATAAATCCCAATTTTTTATAAACCCTTATGACATCAATATTATTTTTGTTTACGGTTAAAGTTATTTTATTAATGCCATGCTCAATTGACAGCTGTTCAAGATATGTCATTACCTGTTTGCCAATCCCTTTGTTACGCTGTTCTAAAAGAACATAGAATTTACTCAAAAAAAGTTCATGATCCTTGATAATGATTCCGACATATCCAATTGCTTTGTTATTTTTCATCAATAAATAATAGTTAAATTGGGTATTAATCTGTTGCGTAATAGCCTCTTTAGATTGAAATTTTTCCAACATATAATTAACCTGAGCCTTGCCTATGATGGGAGTAAAATGCTCATGCCATATTAAACTGGCTAGTTCTACAATAATTTCTATCTGGTTAATATTGGTTACTTTTATAATGACCATTATTCTTTTGTCCCAAAATCATGATATGTTATTCTATTTGAAACCCAGTATAACTGACATGGTGAGTGATGCTTGAATCAATTTACAATAATAGAAAAATACCCTCTTTTATGACTGCTGGTGGGTTGCCATATGAATAACATGAAGAAATATTTAGAATCTTCCTACTATATTAACTGGAATAATTCTGAGATTAAACACCTTGCAATTACCTTAGATTCTAATTCATCCACAGAAGAAGAGTTGGCAAGAAACTGTTTTGAATGGGTACGTGATAACATAAAACACAGTGCAGATTTCCAGATGAATCCTGTTACCTGCAAAGCATCGGATGTTTTAAAGTATAGAACAGGGTATTGCTATGCTAAAAGCCATCTTCTAGCGGCCTTGCTCAGAGCCAACAATATTCCAGCAGGCCTGTGCTATCAAAGGTTGAGTATTGATGATGTCGATGCACCCTATTGTCTGCATGGACTCAATGCGGTGTTTCTAAAAACATATGGCTGGTACCGCATTGATGCTCGCGGTAACAAAGAACTAATTAATGCTCAATTTTTACCTCCAGATGAACAGTTAGCTTATCCAATTAAGCTAAAATTAGAAGCAGATTTACCTGAAATCTGGTCTGAACCATTAGACATTGTCGTCTCTGTGCTAGAAAAATATTCAAGCTATGAAGAGGTTTATGAAAATCTTCCTGATATCGAGTTGATTAGAGCATAATTATCCCTGTCTAAATAATTAACAGAATTTAAGAATATTGATGATGAAACAGTGGCAAAGTCCAGGAAAAAAAATTCTGCATAATCCAATCTGCTTTCTCAGGCAGGTTATTAAAGGTTTTCAGGCCAACCAGGGTTTATTGCTTTCAGGTGCAGTGGCTTATTACACATTGCTTTCGATTATTCCACTATTTTCTCTGATCCTGATAACGCTTTCACATATTGTTGAGCCTCAACAATTATTAAAAATAATCAGTGAATACATTAATATAGTGATGCCCGGGCAGGCATCAGTCTTTATTGAACAAATTACACGATTTACCACACAAAAGCACATTGGCTGGCTTCTCCTGTTTGTTTTATTATTTTTTAGTTCGATGACATTTACTGTTCTGGAAAATACTATGTCCATTATTTTCTACCATCGGGTGAACATACACCGCCGGCACTTTCTGATTTCAGCGATTATTCCTTATTGCTATATCATTGTTTTAGGCTTGGGCATGTTAATGATCACGACTATTAGTGGTGTTTTACAGGTCTGGCAGATTGAAACCATCAATGTTTTGTACTGGAGTTGGAATTTAGATGGTCTGACCAAAACAATTTTCTATTTTCTGGGTGTGGCAGGATTGATCCTGATGTTGACTTCAATTTATATGGTCATGCCTGTTGGGAAACTGAGCTTTAAACATGCCTTAATTGGCAGTGTCAGTGCAACCTTTTTATGGGAAATTGCTCGTCATGTATTGGTCTGGTACTTTTCAACGCTTTCAATGGTGAATGTTGTTTACGGCTCTTTGACCTCAGCCATTGTAATACTTTTATTTCTAGAGGTTGGCGCCATTATTTTATTATTTGGTGCGCAGGTTATAGCTGAATATGAGCGACTAGGGTATGGGGAGCCTTGTGAAGGTTGCGATTCTTTTAATACTTCTGGAACAAATAATTAAAAAAAAGCTTGATAATATTAATGCGAATCATTAGTATTTACTTATTGGTTGTTATTAATTTAATAAATCAGCTCTTTTTTGCGGTACGTACGAGTCTGTCTATTATCTGCAGCAGGTATCACAGCAACTTCAGCTGCTTCGGCAATTATGGCTAGAGTTGTAGTTGAACCCGTTACCGCGCAATAAATTGCTTAAAGAAGAGCTTTATGACAGTTTAATGAGTAAAAGCTATATGACTTTTATGGAAAAAGTGAATGATTTTTTTCTGCGTTTAGCTCACTACCGAGCAGGTAACTATATGAAAGATAGATCGTATGATCATTGTCTGATTACTAAAAATCCCGATAATTCAAAAAAGGTATCATCAGCCAAGTCAGGTGCTATCTATTAGTTTATTATTGCATTTCTTTTTTTTCAAAAGCTTAACTCCATTTTCTCTACCGTTTTCCATGGCAGATTGGCAAATAAACTCCGGTTCTTTTCTAACACATGAATAAGCTCAGATAACTCTTTCTCTGGTGCATCAGAATCACTGAGCATCTGGTATATGGAGTGCACATAATCTTGTTGTTGATTGCCTATTGTTTGTAATTGACGAGATAATTTTTGTTGAAATTGTTCCCAGCCAACATTAATTTCATTAAGAAATTGTTGCTTGAGCTGGTGTTTTGAAAAATGCTTAATAATTGTATTACTTAATCGCTTTTCCCATGATGTGCCCATAAATGAACTCCCCAATGCTGCCCCAGCTATAAGAAGCCCGGTTGCAAAAATACCTGGACCACCGATTGCGGCAACCGTGGTCACTGCAGTGGCTGTCATACTGCTGCTGAACCCCAGTGCTGCTGTACTTTCTGCCAACACCAGATAACCTCCCCAGGCACCCAGTGTTGAGGCCCAGGCTGCCATTGGGGTGATTCCAGCCAGACTGGCCATACTGCCAAAAAAGAATCCTCGTACGTTTAGGGGAATGGGCAAACTGATAGGGATTGATTGCTCGTTGAGGTTTAAGGAACTGTAACTGTCTTCAACCAGTTGTGTTAATAGCAATGACTCCAATTGTGAATAGTAGGGGGTCAACAGCTGATCAATTTGCAGTTGGAGCAGGTTAAAGATAAAACCTGAGGCATAGAGTTTTGCATCCTGGCTATCAGGAAATTGCTCCTGAATTATTTTTTCAATATTGTCTACAGAAACAATACTGTCATACAGGTGGTCAATGGCCTCAATACTTTCATTTTTTAGACGATTAATTTTACTGCTAAGACTGCTTTCCAGACGACTGATATTCTTTTGAACGGTTTGCTCTTCATGATTGAAAGACACATTAAATGAGTCAATGATGGTTTCTGAGCTTAGTTGACTGCTTTCATCCAGTAGAAGTTGCTCCAGTGTTTTACAGGTCTGCATTACCTGAGAATAACGCTGTTCGATGTCGCTTTGTAAGTGTGTCACTTCGTTATCCAACTGCTTTGCAAAGGCAATGGGTAAATCTTGAGAGAGTAATGTTTGTAAGTCTTTTTTTAATGCTTCACTGCGCTCAGATGTTTCTGACCAGAATGCAAAGCATCGATTGTGAAGTCTCGTGAAATCAATATTTGAATGACTGTTTTGAGTGCTTTCCAGTCGTTTCAGACCACACGAAATAATTTCCTGCATCTGTTGTTCCGATAAGGAGGGATCGGCATGGGTGGCAATGATATAGGCATTACCTAGAATTGGAAAATGATCATCCCAAGAACTCACGGGTGTCATCTCATTGAGCAGCTTGTTGATGCGGGTAATATCTGCAGAAGTCATAAATCCTTTACTGCTGGATGCGTAAATCAGAATATCTATATTGACATCGAGATGCACTGTTTTTAAATCATCACTTTGCGAATGGAGATCGCCCGGCGCATCAATTATTGAACAGCCTTCAAGAATCGGAGCATTCAGAAATAACAAAACACTACCGGCCTCCTGAGCCAGATCATTTTTATCAGACTCTTTATGACTGGGGAGAGGGTATTTATGCGAAGCCCACTCTTTTAAGGTCTGAGTATTGCCGGCCGTTATCTTATTCTTCTGGCAATGAGCTTCATCCTGCCAGCGACTCTGTTGAAACTTTTTGTTCATAATCCAGACATCTTCTGACATGAATTCAGGTTTATCATTAATGTGATGGATTTGAATAATCAACCGTGTTTCAGGTTGATAACCTGTGGGTAGATAACGAGCGCCCAGTAAAGTATTAACCAGATGAGATTTTCCTGCATCAAAATGACCAGCCATAAGAATAGTGGGTTTTTTATGTGCATGATTCAGTAGCTGACAAAATCCTGTGCTATCAAGCAGACTCAATTGTTTAATACGTTGATCAGTTTGTACCATATCCATAAAGGCACAGGCCAGATCAACTCGTTGATTTAATTCTGCCGGAGCTGCAGGGAGCTGCATTGCCGTCGGTGTTGTTTGCTGTACGGATAGTTGAATCGCTGTGGGTAAATCGAGCCCAATGGCTTCCAGATAATCATTGATCAGGCCGATTGGAACTGTATCTGGATTAGATTCATAGCGGCTGATCTGGACCTGAGAAATAGACAGCCGTTTGGATAAACTGGTTTGTGTTAAACCAGCCTGTTCTCTTAAAGATTTTAAATCAAAAACGCTCATTGAAGACCTTTAAAAATGGATATGAAATTTTGAAACCGAGGCATTGATGGCCAGTATAGCGTTTTCTGAAGGCTATTATCAAATTTAAGGTGAAATAAACTGTATTGATATACATCAATTAAATAAATATACATATATGTATAATAATAATGATTATCAATATGTTGTTGTAATGATTTGTATTATTGTTGTTGGAGGGTATTTATGAGTTTTTTTAAGTTGACTATTGCCGATGATGCCATTGAGAAAAAAACACAAAGTTATCAGAATGTGACCAATTTTTTATCAGCATTTATCATTAGCTTTACCGTCACTCTTGTGAGCGGTCTATGGTTTTTTGGTATTTCACATGAATTTAACTGGAATGCCTCACAGCTGATATTAATTCTTCATTTATTAGGAGGTGGTTTGTCTTTTATGCTGTTTCTGGTTTATTTTTTTCTGCACCAGAAAGACAAAGAGCTTCAATGGTGGCGTTTTCTCATTCCCTGGCAGGTGAAACAGGAAAAAGATGAAACCCCGCTGCATCTGAGACAACGCAGGCTGGGAGTATATCTGACCTGGCTGTTGTTAATTATCTATATAAGCGGATTGAGTATTGCCTTGCCGGGCGCAGTTTTTTATTTGGGTTATCTGCATTTGTATTCTTTTGAGCAATTGATGTTGCTCAATAATATTCACCTCTGGGCCACTTTTATTATGGTTCCGGTATTGCTGATGCACTTTTTATGGTCAGCAAAAAATAATTAAAACGAATATGCTTTATAAAAATGGGATAGTGAGAGGTTAAGTCAATGAAAATTAATATGGTGATCACCAGACCTGTGTACAAGATGATTATTGTCACAGTGATCAGTTTGGTTGTTTTTGGTGTTTTAAGTGTGGCAGTTCCCTGGAAAGCCAGTAATGGTGAAGTTGTCGGAGAAGATTTGGAACATTATTCAATGCCCTGGACCAATAATAGCCCATTCTATCCTTCTGAATGGAAAACCAAAGACGATAAATTAGTCAATTGGCGTGGTGTGCCATCGGCAACCTTTTGTGCTGAATGTCATGAAAAAGAATACAAAGAATGGGCCTCCTCCATACATGCAATAACAGGCCCTGATGTGATTTATGAAAATGCTATTTCTGTAAATGAACTGGCCAGTACACATGGTGGTGAATTAGCGACTGAAAAAGTTCGCTGGTGTGATGGCTGTCATGAGCCATTGGGGATTCTTGCCGGTGAAGGGACTCCGGTTCCACAGGTTGGGCCTAATGAGGCTTTAGAAGAAGGTGCTACCTGCATCGTTTGTCATACTGCTACGGAAGCAAGGCCTCTTATCGGTAATGGTGGTTTGACTCTTGATATTAATGAAATCAATCGCTATATGAGTCCAGCCATGATTCTTGCAGCACCAGAGGAACATGCAAGAGGAATGCAGGCTAAGAAACATAATCCGCTACTGGGGCAATCAGAGTTTTGCGGCAGTTGTCATACTGAAATTCGTCCCACGCGAGTGAATGGTGATTTTCCTCTGCATTTTCAGGAAACATTTGATGAATGGCGTCTGAGTGACTATGCAGAAAATAATATCCAGTGTCAGGACTGTCATATGAGTGATGAGCCTGCTCAATATGTTAAAGCGCTTAAACTGTGGAGCAAAGATGAAAGTGGGAAAAAGCCCAAACGTAAGGTATCACATCGATTTGTCGGCAACAACTATCTGCTGACTGATAATAGTCTTCCTGAAAGTGTACTCGTGGCTTTAAGAGGTGGCTGGGTACCCGGGCATAATGTTTTTCTCAGCTCTAAAGAGTGGATTGATGATTTGGGTAAGCAGAACTCAATGATAAAAGCACTGCTGCGGGAAGCAGCCGATGTAAAGATTAATACAGGACAGGCTATTGCAGGAGAAAAAACGAAAGTGGATGTGATTATAACTAATAGTGGTGCAGGTCATAATCTACCAACGGGGCCTTTGGATCAGCGACATATGTGGGTTGAGCTGATAGTAAAAGATGCTGATGATAATGTCATTTATCATAATGGCTGGTTCAATGATAAAACAGGTGAAATTGATCCGGATGTAGTGGCTCTTTATCTTAAACAACTCTGGGATGATAAGGGTAAATTAATTAATCGTCATATTTTATTTGATGTGAATCGGATGAATTATTTGCGTAAGCCAATACTAGCCAAAGAATCCGATAAGATATCGTATCAATTTGAAATTCCAGCCAATATAAAAGGGCCATTAAAAGTTGAGAGCAGGCTTTGGTATCGTCTGGCGTTACAGGAAATACTGGAGAATGTGAAAGAGTTTCAGTCGCCTCCCATACCCGCTCTAGAGGGGTTTATTATTCCACCCGTGTTGATGGTAGAAAATAAAGCCAGTATTGTAATCAGTCAGCAAACTGTTAAAGCAGAGATTAAGCAAGAGGAGTCTGCCCATGTTTATTAAACCGGTATTGAATAAACTTTTATTAACCAGACAAAGAGGAATGAGTTTAATTGAGATCATCGTCATACTTGCTTTTATCTGCGTTACCCTTGCTGTTGGAGTTAATATAGTCGGCGCTCAGGAGAGTGATGATGAAAAAATGATCAGAAAAGCGCGAGATGGTCTGATGCTAATCAATAATGGCATAGGGGCCTATGTTTTTGATACAGAAAAATCAATTCCTAAAACTCAACAGGAATTATCCATTTTAGTTGAAGAAGGTTATTTTGAATCATTACCAACCGATCCCTGGGGGCATGATTATCAATATCATAACCCGGCCATTCATAATACCGGAAGGGGCTATGATCTCTATTCACTGGGACCTGATGGTATTGAGAGTGAGGATGATATTGTCAATTGGGATTTGTATGGAAAAAGGGCAGTTCGATATGCCCTGGCTCTGGAAAAATAATGACAATAAAAGGTGATAAATGTTTCAGGTAAAAACCAAACCGAATGAACAGCAATTTTCAGCCAAAGAGGGTGAAAGTATCCTTGAAGCAGCCATCAGGCAAAAAGTAATGGTACCATATGGCTGTGGTAAAGGAGAGTGTGGAGCATGCAAAGTAATTGTCTCTCAGGGTGAGTATGAATATTTGCATGGTTATAAACCAAAAGTACTCAGTCAGGAAGAATGCTCAGAAGGTGTTATGCTATGCTGCATGGCTAAAGCGATGTCTGACTTGGAAGTCATAATTCCTGAAAATAGTGATTACCCTAAAATTGAAATCGAGACCTACCAGTCTCAAGTAAAAAAAATCAAACCATTAACTGATTCGGTCTATCAACTTATACTGGAGATTGATTCGGGTCAGTTTGATTATTACCCAGGGCAGTATATTGAAATTCTATTACCAGATGGTCACAAACGTGCCTATTCACTTGCCAGCCTAATCAAAAGAAATGAGGAAAATTTAACTCAGGAAGTTGAGTTACATATCAGACTTCATGAAAATGGATTATTTTCCAACTTATTAAAGCATGAAATTTCTGTGGGCGATCCTTTATCCTTTGAGGGGCCTAAAGGTGGGTTTCTACTTAATCAGGACTTTAGTTCAAAAACCGTATTTGTTGCAGGTGGAACCGGCATCGTACCCATTAAACTGCTTCTGGACATCCGTTTAGATAAAGCAAAGAATGAAGACATTTATTTGTTCTGGGGTGTTAAGGATCAGCAAGAACTCTTTCATAATGATTATTTCAATAAATTATATCAGGAAAATAGTAAGTTTCACTATATTCCCGTGCTGACGGAGCCTGATCTGAGGATGGGAAATTGGCGCGGGGCAACAGGTATTGTTTCAAATAGTGTTGTTGAGGAAGTGCCTGATCTTGCAGGGAGTCAGGTTTATGCAGCAGGTCCTCAGGCAATGATTCAATCATGCCAGAATATTTTTCCCGCTTTTGGACTGGCTGAAGAAAATTTTTATATGGATATATTTCTACAGCCCGGGAAGGATTCCAGGAGAAAAAAGAAAAATTTTTTTCAGAAACTCTTTTCGTAATACCACAGATTATTTGATCCAAACAGAAAAATGAAAAAAGACTTGAATTATTAAAAATTCAAAGTATAATGATAATCATTCTTATTTGAGTTGTTGCTCGGGACCTCCACGTCTGAACAACAACTTACATAAGAACCCCCGAGGTTCCTGTCAGGGGATAAACCTTTGCAAAAAATGAGAGAGTAAGTGATAACTCCTACTTATCCCAATAATGTACGTTTGTGAATCTTCTCCCTCATGCATGGATGCGATAATCCCTTGCAGGATGCTTAAGCCAGACCTTAAATTTAAGGTCTGGCTTTTTTATTGGGTTCCTGTCTATAATTAAGCTATGTACCATCATTATAATAGACCAATTAATATTATTCATTTAGAGCCAGGGCTTGCCTTATTATGGGCAAAATAGTTTTGAGCAAAGAATGTCTGTATAAAAACTGCTCTGCTTCCTCTCACCGATTCCAATGAACCGGGAGATCTTACGGCTTGCTGTTCCAAATATACTGACTAATATCTCAGTTCCTTTACTTTCATCTGTTGATACAGCTCTGATGGGACATCTCTCTGCTTTGCACCTTGCTGCAGTGGGAATTTCTTCTATGGTCTTTAATCTCATATATTGGAATTTTGGCTTTTTACGTATGGGGACAACAGGCTTAACTGCCCAGGCTTTTGGTGAAAATGATCGGGGGAAAATAACAGCTACTTTGGGCAGAGCATTGTTTTTATCCTTGCTGATTGCCTTGTTTCTAGTGATTACCCAGACCCCGGTTATAAAAGCGACAGCTTACTTGTTAAACATTGATGCAATCACTTATCCTCTGGTCATAGAATACTTTGATATTCGAATATGGGCAGCACCGGCGACATTGGGTTTATATGTTATATTTGGCTGGTTTTTTGGTGTTCAAAATGCCGTCATTCCATTAATTCTGACTTTATTTATTAATGTTCTTAATATTGCTCTGAGTTATTATTTTGTCTATGGTTTAAAGCTTGATATAGCAGGGGCTGCCTATGGGACTCTGGTTGCTCAATATGCTGGTTTTATAGTGGGTTTGATTGTGTTATTCCAGTATGAAGATACACTTCAGAAAGTTTCTTATGAGTCTATTTTAGACAAAATCCAACTCTCAAAATTTTTAAATATAAACAAAGATATTTTTTTCAGAACCGTAGCGCTTACTTTTGCCTTTGCATTTCTCTATGCACAGAGTGCTAAAGAGGGTGAAATAGCATTAGCTGTTACTGTGATATTATTGCAGTTCCTTTCCTGGGTCTCATACGGAATTGATGGTTTTGCATTTGCTGCTGAGAGTCTGGTTGGAAAATACTATGGCGCTAAAGATTGGAATAAATTCTATCAGGCTATTCGCTTTTCTTTTTATTGGGGAAGTGGCTTGGCTGTGATTTATTTTTTACTTTATTATTTTGGCGGTCAATGGCTTGTGGCGCTTTATACCAATCAGGTAGTACTTATTAATGCTGTCAAACCTTATCTTATTTGGGTAACTATTATGATTTTTGCTGGAATGCCGGGTTTTATATGGGATGGTGTTTTTATTGGCATGACAGCCACCAGAGCAATGCTTTACAGTATCTTATTTTCCTTGATGATATATATTGCACTTTTTTATACGATGCATAGCATTCATTCTCTCCATCTATCCTGGCTTAATTTTGTCCTTTTTTTATTTCTGCGGAGTGCGGTTCAGAGTTGGATGTTTTACCGCTACGGGAAAAATCTAAAGTAAATTTATTACAGTCTGTAAAAAACACTTGCAATTATTAATCTCCAAAGTATAATGATAATCATTCCTATTAAGTGTTGTGTTTGTAAGCTCCTGGTTATAATTCACAATGTTAAAAGGGATAACTCTTAGGTGATACTTTTCTTAGAATATGAGGCGTAGTGTGCGTTCCGCAACATTGATCCCAATAATGTACCGCGCACATGAAAACCTCATGCATGGATGCGTTAAACTCTTGCAGGATGTTTAAGCCAGACACTTAAATCAGGTCTGGCTTTTTTTTTGCACTTAGTATTGTTATTAAACCGTTTATAATTAACATTGTCTGATGTAAGGGGATTATTTTGGACAACCCGATGAATTTTTTATTTGAGGCATCTCTTGTTGTCTTGATTGCCTTTTTGGCCTGGACTTCATTTTTTGTGGTCAAGCAAAAAACAGCCATTGTTGTAGAATTTCTTGGAAAATTTTCATTTATCGCTAAAGCAGGTTTGAATTTTAAACTGCCTTTGCCTTTCATGACGATTTCAGAACCCATTTCCCTACAACTGCATCAGATGAAAGAAGAAGTCTCTGTTAAAACAAAAGATAATGCTTTTGTTACTTTCCCTATATCTGTTCAATATAAAGTCATTGAATCAAGAATCCGTGAAGCTTATTATGAATTAGCTTCACCGGTTCAACAAATATCTTCCTATGTTCTTAATGTGGTTCGTAGTGAGACAGCACTACTTTCAATGGATGAGCTTTATACCAAAAAAGAAGAAATTGCAACAGCAGTTAAATTGGATCTGAGAACCAAAATGGCTCGATTTGGTTTTGAAATAGTGACAGTTCTTGTCGATGAGCCCATGCCATCAAAAGAAGTGAGAGTTGCATTTAATCGAGTAATAGCTGCTGAACGTGAGCGTGAGTCAGCAATTAATGAAGCTGAAGCCATTCGAATTATTAAAGTCGGAGAAGCAAGGGCACAGGCCGAAAGTCTGGAATTAACAGCAAATGCCTATGTTAAACAACGTCAAATTTATGCACAAGGTGCAAAGGAGGCGATGGAGGAACTTGCAGCAGCTTTGCCAACATTAAGTGTCCAGGAAGTCTTACAATATCTGGCTGACATGGATCATCGGGACATGTTGCGTGAAGCATCTAAAGGTCCGGGGACGATATTGATTCCCCAAATTAATGCTGCAAACATTGGAGAAACAATGGCCTTAATTGAATCGAAAAGAGACTATGAAAATTCAGAGTTGAGATAAATGCAGCACTTCAATTAATTTATTTTTCTGTTTATGGAAGTACCATCGCTTCCGGCGACTTGATGAAGCTGGAAAGGTCGGTATCATTATGATCAAATAATCATTTATGAATAACTCAATACAACTACTTTTAAATCAAATAAACCAGGTAGTGGTCGGTAAAGAGCTTCAGGTTAAACTGGCTCTGGCCTGCCTGCTAGCAGATGGTCATCTGTTGATAGAAGACATCCCCGGAGTGGGGAAGACCACCTTATCACAAGCACTCTCAATAAGTTGTGGACTTGATTTCAAGCGAGTTCAGTTTACTTCGGATTTATTGCCCTCAGATATTATTGGTGTCTCTATTTTTAATCGTGAAACTCATGATTTTGAATTTAAAAAAGGGGCAGTTTTTACCAATCTTTTATTGGCGGATGAAATTAATCGGGCATCCTCAAAAACTCAAAGTGCTTTGCTGGAAGTCATGGAAGAATATCAGGTCTCAGTAGATGGTCACTCACATCAACTGGAAAAACCCTTTTTTGTTGTCGCGACGCAAAATTCACATGAACAGATGGGAACCCATCCGTTACCAGAATCACAAATGGATCGTTTTTTGATTCGAATTTCACTGGGTTATCCAGGCAAAGAACAAGAACGATACCTGTGGAAGAGAGCAAATGGACAGCGGCAGCTGGAACTGATTAAGGCAGTTATTGATCCTGAGGATATAATGTCTTTGCAGGAGTCTGTTTGCTCTGTGCATCTCTCTGAGGCTATTTATGACTATCTTGAAGATATCATTCAATACACCAGGGAAAGCGGGGTGTTTGTTTATGGCTTGTCACCTCGGGCTGGACTGGCACTCATCCGAATGACTCAGGCCTGGGCTTATCTTGAAGGGCGTGACTATGCATTACCTGATGATCTGCAAATTGTCTTACCCTATGTGGCTAACCATCGTCTAGTCCCTGTTGATCCTTCCGTTACGGATGAAATCGTAGCTTCCCGTTTAATGGATATTTCAATTCCTTAAGCATTGATACGATTTATGAAAAAACTGTCTGTTCGTTTAACCACTTTTGGTCACCTGTTTTTGCTTATACTGCTGCCCATGTTCTTTGGCGCTGTTAATTATAATAATAGCCTGGCTTATCTGCTGGTCTTTGTGTTTTTCAGTCTTTATATACTGACCTTTTATCTGGGTTGGAAGAATTTAAAAGATTTAGAAATAACTTTATATCCAGTAAATAGCCACTTTGTTGGCGATGCAATTGGCATTCATACTCAAATCTTCTGCTCAGGAAAAAACAAAAATAATAAATTAAAATTTATATCATATAAGTACTGCTTTAATAAGTCCCAACCAAATACTCTTAAAAATATGATACCTATGTTCGATATTAAATCGGAACAAATCAACAAACCTAAGCTTACTATTAAAGCCAAAAAAAGAGGTGATTTTCAATTGTCTGAATTTAGCTGTACCAGCCAATATCCCCTGGCTTTATTCCAATGGATGCACAAAAATATGGATTCAGAAATTAATAATTTCTATATTTATCCTGAACCTGTTGACTGGCTTAACACCGAGTTTGAACAAAACGTTATGGTGCACAATAAAACAGGTACTGAGCAATTTAAAGAATTATCTCGTTATCAGATAGGAGACTCTTTAGCAAAAGTATGCTGGAAAACTTATGCTCGAAATGAACAACTCATGATTAAAATATTTGAAAATGAACAACAGGAGCAGCAGATTATTTATAATTGGGATGATTTAGGCCGTATGAGCTCAGAGCAAAAATTGTCACAATTATGTTATTGGGTAAAACAGGCTCATAAAAAAGGTTTGTTCTATGGATTGAATATACCGGGGCATACTATAACACCCAATCATGGTGTCGCACATTATCATAAATGCCTTGTTGCCATGGCACTTTATTAATGATAACTATCACACGAGACAATAATAACCAAATCCTGTTTATGGGATTAACTCTGGCGGCCATGTTGCCTTATAGCCTTTTACTGCCCTGGCAATATATTCTTTATCTGAGTCTTGTTCTGTTGATACAACTTTTGGTCTCGCACTTAGTAAAAGAGAAGAGTAGGCTGTTAAAATTTATTTTTATCATTATTGGAATACTAATAATTGTTCAATACTGGGGACAACTTCAGATAAATGTCATTGGTATGGCACTATTCTGTCTGGTATTGGTTTTGAAACCGATGGAAATGCATTCTCAAAGAGATCAGCAGGTTTGGATTGTCCTTTGTTATTTTTCGGTGATCGCCATTCTCTTTTTTGATAACTCCTTTCTATTATTTATTTATAGCTCATTATTAATTATTATTTTGACTGCTTTTGTTATTGTTATTCATTTTCCAGGAGAGTCTTTTAAAAACAGTCTTATAAATTCTACAGGATTACTGCTTAAAACGGCACCTATGGTTTTAATTCTTTTTATTGTCTTTCCCCGCCTGGGAGAACCCGCCTGGAATTTACCAGCATCGGGTGACAATGGGCGTATAAGTGTCAAATCTCAGGGTATTTCCGGGATGTCAAATACTTTAAATCCAGGGGATTTAAATCAATTGTCATTAAGTCAGGAAACAGCGTTTCGGGTGCAATTTCATAAACGACGTCCCGAATCAAAAGATTTGTACTGGCGAGGTAATGCCTTTTATTTTTCGGATGGTAAACAGTGGACAAGTGACTACTACCTTAAATCGTATCTGGAATTACAAACGCCAGTTAAGCTAAATAAAATTATTCATTCAAAAAATAAAAAATTATTTGAATACACCATAAATCAGGAGGCCCATCAGCAGCAGTGGCTTTTTACTTTAGGACTACCAATAGAATTACAGACAATTTCAAACACAGAAGCCGTTCTATCTGAGGATAATTTACTCCTGGCGACAGAACCTGTTAAACAGTCAATACAATATCGGCAGACAAGTTTTGCAACGATGAGAATTAAGAATGCATTTAAAGAAAGCCAAAAAGCTTTATTCTTGCAGGCACTACAACTGCCGGAAAACAAACGTATGGCTAATCAGACGATTGCCTTAGGACGACAATGGCGCAACCAATATTCTGATGATAAAGCATTGCTTAATCACGCATTGAACTGGTTTGTGCAGGAAGAATTCTATTATAGCCGTGATGTTCCAAAATATACGGACAATCCCATCGATGCGTTTCTGTTTCAGGGAAAGCAGGGCTATTGCGGTCATTATGCAACGGCTTTTGCCATGTTGATGCGAGCTGCTGATATACCTGCCAGAGTGGTTACGGGTTATAAAGGGGGAGAACAAAGTTTTGTCGGTAATTATTTGACCCTAAAACAGGCCAATGCCCATGCATGGGTTGAAGTGTGGTTAGAAAATGAAGGCTGGTCACGAGTTGATCCCACGGCAGTCATACCCTCTGAGCGCATACTTGAGGATGATCTGCGAGCTCAACTTCGTTCTGATGAAGCCGAGCAAATAAGTGTACAGCACAATAAAGATCATGATAAACGTTCTGGCACATCAGGCAGTTCATCCTTTAACAAGAATTTCAAACGTCAATTTCAGCAATATTCGGAATACATAGATTATTTGTGGGATGTCTGGATCATTCAATATGGGCAGAGTAATCAACAATTATTACTCGCTTTTTCCGGTCTGAATCAAGTCAATACTGTCTTGTTAATCACCATCGTTGCCGTCATCGTTGTAGCCATAGGTCTGATGCTGCTACTGGTTCGATGGAAACGACCCGTGACACTGCAAGCTGTCTATCAGTCTTTATTAAAAACACTTCAGGAAAATGGCTTTGACACTTATCAGAACGAAGGACCGGAAACCTTAAAAAAAAGACTTTCATCAAACATGATGAGTCAGGATGAAAAGATAAAGTATTCAGAATGCATCGAATTGCTGAATCATTATATGGAGTTAAGATACAATGACAAAGAGAGGATATTGAGTGAGACGACATTGAGTAATAAACAGATCCTTGATTTACAAAAAAAAATTAATTCTATTTTTTAAAGGTATGTGCAAGGTGACTTTCTTTTGTTGATAGACAAAAAGGTGATAAAACCCTAATATATGCCAGCATACCGTATTCTATTGAATGAAAGTGAATAGACTTAATAAGAATCAACCTGTCATCTTATATTGGAGTTTAGTAAATGACCGATTACAACTATTTCATCGCTGCCAGAGTGATACATATTCTGGGTGTTGTTTTCTGGATTGGTGGAGTCGCTTTTGTTACCACAATTTTGATCCCGGCACTGAGAAAAAATATAGAAGGTAAGCAGCGCCTGGATTTATTTGAACTACTGGAAGGGCGGTTTGCCTTTCAGGCCAGGATAGTGACCCTTATAACAGGATTCTCCGGTCTCTATATGATCATAGAGCTAAATGCCTGGGAACGTTATTTACACCCACAGTTCTGGTGGATGCATCTGATGACACTGGTCTGGGTGATTTTTACTATGGTGTTATTTATTCTGGAACCTTTGATTCTGCACAGGCTCTTTCACACTCAAGCATCAAAAAATCCAGCAAGAACCTTTGCAGTAATACAGGTTCTGCATATTTTTCTCCTGACTTTAAGTCTTGTAGCCATTGCTGGTGCAATGGCTGGAGCCCATGGCTATACGTTCTAACGTATCATTTACAAGGTGTACTTATTTATCCGGTAGACAATAAAGTTAAATTTGTCAAAAAAAGCTTGCAATATTAAAAAAAATTATTATAATGATAATCATTCTCAATTAAGAGAAGTCTAATGTTTCAGTCGAATCGGCTTCGATGAATCAATACACAGTACATAGTACATAGTAAAGAGTTGCTCAAAAAGCAATTTTATTAATATATCCTTATATGTGACAAGACCTTACAATAAGCTATAAGGCTATTTAAGGTGGACAATATTGGGTGTTTGGCTGAAATCACTTCCAGTTCAGTGCTTACATTCTCAGACTGTACTTTCTTTGGTCAGTCCAATAGCTTAGATAATTATTTAAATAAAAAGAGTAATAGTTATCATTAATATAATGATTTAGATTAGATATTATAAGGGTCGTTAATGCCAACTTTAGAACTTAATAAAGAAGTCTTAGAGAAATTCTCTGAGTTATATGCTTCAGTGTTTGAACATGATGGTTTTGGAGAAATTCGGGTTGAAATGAAAATCCTCAGACGGGGCCAAAAAGAAGTCATTATTCATTGTGGCAAGCAATTTAGATACGTCATTGATTATAAAAATGATGAAATTAATCCGTTAAGCAATAACGACACTAAGCCTCTCAATATGAAGGCAGTCTAAAGCAAAATTTTTATAAAATTCATTCTTTGAGGTGTAAGGAGCCTGAATGAATTTGCAAAGGAGTGCGACGACGACTGGCGTGGGGTCAGTCAGGTTTATCCAGGCACTTATATTTTATATAAAGTGCATTACATAAAAAATTTATGATCGTGGTCCTGTGGTTGGAGTCGGTCGTTTTAGAAAGCTCAAAAACTCAATAGTGAGTTGAGCAATAAATCATAGGACTAGAAAAAATGTTTAGTAAATTTAAAATTCGTGAAATGATGAATAAGTTTGATGCAATGGATGTAGCAGACATTGCTGACAGAAAACTTCAAGCTAAGGCGAAAAGACTGAAGAAGAAACAGGGCGGTTTTACACTGCTTGAATTGCTAGTGGTAGTTGCGATTTTGGCAGCCATTGCCGGTACTGCAACTCTTGCATTACAAGACACTGATGCTCGTGCTTCAGCTGCAGCTCACGTAACCATGATGGATGAAATTAACAAAGGTATTCGTACGTTTCGTGTATTGAATAAAAACCAATACCCAGATAACTTTGATTCTATGCTTGAAATTGCGGGTGGTGCTCATACGCTTGCAGCTCCTTTTGCAGCACCAGCAGCAGCAGCTGCTGCTGCTTCATTTCCTATAAATGAATTAGTTGCTCATGAAGATGTTGGCTTAGTTTCTCTAACGGCAGAAGTAGTGACTTTAATGAATGATATTGGTATGAACAGTCTTCAATACCTTAATAATGGTGCAGCATATGATCATGATGGGGATTTGGTAACAACTGATTGTGAATCTGCTGAAATTACCGCAACAATTGCTGATCGTGGTAATGCTGTAGTTGCTAATAATATCTTTATGTCTCCAACTTCAAATGGTTGTGGAACTCCTGTAACCCTTGCTGCAACAGATAATGTGCTTGTTTGGACAGGTGGTTATGAGCGTGTAATGGGCGCAGCTGGAGTTGAATTTGATAGTGATGGTGCTGCTGAAACAGTTCCAGTAGCAGGTGGTGGTGCTGGTACAGTTCTAACCGCTTCAACTGATGGTACTCCCGTACTAATGGTTGTTGGTGTAGGACCATCTTCAACATTATTTAATGCTAACGACTTAGGTGGTATGACAACTGTGCCAGTTTATCGTCATGTTTCTGAGCTTCAATATGGTCGCTTTGCTGCATTATTTGAAATTGGTACCTTTGATGGTGTTGGCGCTGGTACATATCTTCCTTCAGAGCAAGTTAACCTGGTAGCCATCGTTGACGGTGCTGGTGATACTAAAGAAGAAGAACTTGGTGAGTGGGATGGTACACGTAATACTATCTAATATTACTTAGTTTATTTTTTAAGTATATCTAAAGTAAAAAGATGCAGGCTTCTCCTTATTAAATGAGAAGCCTGCATTTATTTTATTTTTAAAGAAATGAGTAAAATTTTGCAAAAAAAAATAATTACCCCTTTACTTTTATTATTGTTGTTTTTTATCTCAACTGCAGTATTTTCAAGTACAGCAGATAATAAATTAAAAACTGTTAATAAAATTGATCTTGATCATTTGATTGAAAAAACAAAAACTGTTAAAGGAAAAAAATATATTATAAAACCAGTGATGTTTTCATTTGATGCAACAATTCAAACATTACCCAAAAAAGGCAATACAGATTATATCAAACAAACATTAGCCATGATGGGTTTAAGACCTATACCTGAAATGAGTTATCAAATGTTTGTTCGCTCACAAAAAGGTGAAGTGATTGCTGTTTATGTAGAAGATAAACTGGCTGAACAATTGCTTAAAACAAATAAACCAGAACAACGATTTTTATGGCAGGCACTACATAGTTACAATTATTTTAGAGGACCTGCACTCGTATTAATGAGCTATAAAAAAATCCAGAATTAGTAAGTACAAAAAATGAATAAAAAATATAGTTTTATTGATAATGACTCAAGAAAAAAATGTCGAGGTTTTAGTTTACTAGAATTGTTGGTGACATTATCAGTTCTTGTTGCTATTGCAGGTGTTGGAGCATCTATGTATTTTCCTGCCTTAGATCAAGCATCTGTTAAAGTAGCACAAGCAGAAATGACTGAAATTATTAAAGCGATCAAACAATTTAAAAAAGACACAGGTTATTATCCCAATCAGGGTATTTTTGATTTACAAACAAGTACAAAAACAAATATTGGCCAGGTAGATGCAAGCAGTTTCCCGTCTATTAGCTCGGGACATCCTGATGGAGTTGAGCATTGGTTTTATTCGCCAGCCAATTTTTATCAACTGTATGAATCACCCATAAAAGATAATGCAACAGGTGAAGAGGTTTCACCCTGGTCTGCAGTTTCTGGTAAAGGATGGCATGGTCCTTACTTGCAAAATAAAGAAGAGTATATAGATTTAGGTAATAGTATGTCAATTTTAGATGTGAACGATCCAGCACTAACACCCAGCCCGGATTATGGTATTACTTTTGGTGGACCGGCCACCGCTAACAGTGGCAGTGTTAATAATGTTTATGGTATCAGTGACCCTTTTGTTCAAGATGCTATTATTGTAAATAATGAAATTGACAGTGATTTCTTCTTACTTGACTGGCACCTATTAAACTCTCTGTCATTGGGGTATGACATTAATGAACACCAGATAACACGCAATGGGAGGCCTTTTTTGTTACTTTATAAAGATGGCAAACCTCGGCTAATTAGTTCAGGGGCTGATGGTGAATATGGTGGTGTTAATGCTGATGATTACTGTGTTAAGGGTAATAATGATTCACAATTTGATGACCTGGTGGTTTGCTTTAATTAGCAAGATATATAATGATGCAAACAAAAAATAATCAACAACTTACTTTAAGTTCCTTACCTTATAGTCTGGGTTTAACTTTATTGGAATTATTAATCGTTGTCAGTATTTTATCAGCCACGGCTCTAGTTGCCATGAATACGCTGGATGGTGAAAATGAACAATTAAACTTTACCATTACTAAGCAACGCATAAATTCTATAAAAAAAGCAGCTATTGGACATGCAATTCAATCTTCTCCAGGTGTGATTGCTGTGGATGGATTTGTTGCTGATATGGGTCGTTTACCTGTTTCTATAGAAGAGCTGACCAGTAAAATTTTAGATTGTGACAATGATACTGTTGATGAGGCTGATGCTGATAGTAACGGTGTGGCTGATATTTGCCAATGGCAATATGATACAACCTCAGAGTTATGGCATGGCTGGAATGGGCCTTATTTATCAACCTTGGCCGATAGTGATAATGAATTATCATTTAGAGATGGTTGGCATAATCGAGGCAGTGCTCCAGATTTTGGTTGGTATTTTAATGCCACAGATTCTAATGCTGATAGTAAAAAAGATCAAATAGCATTACAAAGTCTGGCAAAGGATGGAATCGTCAATCCTGCAGCTCCAGCTGATTATAGTGCCCTGAGTTATTACGAGCAGGATTATCCGCCAACAACCTCACCAACAGTAACCCCCACGGATGAGCCTAATCCAATTATTATTAGTGCTGATCATGAAGTGAATATTAATGCCTGGAAATTTGTTTTTCATTTAATTAATCCCTGTAACCCTGATGCAGTTATTCCAACCACTTGCACTGGTGTAGATCTCTCGCCACTAGATGATATACGGGTTCAATTATATTATCGCCAAAATGGCCAAATTGTTGATTCCAGTTGGCCTGCAACCGATGTTTTAAGAGATGCTGAAGATGATTTGAGTGCCTTATTTGAATTAACTTCTGAGGTAGTGATAGATAATGTGGAACAGGTTGTCTCTTATGAATACTCTAGTAGTGATTTATTTATTCCATGGGGAAATATTTCTTATGTTCTTGTTAAAGAATCCGATGGCAGTTTATTGAGCGATCCAAAAATTAACGTGCCATTTCCTCAACAAATTACTTTAATACCCAGAACCAATTTACCAGAAATACACATTTATTGGCGACTTGAATAAAAATGAAAAAAAATAATATTGTAGAATTAATTGCTCTTAAAAATGATATTTTGGTTGTTTTATACTTAGGTACTAAATTATTAGCTTGTATTGCCAAAAGAGTTAAAAAAGAGATACAAACGGGTGCAATAGTTGAGTCATTGATTGTTGATAATACATTGGCTATAGCAGAGATAAAAGAAAAGCTAATTGCCAAAGGTGAATCTATTCCAAATAAAGTGATTCTCGGTAGTATCGAAGTGGTAAATGGCATGGTTGATATTCCAGTTATACCTGAAAAGCCCAGAGATCATACTCAAATGCAGGAACTTATTCATTGGGAAATTGATCCTTTTTTATCAGAGCTTAATGATATAACGACTATTGGTAGCTTATTACAAAGTCGTGAATATATTACTGCAGCGCAGCGTGATGAAATTGTCTCACAGATGAATATTTTAAATGAGCAGGGCGAAAGAACCCGTTTTGGTGAAATGGCTTTGCAACTCAATTTAATAAATCGAGAAGCTTTGGATGAGGTTTTAGGTCTTCAGGAACATTTAGTCAGCCATGATGAACAAATTGTTTGTGGTTGGAATGGTGCTAGTGTCAAAAATGATGAAGGAGAGATAAATCACTATTGGAACGTCAGTGGCCTGGGAAAGCATCGCCGCAATCATTGGACCCATAGTTTCAAATCACAAGAGTTAAAGTTGATTGGCTTATTACCATTATATGGCAGCAGCCTACGTCATATTTTACGCACTTATCAATTAGAGGCAAAAGAAGCATTAATTGTAGAAGTGTTTCAGGAGCAAATTTTTAGTTATCGAGTTAAGCAAGGAAAAATTGTATCAATTCGTATAGAAAGACGATTAGAACAATTACTGAATGAGTCAATTTTTATCTCACTTTGTTATGACCAGTTAAGAGCCAATATAGAAAAAATTGATATTGTTAGTGATGAGCCTATTAGTCAGGATGTTATTTCTCAAATTGAAGAACAATTACAGCGCAAAGTCCGGTTAACTAAAGCTGAATTACAATCATGGTTACCATGGTTAAATGGTCTTGCAGACTGTGTTTTAGATAAGAAATGGGCATTAGCTAAACTGCCTATAATTGCTGCTAATGACCCCAAACCAGCCATTTGGAAACAAGCTAATACCTGGCGATATGGTGCTCCAATTTTAATATTGCTTAGCCTGATTGCCTTTGATATCTCGCAAAGACTTTATCTCAGGTCATTAGAGAATCAATTGATAACACTGGAAGCAGAATTAAAAAAAGCAGGTAAATTATCTAACCAGCAAGGTCAAATTAATACAATAACCAAGACAGCCAAAAATACCTATGAAGAAATAAAATCAGAACTGAAGCTAATGAACACTGAGTATGCTCGTTTAAATCTCCAATTATATTCTAGAGTAAAAGGGTTGCCTGATTTACTACGAAATATAGCCAGTAGTGTTAATGGTAATATTTCTCTTGATTCTATTAATGAATATAACAAAAAATCAGGTTTAAGAGTCATTGGTACAACTTTGAGTAATCGTGATGCACAACGTTTTGTGAAACGACTTAATAGTAATATCTCAAATCAGAACTTAGTGGCGAGTCATGTTCAGGTTGAACAAGGTAGTAAACGTATAGGAAAAGATGGTTATAGTTTTAATATGTGGTTATTAGATACGATGGAACAAATTGACAAAACGGATGAAACAAAAGGGGCAGCCAAATAATAGCATGAGATTATTAGTAAAGTGGAATGAAAGTTCACAACGGGATCAAAATTTAATTCTAATTCTTATTTGTGCAACAATGGTTGGTGGTTATATTGGAGGTGTTTATTTAGCTTCAGGTTTGCATGAGTCGGTTTTTGAAACAAAAAAGTTAGTATCACGAAAAGAGAATCGACTTACTTTAAAAAAACAAAAATTGAGTAATATAAATGATCCTGGCGTTTATGAAAATAAACTAACAAAGATTCAGCCAGAGTTTGATGAAATCAGAAAAAAATACAATGCTCTAAAAAATGGCTTTGTGCCTTTAGATGATTTACAAAAAGTTGAGTCTTTACGTTTAGAAATATCTGAGCATGCTCGAAAGTCAGGTCTGGCGATAAAAACCATGGCTACAATTGATGGGCGGGTGAATAACTCACGAAGCACTCCAAATAAAGAATCAAGAAAGAAGCTAACTCGAAATAAATTCAAACGGCTATTAGTCAAAGTAAATAGTTATACCACTTTTAGCGGCTTATTAAAGTTTTTAGATGGACTTGAACAACTGAGCTATTATGCACCTGTTGTGCAAATTAATATTGAAGCGGTTATCCCAGAGCTTGGAACGGGGGAGTCAGAAGCACCATCTACAAAAAAACTAATCAATGTAGGGATGATTATTGCTTTATAGCTAAATCAATTAATAAAAATGAATTATAAAAATGAAATTTTAAAGTTATTACTATTAATGCGAGAAGAAAAAGCTTCCGATTTACATATTAGTAGCAACTGGTCACCTGTATTAAGAATTAATGGCAGCTTAGTGACAAAAAATGATTATTACTATTCGAGTGAGCAAATGGGAAAAATGCTTGATGTTATTATTAATCATCAACAAAAAGAACTCTATCTTGAAGCAGGTAATTTAGACTTTGGCTTTAGTGATGATGATAATGAGCGTTATCGTTTTAATGTCTATCGAGAAATGGGAAAAACAACCATGGCAATACGTCATCTTGATAATACCTTTAAAAAATTAGATGAGTTGTCACTGCCACAATCAATTAATCAGTTAACAAAAATGAAAGCAGGATTAGTTTTGGTTTGTGGTTCAACAGGTAGTGGAAAAAGCACGACGCTTGCCAGTATCTTAAATGATATTAATACTTACCGTGACGCTCATATTATTACCATTGAAGATCCAGTTGAATTTGTCTATGAAAACAAAAAAGGTTTGGTGCATCAAAGGGAATTACATAGTGATGTACAAACCTTTGCCAGTGCAGTCAGAGCATCCTTACGAGAAGACCCTGATGTCATTATGGTTGGTGAAATGCGTGATCTGGAAACCATTAGAGCAGCTATTACTGCAGCTGAAACAGGCCATCTGGTTCTTTCAACCTTACACACAGCAGATGCAGTCGGTGTGGTAGAACGTTTAATTGGTAGTTTTCCAGGTGATGAACAAACCGTCGCAAGACATAGAATATCATTGGCACTTAAAGCAGTAGTTGCACAGCAATTAGTACCTAATGAGTCGGGTTCTAAACGGCTTCCAGTGGTTGAAATATTGATGAATAATCAAGCGGTTTCTAACTTAATTGTCAGTAATAAAACCAAGCAAATTTATTCAATGATTGAAGGTGGACGGAGTGAAGGAATGCAGACCTTTGACCAATCATTGGTTGAACTGGTTACTAACCGACAACTCGAACGGCAAGTTGCTGACAAAATTTGTCATCATCCTGAAAATCTAAAAAAACTATTTCAAAATGTTCATAGTACAAGATCAGTGAGTCATAGTGGTGATTCTTCACAAGCTAGAACATCTCAGAGTAGAATATGACTACATAAAAAGGAAATACACCATAAGTAATCGAGCAGAAGAGCGGCGATAACTGTTTTAAACAATGTGATGTGTAAACAATAGGTAATTGAGGTCAATGTGGCAATAAATGAATCGGTATTAATTAATGCCGCAATCCAAACAAATTTAGTTAGTACTAATAAGCTGTTAGACTATAAGCAGCAAGCAAGACGAGAACGTAAAGATCTTTTAGATGTTATTAGTTTTGATAACCGTATGCCTGTTTCTGCCTTTTATCAAGCGCTTGCAGAATATAGAAAAATTCCTTTTTTACAAGTACATGAGTTAGTGCCTGCTATAAACATTCTTGAAAAAATACCCGCTAATACTGTACAAAGACGGATCATTTTACCGGTTTACAAAAATAGCGAATTATTTATAGTCATGGCTGATCCTGATGATAATGTTGCCCTGGATAGCATCTCTCGCTTATTAACTCAACGACAAAAACTAAAAGTTGCTTTTGCAGAGCCTGCTGGTTTGAAAATGATTATTGCCCGCTATTATCGGCAAAAAATTATTTTTTCTGAAAAAGTTCAGGAAGAACCAGATTATGTAGAAATTTTTAATATTTTAGTCCGTGAAGCCCATTTAAGACGTTCTTCTGATATTCATATGGAGCCAGAAAAAGAGTTTATGCGTATTCGTTTTCGTGTTGATGGGCATTTACAAGAATATAGTCGCGGTTTAAATAAAGAAGATTCAGAAGGTTTGGTTAATCGTATAAAAGTGCTTGCAAATTTAGATATCGCTGAACAAAGAATGCCTCAGGATGGAGGCATAACCTTTAAGGTTGATGGTTGGGATATTGATGATATTGATATGCGTATTGCTACTGTTCCTACCCGTTGGGGTGAACGTGTTACAGTGCGCCTATTGGCAGGTAATGATGAGGGAATGCAATTAGATAATCTGGGTATGCCGACTCAATTATTATCAGAATTTAAAGAACTTGTACGCCGCAAATTCGGCATTGTTTTAGTAACAGGACCAACAGGTGGGGGTAAGTCAACAACCCTTTATGCTGCATTAAGACAACTTGATACTTCTTCCCAAAATATTCTTACCGTTGAAGATCCTATTGAACAATTTTTAAATGGTGTTTCTCAAGTACAAGTCAGTACAAAAGTTTCTTTTGCAAGTGCGTTACGTTCTTTTTTACGTCATGACCCTGATGTGGTTTTAGTCGGTGAAATTCGTGACAAAGAAACAGCGGAAATTGCTTTAAAAGCTGCAATGACTGGACACTTGGTCATGTCTACATTGCACACAAATACTTCTATCGCGGCCGTTAACCGCCTTATTGATATTGGGTGTGAACGTTTCTTAATTGCATCCTCTTTAATTGGTGTAGTGGCACAACGATTAATACGACGTTTATGCATTCACTGTAAAGTAGCGGCTGAAGTTACTGAAGATGACTTACTAAAGCTAGAAGTTGTTGAACCATCAGCAACAGTGAATCTATTTAAAGCTCAGGGTTGTCCACATTGCCTTGGGACGGGGTATCTTGGTCGAGTGGGCGTGTATGAATTATTTGGAGTCGATGATTCAGTAGTACATCTTATTGAACAAGGTGCTAATGAAGCAGAGCTTAAAAACAAAGCCAATGTTTATTATAGTTTATGGCAAGATGGCCGGAGTAAAGTGCTCGAAGGAATTACCTCTCTCGATGAAGCTCTACAGTTAAAACCTAAGGTGTAACTATGGCTTATACCTATTTTTATAAAGCTGTTGATGGACAAGGCAAAGATCGTAAAGGAAGCATAGAAGGACTGAATGAAAAAGAAGTCAGCTCACTACTTCGTGAAAAAGGCCTCTATGTTACTGAAATCAGGCTCAGTGATAATCTTGAAGATCCGTTTGCCAGAAAATATCAATTGGATTGGTTACGACCAAAATACCATGCTCGAATAAAAAGTGATGATTTAGCAACATTTTTTCGACAAATGTCATTAATGCTGCAATCAGGTAGTACTATTCTAGAAAGCTTAGAAATTAATAATCGACTGGTTGAAAAAAGAAAATTATCACAATCAATAAAACGAATGGAAAACTATATTTCTGAAGGTAAAAAGTTTTCAAATTCGATGTATGAAGAGAGAAAAATATTTGGTGATTTTCTACCAAAGATGATTGAAAGTGGCGAACAAAGTGGTGAACTTGATCAGGTTATGGAACGTTTAGCAGAGGATTTAGAACGCAAATCAGAAATGAAAAGGGCACTTAAAGCTGCCATGATTTATCCTTCAATTTTAGTTATTGTTACTACTGCCGTTATTGTTTATTTATTGGTCAGCATTATTCCAAAATTTGCTTCTTTTTTAGGTCGCCAAGGTGCTGATCTTCCCGCATCAACTCAGATAATGCTTGATATGTCTTCTTTTATGGAAGATAACGGTTTGTATTTAGGGATTGCAATAGGTTCTATTGTTATGTCAATTTTAGTTTTTTATACCACAAAAACAGGTGAAAAGCTTATTGATAAAATTCTAATAAGAATGCCGATTATTGGAAAAAATATTATTGCAGGAACTATGGCACAAACAGGTTGGTCAATGGCAATACAATTAAAAAGTGGTATGACTATTCTTGATGCTATTAATGCTTCCAAGCAGTTGGTAAAAAACCAGGCTTTTTATGCTGCATTTACTACGGCTGCCAATCGTATAACAGAAGGTGGAACACTGACTTCTAGTTTTGATCAACCAATTATTCCATTGATGATGCGACACATGATAACCGTGGGTGAAAAAACAGGTGAGCTAGACTCGGTGATGATGCAAATGGCTCATTTTTATCAAATTGAACTACGAGCAAGAATTAAATTAATGGGTGAAATGATACAGCCTGTGTTGACCGTTATTATTGGGGCAACTATTGGTTTTGTTTATCTATCATTTTTCTCAGCAATGTTAAAAGTTTCAACAGGTGGCCAGTAAATTTTATGAGTAATAAAGTAAATATTTTCACAATAACTATTATTAATCTTTTGGTTTTTCAATCTCCCTTGATAATAGCTGAAGAAGATAACCCTCAAAATACAATTAATTCAAGTAAAGCCATGGTTAATGATTATCTTGAAAAAGGTACTGCTAATCAATTAAATAAAAATCTTGATGCGATTGATAAATATTATGAAACAATTAATGCAAAAGTTAAAAAAAATACCCATGAAAAACCAGCAGTAGAAAAAAAACAGGAACAAGGTTTTTCTAAAGATGAAAAACAGAAAAAAGAAATTAATGATGGTTTGTTAGAAATGATGAAAACAGCTGGTGTTGATAAATCTACAGAGACTGCTGATAGTAAGACCAAAAAAGAACCCGTTGTGCATATCTTTCGTGATCCTTTTTCATTAACACCTAGTTTAACGGGAGGAGAGCGTTTAATTGAAGATTCATTACCCTTTGCACAAAAATCTTTTTCTGGTGAATTGCCCAAAATGGTTTTAAAAGGTGTAGTAAAAAAAGTGGATGGAACACGTGTTGCATTGATTCAACTAGATGATAAGTTGACTTATATGGTGAAAGAGAATGATCGCATAAGCTTGGCTGCTTTAGGTATAAGAACAATTATTCATGTACAGGAAATTCATGAAAATGCAATTATTGTCGAACCTGGAGAAATTAACTCAGGTCAGGAAAATGAGGTCATTGTTGTACGATGAAAATATTATTAGCTAATAATAAAAAATATAAACTACTATTTCCCTCAATTATTCTGTGTTGTTTACTATGGAATCAAGCTGTGTTCGCCACAGCTAAAGAAGCAATGAATATTAAATTGGGTACAATTGAGTTTACGGATGCCTTACTTTCTGATGCAATTAGAATTATTGCTGAGCAATCTGGTGTTAATATTATTGCCACACAAGATGCTGGTGAGAAATTTATCACAGTCTATATTCAAAATACTACGGTAAAAAATGCAGTGGATAGTATTAGCCGATCAGCAGGGCTTTGGTATCGTTATAATAAAGATACAAATGTCGTACTAATAATGACGACAGAAGAATATCAAAAAGATATTGTCGTCTTTAAAAAAGACCTCACTAAAGTTTATACACTTAAACAAGAAAACGTAAAAATTGCTGCTCAGGCAATTGAAGCATTATATGGTGATCGAGTCGAATTGTCAGAACCTACTGGCAATGATTCAGAAAGTTTTACTTCGACTTCAAGTTCTACCAGAAGAGGTGGTAATAGTGGTAACCAAAATAATAACAACCAAAACAGAAATTCTACTAGTGCAAATAATACAGACAATACTGATACAAATGCATTAAAAAATTTAACTTCTGCTCAACTTCAAGTTTTAAATAAACGGACTATTAATGATGAGATTCCTATTGTCTCATTGGATGAAATTAAGGTCGTTAATCAACGCATTGAAGAAAAAATTTATGTCACTTATAACGAACTACACAATCTTGTTATTGTCAGAACTTCTGATCAAACTGCACTAACTTCAATAGAGTCTTTAATTAAAGAATTAGATAAACCCACCCCACAAGTATTATTAGAAATGAAAATATTGGAAGTTACTTTGGGTGATGAATTTGATTCTGTATTTGATTTTAATGGTACTAGTAGTTCAACTACTGAACGATATTTTAGAGATGACAATGGTGACGTAACAGTTACTCCTTATTTTAAACGTAGTGGTCGATTAGGTGATAGTATTTTTAATCCTGCTAGTTCACTAATAGGCAGAACTCTAGATTTTTCAATACTCAATGATACACTGGGACTTCGGATGCAGTTATTACAAAGAGAAAATCGCATTAATACTCTGGCAACACCAATATTAATGGCAGTCAATAACCGCCGTGCAAAAATATTCATTGGTCAGGAGAGAACACTAATAACTGGAGCATCAACAGATACAGTATTTAATCAAGCTCAGGCTCAGACAACAACAACGATTGAAACAGAAATTCGAGATATTGGTACAACATTAGACATTTCCCCAAGAATTAATGATGATAAAACGGTAACATTAAGAATTTTTCAAGATAACTCATCTGTTGCACCAGGTGGTACGGACGTACTAATTGACGGTTCACAAGGTCAAACAATAACTATTGATAATGTTAATACTGCCAATATGATTGCTACAGTAATTGCAAAAGATGGTAAAACTATTGCAATTGGCGGCATGATATCAGAAGAAGAAGTAAAAGATGTTGATAAAGTGCCTATTTGGGGTGATATCCCTATTCTAGGTGTGATTGGAAGTAAAGATAGTCGAAGAAAAATTAAAAAAGAATTAATTTTGCTTATTACACCTCACATTTTTGATAATGCTGATGATGCCAAGAGTGCATCTGAAGAATTAACTAAACGTCTTTCTGATCATGAATATATTGCAAGCCAAAAACCTTTACTTGATGGTCAATTAGGTAAAAATGATCGTGTTATTCCTGGTAGTCAGCAACATTTCTTGGATTTAAGCCGTTTCGCTGTTCAAAACTTATTATCAGCGGGTGAATACAAACAGTCAATACCGGGCATTAAACCTGACGTTATTCCTATTGTAGATAATATTAACTGGTCAATGAAAAATTTACAGGGAAGCCTATTAAGTGCTTATAAGCAATATAATTATTATATTTATACTGTAGAGCTTAATAATATTTCAAAACAACGTGTAACATTAACTCCTGAACTATTTAGTCTATATTTTAATGACCAAATGGAAGCCATTACTTTTGTTGATGAATATATCAATAGCAATCAAAGTAGCACGACAATTTTCCTTTCAGAAAAGACGCCTTATGAATTATTTGGCCACTTTATTAGTCAATAAAATTACAGTGAATTAAATGAAAAATATATTACTAAAAGTGATGGTTTCTAGCTCAGTTGTACTTTTAACATCTTGTGCATTACATGAAAACAATTATCTTAATCCATTAATTGATCCCACAGTAAAATTAGATCCTGACCGTTATAATCAAAAACAGTTAATTATGTATCAACGTGTTAAAAAAGATGGGAGAACTTCTTATCAACAAGTAAAATTTGGCTTGTATGATCCTGATAAACTGCCTATAAATTAAAATTTTAAAAACCATGATCTAAATTAACAACTGAAAATTATTATGAATATTAATAGAATTATAAATTTATTATCGACGACAATTTTTTGCACTTTTATAGTAGCCTGTGATCAAGAAAAACAACAATCTAAAAGTCAATTTAAAGATGTAACTGAGCAACAAGTCGCTCATTATATTGCAGATAACATTTATCAACCCTCAGTCTTTGCTGTTAATGAGAGTGTATTATTACTCAATGAGTCAATTATTGAACTTTGTCATCCTCAAACAAAAGAATCTTTGATGGATAGTTTGCTGCAGGCTCAAATATACTGGAAAGAATCTATTGCACTGTGGCGCGAAAGCAGGGCGTATCAAATATCCCCCATCAAATCTTTATATGTTTACCAGCAAGTTGACCAACTACCGGTAAATACCATAATTATTGATGCTGTGTTAAAGGATGCTTCCGTTCACCCTGGTGAAAAGGAACGTTCAATCTATGGTTATGCCTCGCTTGAATATTTATTGTTTGCAGATAATGATGCTAAGGCCGCTTTAACACAACTGAAGGATAAACAGACTTGTCAGTTTTTGAAAAATACTGCGGTTGACCTGGCTAAAAATATCAAAAAAATTAAAAAATACTGGCTTACTGAGCCGGATGGAGCAAAACAACAATTTAAAGAAGCAAAAGGTAAATTTTATCTGGATCAAAAAGAGGTTACAACGAATATTGTTGCTCAAATGTTGAATTCTATAGAGGTCGTTGTCTGGCATAAAATGGGGCTCCCTTCTAATTTTTTTCGTGGTAATCCTGAACTGACTAAATTAGATGCCTGGCGTAGTCAAAGCTCTCTAAGTAATATTAAGGCAGTTATTTCTGGTGTTGATAAAATCTATGGTGATATTGAGACCATGGGAATTTACCATTTAATTGATGCTAAAGATAAGAAACTGGCTAATAGTATTAGAAGTCACTTTGATCATATTAACCTCTTACTTGACAAACTTACCTTACCGATAGAAGAAGGTTTTAATGACCCGCCTGATGAGTTTGAAGAAATTTTTCATGAATTACAGGAATTACAAAATGAATTAACTGAAATGGCCAAAGAGTTGGAGCTAAAATTAGTCTTTGAAGAAGATGGTGATTGATTTGAATAGAAGACACTTTATTTCTAAAAGCATTGCCGCTTGCTTTATTAGCTGTAATACCCGTTATACATATTCGAACAGCTTGAAAACAAACATTCCATCCGTTGTTTCTGCCAGTTATAGTAAAACAATACATGGTATGAAATATTTTCTTTCGTGGTTTGATATTGCTTCTGGCCGGCAGGTGAATGTATCAATTCCTTTTAGAGGCCATGATGTTTTATTACACCCGCTCAAGCTTAATACTCTGCTTGTTATTGGCCGCCGACCTGCAATTCAATTTTGTGAAGTTAATATCATAGAACAGGCTGTTTCACAGACAGTGAGCAGTGATTCAGGCTTGCATTTTTATGGTCATGCCTGTTTTAGTCATGATGGAAAAATTATTTTTACCACTGAAAATGATTATGAACAAGCACGAGGGCTAATTGTTATTCGAAAGAGTGATGACTATAAAGTTTTATCGTCCTTTGATAGTAATGGTATTGGGCCTCATGATATTAAACTGTTGTCTGATTCAAAGACGTTAGTTATTGCCAACGGAGGGATTGAAACTCATCCTGATCTGTTGAGAAAAAAATTAAATATTAATAGCATGAAGCCTAATCTATCCTATTTTGATAGTACTAATGGCGATTTACTGGAGCAATATACATTGGATAATCATCTATCCAGTATTCGTCATCTAGCTGTTTCAAAAAATGATACAGTTGTTGCGGCTTTACAATACCAGGGGAAACACTCTCAACCGGTGCCTCTAGTTGCAACGCATAAACCTGGCCAGTCAAAACTTAAGTATTCTTATGTTGATCAAAAAAATTTGAAAAGAATGAATTATTATACTGCCAGCGCTTCTTTTAATCGGGATGGCTCTATTTATGCCGTAACCTGTCCAAAAGGAAATCTGGTTACTTTTTGGGAAACTCAGTCAAACTCTTTAGTGAGTAGCATTGATTTACACAAACCTTATGGGGTTATTTTTGATGAGCAGCTTGATGCTTTTATTATATCAACATCAAAAGGAGAGTTGCACTCATTCAATCCTGTTAATCATCAGATGTCACACTTACAGAACTCAAATATGAGTTGGGATAATCATATGATTTCTATGAAAGGAGGCTTGTTTGCCTAAGAAGCAGTTATCAAAACAAACTCATTTAATTGTTTTAAATCATCTTACTCATTTGTATGAAGAAATGATTTTGCATGAGGGTTATTCAAAGATTAGTATCTGCTTTAAAAAATTACCTGGAAATAAAAAAAAGGTGGTAATTAACGCAGGGTGTGCGCATGAATATGATGTTTCGATGTTGGAGCTTAAACAAAAATCCAATCGTTTTAAGGTAATTGACCAGTTAGTGATCAGTGAGCATTACACTGGACCTGAGCGCAGACTAAGAAAAAGACGTTTTTTGCGCAGAAGGAAAAATGCGATGACTTCGCGATCGTTTAAACTGGAGAAGCGTGCAGCAAGCGATCGCCGCCTGGAAAACGAACGCAGAAAAAGAGGTTGCTGAATAGTTATACATATATGAATAAATATTGATAATTATTTGTGTATACGTTAATATATTCAAATACACTTGATGTTTATTCATGCTTCTGAGGGTGAAGGTAGTAAGCAGATAGAGAATATTTTTAATTAAATTATATCTTTCTGGCGGAGTACCTATGTCTGAGACTGAATCATCTAAATCAAAGTTAAAAAAAAGCACAATAATGCTTTCTATTGCATTGGCGCTGTCCGGTGCTGTCTTTTCCTATGCTTACTATAAAACCCAGGTTTATCCAACTTCTTCTGCCTATGGTGTTGATCCATCAGCGCTGAATGAACTTAAAGATAAACCTGAAAAAGCTTTAACAGCAGGTGATCTGACTCACTTCAAGTACTCACCAGATGCTTTTGCTATGGAGGCCGGGAATTTACCCTGGGGCTTGTCTCTGGCCTTTGATGAAGGTGATGGTTTTTTTGAACGTGCCTATCTTGTGACGGGTAACTATAGCAAAGGCAATGATCCGGCTGATCGTGATGGTCTGGGGCCTTTGTTTAATGGTAATTCATGTGAAAGCTGTCACTTTTCAGATGGCCGTGCTGCGCCACCTCAGAAACCGGGTGAACCTTTAGCGGGTTTGTTATTAAGAGTCAGTGTTCCTGGGAAGGGTATGCATGGCGGGCCCAACCCACATCCAATCTATGGTGGGCAATTAGCTGATAAGGCAATTGAAGGGCATAAACCTGAAGTTGATATTGATATTTCATATGAGATTATTGAAGGTCAATTTGCCGATGGTGAAAATTATTCATTGCGTAAGCCGACCTACACGATCGCCAAGGCCCATTATGGTGATATGGGTGATGATGCAATGATTTCTCCCCGGATAGGGCCGCATGTGGCTGGTCTTGGACTGCTGGATGCTCTGACTGATGACACCATTTTAGAAAAAGCTGATCCGGATGATAAAGATGGGGATGGTATCTCCGGCAAGCCCAACATGGTCTGGGATGTTGAAAATCAAAAGATGTCCGTAGGGAAATATGGTTGGAAAGCTGAAACGCCAACCATTAAGCAGCAGACAGCAGATGCTGCTGTGAATGACATGGGTGTAACCAATCCACAGTTTACTATGCAGAACTGTACGGATGCTCAGCTGGATTGTACTAATGCACTGCATGGTACATCTGGCAATGAAGATGAAATGACCGCTGCACAAT
This sequence comes from Gammaproteobacteria bacterium, assembly GCA_016744375.1. Classification (GTDB taxonomy): domain Bacteria; phylum Pseudomonadota; class Gammaproteobacteria; order GRL18; family GRL18; genus GRL18. The sequence goes on from JADGEM010000039.1 coordinate 39,065, forward strand.
TGGATAATGTTACAACCTACCTGGAATTTTTAAGCATACCGGGACGTGATTATCTGGACAATCCAGATGTTCAAAGAGGTGAACAGTTATTTGTTGAGTCAAGCTGCAGTGCTTGCCACAGAACTGATATGGTGACAGGAACAGAACATCGTAGAAAGAGACTGCAAAACCAGAAAATTTCACCATATACGGATCTATTACTGCATAACATGGGTGAAGGACTGGCTGATCACAGGCCCAGTTATGATGCGGATGGCTATGAGTGGCGAACGGCACCATTATGGGGTATTGGCATGGTTAAAATTACCAATGGCCACACCAACTTCCTGCATGATGGTCGTGCCAGAAGCTTATCTGAAGCAATTTTATGGCATGGTGGTGAGGCTGAGAAAGCCAAACAACAATATGTTGCTATGAGCAAGCAGGATCGCGAATCTCTGGTTAAGTTCCTCAAATCAATATAGAGTTCATCTTTACCAACGCTGGGAGCAGATGGCTCGCCTATGCTCCCAGCAAATAATGTGATATGTCTGTCTTTTACTTCTTTTTATTGTATACTCTCATTTCTGTGTAAATTTAATAAAAGAGTAACATTATTATGCTAAGCAATAATATGCTGGATGCTTTGAACCGTCAGATTAATCTGGAATTTTATTCATCAAATCTTTATCTGCAAATGAGTGCCTGGTGTGAGTATGAGAGTCTGGAAGGCTGTGCTGCTTTTTTGCAACTGCATGCTGCAGAAGAAATGGGACATATGCAACGCTTATTTACCTATGTGAATGAGACCGGTGGTTTAGCGATTCTAGGAAATATTGATGCGCCGCCAAGTCAATATGAGTCGATTGTGGAAGTCTTTAAGCAGACTTATGAGCATGAAGTTCTTATTACCACCGAGATTAATAAGCTGGCTAAAATTGCTCAGGATGAAGGCGATTTTTCGACCTTTAATTTCTTACAGTGGTATGTCGCTGAACAGCATGAGGAAGAAAAAACATTTAAATCAATTACTGATAAGATTGGAATGATTGGTTTAGAAGGTAGTGGCTTATTTTTTATTGACAAAGAAGTTGAAAAAATCTCTGCTGAAATACATTCGGGGCTGACTCAGGCTGAGGGTGCCTGATATAAGTTCGTGTCCATCTGTGATTCGAGGTAATCTGCAAGCAAACTTTCCCCCTCTTAAAAAGAAGGGGAAGTTTGCTTGAAATTTACTCCCAATTTAGAGCGCCTCCGGTCTGATACTCTGTGACTCTCGTTTCAAAAAAATTCTTTTCTTTTCGCATATTTGTTTGTTCATCCAGCCAGCCCAGAACATTTTCTGCACCGGGGAAGGGCGCCTCCAGTTTAAGAGATTTTGCTCGTCGATTGGCGATAAAACGAAACTGAGCAATGTGTTCATCTGCACTATAGCCCAATATGGGATCACGCAATATATAATTGGCATATTCTGCTTCACAAACCTCAGCTTCCTGCCACATGGCTGAAATTGCCTTAGGATCAAGTTTGATGTTGTTTTCTTGAATGATCTGATTGACCACGCGTATACCAAATGCGCAGTGTAATACTTCATCACGCATAATATATTGCAACTGTTCTGCAGTACCGGTCATCAGACCTCGACGCTGTAATGCGAATATTGGGCTGAAGCCATTATAGAACCAGCAGCCTTCAAAGATACCAGCAAAAAACAGATAAGACATGACGAAATCTTCCAGATCATCTTTGTTGCTCAAATCAATGTCCGGGCGGAGTACAGAATTTATTTTGTCATTGGCCATTTGTATTTTACCGTTAATTGCCGGCACCACACGATAGCGATTATAAATCTCACCCTGATCAAGACCAATGGATTCAATGCAATGCTGATAGGTCCAGGTATGCAGTGCTTCTTCGTAGACCTGACGTGCCTGATAAATCTGCAGTTCCGGTGCAGTCATTTTTTCCATAACGGCAAGGCCGATATTGCGCATGGCCAGTATGTCCGAAGTGGTTAGATAAGACAGTACATTTTCATAAACATGCTTTTCTTCCAGAGTTAAGCGATGCTGGTAATCATGGACATCTTTGGACATATTAATATCCAGGGGAGTCCAGTGATTTCGGTTCGCATTAAGCCAGAATTCCCAGGCCCAGGGGTATTTAAATGGTGCCAGCTGGTTTATATCTGTTTTTCCATTGACGACTCGTTTGTCATCAGCACAGACGGGCTGCATTGAGCTGGACTGAATCCGTTCTGTGAGAGTCTTATTGACTACCTGTTTATTTTGTTCTTGACCGGCAAGTGAAAATGATGCAATTGGATCGTCCCAGTTTAACATATTGAATTCCTCTGATTTTTTCTCTTGAGTTGCTATTGACAGGCTTCACATTCAGGGTCAAGTATCGAGCATGCTTTTGCAGCTTCTTGTTCAATAGCATCTGAATTGCTCACTGTTTTTTCCATGTGAGTTGCACCCAGTGAACGCAGGTAATAAGTGGTTTTTAAACCACGCACCCAGGCCAGTTTGTAGAGTTGATCCAGTTTTTTTCCGGAGGGTTCGGCCATATATAGATTTAAACTCTGCGACTGATCAATCCATTTTTGTCGGCGGGCACCGGCCTCGATTAACCAGCGAGTATCAATTTCAAATGCTGTTGCATAGAGTGATTTGATCTCGTCAGGAACTCGGTCAATGTGGGTGACTGAACCATCATAATATTTTAAATCATTCACCATGACTTCATCCCAGAGGTTTTTTTCTTTGAGTGATTTCACCAGATAAGGATTGACCACGGTAAACTCCCCTGATAGATTGGATTTGACGTACAGGTTTTGATAAATGGGCTCAATTGATTGACTGACACCACATATATTTGAGATTGTGGCCGTAGGTGCAATGGCGAGGCAATTGCTATTGCGCATGCCCTGTTTAAGTATGGTTTTGCGTAAATCGTCCCAGTCCAGCGTACTGCTGATATCGCATTCCATATAATTACCTCGTTCAGTAATCATTTTATTATTGGAATCAATGGGCAGAATTCCCTGACTCCATAATGAGCCCTGATAACTGGAGTACTGACCACGTTCAGCAGCCAGATCTGATGAGGCTTTAATGGCAAAGTAACTGACCGCTTCCATTGATGTATCTGCAAATTCAACTGCCTGTTCACTGTCATAAGCAATATTCAACTGGTATAAGGCATCCTGAAAGCCCATAATGCCCAGACCAATGGGGCGATGACGCAGGTTAGAATTTCTGGCCTGGGGGACTGAATAATAATTATAATCCACAACATTATCCAGCAGACGAATAGCACTGCGAATGGTTTTTTCCAGTTGCTGCATATTCAAACCATTATCATCAATATGAGCGGCCAGATTCACAGAACCCAGATTACACACAGCAATTTCATTATCATTCGTGTGCAGTGTGATTTCAGTACAAAGATTAGAACTGTGTACAACACCAACATGTTGATTGGTGTATCTGACGTTGCAGGGATCTTTAAAGGCAATCCACGGGTGGCCTGTTTCAAATACCATGCTCAGCATTTTTCGCCAGAGTTCTAATGCCTTGACAGTTTTAACTAATTTGATCTCACCTTTTGCTGCTTTTTCTTCATAAGCCTGATATTTTTTCTCAAATTCCTGGCCGAATAAATCATGTAAATCAGGGACTTCTTCTGGTGAGAATAGTGTCCAGTCTTTTTCTTCCACAACACGTTTCATAAACAAATCCGGCACCCAATTGGCCGTATTCATATCATGGGTACGTCGTCTTTCATCCCCCGTATTTTTGCGCAGGTCTAAAAATTCTTCGATATCAATATGCCAGGTCTCCAGGTAGGCACAAACTGCCCCCTTGCGTTTGCCACCCTGATTGACTGCGACTGCAGTATCGTTGGCAACTTTTAAAAAGGGGACAACACCCTGCGACTGGCCATTAGTTCCCTTGATGTGTGAACCCAGTCCCCGGACTCTTGTCCAGTCATTTCCGAGACCGCCGGCAAATTTTGATAACAGAGCATTGTCTTTAAAAGAGGAATAGATACCATCCAGATCATCTGGTACGGTAGTTAAATAACAGGATGATAACTGAGGACGCAGTGTTGCTGAGTTGAACAGGGTCGGTGTTGAACTCATGAAGTCAAAGGATGATAATAATTTATAAAATTCAATGGTGCGTTCTTCACGGTTTATTTCATTGTATGCAAGTCCCATCGCAACTCGCATAAAAAAGGCCTGGGGTAATTCAATACGGCAGGTTTCCTGGTGAATAAAATAGCGGTCATAGAGCGTTTGCAAGCCCAGATAATTAAACTGTTGATCGCGTTCCGGTAATAATGCTTCGCCCAGTTTGCCCAGATCATATTGCAGTAACTCATTATCCAGTAGTTCCAGTTCCACTGCTTTTTTAATATAGTTTTTGAAATAATCGGCATAAAGTTCAGACATTTCTGACTGAGTGGTATTTTGATCGGTATTGTATATAAAGCTCAGTGCTTCACGACGTAAATTATTCAGTAATAATCGAGCAGAAACCTGTGAGTAATCTGGCTCAAACTCAATCATGCTGCGAGCGCTCATGACCAGAGTGGTGTAAAGATCGTCTTCACTCATTCCATCATAGACTGAGTCAAATAAAGCTTTATTTAGTCGCTCTGAACTTGCTGATTGTAATCCTGCAACGGCTTCATTAATAGTTTTGTGTAAATAATTATTATCAATAGGCCGGTTACTGCCATCTTTATATTTAATTTTGATGCTACTGGTTTTTTTTTCTGAGACGAGCTCATTTGCACGTTTTTGTGCGTGTTGTTCTCGGTAGAGAACATAAGCACGTGCCACTTTTTGATCACCATTGCGCATTAAGGCCAGCTCAACCTGATCCTGGATGTTTTCAATATGAACGGTACTATCTTCTGGTAAATGGCGAAATAATGCTGTCATTACCTGCAAGCTTAAATTTTCGACAGTTTCTCGTACCCGGCTGGAAGCTGCTGCAGTACCGCCTTCGACCGCTAGAAAAGCTTTAGTGAGTGCCACTGTAATTTTGCTTCGATCAAAAGCAGTCTGTTTTCCATTACGTCGAATCACACGAGCAAAAGTATGTATTGTAGAATGAGGTGAAGTGCTTTCACTGGCATTTTGAGATGTATTCTGCGGACTGGTATCAGTAAGACTGGTCAATACTGTTGGGTTGGCTGTATCGTGCGGTGTATTGGTTTGCATTTTATCCCCTGGCTTTGAGAGTCTGTTTTTAGAACCAGAGGGGAAAGAAGGCAAGAACAGGCAAGACTTTCCACCCTGAGTCTGTACGCGAGACTCGGGTTTTTATTATTAAATCTTTCACAGGTAATCGGACTTAAGGAAGAATGCTTCCCATCACCGTTGCGCGACAGTTCCGGATTTTCACCGGATTCCCCTGTGGTTGTTTTTTCTATAAATATCTACATATGGTGTTATTTGTATTTCTAAAGCACAAGATAGTGGAATGTTATTAAAATAGCAAGATTTTTTTACGACTGTCCTAAACTCTCTGACTGACATTTGGGACAGATACCAAATATCTGAAGGCTGTGATCAGTCATCTTAAAACCAAATTTTTCTGCAACTTCTCGTTGAGAATTTTCAATGATTTCGTCAACAAATTCATCAACCTTCCCACAACGGTCGCAAACCACATGGTCATGATGTGGGCCTTTATTGAGTTCATAGACAAAGCGCCCGTCTTCAAAATGGTTCCGGACAATCAGATTTGCTGCTTCA
>JADGEM010000040.1 GCA_016744375.1 Gammaproteobacteria bacterium
GTCGTGTGGGCAGATGTACATACATGCTGTTCTGTCCTGACCTTTACAGCCATCACACTTTTCTGTGCGTACGAATGTTGGCATTTTGTTTTCCTTATAACTAAGATTTATAACTAATCAAACTAAATTGATACTGCCTTTCAGCAAACTCGGCAATTATACATAAGGGAAAAAGGAAAAACTACACTATTTCATTTTTTCAGGACACTTTTTGATTATTAGTATTATATTATAAAATTAAATACTTAAGTACACTCTATCAAACTTAATTCATATTAGAAGCATGCGACATCATTGTGAAGAAAACAAGTTGGGAATTGATAGTCCTGGGAACATGCTCTCTGGTGAAGCAAATGGACTCATATTTTTTGAATGATTTCCATAGGTTTTATAAAATGAATCAAAGGGGTTACCTCCCTCTGGGAAAAGCCCTGGAGCGCTCATTGGGTTATATTGCAGCCCCAAAAAGGGATTCAGGTTATTTTTATTAGGACTCAGGTGACTATAACCAGGCACCATACTCCCAGGAGTAACAACACCTGGAACTGTCCCCGGCAATGTACCCGGCACACTATATACCGGTACAGGAACGTATTGAATCTTTCTGTCATCACGATAGGATGGTTCATAATCGCGAGAGTACTTATTTCGTTTCGCAAAACGAGTCTTTGCTTCCATATCACTTGGGTATAATAATTGTGGATAGGGGCGATTATATCTTTTTTGTCTTATGTGTCTCGCGGGACGGGATAAAGCGGGGTAATTATTACCTTGAGCATCACTCTGAGAAATATAATTATAGCCAGATTTTTCTTGTTCAGGATAGCGATATGCCTCAGACTTATTTAACCCAGGGCTATTTGATCCAAAGTTACTGTATTTATAGTGTTCAGAGTGACCAAACAAATCCTGTTTATCAGTATCATAGTAATCGGGTTGATTTTGTAAATATTGAACCTGACGATCACCGGAGTAATAGCGATTGGTTTTATTTTGAAACTGCTGCCTTTCAGGTGCAGGATAATTATCATTAGAAAGATATTGCTCTGTATTTGAATAGTATGATTCACTATCGGATTCTTTGAATGCTTTGGGGTATGCCCACTCCCGTTGGCCGGCATAACGATCTTCGCGCTCAGTTCTATATTGGTATTGTTCGGATTGTTCAGCAATATCACTGGGATACACATAGTTGTTTGCAACAGCAGGTAATAAGCACATTGCCAAAAGAGCAAACAGCGCTGATAAAGAATAATATTTCAAAGACATTCCAATTGTATCCTGTAGTTATTTTTGTAAAAAGAGAGTTTCATCCTGTTTTCTTCTCTTGTCGTAATAATTTGTGTTTATGTATCCAACGCCAGATGTAACCACCTGCAAGTTCATACCCCGTATGCAAATAATTATAGGTATTAACATTACTGACAGACCAGCACATTAAATGCATACTTTCTTTATCTCCGCATAATAATAGCTGATCACCTTCATGAATTTCAAAATCATCATCAGGCAGCAAAAAAGTATGAGATTTGTCAGAAAAAATAAAATTTGGCATTTTATGCCTAAGCTCTGTAAATTCATTAACCTTACGTCGTACTAATAGGACAACACATTTTAAAGATTTATCCCTGTTTCTCGGATGCCTTAAAATATGGCCAATAGTAATTGTATCTTTTTTTATAAAACACATGATTGCAGGGGTTTGTTTATGAGAAATCTCAACCATCCATGTCATTGCCATATCTTCAATAAAACTACTAATCCGACTAATTAAAATATTAGCCCATTGATCTTTCTGACGTCTGGCTAGAGATAAAAAAACAGACAATAAGGGTGTTTTAATAATTGACAGAATTTCACCGGCAACAATATTTGCCGGCTGCATAATAAAATCAAGATCCGCTTTAACAAACACCGCCTCATTACGACTAAAATTCTGCCTGGCAATAGAGAATAATTTACCCTTTCTGTTGCCTTTAGTATTCAAATCATCGGAATTATTTATTGTTTCGGTAAAACTTCGAGCCCCGTATTTATTAATATGCTCCTTATTTCGTAACTTCCCCAGATAGTGACGCTTTACTTCATCCTGAGCAGTAAGAACAATGGATAAATTATTTGCATCATTGTCCGTTCCTGCAACAATTGCAGCAGCATTCATAATCTTAGCCTCACGCAGTGTTACGGCTTCAGTTCCTCGCCCAATTATCGCACCTTCCGGTGGAAAAGTAATATCTGGAGAGGCCTCAATAATAACTGTTTTTACCCCGATATAATTTAAATGTCTGGATACAGCCTTGCCAAATCGACCATAGCCACAAATAACCCAGGTCCCCATTGGCGGTTCAACTGGTTCAGTCCTCACATTGTGGTAAGGATTTGTCAACCATTCATAAACCAGATAAGCGCTGGGCGAACGTACTGATAATGCCAACCTCCTGGCATAGATTTCATATGGATTGATAATATGAGTAGTGCCAAATGAAGCCATATTAGCCTCAGCTTCAGCTGTTTCTGCTCGACAAACAACCATAAGGTCTTCACCTAACATACGTTCTTTGTTCAACAAACGTGCTGTTATAGCAATTTTTAAATTCACATCATCTTTATTGGTTAATGCAATCACGCCCTGGCAATATTTATGGGTCAAACCTGCTGTTTCAAGAACCTCTGGAAAAGACGCATTGGCTGCTAAAGCAGGAATTTCAACATCCGGCTCTTCGATTTGAAGCGAATCAATACGCTCTGAATCAATATCAAGAACAACTGATAATATATGATTTTCAGATAATTCATGTGCTAATAATTTACCAGTATCACCATAACCGCATATAAGATAAAAAGGGTCTCGTATTCGCTGCACCTTTTTTCGAAAGTCATTTTCTCTTAATATTTTTTTAAATGCCTGGTTTTGCAAAGTACTGATCAATGCACCAATACTATAAAGCCAAATGGTTACCGTTGCATAAATGCCAAATACCGTCCACATTCTCTGAGCATTGGTAAACTCATAGGGAATTTCACCAAATCCAATCGTTGATCCCATAAAGCTAACAAAATAAAAGGCATGAAAAAAACTCATATGCCAGACATTTCCCTGATCATCCTGCCCTGGAATCAATACAAACCCCAGAATAACAATCGCATAACTGACGATCAGCAGCATAATCGGCAAGCGTATCTGTTTAAGCAATAAGAAGATCAGACTGTTCATTAGCGCCTGACAACAACTGTTTCAATAACCAAAAGAACAACGGACGTCAGGTTAGCTATCAGGGCACCTCCGGAAACAGAAACAATTGTTGACATAACATCCGGGGTGACTCCCGTTGTTGATACATGTTCTGCAATACCCCAAATAATGGCAGCAGCAAACAAATGAATGTCTGCCACCAGGCTGGTTGCCAATAATACCGCTCCAATATGTGAACGATCACCTAATTTAATCACTGTTGCAATTAGACTAATTACAATCGCTGCAAATAATTCATAAACATGATGATGAGCCGGGTTGTCAATTTCACCAATAAAAAAACCAAAATTAATTGTTAATGCAAAAACAACAAAAAATGCAAAGGAAACTTTTTCAAAATTCATAAACTTAATTCCTGAGATGACGCCCTGAAATAACGCCCTGAGATAATAGTTAAACTATAGCAGATAGATAAAAAAAAACCTGAATCAAAAGCCTAAGCACCCTCATTAAGTGAAGGTTTTATAAGGTAAAAAAAAAGCGATGTACTCACATCGCTTTTATCTATTGAGCCATTAAACTGTTTTAATTTACAGTTTCTTCAGCAAGTTCTGATGCTTCCCTCGCCCGTTGCTCTTGCTCAACTGCCTGGCGCTTCGCTTCCCTGCGCCCTAAAGGATCAGCAAAGTTATCATTCAGAGCTTTAACAAAATTATCAGCTTCGTTGCGAACTCGTTCAATTGCTTTACGACCTCTTCTACCCCAGCCTGCAGGCTTAATAGCAAAAACACTCCGTAGAGGAAAAGTATTTTTTAGAAAAGCAGCTGCAATATTACCAGGGCCATTCTCAGTTGGTAATTTTTTTACAATTCTTCGGGCAACAAATCTACGAACCCAAAAATGTATGGCTCCAAAAACAAGGATCAATATACCCGCAATCACACCCTGAGCCACAGTACTGGCTTTAAGTGATTCCAGCCAGGGAGGCTGGAAAGACCAATCAACCCAGTAATCGCCATAGATTGAAAGTCCAATGAGTAATGAAATCAATAAGCCATAAAGAATGCCATCAGTGATTAGAACAGAACGGTACCAGGAATCCATTGCCTCTTTTATTTTAGGAACAGCAACATGTTCTATTTGGTTGGCTGTATTTTCAAGGGCACCAATAATGCGATACACTCGCTCGACACTGACTTCCTGCATACGGTGTTCAATTTCACCCATATCAATATCAAGTTTTTCCTTATAACGCCTGCGCAAATGCTCATCAGGAATTTCAGGTGCTATTTTTTCATTATAAATGCAGTAAAATCGTCCCGTTGAGAGTCCAGTTTGAACAACAGCACGCTGCCAGGCAGCAACAACCTGCTCAGCATTGTCTTCTTTAGCAGTAGAGTCCATTTGATTAAGAATGAATAAAAATTTCCCAGCATCATTGCGTCGAATGGTTCCTTCAACCAGGTGTTCCAGAGTATCTTTCATCGCACCGGGTTCGGGATGTCTGGCATCAAAAAAGACCAGAACCAGATCAGCAAGGTCGATTATGTGATCAGTAATTTTTAGAGTCGCATTACGTTGTTCGTCCGCATCAAATCCCGGTGAATCAATTAAGATTTTGCCTTTTAATACATCACTTTTACAGGTTTTCAGTTGTAGATAGGTGTCAATTCGACTCCCCTCTCCTGCGGAGACCTTTTCTATATCTTCACTGATTTGGTAAAAAGGAAGGCGTGGATCGGCATCAAGGGCTAAACCGGGAAGAACTCTGACCTTGTCTTCCTGGCTGTAGCAAATAACCGTAAATTTATCATCAACAGCCTGATTACCGGTTAATTGCAGATCAACATCGAGATAACTGTTTAGAAAGGAAGATTTACCCGCAGAAAAGGTCCCTAATACAGAAATCAGGGGCCACCAGGAGATTGTTGTAGCAAATGATTGCTCAGTATTTAATAAACCAAGACGATAAGCCACTTTATCCAGTTCTTTAAAAGAGTCAACTGCATCAATTAGAATCGGGTTTTCTGTGGCCAGGTTGTCTTGTAGACTCTTAAGTCTTGATTTAAGTAATGTACTTGGACCTTCAAACATTGCGCTTTCTACTCCTGTTCCTAATCATAGGAAATAGACGTTAATAATTTTTAATATTAACGTACTGGGGGTGGAAAAGCCAATGGTCCGGGCGAACCTTGTCCATGCCCGCGTCTGTTGCCCCATGGTGTCATGCTATCGAACATACTTTCAGCAGGATTTGAAACGGTTTTATTCATACTCCACATATCACGCTGCATAGCAACCAGACCAACGCTCATGGTCTGTATATTTGTACTGATACCATCAATACGATCAGACACATTCTGTGCTGTTTGTGTCATAACGGTGGTATTAGAAGACATTTCCGGCAGGGTTTTAGCAACTGTATCAGCCATTAAACCCGTGCTTTGCTGCATTTTTATGATGTTACTTGAGATGATTTCCATATTGGTTGTAACCGACATAGACATTTGATTCACAGAGCGAGTCATTTGCCGGACATCATTGGATAATGAATGCACATCATGTGTCAAGTTAAAAATTAGATAATAACCATAAGCCGCAAGTACAATAAATGCAAATAACGCTGTATAAACAATCAGTTGAAGTCGTTGACCTTTAACATCAGAACCTTTTTTTCGTTCATCAAGTGTATCTGAATCAAATCCCGTTGCATCGGTATCCGATGTTAGTTTATGGTATAACCTTTTAATAGGCATTTCTCTCTCCTAAGCATTAACCACCCCTTAGCAATTAATTTTAAACTATTGATTACTTTAATCTATTGTAAAACGAATATCTTACAATAGGTAATTATATTTTAAGTTTATTAGAATTTACTAATAAAGCAATCTATTTTTTATCTTTTTTTATTACTCTTTTAACTAAAATTCAGAAAATGTCCTTACACATTTTTTGACTCCAGAAAGTTATATTCCTGAATAATTTATTCAGGATTAATGCGCCTGTTTCCTCTTAATAATTACACGCTGTTGAGCAGCTATTTTTTTATCAATTAATCCTGTTGCAGAAAAAATCCTCCAGGCTTCATCAAAACGATTATGGTTCACTAGTCGAGTGACAAATTTAGTATTTGCAGCCAGGTACTCCGATGTCTTATTTTGTGTTCTGTATACATTTGCAAGTTCACCCATTACGTCTGGTAGCTCAGGCAGTTGCTTGCTCAGCTGTTTATATTTATTTTCTGCCAGATAATATTTTTTTTCATCAAAAGCAACTCTAGCCTGTATTAGTAACCTCCGTTGCTCCGGTGTATTAATTTGAGGTTTGACAGATTTAGGCTTATTATCTTCAGATTTTACTGGTATCAGCATAAGCATTCGAGACTGTAATTCTTTTTGCCTGTTACGTATCTCTTTTTGCAGTTTTGTCGTCTGCATTTTCGAACGACTTTCTTTTTTCTTTTTCTTAACCTCTATTATTTGTGTCTCACTTTCTGGTTCAAATTCTTCAGCAGAGAGATGCTGAGTTTCCTCCTGTTGAGAAACATCATCATGTTCAGTTATCTCTTGAGAAGTTGATGCCTTAAACTTTTCAGCCTGTGTTAGTTCAGCTTCTATTTCACTTTCAACTGGATATTCTATCTTCCCATCAACAGGCGCATATTGGACTGTTTTTTCAGCACTATCCATAGCCTCTCGCTCTTCAACAGAGAGCGTTTGTCTATACTGCTCCATACGATGAACGAAGTCATTGGATGAACGAGTAACGGCTACAGCATCAGCCACACCACTACCTGATTGTTTCTTCTCTACAGCCTTAAGCTGATTATGAGAAATCACTTTCGCAACAGGCTGCTGCTCAACATCCTCAACAATATTATGAACTGGCCAGATTTCATCTTTAACCCAGTAAATATAAACTGCAAATGAAAAGATAATAATAAGTGTTAAATGGCTCAGTATCCAGCGAAAAAAAGCCATTTTCGGTCCTATAGTTTTCGACACAATAGACCTATCCAGGGTAAACCATACTGGCAAATTTATTTACTTCAGCAGCCGCTTTTCCTTTAGGCTCAAGCTCAAACACAGCCAGACCTTCACTAAAGGACCTGCGATAAGTTGTTCTTTGATACAGGCGGGTATCAATTAAATCAATATAGGGCAGCATCTTAAGTGCATCTTCAGCTTCGCCGGTTTCCCGAACCCCTTTATGAGTATCGGCTCGATTAACAAAGCCAAGCATTTGCGGCATATTTTTCTTACCACGGACATCTAAAACCATTTTAATAAAGCGCTGAGTTGACCAGATATCAGCCTGACTTGGAGGAACTGGAACAATAATACGATCGGTCAGTGCAATGGCTTTCTTCATAGACTCGGTATCAGCAGTGCCAATATCAATTAGCACCTCTTCATTATGAGCACTTTCTAACGCCGTAATTGAATTACTGATGGATATAACAGGCTCATATTCATCTTCCTCACGGATATCACCAACATCACTTAGAGTTGCCTGAGGATCAAGATCAAACAATTTGACCTCATGATCATTTAACGCCAGCCATACAGCCAGGTTAAAAGTTACTGTGCTCTTTCCTGTACCGCCTTTCAGATTACCTACCACTGTGATCATACAAATTCCTGCTAATCAAAACACCCTTCCTTTTTTGTCAATACATTGAATCAAAAAAGACACGGGGCTTTTGTAAATGACAAAGATTTATTTTGCTGTGGGCGCTACTGGAGCAACCGGTGGTCGCGCATGCGGCCCATAACCATATGGAGCATAGCCATCATTATTCCTGTAGTATTGATTGCCATAGCCCTGGTATTGATTATTCCAGTAATTATAGCCACTGCCATCACCTCGGCCTGATAAAGAACCACGACTATCAACATTGCCACGAGCTCGGCCTCTCGTTTTTATTGTAATTTCGATATCACCGTCCATGTCGGCATCACCAGAACCATCTCCCCAACCATTTCCGCTACCACGACCATAACCGCCATTGTTCCAGTTGTTATTACCATAACCATTCCAGTTCGTATTGCTATTACCATCATCCCAAAAAGCACTGGCCTGCATCGGTATAATGACTGCACCTGCAACAATTGCTGCAGCTAACACTTTTGATACAAATTTCATAATACACTCCACTTGGTAGTTTACAATCCTGAGGCTTATTGGTAAAAAACCAGGACTAACACAACATAATCACTAACAGCATTAATGTTAATGACTAATTGATTCGTTCATAACTATTTATCACCTAAATCATCTTTTAATTGAATACCACGCCGACCTTTTTTCTTAGTCGATTTTTTAGCTGGGCTGGCAGGTTTCTTCTTCTCAGATGCTGAAGATTTTTTAGTACTGGCTACTTTTCTTTGTGCAGCTGATTTTTTAGCAGCGGCTTTCTTCTTAACAGTTGAAGGCTTGGCCTTTGCTTCAGCAGGAGACTCAGAAGTTTTCTGAGTTTCTTCAGCTTTTGCTGCCGTTACCTGAGACTTTTTTGGCGCTGAGCCTAATTTGATATCTTCTTTAATATCATCAGACTTCGGAGCAGTCGTTTGAACCACAGCGCCTGATTTTGCCTCCACCTCAACAGACTTTGAAGGCTGTGCTGATGAGAGTGATGGTGCCGGTTTAGATGCTGACTGCGCAGTGGCTGGTTTTGAAGCGGAAACTTTCGCTGCCGGCTTTGCCTTTTTACTAAAGATAACAGTATAAAGCCCCTGAAGACTCCACCAGATCACTTGCACAACGGTGACGATAACTGAATAAGTGCTGAATAAAATTTTGGCTATCACACTACCATCTGAAGACTTCTTAGCCTTTGAATTATTTTTCTCATCCTGGCAGACCTGATAATCCGGATGATCTTCATTCATGATTTCACAGAAAGCTGCACGCCCACTGAAACATCCCAAAGGAATAACAATCAGTGTTAAAATAGTTGAGACAAACGTACCAAACATCAGCGAAATAGCCATACCCTGAAAGATTGGATCAAATAGGATAGCCGTTGAACCAACCAAAAGTGCTAATGCAGTAATGATAATAGGTCGTGTTCTGGTAATACAGGCCATGATAATGGCTTCCCTGATTTCAACACCACGACCAATTTCCTGACGTGAATAATCCATCAGTAATATCGAGTTACGAACAATAATTCCGGCCAGAGCAATAAAGCCAATCATTGATGTTGCAGTAAACTCTGCTCCCATAATGGCATGTCCGGGGATGATTCCTACCAGAGTCATAGGAATGGGTGAAATAATAATCGCAGGCTGTAGGAAATTTCCAAACTCCCAGACAACCAGCATATAAATCAAAATAATGGCCAGACAGAAAGCCAGTCCCATATCACGGAATGTTTCGTAGGTAACCGTCCACTCGCCCGTCCATTCAAAACCTGAACTCTGATGCATTTCAGATGAATCTGGAGGCCCCATCCAGGTACCTTCAATGACCTCTTTTCGTGGACCCAGATTTTCTTCAAGATCCAGCATGTCCCAAACATCAAACATACCATAAATAGGTGCCGCAAATTCACCAACGACTTCCCCCGTAACGTACTCAACATCTCTTAAGTCTTTATGAAACACAATGGCTTCTTTATAGCCCCGGCTGAAGACACCAAGTTCTGCCAGGGGCACACTGCTGCCCTGCATAGTTGGAACGGGTAACTGGCTCAGATAACTAAAGTTTGCACGAATATCCAGTGGCACCTGTAGAACGATCATAGTGGCTTCCAGGATTGAACCATCTTTGATATCACCAAGAACAAAGCCACCCATTGCCATTTCCAGAGTTTTATTAATGTCATCAACACTGACTCCAACGCGAATAGCTTTCTCACGATTTACTCTAAAATTCCAGATTTCATATGGGGTCTGCATATAATTATCAACATCTGCAATCGAATCTGACTGTTCAAACAATTTGGTCAGCTTCATTGCAACTTCATGGCGTTCATGTGCTGTAGGACCATAAACCTCAGCTACCATTGACTGCAGCACAGGTGGGCCCGGTGGCATTTCTACAATCTGAATTTTTGGTGCACCCAGTTTAGTATAAGTGCCGTTTTTTACTTTTTTGGCAATCAATTCAGTTATTGTGGTTCTGACATCCTGAGCAATTTGATGACTTGTTCTATCACGCTCCTTCTTGTGCAAAAGCTGTATATTTAAATCGGCCTGCCAGGGTTGCTGGCGCAGATAGTAATGTCGGACGAGACCATTAAAGTCATAAGGTGAAGCAGTACCGACATAAGATTGAATCGCAGTCACTTCCGGCACTTTTCTCACTTCTTCTGCCAGTTGACGCGTCAAATTAGCGGTGATCGGTAATGAAGTACCTTCTGGAAAGTTAATCACAACATTAAACACAGATTTGTTATCAAGAGGCATCATTTTGACTTTGACAACTTTGAAATAAAACAAGCTGCAGGACACGAAGAAAATAATAAAAAGTCCAATCAAAAAACCGTAGCCCGCTGCTTTACTATCAATAAGAGGATTTAGAATTTTACGATAGAAGCCATCAAGACGCTTTACTGTTTTATGCTCAGTTTCTTCCATATCATGTAGAGAATCCATAGCTGGTTTGAATTTAAGTGCCAGAAATGGAGTGAATACAAAGGCTGCAAATAGAGAATACATCATAGCAACAGAACCAAGAGCAGGAATAGGCTCCATATAGGGGCCCATCATTCCTCGAACCATGCCCATCGGCAATAAAGCGGCAATAACCGTAAATGTTGCCAGAATAGTTGGATTCCCCACTTCTCTAACTGCATCAATTGAAGTAGCATCTGTTATTTCGCCATCCATCGCCCAACGCCGATACATGTTTTCAACCACAACAATGGCATCATCCACCAGAATACCAATGGAAAAAATCAAAGCAAATAAGCTCACCCGATCAATGGTATAACCCATAATCAATGCGAAAAAGGTGGTGACTAAAATAACATTAGGAATAACAATAAAACAAACCAGCGCCGCACGCCAGTTGAGGAACCAGAAAATGAGTATAGACACGGCAATGGTCACAAGAACCAGCTTAAACATCAGACCATTGACTTTGTCCTGAGCCGATTTACCATAGTTACGCGTCACACTGACTTCAACATTGCCGGGTATCAGACGGCCTTTCATTGCTTCAACGCGTTCAAGCACATCAGCAACCACACTGACACCATTTGTACCGCCTTTCTTAGCAATAGCCAGTGTCACTGCTGGAAAACCGTTTGCAGCCTTAGTTTCGGTGGTAGCAGGTCCAGTATAAAAGTTTACAAATTTATGAGCTTCCCCTGGCCCGTGCATGACATTGGCCACATCTCTGACATAAACAGGATTACCGTCGTGCATGGCAACCACAAGACGCTCAACATCTTCAGCATTGCGTAAAAAAGCCCCGGTATAAAGATTAAAGTTGTTTTCACCGGATTCAATAGAACCCACTGTTTTTTCACTATTAGCGGTCATAATAGTGCCGGCAATCTGACTCAGAGTAATACCATAACCAGCCAGGCGTTCAGGCTTAACTTCAATACGCAGCTGCTCCTGACGTCCGCTGATCACATAACTTTTACTTGTCTCAGGAATTTCTTTTATTTCCTGCATAACATCTAATGCAATAAGTCTCAAAGCAGCATCATCAAGGCTGTCAGACCATAGAGTCAAAGCAACAAGCGGTACATCATCGACCCCTTTGGGTTTGACCAGAGGCTGAGAAACGCCTGGAGGAATTTTATCCATATTGGACTGCAGCTTGTCATACAATTTAACCAGAGAGGATCCCATTTCCTCACCCACTTCAAATTGTACGGTCACTATAGCCTGATCCCGTTGAGAAGCTGAATAAACATGCTTAACACCCGGAATTTCACTCATTATTCGTTCTAAGGGATCGGCAACCAGAGAAGCAACCTGTTCTGTTGATGCTCCGGGATAACTGACAAAAATATCAGCCATTGGAACTGATATCTGAGGGTCTTCCTGCCTTGGAGTCATCATAAAACCCGCAAGACCGATTGCAAAAGTAGCAATCAGAAGTAATAGTGTCAGCGGCGAATGCATAAAAGTTTGAGTTAAAGTTCCAGCCAGCCCCAAACTGTGTTTATTATTTGAATTATCCATATGATTAAACTTACTCGTGCTTATTTATTATTACTCTGCTCACTATCGTGCTTAATATGACAGCACGCCCCTTGTAGTGAGCAGTTAAGTGATAGTTATTATTTTATCTGTAAACCAGGTCGCCAGTTCTGAGGTGGGTGATCAACGATTCGATCACCGGATTTCAAGCCGGAAAGAACGGTATAAGATTTACCCCCATTCACCTTTTTACCCAGTCGGATAACGTGCATTTCAGCAAGGTTTTGATCATTCATAACAAGAACACTGGGCAAACTCCCCATATGTTTAAGGATACTTGTTCTGGGAATAATAATTGATGTACTCAACTTGGAATTTTTGACCGGTATGGCCACTTCAGCATACATACCAGGTACTCCATGAGTGCCAATTGGCAGGTCAAATTTTACAGTCACAGTATGTTTACTCTTATCTGCCAGAGGATAAATCTGAGCAACTTTGGCAGGAATCATCATACCACTGACATCAAGATAAGCTCGTACTGTATCACCAACTTTTAAAGAAGGTACTAGTCTCACCGGCACTTCGGTACGAATTCGAATGTAATCAGTGTTTGCATAAGAAATAAGAGGCATACCAGGCTGCACAGTATCACCTACTTCAATCAGTTTTTTGATAATCATTCCCTTAAACGGTGCGATTGAACGAGTATCTCTTAGGCTGGCATCAATCTCATTAATTGCTTCACGAGCACTTCGGACACGAGACTGAGCCTGGTTTACTGCTGCCCCCTGATTATACAAATCTGCCTGGCGCTGCACATCCGTATCTCCATACCCCATGGTATCACCCATCTGCTTGGTAAACATCTGGTCAAACATGCCCGGCAATCCCATTCCCGGCATTTGGGTCGCATTTTCAGTTTTAGGAGACCAGAGCTCGCGATTATATTGAACCTGAGAATTTTGCAGAGAAGCAACAGCCTGATCATATTGTGCTATGGCAGATTTGCGTTTTGCCAATAGACTTTCATCACTGATAGTGACCAGCAAAGCCCCAGCAGCAAATGAATCGCCTTCATCACCAGCCAGATATTCTATTCGTCCAGGCATCTGAGCAGAAAGAGTTACCTCTTTATAAGGAATGACGCTACCACCAAGTAATACCTGTTCTAAATCTTTATGAGCTCCAACTTCAATAATTTCGCTAGAATAAGCCTGTCCACCCATTAACAATCCAATACTTAGAACAAAAGTGCTGCTTAAGCGCCTAAACATTATTTGATACCTTTTAAAATTAGTAGTTATATTTATAATTTATTTAAGTTTTGTTAGATTTAGAACCTATCTGAGACTAACTTGCTTTATGCAATATAAAATGTTGTATTTGTGTAAACTAAACAGAGTATTGTATACGCTTCAAATCATTGTCGCGACCTATTTTTTTATCCCGATGAAAAAATGAGGGATTAGTTTCTCAGTCGGTTAAACTTATTATTATTTTATCGTTATTACAAGAGACTTTTATTATTTTTTAATAATTAATAGAATGATGATTTACAACCATCAGGGACCATTATTTAATTATTAGTGTCTGGAAAACCTCATTTATAACATATTAAAGGCTTTTTAAAAATTCAGCATTATAATAATAATTCCATTATATAAGAATATACTAACTTTTAAAAAAAAAGAAATCCTTTCTGTTCCAGACTTTATGTTTATATACTAATAAAATATCAATATAGACTCTATTAGGGCTTACCCTTAACCCCCTGCTCATCTTATATTTTACGTTATTGATTAATTTGCCCTTATCCGAGAAACAATAGGCTGAATGGATTTCAACATTACAAAATGCTATTTTTTGGTCAATATCTATAATATTATGACCAATCGGAACATTTTACTAACAATTGTACCTGGACGTCTGAAATATGCCATGCCTTATCATAAAAACAAATCAATCACTGACCGATCAACAACGACTTGATTGCTGTTACTCACTTTCTAAAAAAACCGCTGACCTGTTAGGCAAGCCTGAAATGTATGTTATGGTCATCATTGAAACACAAGTTAAGATGACATTTTCCGGCAATACTGAACCAACAGCCTACCTTGAGTTAAAGAGCATTAATTTACCTGAAGACACAACCAGCGATCTTTCTCGTGAATTGTGCCAGCAAGTTGGCAAGCTGCTAGAAATTGTACCAAGTCGTATCTATATTGAATTCAGTAATGCACAGCGGCATTTATGGGGCTGGGATAGCAGAACTTTTTAATAAGAAACAGCACCACTTATTCTCAGACAGGCTTCTAGTAGAGTTCATCTGATTAGGGTAAAATAACCGTTTTTCTACCTCTTATTTTATGCAAAAGAAGATTATCAATGCGCACTTCACAGTTTTTAATACCAACACTTAAAGAATCACCCGCTGATGCAAAAATTATCAGCCATCAACTTATGCTCCGTTCAGGCATGATTCGAAAATTAGCTTCGGGGCTTTATTCCTGGTTACCTCTTGGTTTAAGGGTTTTACGCAAGGCTGAAGCCATTGTTCGTGAAGAAATGAATCAGTCTGGAGGTCAGGAATTATTAATGCCAGCTGTGCAACCATCCGAACTATGGGAAGAGTCAGGCCGCTGGCAGCAATACGGCCCTGAATTACTGCGCATCACCGATCGTCATAATCGTCAATTTTGCATTGGCCCTACCCACGAAGAAGTCATTACTGATCTGGTTCGTTATGAATTAAAAAGTTACAAGCAGCTTCCAGCCACTTTCTATCAAATACAAACCAAATTTCGAGACGAAATTCGACCAAGATTCGGCATTATGCGCGCCAGGGAATTTATCATGAAAGATGCGTATTCATTTCACGCGTCTCAGCAATGCCTGCAATCAACTTATGAGATAATGTATGATTGCTATACACGCATTTTTACCCGCATGGGACTGGAATTTCGCGCCGTCCATGCTGATACAGGTTCAATTGGCGGCAATGCTTCCCATGAATTTCATGTTCTTGCAGATTCAGGAGAAGATGCAATCGCCTTTAGCAGTGACAGCAGCTTTGCAGCCAATGTTGAACTCGCTGAAGCTATCTGTACCAGTGAGCGTGCAGCGCCCACCCAGGAAAAAACAACAGTTGATACCCCAAAACAGCATAGCATTGAAGAAATCAGCCAGTTTTTAAACGTCTCACCATCACAGACATTAAAGACACTACTGGTTAAAGCAAACGATCAGGTTGAAACCGATGTCATTGCCCTGATACTTCGCGGTGATCATGAATTAAATGAAATTAAAGCAGAAAAAATAACATCTGTTGCAGTACCGCTTACTTTTGCCAGTAATGAAGAAATAAAAGCCGCTGCTGGCTGCGATGCCGGCTCAATTGGTCCCATCGGTCTAAGCATTCCTGTTTTCGTTGATCGCAGCGCAGCAGCATGCAGTGATTTTATTTGTGGAGCCAATGTCAATGGTCAACATATCACTGGTGTTAACTGGGAAAGAGATGCTGAATTAGGCTCAATTGTCGATATTCGTAATGTTAATGACGGTGATCCCAGCCCGGATGGCCAGGGTACTCTCAGCATTAAACGCGGCATAGAAGTTGGCCATATTTTTCAACTGGGAAAAAAATACTCTGAAGCAATGAATGCTACTGTTTTGGCAGATAACGGCAAAGCAGAAATAATGAGTATGGGCTGTTATGGCATCGGGGTATCACGTGTTGTCGCATCGGCGATTGAACAAAACCATGATGACAACGGCATTATCTGGCCCGATGCACTCGCACCATTTAAAGTTGGCATTGTACCGATGAATATGCACAAGAGTGAGCGAGTCAGGGAAACAGCAGAAAAACTCTATACTGATCTGGAAACCGCAGGAATTGAAGTGCTTTTTGATGATAGAAAGGAACGCCCTGGTGTCATGTTTGCTAATATGGAACTCATAGGTATCCCCTATCGCATCGTTATTGGTGAGCGCAGCCTTGATAAAGGCGTCTTTGAATTTAAGGGGCGTACAGACAGTGAGGCCAGAGAAATCTCTATTGATACCATTGTAGATTATGTACAGGCACTTTAATAAGGCCATAGGTAAAAAGACCAAAAACAAACATTATCATCTATTTGTTCTCATATGTTGTTTGTTTTTTTTCATTTTATCAGGTACAGCCTCATCCGCATTAGCTAAAAACTACAGTTACCGGACAAATGTTGACGAGGATTTAAAAAATCTGTTGATAGAAGCAGTAGGCGACACATCCGGCTTTATTGATCGCTTTGATGCACAAGTCTGGTTGTTGGATATGTCAACCCGTATGGCAAAACAAGTCCCTAACCCCAAAGAACGTATGGATATTTTAAAAAATGTCCATAGTGAAGCAACCCGGGCAGGCTTACAGCCGGAGTTGGTACTTTCTGTCATTCAGGTTGAAAGTAATTTTGATAATTTTGCTATATCCTGGGTGGGAGCCAGGGGCTTAATGCAAATCATGCCCTTCTGGCTTAAAGAAATTGGTCACCCGAATGATAATCTGTTTGATATAAAAACCAATTTACGATTTGGCTGTACAATTCTCAGTTATTATCTAAAAATTGAAAAAGGTAATTTATTTCGTGCCCTGGGTCGTTATAACGGTAGCCTTGGTCGGGCACGCTATCCCAACAAAGTATTCAAAGCGATGCGGAGTAAATGGTATAAACAGTAAACTGTATTAATTTCCATCACTAATGTCAGCTCTGCATTACTCAACTTACAGCACAAATTATTTGGTTCTTAATTATTGTATTTTTTTTGTACTGCTTTTTTCAGACTAACAATACGGTCAGTTATACGTTGAGACCATTGTTTAAGAATTTCTTTGACATCTGCTAACAATATCCCTGATTCAGCACTTTGTTTTTTCCCACCCGCTTTTAGATCAACTGCCTGCGCTAGAAGCTGACCATCAACAGCATCAAGCAACTTAACTTCTGCCATTACTCGAACACTCTTTTTTTCAGCTCCGCTCGCTCTCATTCCTCCAACTACTGCCGCTGCAATTGGAATATATTGATAACCTTTTAAATCATCATAGCTGGAAAAAGCTCCAGTAATTGCTGCCTGAACACGGATCGTACCAGGACCAGCGCGGTCAACAATATTAAAATGCTTTTTCAGATCAGCTTTAATCATTTCTTCAAATTTTTCTGCAATAGCAACCAGGAGTTTACTATCGACCTCTTTGTCACCATCAGGTGTGATGATGACTACTCTATCAACCATTCCACTATTGTATTTTTCCCAGTCAATATTGGGGGCAACATAACCCAGGGTATCTTTATCATCCGGTGCTGTTTTTAAAATTGAATAATCTGATAAAAAACCAGAATATTTATCTTCTGAAACCTTATTGCTTGCGCAACCCGTTAAAAGAACACTTGATACGATTAAACTTACAATAATTTTTTTCATTTTATACTCCAGAATAGGTTTGAATAATAAGTATTTTGATCAGTCGTCAACATCAAAATCTAAGCTAAAATTTCCTGCGGGCACTCCTATTTAAAATATGAATATAGTTGGTTTCAAACTCACCACTGAGTAAGCCTTGTCGAGTAAGGCTACTTTGATCGACTTTCGCTTTACTGTCACTATTTGAAACAGGAGCACTGTCATAATGAAGACCCGCCATCAGTTTCCAGGGATCAGACAATTGACTGAAAAGTTTATCTTTATTTCACAGTATAACCTTTACCTTCCAAACAGGCAGAATAAGCACGGTTATATTGACTCCTGTTATTGGCGTAATTATTCATTTCTTTTTGCTCCCATTCTTTCGTTTTTTGATCCACGGAGCTATTTTTTGAGCTTTGCCTGATACCACCCACCAATCCACCTGCTGCAGCACCTCTTTTAGCAGATTTTGAGCTGTCACCTAAAATGGCACCTAATGCCGCTCCACCCAACGCACCTCTACCCGCAGAACCCGCTGTTGAACCTTTTTTTGCCTGTGATGGTGGGGGGGTTGATGTCGTAGGTGCTTTCATTGGATCAAAACCAGTTTGACCTTTTGCCCAGCCATAACAGGTGAATTTATCCTGCTCCATGGTTTCATTGCTTTGTCCTTTTGCAGGAAAGATCATTAATTCATTGGCCACAGAAGTGTTAACTGTAGTAGCCAATACAATGGCCAAATAACCAAATTTAATTGAGTTTTTCACTTTAAATTCCTTATCATTAATTACTTAATACCACCCACAGCACTGGAGCATTAATACCCTCAAATGGTAAATTCTTGCGTAGAGCCTGTTGTTTTTAGTTACCATGGTAACAAACGCCCTGCTGCGCCCATAGTTGCATCCAGATCTCTTGAAATCTTGTACATATGTCTATTCATATCCCTAATCTCATTGGACAGTACAGGCAGTGCATTCATCTGAGTTCGCATTGCGTTAATGTCTGATGCTAATACCGGTAATGCATTCATTTTTTCATTCATAGTCTGTATTTCTTTTTTCATTGAGAGCATTTCCTCATACAATTTAGGCATGACCTGCATCGACTGAGACATGAGTGATAAGAACAGTGCAACGGTTGCTCCCGAATTAAAATTAGGATTAACTGCCAGATATTCAGATACCAAGGCATGTTGCTGTTCAAATTGTTTAACTTGTGCGTACTCTTTCGGTGCTAATGACATCATAAATTGTTGACGCTTTTCATTCATCAGCTCAGTATTCAAGGGCTGTGATGGTTTCAATTTTGGAAACATCTGTGGGATTTGTGTGACAATATTGATCACAGGGGAAAAAGTCTGGTAGCTCACAAATCCAAAGAGAATGAGGATAATAATCAGGGCAATCCTAATTTGCCGGTTGGCTCGCTGGCCATCATCATATCGGGCCTGTAATTTTTCCATTGCGAGACTAAGACGGTTTATGGCTTCAACAACCTGTGGAGATTCCTGTTGTAAGTCAGACATAATAATCCTTGTTTATTCAGAGCATAAAGACAGATAGGCACTTTGAGCTTATTCATGGTGCCACTCAATGCCAGATATCAATACCCTATCTGTTTTATTGATTACTTTCTTTACATCTTCAGTTTTTATTAGACCTCTTTACACTGAAACTATTTTACTTTAGCTGGCATCGGCACATTGACATCACCAATTTTGCCATCATGCTTCTTACCTTCAGCATCAATCTTATCTTGAAGTTCTTCAGTATTTAATCGGATCAGATCATTAGGGCTTGCACCTGTGTTTTGAGCACCTTTTTTCAAAAACCAAAATAACCCAAAAAGAAGGAGCATCCACCAAATAGCGAGTATTGCTTGTTGACCAACAATGTTGGATGGAAAAATCAGGTCATAGACTTTGTGTTGTTCAACCATCACCGTCGATTGAAAAAACGCTTTATGAGCTTCATAGTTCATAGTAAAAGGAAGATAGCCAAAAGCAAATCCCATGAATCCGACCATAGTGTTTAAGTATCCCATACCAATGCGCATATAGGAACGCACTTCACAGCCAATCATCATGACGGCACCCAGCCCCAACAACAAGCCGCCAATTAAGTTACCGGCCGTCAATTGATAAGTAATACTGCCAACAAAGCCAGGACTCGCATCAAATACAATCCAGGCAACCACCATAAACGCAAGCATAACAACCCAGTGAGCGAAAATACCAATCAGTGGTAGATAGCTACGCATCAGAGTACGAGTAATTCGTGGAACCCCCATATCAGCAAATTGACTGTCATTATTTTTCATCATATTCGCTGACTTCCAGGCAACCAGAGCACACTCTGTACCAAAGCCGCTCTTAGCAAGACCAATCCCGCCAAAAATACCAGCTCCCAGAGTCAGGATGACATAAAACGAACCTCGATCATTAATTGATTTACTAAAATCAACTGCTTCACCATTTTTAATATGCTGCAAAGCCTCCGGATTAAACAAACCGCCGTAGATTGCAACACCGATAAAAACTAAAACAACAAACAAACCCAGCCAATAAAGCGGATTACCTGATCCTTTTTTATCAGAACGACAAGTTAATGATTCCCCTATATCATTACCACAGACATAGGATCGGGTTTCCTGATGCTTAAAATAGGATGCGGCTCCAAGCTTAGCCATAATGAAAAAAGCAAGCCCGCCACCGAGCCCCATGAAAATAACAGTGACCATCGAGTGAATATTCATGAGTGGTATACCACCAAGCAGATGATTCAGTGTACAGCCTCCCGCCAGACGTGTGCCATAACTGAAGATTGCACCACCAACAAAAGCAAGCACTAATAATTTAGTGGGATAATAAGCCCAGGCACGATTTTCACGTTCCATTATTGCCACCACAAAGCCACCGACAATCATGCCTACTATAGGCCAACCAATACCGGGAATAAACGCACCACCCACTGCTGCAACACCATCAATGGATTTCCCATAAATCTCAAAGTCATGTAAGTCAAACAACTGATAGAAAGCAACTTCTACACCTCGAAACATATTACCCAGGTCAGTGGTGACTGTAATTGGAGTCAGCACAGTATTTTGACCTGCTGATGTTTCCTGCGTCCAAAGTCCAAGCATATAGATTATTTGTGCAATGCCAAAAGTAATGCCTGCCCAGAAAAAAGACCACTGAGAAGAAAATATTCGTTGTATAAATGTTTGCTGGTCATTCATATTATACTTTTCCTTTATAATAGACAGAGGGTATTCTCAACGAATTTCAATCACTTCATTATGGTTCAAAATCAAACATTCAGTTATCAAAAAACCGCAAATATTAAATTAAATGTGAAAAATTCTTACGAAGCGGTTAATTTTTTCTTTACCTAATTTAGGCTTGAATGGACCCAATAATATTTCAAGAACAAGAGGGATAACATTAGACATGCCAATCAGTTGTTCTGGTGGTGATTTGCAATGATTACTTTCTTCCGTAAAATAGAAACCATGAAACAAAAAGTTAAAGCACAGAAAAAGACTGATAAATGATACTTCTCAATACATATCTTGACAGTTTTGAAGAATTAACAGGAATAGCTCATCATTGGAATGCAGAATTTCAACAAATGGGTTCTGAGCAGTTTAAGCCTGAAGTATTCCAGGCTCGAACAGATTTACTGCTTTACTCAAGAGCCCGATTCGGGTGTTTTGTTCGACAACAGGGAGCAACCCCTCCAGGCATGAGAACCTTTGCAATACCCAATTCTGATTGCACCGACTTTAACTGGTTTGGCCATAAGGTGAATAAAAATAACTTGCTGATTTTTCCTGTCCATGGTGATATTGATGCTTTTACCAGGCCAGGATTCAATATGGCAACCATCAGCTTGCCTGAAAATTACCTTCATGAACTTTTAGAAAAAAATGATATCAGAAAGGTCAAAAATGTTTTAGCACCTCATGAAATAGTTAAAGAGGTTCCGACTGACTTTTTAAATGAATTACGCTTATTAATCAATCAGCTTGAACAAACAACAACAAAAAGCAGTCAGTCCCAATACCTTGCCTCCTTTACCAATACGATTCAAATGCAGATAATTGCTTGTCTGGTTACTATCCTGACAGAAAACCAGTCCACTCATCGATTGATGAATCCAAAAAATTTAAAATTAATCAAAAATCTGACTGACTATATCCATACCCACCTCAATGAACAAATGCGAATCAAACAATTATGCCGTCAAGCAAAAATTTCTGAAAGAACCATACAAAACTTATTCAAAAAAGAATTAGGAATATTGCCTAAATCTTATATATTAGGGGCTAAATTGAATCACGTCCACCATAGCCTATGGCATGCTAATTTTTCAGATACTTTTGTTGGTGATATTGCTTTTAATGCTGGCTTTTTGCACATGGGACAATTTGCAACAGACTATTACAAAGTGTTTAATGAATTACCTTCAGATACCCTTAAACGTTCTATATCATCAGTATAAGGATAAGAGAAAGACTTCCAGATTTTGTCTGATGTTTTTTCAATAAGCTAAAACTACGTTGAATAATTACAAAACATCATTCTATAAATTTCCTTACCTCTTGCTCTGAAGTCTTTTTTTCTTTTGAGTAAAGGGGTTTGCTCGCCCTGAGTTGTAGGATGAATTTCGTTTTTCTTCCTTAGGTACCAACTGTTTGTCACCATCGCCAATGAGATCGCTGCGCCCCATTTCCCGTAGTGTTTCCCGGATGACTGGCCAGTTTTTAGGATCATGGTAACGTAATAGAGACTTATGCAGGCGCCTGATCTTTTCACCTTTTGCGGTGAATACTTTTTCTGATTTATAACTGAGTTTTTTCAGAGGATTTCGCTCACTATGATACATGGCAGTTGCTGTGGCCATGGGGGAAGGATAAAAATTTTGTACCTGGTCCAGACGAAAGTTATTTTCTTTTAGCCATAATGCCAGATTAACCATCTCTTCAATGGTGGTTCCCGGATGTGCAGCAATAAAATAGGGGATTAAATACTGTTCTTTACCTGCCTCTCTGGAGAACTGTTCAAACATCTGTTTAAATTCATAATAAGTATCAATTTTTGGCTTCATCATCTTGCTCAGAGTACCCTCTTCGGTATGCTCTGGTGCAATTTTTAAATAACCACCCACATGGTGTGTGACCAACTCTTTTACATATTCAGGTGAACGGACAGCCAGGTCATAACGCAGGCCTGAAGCAACAAATACTTTTTTTATACCCGGTAATTGTCTTGCACGTTGATATAAATGAGTCAAAGGTCCGTGATCAGTGTTCATATGAGAACAAATTTTAGGATACACACAGGACAATCGACGGCACACTGACTCAATTTCTTTGTCATCACAGGCTAGACGCCACATATTTGCAGTGGGACCACCCAGATCAGAGATATAACCTTTAAACTCCGGCACATTATCTCGTATTTCTTCTATTTCACGGATAATTGAATCTTCTGAGCGGTTTTGAATAACCCGCCCTTCATGCTCAGTAATAGAACAAAAAGTACACCCACCAAAACAACCCCGCATAATATTGATAGAAAAGCGGATCATCTCATACGCTGGCATTTTTTTACCCTGGTAATCTGAATGCGGCAGACGTTTATAGGGCAATTCAAACAATTGATCCAGTTCTTCAGTAGTCAGAGGGAAAGGCGGTGGATTTAGCCAGACATCACGTACACCATGCCGCTGCACCAGAGCACGTGCATTACCCGGATTTGTTTCCAGATGAAGGACGCGGGAAGCGTGGGCATATAAAACCGGATCAGTCAGCACCTTTTCATAGGAAGGTAAACGAATAACTGAACGTCCTCGATCAAGTGATTTAACGATGTCCTTAAGCGGTACAGCGACCTCGTCTTTTGACTCTTCATTCGACTGGTGTTGATTTTCAGGAGATGATTCAGAGCAGCTGTTCTGGTCAATCATTTGATAAGGACTGACGACCGCTTCGACTTTTCCAGGGCGATCAATACGGCTGGAATCAATTTCCATCCAGTTTTTCTGCTGATGCTTGACCATAAAAGCCGTACCACGGATATTATCCAGCTTATTAATGCTTTCACCACGGGACAATCGATGCGCAATTTCAGTAATTTGGCGCTCACCATTACCAAAAACCAGCAGATCAGCTTTCGAGTCAACCAAAACTGAGCGTTTTACTTTATCAGACCAGTAATCATAGTGAGCAATGCGTCTGAGACTGGCTTCAATACCGCCAATAATCACTGGAATGCCAGACCAGGCTTCCTTGCAGCGCTGTGTATAGACAGCAACAGCGTGATCGGGCCGCTTTCCACCTATGTCATCCGGGGTATAAGCATCATCATGACGCAATTTACGATCCGCCGTATAACGGTTGATCATAGAATCCATATTGCCCGCAGTCACACCAAAGAACAGGTTTGGCTTACCTAAAATTTTGAATGGTTCACAGCTGTGCCAGTCCGGTTGATCAAGAATTCCAACCCGGAAGCCCTGCGACTCAAGTAAACGACCTATTAAGGCCATACCAAAACTTGGATGATCAACATAGGCATCACCTGTCACCAGTATCACATCACAGGAATCCCAGCCCAAAGCTTCCATCTCAGCCCGAGTATGGGGTAAATACCGTGAAATACCGTAACATTCTGCCCAGTACTTATCATAGGCAAAGATATTTTGAAGATTTGAGGCTTGATGAATTCTGGACATTGGCTTAACACGAAAATGGGATGTAAGGTAATTATAAGCTTTTTTGTATTAGAAAAAAACCCGAATAAAAACAGGTGTTTATTTTTCCGTCTGTATCTTAGAAGCAAAACCTTAGAAAAGTACTAAAAGTGACATTCCTCATGAGGCTCTGACGTTATTTTACGAGCGATTAAGCCGGTTTGAGTCATATACAGTTGGTACATTTGTTTGTCTTTCATGGCTAAAAAAACAGACTGACCGTATCTGGCATCAAGCCCAGGTAACCACTGATGCTTCTTTTTTAAAGTCCACAGATCAAAATCCTGTTTTTGTTTTATAGAAAAGGTCGTTGGCTTATTATTACGTTGCTGTTCAATGTTCTGATAACGACCTGAAATTCGGTCCAGTTGGAAGCTGGCATCCAGACCTAATAAGTTTGCCCACCCATGCCACTTGATGATTCTGGCATCAATTTGCCACTCATCACCGTTGAGCGTATAAGATGTTTTTCTGCACGCTTCTAATTGCAATAATTCTATTTGATAATTCTGATGTTTATGACGTGTGATATCCAATGTTGCAATGGGTTTTTCATAAGTCAGCCGATGATAGGTAAAGATATTGGAACCAATCAAAGACAAGCTGACTAAGAAAAACAGCATCAGTAGAAAATAACTGCTGTTTCGACAACTTGCCCATATTTTTTTCTTTTTTAGCATTTTAAAAGTACGAAAAAAGAAAAAAATTAAAATGATTAAAATGACTACTAATAAAATATAATAGTAAAATTCAACTGAGAGAGTCATACACTAAAATCTATTTGTATGGGTCACCAACCGGTTTAATATGCTCAACTTCAGGTCTTGCCGGATAATGGTACTTGCCGCCAAAAAATAATAACGGCTCAAGTTGTTTATCCTTTTTATACAATTCCATAACTTCCCCCACAACAATCCAGTGATCCCCGCCATCAAATTTCTTATTAATTTTACAGGAAAATGAAGCCAGACAATCCTTTAAGCGCGGTGCAGCTGATGATTGTGAAAACAGATGTTCATAATGAACCTGGCTTGCATCCAAATCAATTTTAGCTCCGGCAAAATAATTAGAAACGTCTTCCTGATGAATACCAAGCACATTGACCGTGAAGCTCACCCCATCTTGCAACAAGTCAGAAAATGCCGCTTTTTTTGATGGACAAACTAATAATTGAATGGGATCCAGTGATAATGAGCTTATCGCATTTGCGGTCATACAGCGAATATCCCCTTCATGTTCAATGATTAATACCGTCACTCCCGTAGCAAAAAGGCCAATGTTATTACGATATTCTTTAATTAAGTCTGCTTTTTGCTGTTCTGCATTATTACTCATATTTGTTCTCTTTTTTGTAAATAATCACTCATCGTTATTGAGTTCAAGCCAGTCCTGGGGTGTAAGATAGCGTTCATATAAGCGTGCTTCATCTGAGCCTGCCTCGGGCTGCCAATTATAACGCCATTTAGTTAATGGCGGCAGAGACATAAGAATTGACTCTGTTCGACCTCCTGTCTGCAAGCCAAATAAAGTGCCGCGATCGTAAACCAGATTAAATTCAACATAGCGACCACGCCGATATAGCTGAAAATCACGTTCTCTTTCACCATAGGAGATTGCCCGGCGTTTTTCAACAATGGGCAGATACGCAGGTATAAATTGATTGCCGACAGCCTGCATAAAGGCAAAACAGTGTTGAAAGTTTTTTTCATTCAAATCATCAAAAAATAAGCCGCCAACGCCTCGAGTTTCATGGCGATGAGGCAAGTAGAAATACTTATCACACCACTGCTTATATTTTTTATAATAATCCGGATCAATTAAATCACAGGCTTTTTTAGCCTCTTTATGCCAGAAAACAACGTCTTCTTCAAAGGGGTAATAAGGCGTCAGATCAAAGCCTCCACCAAACCACCAAATAGGTTTACAACCCTCTTTTTCAGCGATAAAAAAGCGGACATTGGCATGTGTTGTCGGAATATAAGGATTATTGGGATGAATGACCAACGATACGCCCATCGCTTCAAAGGAGCGGCCTTCCAGTTCAGGGCGTTTCTCTGTTGCAGATGCCGGCATAGAATCCCCTTTCACATGAGAAAAATTGACACCTGCCTGTTCAAAGACTTCCCCAGCCTCAAGCACTCTTGTACGGCCACCACCACCTTCTTTTCTCTGCCACTCATCTTGTTCAAATGTCTTTAAGCTCTCAGTTTTTTCAATCTCTGAACAGATATTATCCTGCAGTGAAAGTAAGAATTGTTTTACTGCATTCGAATCAGGCTGATCCATTAGTTTTCCAATTTATGTTTATTCCTAAAAATCTTCATAACTAAATAAGGGTACACAGGAACATTTTCAAATGAAATGGCAAAAAAAATGCCAGTCCTGATTTCCAGAACTGACATTTTTTAGCTTACAAAACAACTTTTAGCTAGTAAAAGCTGTTTTTGTACATCCCAACTTATTGTTGAGGTGCGGCTGGTGCTGGTGCAACTGGCGCTGGTGCAACTGGTGCTGCATATGGCTGTTGGTAACCGCCACCATAGTATGGTTGCTGTTGTTGATAACCGCCACCATAGTATGGTTGCTGTTGTTGATAACCACCACCATAGTATGGTTGTTGATAACCGCCATAACCGCGACCATAACCGCCACGATAGTCATCATCATCGTCCATCATATCTTCCATTTCTTCCATCCAGTATCTTGGATCCCACTCATCATATGGGTTACAACCTGGAATTTTACCGTATGGACCATAGCATTCATAGTCATTATCATTACCCCAGAATGCTGAAGCATTTGTAGCTGCCCCAAGCACAAATGCAGAAAAAACTGAAATAGCAATTATTTTTTTCATCTCTCTATCTCCCTACTCTATTTTTATAAATTCAAAAAACAATGTTCAAAAAAACCATCTTAAATCTATGTTCAAAAACAATGAATATGTTCTACCACTATACTATTAAATAAATAAAATTAAATAAATATTTATTTACACTCAAACAGTATATCACAATATATCATATCTCTAATATAGAGTCCAGTTTAGACCTTAATTTATCCACTTCAACAGCAATGTATGGTTTTTTTTCTGTAGCGCCCCAAACCACACCAGGCCAGTAAACATCGGTTGCATAGCGTCCGACAATATGAATATGCATTTGATCCACAATATTCCCAATCGCAGCAACATTTAGTTTATCAGGGCTGAACTCCTTCATCAAAAAATCTGATAATTGATTAATCACAGTAAGCACTTTGCTCTGCATCGTTTTATCCAGCTCATAAAGCTCTGTTTTATCTGTTTTGGGCACAAGGATAAACCAGGGAACCAATGAATTATCCATCAGTAAAACTAAAAATTGATTGGATTCTGACAAAATAAAACAATCATTGTCCAGGCGGGAATCAAGTTTAAAAGTTTTCATGCTATCTCTCTGGCAGGCTCCACACGAAAAAGTCTTTGAACTTTAAAGTGTATTGATTCATGTATCGATAGAAAAACTGGAATAATGATTAATACTAGTACCGTAGCAAATGCCAGACCAAAGGCAATAGAGACGGCCATCGGAATTAAGAACTGTGCTTGCAATGACGTTTCAAAAAGCAAGGGCGTTAAACCGGCAATCGTCGTTAAAGAGGTCAATAATACTGCTCGTAAACGCTGCACTGAAGCTTCAATCAGGGCATCAATGACCAGCATCCCTTTGTCTCGCAGACGCTTATAGAAGCTCACCAGAATAATTGAGTCGTTGACAACAATGCCCGACAAACCGAAGAAACCGAAAACAGACAGCAGGGTAATATCGATATTCATCATCCAATGTCCCCAGATAGCTCCAACCAGACCAAAAGGGATAATAGCCATGACCACCAGAGGCCAGCCATAAGAAGCAAAAACCCAGGTAAGTACAATATAAATTAAAATCAGACCAAGCATTCCACCCCACTTCATATCAGCCATGGTCTCTTTCTGGTCAGCTGAACGTCCTTCAAAACTGTAATCTATCCAGTATTTTTGTTTCAGCTCCGGCAGTACTTTTTCTTCCAGTGATGCAAGGATGTCATTGACGTTATTAACCTCTGAATTAACTTCACCAGACACCTCCAATGCCAACTCACCTTCAGCATGGCGTAATACTTCAAAACCCTGTCTTACCTTCCATTGTGCTACACTGGTCAGGGGTACAAATTCACCGCCAGGTGTACGAATATTAATTCGCTGCAGGGTATTAATCTGATCTCTTTCAGATTTAGATAACTGAACCCGAACTTCAACTTCATCCGCACCATCTTGAAATATTTGTACCAGATTACCATCAAATGCCGTGCGCAACTGTTGGCCAATATCTGTGACTGTCAGTCCAAGAATTTCACCCACGGGTTTAAGTTGATAAATCAATTGTTCTTTACCATAAGGCATATCATCATCAATCCCATAAGTCCCATCAATACTTCTCAAGGCCTGTGATAGCTCTGTTGCAGCGCGTTTTAACTGCTCATTATCAGAACCACTCAGACGAATAGCAATATCACTGCCCTGCGGTCCTGTTTTACGAGAGACGATGGTCAGATTTTCCATCCCCGCCACACTATCCAGCTTGTTTTTCCAGTGTTTAATAAACTGCGTATTACGGACACTTCGTTGATCCGGCTCAACCAACTGCAAAAAAATAGCTCCAAGTTGATCACCTTTTTTTCTGGAACTGCCGCCACTGAAGGAACTGCCGCTGATGGTCACTGCCATATCAATAATACCGCCACCCAACTCCTCATTAGTTTCATTCAGCTTTTCTTCCATGTGTTTTAGGTAGGTTTCTGTCTGCTCTCGTGAGGAACCAGAAACAAAGCTGACATTGGCATAAACAATTTGTGCTTCGGGAGATGGGAAAAAAGTAAAATTAATTCTGCCTCCAACAACGATTCCAACCGTCATGATCAGACTGGATAACACGAGGGCC
The DNA here is from genome assembly GCA_016744375.1 of Gammaproteobacteria bacterium. GTDB lineage: Bacteria > Pseudomonadota > Gammaproteobacteria > GRL18 > GRL18 > GRL18. Next base: position 29,468 of record JADGEM010000040.1, read on the forward strand.
ACCGTTATTGACCGGTGTTCCAGCGCCCAGTGTATTATTCGGCGGAAACGTTGCTGACGGAAGGAATCAAAAGCATTATCCAGCCGCACGCGTAAATTTGGACGTCCATTGACCTTTGTTTCCAGGTCATCTAATTCTTTATTACGTTTAATATGAGAGAAAGCGTTACGCAAGTGCCCCGGCAGAACAAAAAAGCTCTCCACCAATGAGGCCAGAATGACACAGATAACGATGAGTGGAATATCAAAAAGAATATTACCCATAATGCCGCCGATCATCATAAGCGGCAAAAAAGCAGCAATTGTTGTTAATGAAGATGCAATAACCGGCACAAACATTCGTTTTGCTCCCCCTTCTGCCGCCATCAACGGGGCTTCACCCGCCTGATAGTGAGCCAGTGCATCTTCTCCTACAACAATCGCATCATCAACAATAATACCCAGTGCCATAATCAGACCAAACAGACTGATCATATTAATGGTACCACCGACCATAAAAAGTATCGCCAGAGTGGCCATAAAGGAGATAGGAATACCCACAGCAACCCAAAAGGCCACACGGGCATTTAAAAACAAATAGAGAATAAGGACGACCAAAATAAGTCCTCCTCCACCATTTTTTAACAGCAGATAAATTCGATCCCGTATCATTTGCCAGCTGGCATCAAAGACTTCAATTTTAATATTTGGCGGCAAGGTTGCCTGTTTTTCATGTAACCATTGCTGTAATATTTCTGCAGCTTTAAGCGCATTACCATTTTCAGTTCGTTGCAAGGCAAGCTCAACTACAGGACGTCCTTCTTTTAGACGTAAAATACCCTCATTGTCAGGCTGACGTTTAATTGTGGCAACATCACCTAAACGAACAAAATCAGTGCTGCTGGCAACAATCGGAATGCGGGCAAATTCCATCTCAGTGCGAGCTTGCTCCAGGCTGCGAAGTTCTTTGGCATTATGCTGATTACCAAGAATACCGGCTGGCATATCCTGGCTGAAGGAATTAATGCGAGCACTGATTTCATCCAAGGTTAAATCAAGATACTGTAATTGTTCTATTGGAATCTCAATACTGATCTCTTCATCAGGCAGACCATTCAGTTCAATTTTATCAATCCCTAATTTACTTAACTCACGTTCAAACTCATTGGCCAGAAGTCTTAATTCACCAAGATCATCCGTCCCGGAAATAAGAAGTTTGGCAACGCCCTCATAACGGGTCAGATTTTCTACCTGAGGTTTTTCTGCATCCTTGGGTAAATTCCGGAATTCATCCACTTTCTGCTTTACTTTATCTAAAGCAAAAATCATATTGGTGCCTTCATTGAACTCCAGTTGAATGGATGACACATTCTGAGCAGACGTTGATGTCATATCCTTTACGTTATCAACGGTTTTCAGAGACTGCTCAAGAGGTATTGTAATTGCCTCCTCAATATCTTCAGCACTGGCACCACTCCAGATAACTCTGACACTGACACGATCTAATGCAAAGGTCGGGAAAAACTGTATGTTCAATTTAGACAGGGCAAAAACACCCGATAGTATCATTATCATCATCAATAAATTAGCAGCAACTTTATGATGCGCAAAAACAGACAGTATTTTCATTCGCTGATACTTTCGCTGATGCTTTTACTGGCCGCGCCCATAACGTTTTCCTTAGCTTTTTCCTTAAAGAAGGCATCCACCTTCAAGCCTGAGTAAGCATTAGGCAGATGAGTAGTGAGTATGGTGTCACCTGATTTTAATTCATCACTTTCAATCAGCAGTTCGGGTTCCTTATTGCCCTGCTCCCTTTGAGTCGCGTCATAAAAATAATATTCTCCAATTGTTTTAACTGTAACGGCCTGCAATCGGTTGTCTTTTATCTGATACAGCCTTTCACTGCCATACATTGCCTGATAAGGTACTTTAATCATGTTATCATGAACTGGTCTTTGCAAGCGCACCACCACAATGGCACCAATTCGAAACTGAGTCAGTTCATCCTCAATAGAAAAAATGGCATCCACACCACTTGCCCGTGCTTCACCTGAAAGTCGATCTAAACGAATCGCCACTGAGCGACTGCCATTACCAGCCTCTCCCGTAAGAGCTTGTTTCATGGAAAGACTTTGTTGTATTTCTGCTAATAACTTCATCGGCAGCTTGGCTCGTATTTCTAAATGCTCCGTGGAGTAAAAACTGAGCAATTTTTCATTGGCATTGACTCGATCTCCCTGAGCCACATTGACTTTAGCCACCACACCTGAAAAAGGTGCCACAATCTGACTACGATCTAATGCCAGGCGGGTTTTGTTTAAATCGGCTTCAGCCTGCATTAATCGAGCCTCAAGTTGCTCCTGCCTTATTTGGTGTTCATTCACCGAAAACTGCATCTGATTGTATGATAAACGCTGTTTTTCAACCTGCTGCATTGCCTGTTCCGTTTCAGAAACAGAGCCCAGATTCTGTTTTTTGACTTTTACAGCACGAGACAGTGCTTTTTCACTCAGATGAAGGAGCTTTTTTTCATTTTTCAGCGACTCCAGATTAATTTCATGGCGTAATTGATCACTTTTAATCAGTGCCCTAAGTTCATTCACCTTAGCCCTAGCCTGCATAAACGGAGGCTTAAAATCCCCTGGATCCAGACTGAGCATTAGTTGACCCTTTTCAATATGCTCACCTTCTTTCACCAGGACAGCAGCCACCTGACACGGTGCAGGCGCTGCAGCATTCAGCAATTCGGAGGTTTCAACTTTGCCATACAAGGTGACAACCGGGGAAAGACTTTGTTTTAAAACTTTATCCTGCTCTACCCGCCAGACATGCTCGTTAATAATAATCTCAGGTGATTTATCTTTAGTTGCAATCATCAATTTGAAAAAGGCAATTGCAAGTACAAGAATAATAATTGGAATAATCAGTTTTTTTAACATCAGCTCAGTTTTTATCGTATTACCAAATTTATCAGCTTGAAACAGTCATTTCTGCTCGTCAGCCGGGCTTCTTCAATTATTTTCTGCTCAGGTTTTAAGATCAGCAGAGTTTGCACAAAAAGTCCTGAGGTCAGATCAATTTGTTTATATTCACTTTTTTCCTTTTCAGGAAGTTCAAATAATGGTGTTGATTGAAAACCACAGCTTGGTGATTTCGATTTAACAATAAAATATCGAATATCAGGGTGTTGTTGTAAGAAGTTTTCAGCGTATAACTTTAGGGATTCAGTCACATCCAGTCTGTGATTATTGACACCAAGAACACGAATTTGTTCGTCTTTTCCTTTAACAATCTGAATTTTTGGTCTTGGAACACTTAAGCCAATTGCAACCTCTGGACAAAAAGGCACTATTTCTATCTGCTTAGAACACGATTTATTAGAGCTATGGTTTAAAAAAAAATCCACAATTACTGAATGCGTTTTTTCACGGCCATCGTAACGGACTCTTTGCCCTAGTAAACAGGCACTCACGGCAATTTTAATTTTCTCTATCATTAGTCTTTTTGTAGATAGCTCATTTATTGGCCTAATAATATCATTCTTCTCAATAAAATTATAACCATCATTGGATAATCAAGTATAATCCAGGGATATAAACTATTAGTAATCATTCAATCAAATCACTATTGAGACTATCAAAATGAAAATTGGCACTCCCCTCTCTCCCACCGGCACCCGGGTACTTTTCTGCGGTGGCGGCGAATTGGCTAAGGAAGTTGTTATTGAACTGCAGAGATTAGGCGCTGAGATTATTGTTATTGATCGATATGAGAATACACCGGCGATGCAGCTTGCTCATCGCAGTCATGTCATTAACATGCTGGATGCAGCAGCGCTACGTCAGGTTATTGAGACAGAACAACCGCACTACATAGTCCCTGAGATTGAAGCCATTGCCACCGAAATGCTGCTGACTCTGGAAAATGAAGGTTTTAATGTCATTCCTTCTGCACGGGCAGCTAATCTAACCATGAACCGTGAAGGCATTCGACGCTTAGCAGCAGAAACTTTAGGTCTCAATACGTCCCCTTTTCGATTTGCTCAAAGCAAAGAAGAGTATCTGGAGGCTGTAAAAGTAATTGGTATTCCCTGTGTGGTTAAGCCCATTATGAGCTCCTCAGGTAAAGGTCAGAGCACCATCAAATCTGAAAGTGACATTGAAACAACCTGGAAGTATGCTCAGGAAGGCGGCCGAACAGGTGAAGGAAAAGTCATTGTTGAAGGTTTTGTTGATTTTGATTATGAAATTACACTATTAACCACCCGACATATCAACGGCACCTCATTTTGTGAGCCCATAGGCCATAAACAAATTGAGGGCGACTATAGAGAATCCTGGCAACCTCAGGCGATGACTCCAACAGCTAGAGAAAAGTCCATGCAAATAGCGAAGACAATAACAGATAATTTAGGTGGCTGGGGGCTGTTTGGTGTTGAATTGTTTATTAAGGGCGATGAAGTAATTTTCAGTGAAGTCTCCCCACGACCACATGATACTGGACTGGTCACACTAATTTCTCAGGATTTGTCTGAATTTGCGCTGCATGCAAGAGCAATACTTGGCCTGCCCATCCCCAATATTCGTCAATATGGCCCGGCAGCCTCTTCTGTTATTCTCGTGAATGGCGAGTCGTCACAGGTAGAATTCAGCAATCTGGAACAAGCACTGACAGAATCGGATACCCAAATTAGATTATTCGGCAAACCCAAAGTAAAAACCCAGCGTCGCATGGGTGTTGCTCTGGCATTGGATGAATCGATTGAACAGGCTCGTAAAAAAGCAGTCCGTTCATCAGAAGCAGTCAATATCAAGCTTTAACTCGAAGCCAGGCAAAACTCATCCTGCCCTGGGCGTGATGATAATTCTTTTAATTAATTTTGCCTGGATTTTAGCAACCATAATAACGAGTGGTTCAAATCTTACTTCTTTAACTCTCCTTTATACTGTCCATCTTTATCATAGATTTTACCATCTCGAATATACCCTTTCGCATCACCCTTCTCATCAATAATGGCATGCTCTTTTATCTGTCCAGTAAAATTGCCGTCTTTATCATACATTTTCCCCCCAGGCATGAGCTTACCTTTATAACGCCCACGCTCATCATACATTTTACCTTCAATTAATTTAGTTTCTAAGTGACCATCTTTATCAATGACTTCAACTGCCTTTACCGATGTTGAGCCAAGCACTAAAAAGAAAAAAGTAAAAATAGTCGTATAATGAATCATTTTCATAATTACTCCTTATAAGTCTAGATAGGGTTCTGTAAATGGAATTATTCAGTTAATGATATTATTATCACAACAAGTAATCAATGCACGTTTTTCAGAGACAGCAACTTCAGTGAAAACCAATCCGTTCATCACAAGCGTTCAATATCACCTGAATTGGTCTCTCTTGAATCTCTGGCGAAGTAGTTTACTTTACCTGAAGGGACAACGACCAGACCGGATGAGGTGACATGATAACGGCGCCTGTCTTCCTTGGCATCATATCCTATCGTTGTACCCGGTTTGATAATATTATGCCGATCGATAATCACCCTTCGCAGTCGTGCTCCGCGGCATACCCTCACATAATCCATAATAATGCAATCATGAAGTTCTGCACCCGGCTCAACAACAACCTCGTTGCGGACAATGCTATTGTGAATATTAGCCTTATTGATAAAAGTACCTGCTCCCAGTAAACTGTTATTAATCTGCCCTTCAATTACTTGTGCCACAGGCCCTTGGTAAATACTGGAAAAAACAGGCCAACGGGGATTAAAGATATCAAACTTCGGCTGAATCCCCAGCATATCCTGATGAGCCTGGAAATAAGCATCAAGAGAACCGACATCACGCCAATAGCTTGACTCCTCATAAGACTTGACTCCCGGCACTTCATTGGAAGAAAAATCATAAGCAAACAGACGATGGTTCTTAAGCAGTTGCGGCAGAACATCTCGACCAAAATCAGTTTTACCCTGCTGGTGCATTTTTTCAAGAACTTCAATCAACACCTCTGTATTAAAGAGGTAATTTCCCATAGAAGCATAGGCTTTAGTCGAGTCTAAAGACATAGAGCAGGGGCAATCTGGTTTTTCCTGAAAGCAATTAATGCGGCCATCGGCATTCACCTGGATGACACCAAAATCAGAAGCCTTACTGATAGGCACTGGAATCGCTGCAACACTGACATCAGCCTGTCGTTTTTGATGAAACCAGGCCATCTGCCGGATGTCCATTCGGTAAATATGATCCGCACCAAACACAGCCACAATATCGGGCTGTTGTTCCTTGAGTAAGTTGAGATTTTGATAGACTGCATCAGCAGTACCCATAAACCATGACGAGCCTTCCTGCATTTGTGGTGGTACGACGGTAACAAATTGATCAGAAAGCAAGGGTGAGATAGTCCATGATTTACGGACATGCTCAATCAATGACTGGGCTTTATATTGTACCAATAGATAAATAGCACGAACATCTGAATTGACCAGATTACTGAGCACAAAATCCACAAGTCGATAGCGCCCACCAAAGGGTACCGCAGGTTTAGAACGCTTTTTTGTCAAAGGTCGTAGACGTTTACCTTCACCGCCTGCCATAACAAAAGCCATTATCTTGACTGAAAGTCTTCTCTCTTTCATGATATTTTCTAAGCCTCCTTGCCTGTATTCTAGAGTCAACTTGTTAATGATGCAATAATCCTGGTAGCAGGATGACACTTTGTTACAATATCAGTCATTTTTTGAAAATCATCTTGAAAACTGTTTATTTCTCATTAATAATTAAATTAAGTCATAGATACTATACAGCTCGACTTTAGCAAAAGAGATTCTGATGAAAGCAATGACACTTCAAAAATGGATATTATCTATCTCTCTGTTTTTTTTGTCTTTGGCTTTTGGCTTGTTCATATCATCCCAGACTTTAGCCTCTTCCATGGAGGAACGCTATATGAAAAAACGTCAGCACATGATTCAGTTGATCGAACAGGATGTCCATCAAACCAGCCAATATCTTGATACCGAAGCACTGGACACAAAAGTGCTAAAGGCCATTGCTACTGTACCCCGACATAAATTTGTTACTCCCGACACCATTGAGCAAGCGTATCATAATAATCCCCTGCCTATCGGCTATGGCCAGACCATTTCCCAGCCCTATATTGTGGCGATCATGACAGATTTACTTAAATTAACTGCCAATGATACCGTTCTGGAAATCGGTACTGGTTCCGGTTATCAGGCCGCGGTACTTTCTGAGCTGGTACACCGGGTCTATAGTATTGAAATTATTGCTCCGTTGGGGGAACAGGCTGAGTTACGTTTCAGGGAGCTGGGTTATACGAATATCACGACAAAGATTGGTGATGGCTATTATGGCTGGCAGGAACAGGCACCTTTTGATGCAATTATTGTGACGGCTGCTGCCAGTCATATACCTCATGCCCTGATTGAACAATTAAAACCCGGGGGGAAAATGATAATTCCAGTCGGAGGTAATTTTACGACCCAGCAATTACTGCTGATAACAAAACAGCCTGATGGCCAATTACAAACTCAACAAATCCTACCTGTTCGTTTTGTGCCATTAACAGGAGAGCATTAATCTAAATCGGCATAGCAAAATGCAGCTTAAACCACCTTTATTATCCCTTTCGCTGATTTCTGCCACAGCACTGGCGTATGAAATCTTATTGATGCGACTGTTTTCAATCATTCAATGGCATCATTTTGCCTATATGATTATTTCATTGGCTCTTTTAGGCTATGGTATCAGCGGTACTCTGGTTTCTTTACTGCAAGATACCCTGAAACGCTACTTTCACATTGCTTATCCCCTTTTTTTATTTTTATTTAGTGTCAGTAGTGTGAGTTGTTTTTTTACAGCTCAAAATATCCCATTTAACCCTGAAGCAATTCTTTGGGATACACAGCAAGTCTGGTATCTGCTTAGTCTTTTTTTATTGCTTAGTCTTCCTTTTCTGTTAGTTGCCAGTGCTATTTGTCTGGTTTTTCTCTGTTATCCTGAACAAATTGCAAAAATCTACGCAGCCGATCTTCTTGGAGCTGGCGGTGGTAGTATTGGTATCATTATCCTGTTGTTTTACTTTTTTCCAGTGACCACTCTACTAGTCATTAGCCTGGGTGGTTTAATAGCAACTTTAATAGCCCTGCTGGAAATCACGCCTAAAGATAAAACAAAATCAGTCTCTTTTTTTATTGTTTTGACTGGGTTGATATTTGTCTTAACGGTTCAGAATCAGCCTTTGAAAATTTCACCCTATAAGGATGAAGCAAAAGTATTAAATATCAGTGGTACCCGAATTATTGAGCAACAATCCAGTCCTCTGGGTTTATTGAGCATTGTAGAAAGTGTGCTGGTCCCATTTCGTCATGCACCAGGACTCAGTTTATATAACAGCCAGGAACCGCCAGAACAATTAGGGCTTTTTAGTGATGCAAGCAATATGACGGCAATTACCCGTTTTCCTGATAAGTTGGAAAAGCTGTCTTATCTCGATCAAGTAACGTCTGCCCTGCCTTATCATTTAAAAAATATTCACCATCTTCTCATAATCGGTGCTGGCGGTGGCAGTGATATTTTACAGGCAATGTTTCATAAAACAGAACAGATTGATGCGGTTGAGCTTAACCCGAAAATCATTGAACTCCTGACTAATCAGTTTGCACAATACAGCGGTAATATTTATTCCCATGATAATGTACATATTTATTCTGGAGATATCCGAGCATTTCTCAGTCGTTCTAAAATGAAGAAAAAAGACAAGCTTAATAGCCATTATGATTTAATCCAGATTTCCCTTATGGACTCATTTAATGCTTCTGCCAGCGGTTTATATGCACTCAATGAGAGTTACTTGTATACAACTGAAGCATTGCAGCTTTATCTTCAGCACTTAAATCAGAATGGTTATCTTGCTATCAGCCGCTGGGTAAAAACCCCACCAAGAGATGCCATAAAAATGCTTGCAACAGCAGTACAGGCTTTGGAAAATCTAGCGATTAAAGATATTGCTGATCACATTGTTTTAATCAGAGGGTGGCAAACATCAACACTATTAGTTAAGAAGAGTCCTTTTAACTCATTAGAAATTAAACAGCTAAAACATTTTTCTCAGACTCGTGGTTTTGATGTCGCCTGGTATCCTGGAATCAAAGCCGGTGAAGCCAATCAGGTTAATCGTTTTCGCGAGGCTTATTTTTATCAGGCTGCCAGTGCAATACTTAGCGACTCAAAGAACCCATCCAGCAATCTGCCAAAAAAACAATTTCTGCATAACTATAAATATTATGTTTACCCTGCCAGTGATGATAAACCTTTTTTTCATCACTTTTTTAAATGGTCAACTTTTAGCGAGTTATTATCTTTACGAAATCAGGGAGGTCTGGTATTGGTTGAAATGGGTTATGTTGTATTATTGGTGACTCTGGCGTTGGCTATTTTCAGTAGTATTATTTTAGTCATGCTTCCCTTACTGGTCTTTCATTTTCGTGCGAAGACAAAGGTAGAATTTTCTTTACCCGTAAAGAAGCGTTTAAAATTATTTCTTTATTTCTTTTTCATTGGCCTGGCTTTTCTATTAATTGAAATTGCTATGATGCAAAAATTTATCCTTTTTCTGCATCATCCTATTTATGCTATCCCTGTTGTATTAAGTGCATTTATGATTTTTGCCGGGCTGGGGAGTGCCGGGACAACCGGACTATTCTCTCGACTATCACAACGGCAACTACTACTTATAGCAATCTTAAGCATTGCCTTCATTGGCATATGCTACAGTATGTTTCTTAGCTCATTATTTGCTGTTATTGCCGCTTATCCCATTTATTTAAAAATATTAATAAGCCTGACACTCATTGCACCACTGGCCCTATTTATGGGCATGCCCTTTCCAATAGCATTGAGCAGGCTTGGCCCAGGTAAACGTACTTATATCCCTTGGGCTTGGGGTATTAATGGCTGTGCTTCTGTTATCAGTGCCGTTTTAGCCAGTCTACTGGCTATTCACTTTGGCTTTACATTGGTCATTCTGACTGCCGTTGTGTTATATATTTTTTGCCTGTTAATTTTTATTTCCGATGAAGAATCTAAAGTTGTATAAAAGACCTTTCTTTCTCTTTTCTATTTATATTATTATACTGATACCTTTTACAGCCAGGTTAGATCATCTCAACATAACACGGTTTTGGTTCCAAATCTGATATAAGAAAATATTGTTTTTGTAGCATCACATTAGGCCCTCATCGTGTCATTTCAGAGATTACGTATACCATCAAGATCATAAAAAATTCATGAAAGCGTATAATTAAATAAAGATGAAAATTATGTTACAAGACATGGAAAGCCTGAAGAACCCCGGCTCCAAACATTGGAGTTTTGGTGTATACAAGCTAAAACAAAGTAATCTGTGAAAACCAAAAAAGCAAATGCACGACGATATTTATTAAATAACATGTTATGAGTGCCTAATTTAATGTCTACACCACAATAATATAAATGATAGTCATTAGTAATCGTTAATTTTATTTCATTTTTCTAATTAAACCACTGCACTTATTATCCTAAAAAATAAAAAAGTAATAAAAACCACTTGATTTTTATATCATTTTATTTAATGATAATGATAATCATTACTATTTATGGAATAATTTTAATTTGATGCTTTGATAGTTCTAATTTCAGGATCATACCTTGTGATTTTGAGGCAGAGCTTGCATCTTTTTTAAATTTATAAAAATACTTTTTAAATTGAACAGGATCTTCAACATGAAAAAAATACTGAAACAATCTATTATATTATTGATATATCTCGGTTTTTCTGCAGGAAACAGCAATGCAACCTTAATTGGTGATATTGAACTGCGAGATGGTAATTCAACAGCATCCTTTTTAAGTCACCTGCACCGCAGTGGTGCTGAGATTAATGGTTCATGGAGGCATTGGGCTACCGACAACGTCGACAACTTATGGGTAAACTGGACCTATGTTGGTGTTAAAGGGGTACCAGGAAGAACACCACTCGTGACCTGGAATGTAGATGATTTTAGTCAGCAAGACACCAATTCTGATGGCGATATTGACACCTTTTTCATACAGCGCAGCAACGATAATGATTTACAGGCCTCTTCTTCGTACACTCTCAGAGGTGGATTGCCTGGTTCTAATCAATCCCACGTAAACCTGTCTACAACACTTACTAATCACTCTTCCAATGATGTAGAACTGGAACTATTCCAGTGGATTGATTTCGATTTAGGAGCTGAGTTCTCAGATGAATACTCTGAACTGACTACTCCTTCAGTTGTCACTCAATGGGATGGAGTGAATGCCGTCAGCTTGACTACAGACAGCGAATTGACTCATTGGTTCCTGGGAGGAGGCCATCCCGGGCACATTCTGCACCATGGAGATCCTATGCCTGATCATATGAATTACGGTCCAGGTGATGCAAAATGGCTATTGCAATGGGATATCTCCCTTAGTGCAAATGGGGGTTCCTTCCAGTTTAATCAGACACTAGATGCTTCTCCATCAACCAGACCAGTACCTGCCCCATCCACTCTATTGCTGCTAATGTCAAGTATCGCTTTTTTCTATAAACCCGTTAACAAACGACAATTTTCATTCCGAAATAAAAAATAATAATAAATATATAGTTTTTAAACTAATTTTACAGCCTCAATGTTTTACGTAACCTAGCATTTTGCCCGAAGCGAAGTGTTAGGGTAAAGCATCAGGTAGACGCGATTGTTGGAAACATTATTGCTTCCAACCATTCAGTACAAATTCAATTTTTCTACTAAATCTTGCAATACTCTTTTCATTTAGTTTTTCACTATTGTATAGAGATAAAAATTTGAGTTTACTTTTTCTTGCACAAGTTCCTAATAGTGCTACTCTTATAATCCTTTTTACTGGTTGCCACATTAGCAATCGATCTACCCACCAAGGTGAACCTAATGTTGTTACCACCAAAACTTCTTTTAAATTATTTAATAGTGGCTTAATCGGCCCATAATTGCTTGCATGATCATATGCAATGCCAGGACCCCATACTCGGTCAAACCAACCTTTAAGCATTGCAGGGAAACTAAACCACCATGTAGGGAATAGTAAGATAAGCGCTTCGGCTTCTTGCAGATGAATTACTTGTTTAGAAATATTTGATGAATCATAATTATCATAATAATAAGATTTTCGTTCTGCTACTGTTAAAGCAGGTTCAAAATTTTGAGCATAAAGGTCTTCAATAGTTACCTCGTGCCCCATTATATTCAATTGATTGACAACCTGCTCTGTCAGTAAGTTGCAGAGACTATTTGTTAATGGGTGTGTTGTAACAACGAGGCACTTCATATATTTCTCTTATTTCTAACAGCTGTAGAACAACTCAACTTCACCAGTTTGGAGTAATTCTACAGCCCAACGCCAAAATCAGCAGGGTGTCTTTTTGCCTTCGCTGGATTTTCTGGTTAGACTATTCTATACTATGTAATAACATTTGTACTAACAAAAGGCATTAGATATGTTAAAAGTAAAAGTTACCTCAATTGGGAACTCTATGGGTATTTTGCTTCCAAAAGAAGCACTTAGCAAGATGAAAGTATCAAAAGGAGATGCTTTATATCTTGTAGAAAACCCCGATGGCTTCACTTTAACACCCTACCAGGATGATTTCAAAAGCCAAATTGAAGCAGCGGAAGATATAATGAAGCGATATAGAAATACTCTCCATGAGCTCGCTAAATGAGAGAACCAATCTGGGTACTTGATAAAATTGTTGAATCCGTACACTCCATGCTTTTGGCTGAACATGGTGGTGAAAGTGGACTCCGAGACAAATCTTTATTAGATTCTGCACTTGCTAGAGCCAAACAAAAATTTAGCTATGATTCTAGTGTTTCAATTTTTGATCTTGCTGCTGCTTATAGTTTTGGCATTGCGAAAAATCATCCGTTTGTTGATGGAAACAAAAGAACAGCATTCACAATTGGTACTTTGTTTCTTGAAATTAATAGCTTTAAACTTAATGCAACAGAAGTAGATTCTACTATTACATTTGAAAATTTAGCATCTGATGTTCTCAAAGAAAATGAATTGTCATTATGGTTTGAGGAACACTGTATTAAGGTCTAACGCTTATTTGTGGGTTCACAAGGACTAGGGAAGAGAATTTTAAAAAACCACTTTTCCCAAACCCACAACACATATTCATGTGACTTAACGTTCGGTTCTCTGGTTATAAATGATTTTCTTCTTCTTTGTGATGCCAGATTCGTAGTATTGAAATTTCTTCTGGGCGTATTAAATAACGAGCTGTATAGTTTCCAATAATTAAATCTCGAATAATATCAGGGTTTGGTGCTTGCTCAACTTTGACTCCAAGATGTGGGAATGATTTTAATTGAGCAATTCCTTTTTTTATTGAATTTGCAGCCCGTTGTGCAGCCTGTGGATTCTTTATTGCTATAAACTCTCTCAGTCGAATTAGATCATTGATTGATTCTGGCGAATATGAAAGTTTCATGAAATTGGAGGCTCAAGCTCATTTTCAGAACCCCAGCTATCAAGCCACTCATTTACATCTTTTTCATCAATTGAACGACCCGATTTTACAGAGTCAATGGCTTCTAAAGTTTCATTCCACCTTTGCTCATCGACAGACTTTCGCTCCAAAAACTCTTTAATTGCCTGATTAATAAGATAGTTTTTGCTTCTATCTAGTTTTTTTGACAAGTTATTAAGGAGATTTTCAATTTCAGGTTGTAGTCTTATACTTGTTACACCCATCACGACACCTATTTGCTAAATACTATGTATTACATTGTAGTCTAAGAATTTGTTTTATTCAATCTGGAGGAGGTGATTAAGTTTAACACCGCTATAAACGGCATTTTTATGGAACAGAGTTTTGGGATAAACTGCAAAGCAGCCCAAACCGGCGTAGAGTAAAAAAGTCCCTGCTTGACAGCCTTATTATGCGATTAATCACCAAACGTAACGATTGCCGCAACTCTTTCAACAGGTGAATACACTATTATTTGCTCCTGATAAAGTGTGTCATGGGGTGGCTTCCGCCAGCCGAGATAGTAGAACGATCCCGACTCGCTTAATGCCCTTGTGAGGAGTTGATAAGTGGCTGGACTCCAATCAGATTCGCATTCACAGATAATATTACGACACTGCCCTACTTTTCCTTTCTCTTTGAAGCGTAGAGGGGTTTGATGCCAAAATGAAGAATCAATCCATTGGCTCGGCGGATTAGTTGGTGAGGCATCACCTAGCGAGATAATAGCGTAGGTACAACCGAAAGTACCTAACCCGCCTTTGAGCCATTTGCGAGACTCAAGTACTCCTTCATATGGCATAAAGCTAAATTTTTTGGCCGCAAAGTGTCGATCTTGGTAATCCAAAGCTGCATTAAAAACAAGGTTGAGCAACCAAATTAAGGTTACTGCAAACAGAAAGAAATAGACAAACTTTCTATGAGTTTTGCTTGCTGTTACTTGTTTTCCCACTGGACTCAAATTCATCAGCCTTCTTTACGCATAACGCCAAGCTCATCTGAAAAACTACGCTCCGCTCCGTTTTTCAGATGCAGCTTTTTGTTAACCTTTATGTACTTCCTACACATGCACTAGCCCGAACAATGTATCTGTATTAAGATCTAAAACACCATCATCAGAACTCACTTCAATTTCAGCAAGGTGCTCTTGTTTGAACTGTATTAGTTGTTCATGGCTCAATTGATTAAGGAGTGATTTGTAGCCTGCATTGTTAAGCAATGACCACCATTCATTTATAGTGATGGGATAGCGAATAGTATGGTGCTCTACGTTGACGCTTTTATGATTACTTACCGCTGCCAATTCTTCTATTTGCTGCTTTGTCTTGAGTCTTTCCCTGAGTCGTGATGGGGCCTCAATTTTATAATCCATCTCTAGTCTTTGTAAGAAGACCTCTGCATATGGGTTG
>JADGEM010000041.1 GCA_016744375.1 Gammaproteobacteria bacterium
GAATATTTTAAACTGAAAATCAGGCAAACCTCCATTCCTGATGAGAAGAGTATGTTCTATTTTGGATAAAACCTCACTCATCAAAGCGGAGAACAACCACACATTGCTGTATTTCTTTATTTGTATCAGGCAAGTACCCTAATACCTGAGCACCCTGATTATGAAATGCCTGTACAACTCGCTTATTAAGCAATCGCAATCCAAATAACTTTGTCGGCACTGAATAGATTTTGTATTTAAGAATGTTCCCCAGAGAACTCAATCCAAATAAAGTTGCAATACCCGCACGATAACATTCATCCTCACGTGAAAAACAGATCGCATCAGGAAAATAATTTAGAAAAAGACTCTGCTGCTCTTTACTCCAGAACAGGAAAATTATTTTATTCAATAGATTCATGTTTTTTAGCAATAGAGGCTTCAAGATCTCGACAGTTTGAACTGAAGTAGAGGGTTTTATGTCAAAAACCCAGTTTTGGGTCGTAAATTCCAGCATAAATTCATCCAGAAACAGCAATTTCTCGCCTTTATTAAGATGAATTTGCTCTAATTGTGAACGAGTCATTTCCCTTATTTGTCCTGTTGAGCAGGAAATACGACTCAGCTCAGAATCATGGCAAAGCACAATGTGTTTATCAGCGGTTGTATGCAGATCTGTTTCCAACCAGGAAAAACCCGCTTCACAAGCCAGGAGAAAAGAGGTTTTAGTATTATCATCATGTTTTTGTGAAAGACCTCGATGACTGATCCATGTTGTCATATCACTGCTTCTTCGCTGATTTAAAGGAGGCTTCCAAATAGGGCTTTAACAATGTCATCATTTTATTTAAAGCACCGGAATTTTTTGCCATTAACTGTTGTGCAGCCGCTCCCATTGCCTGACTCGTTTTCTCATCAGCCAACAAATTGTCCAGAGTACTTTCCAATAATTCTATATCCTTCACTTGCTGCATGGCCTGATGTTGCAAAAAAAGTTCATTAATGGCTGCAAAATTGAACATATGCGGCCCGCAAACAATGGGTAAACCTAAAGCCGCAGGCTCCAGGATATTATGACCTCCCGTTGGCACCATCGTGCCTCCCATAAAGACGATATCTGAACAGGAAAAATAACGTAGCATTTCGCCCATGCTGTCCCCTAATAAAATATCAACCGAATGTTGAATATCATCAGCCATTTCAGAACGCTTTAAAACATTAAATGCACTCTGGATTAATAATTGATAGACAGACTGAAATCGCTCAGGATGCCGTGGTACTATGATCATCACCAGATTTGGATGATGTTTTTTTAATTTTTGAAAAACACTTAGTATAATTTCATCTTCATTTTTATGTGTACTTGCAGCAATTAAAACAGTTTTATCTTGCCAGTTTAGTTGCTTTCTCATTAAGCGACCATTTTTTATATCCTGCAAATTAATCTTCAGATCAAATTTGATACTGCCTGTAATATGCAGTGTTTCTTTATCAGCACCTAATTTAATTAATCGATTCGCATCCACCATATTTTGAACAGCAATATCAGAAAAATGACTTAATGCAGTCTTAGTTAATGATGAAAATCGTGCATAACCTTTTGCTGAACGCTCAGACATTCTGGCATTTAATAAGCAGACAGGCACATTACATTGATGAGCAGTATAGAGCAAATTAGGCCATATCTCAGTTTCCATTATAATACCGAGACAAGGTTGAGTTGCATTTAAAAAGCGACGCAGAGGGCCTGGAAGATCATAGGGCAAGTAGATATGAAAAATAGTACCCATTCTAATTTCTTCAGCAAATGTTTTAGTTATTTGAGCAGAGCCTGTTGTCGTGGTACATGTGATAATAAGAGGGTGTTCAGGATACTCCTGTTTGAGCTGTTTGATCAGTGGCAGGGTTGCTAGAAATTCACCCACAGACACGGTATGAATCCAGACAGGCGGCAGAGAGTCATGTTTAAACAGCGGTGGTGAAAAAAAACCAAAGCGCTCTGCCAGACGTAATGATTGTCGTTGCTCTTTATATGCACTACTTTTTTGATGTTTTATCAATAGTCGTAAAAAAAGCAGCGGTGTCAGGCAATAATAAAGTAAAGTATAAAATAATCGAGGCATATCAATCTAACGAGTCAATTGTTCAACAATTCGAGCGTTTTGCATCAAGTGCTCCGGGTTAATGGTTCCGGCAATCAAACAGCTCACAGCCTGATGGGAAAAGACATAGTTTAAAGCTTCTTCAATTCCACCACCGCCGGCTTTTGCATCAACATGACCACTTTGCAGACCTTTTTTTATGACAACTCCCTTGTTCAGTTCCAATGCCCGATCCAGTACCGGATCATCGGTATTATCCGTTGTATTTCGCGTCGCCATGATCACATCAGTATGTTCAACAGTCCAGAGCCCGCCTTCTGTTGTTTTTGTAGACAGCCCGATCGCACGAATGTGCCCTTCTTGTTTTAATCTTTGCAGGGTTTCAATCACATCAGTCTGTTCAATCACAAATTGATCATTGCCATCAGAATGCACTAATACCACATCAAGATAATCAGTATTTAATTTCCTTAAACTGGTTTCAATGGTTTTGCGAGTTGTCTTTGCGCTAAAATCAAAGTGAGACTGGCCCTGTTCAAAAGCTTCACCTACTTTTGATACAATTACCCATTCCTGTCGATTGGGTAATAATTGTCCTAAGCGTTCTTCACTCGTCCCATAAGCGGG
Organism: Gammaproteobacteria bacterium; assembly: GCA_016744375.1. Taxonomy (GTDB): domain Bacteria; phylum Pseudomonadota; class Gammaproteobacteria; order GRL18; family GRL18; genus GRL18. Next base: position 2,709 of record JADGEM010000041.1, read on the forward strand.
AGCCGTATCCAGCAAATTAATACCCAGTTCCCGGCTCAGTGAAAGTAACTCTCGGATAGCCTGATCATCAGGAATTTTAAATGACCAGGGATATTTAACCTGCTGGTCACGACCAAACTTAACAGTGCCCAGCCCCAAAGGGCTGACCTGTATGTCTGTTTGCCCTAATTCTCTTTTTTTCATCATAACCAGTTTTGCACCTTTTCCCATGGTAGCAGACTCGTTTTCGCCTTTTGCATTGAGTTTAAGTCACTACAATCCAAAAGCAGAGGCTGTGCATTTTTTTTAACACCCGCAGCGTCTAATTCATCCATAATTTTATCCACCATTATGGGTGTCATAGCCAGCTTAACCGGCCAGGCGGTGATCACCTGATTTTCTCTAAAAACAGCAGGTTCTACAGGTCTGCTGCCCTCCATCATTTTAGGTTCAGCACGATCAATGGCTAGAGCTGACCATTGGCATTGTGAAAAATTCATCCAGGGCATCAGGTTTTGAAGTTCTTCTTTTGCACATGTGACCTGTTCTTCGATTGTTCGTTCAACTCCTTTTTCTGCAATTTCACCACCGAGATACCAGACAGTTTGCGCTGCAGGCATTTGATGAGCAGTTATGGTCATTTTAGGCAATGCACTCGCCCCAAGGCAATGGGCATACATGTTGGGAAGTATGGCTGTTTTTGCTTTCAGCATGGGCATCAATAGAGGTCGTCGCTGCATTTTTGGCTGCTCAAAACCGATACTTGCCAGTAAATTTTCATTTCCTGCACCGGCAGTTAAAATAAGAGTCTTTGCAAAAAGAATCCTCTTTTTATTTAAGGTCTGCTCAAAAAGTTCTATTTGATAGTACTCATGGCTATGTGAATCATGCGAACTCAATGATCCAGGCTCAATAATTTTTTTCACATCAGCCTGAAAAATATAGTCTGAATACTGCTCCCTAATAGTATCAATAACACTTTGGACATCCAGCACCGGCTCATCTAATTGATAGAGTTCACCATTAAAATCAGTCTTGTCAAAAGGGGCGACATAATTCTTTTTATGCAGGTGCCGCATTCGACTCGTCATTACTTTACTGGCAAAAAAACCAGTCATTCTGGATGCCAGACTTTTATTGGACCAAAGATATTGATGCGTTGATAATTTTTTTGCCTGCCGGAGATCCACTTCACCCAGACCATCAAGACAATCCTTCCAACGTCGCGGCATCTCCTGAATCGACTGAGCCGAATGGGTTATCTTTCCCGTTAGTGCATATTTGGTTCCACCGTGAATAATTCCCTGTGAGGCACCGCTTTGTACACAGCCCAGATGTTCCGCTTCAAATAATACCACCTGATAGTTCGCCCGGCGTAAACGTGCCAAAGTCCAGAGACCTGCAATACCACCACCAACAATCACAATGTCTATGGCTGGATTATTGGTCATCGGCTTTTTTTTCAACGCTCTTATTCTCAACAGAGTTATCAGCTGAACGTATAGAACGAATTAATCCTGTCGTTGAGCAATTATCCACATACTCCATAATCAGTACTTCTCCCCCCTGCTCTTTAACACAATTACCTCCCGGAATTTTATCCACTTCATTATCGCCGCCTTTTACCAGAACCGATGGTGAAACATCACAGATTAAACGTGTTGGTGTATCTTCATAAAATGGTACAACCCAATCAACACAACTTAAACCAGCCAGCACCTGCATACGACGATTCATAGTATTAACTGGTCGCTCAGGTCCCTTAATTCGTTTCACTGAATCATCATCATTAACGGCAACAATCAGTCTATCTCCCAGTCTTTTAGCCTGTTCCAGATAGGTTACATGTCCAGCATGAAGAATATCAAAACAACCGTTAGTCATGATCACCTTTTCGCCATGTTCTTTGGCATCTTTAACCAGAGCAATAAGTCGTTCTTCAGCAATAATACCCTGCTCGACATCACTCAACTGACGCATAGCTGTGCGCAACTCATGCACAGTGACTGTTGCAGTTCCTACTTTGCTTACCACAACACTGGCGGCGAGATTAGCCAGTTTTGTTGCGTCAACTAAATCCATACCAACCCCCATGGCAACTGCTAAAGTTGCAATCACAGTATCACCTGCACCAGTGACATCAAAGACATCTCTGGCTCGTGTCGGCAGATGAACAGCAGGCTTATCCGACTGAATCAAGGTCATACCTTTTTCACTGCGAGTGATTAATAAAGCATCCAGCTGTAATTCTCTGCACAGCTTTTCAGCTTTTTCAACCAGTTGTTCATCATTTTCGCAAGGACCTGCAATGGTTTCAAATTCTGATAAGTTCGGGGTCAACAGGCTTGCTCCCCGATAGATAGAAAAATCATTACCTTTGGGATCAATTATTATTTTCTTAGCCTGTTTTTTTGCCAGAGTAATGAGGCCAGGTAAATCACGTAAAGTCCCTTTTTGATAATCTGAAAACAAAACCACATCATGTTTTTCTAGTTGTGCCTGATAAGCCGATAACAGCTGTTCATCACTATCCGCATGTTCTCCATCATCCGAGAAAAACCCATCTTCAAAATCCAGACGAATAAGCTGCTGATGACGACTTAAAACACGAAGTTTAGTGATGGTTGTACAGCCTGCTAATTCAACAAACTGACAGTTTACACCTTGGTGCGTCAAGCGGCTTTTCAGGATATTGGCAGACTCATCCTGACCGGTCAGACCAACCAGAGTGGAATTACTGTTGAGTGCTGCAATATTCAATGCCACATTTCCCGCACCTCCGGCACGCTCCTCTGACTCTTCAATTTTAACCACTGGTACAGGTGCTTCTGGAGAGATACGTGACGTTGGACCATGCCAGTATCGATCTAACATTAAATCACCAACGACTAAAATTTTTGCTTTTGAAAAATCCGGGATAATTAATTGCATGTTTCTATCTTGTCTATGTGTATTTTCTATTTTATCGATATAATATCATAAATAAGGTCAATGAAACTGATTGAAACAAGCTTAAATACTTGTCAAAGAGAGGTTTTTTGTCCAATAGAATTTTATATGACTTCTTGTGTCTAAAAGAAGTACAATATCATTAAAAAATGATAACTCCTATGAGATAAAAAGTGTCCCAAGAACCCTTTCCATGGCAGGATTTTCTTGCCCCAAAATTCTGGCCATCCTGGTTAGGTTTGGCATCTATGCGTATTATTGCAATGCTTCCCTATCGGGTTCAACTTTTTATCGGTCATATCATCGGACATTTATTTTATCGTATCGCCCGATATCGACGAGAAATAGTACAAACCAATATTAGTCTCTGCTTCCCCGAATTATCAGTTGAGGAACAGGAAAATCGAGTCCGTAATCATTTTCACGCTCTTGGTATGAGTATCGTAGAAACAGCAATGAGCTGGTGGGGCAGCGAGAGGAGACTGCGAAAACTGGTTACCTTTAAGGGCTTTGAGTATGTCAACCAGGCTCTGGCTGAAGGTACAGGCGCCATCATGTTAGGTGCTCATTATACCACCATGGAAATCAGCGGCCGCTTTATTGCTCTGGACCATGACCTGGCCGTCAGCTATCAAAAAATGCGTAACCCTCTGTTTAATCTAATGACAATTAATGCAAGAAAGCGAATGTTGCATCGAATTTTTGGCCGAGATGAAATTCGTGCCAGCTTTCGTTATATCAAGCAGAACCACTTGATGTGGATTGCAGCCGATCAGGATGTTGGTATTGAAAACAGTGTCTTTGTGCCTTTCTTTGGTCATCTTGCGGCCACTCAAACCGTGGCATCCCGAATGGCGAAAATAACCAAAGCCCCTATTATCCCATATATATCAAGGCGTCTGGAAAAAGCACAGGGCTATGTGGTTGAATTTTTCCCTCCCGTTGAGAATTTTCCAGGTAACTCACTGGAAGAGGATGCCACTCGAACCAATCAACTCATTGAAGCACAAATATTAAAAGCACCTGAACAGTATTTATGGGTACACCGTCGCTTTAAAACACGGCCTGAAGGTATGCCGAAACTTTATCGCAGTAAACCAAGAAGAGCCAAAAGAAAATGAGATTTCATCAATTTAACAACAACGCGACTGAAGCCTTATTTAAGCTGAATCATTTACCTGCTTTTGAACAGCTCTGGAGTTTGGATACCCCCTGGTTTGAAGAACCAAATTATCGCCGTAATGGCTGGAGTGGTGTTGTTAAGTATGTCTTGACTGATGAGCATGATAAGCCCTTTCCAATCTTCATTAAACGACAGGAAAATCATAATTGCAAAACACTATTACATCCCATTAAAGGGATCCCCACTTTTCGACGAGAGTTTTATAGCCTGCAAAAACTTTATGCCGCTCAAATTCCCACACTAAATTATTTATACTATGGTGAACGCTTAAAGGACGGCAAAGCACAGAGCATTCTTATCACTCAATCATTGGAAGGCTATCAGAGTTTTGAGGACTATTTCCAACCTGATACTCTTGCTAGTGCTGCCATTAGTGAACAAGTTATTACGCATATCATGCAGACGGCTGGGGAAAATACACGCTTATTGCATGATGCAAATTTTCGTCATGGCAGTCTTTATCCTAAGCATTTTTTTGTTAAAGTTGAAAATAAAAAATCAGATGTCCGCCTGATAGATTTAGAAAAGCTCAAGTGGTATCCATTTCATTATCTGGTTCGTTTTAATGACTTATCACGAATCATCCGTCGAAGAGCACCCGTAAGCAAACAGGCTGTACACATTTTTATTGATGCTTATCTTAAACATGGTAAGGATCTGAGTCAGACAAATCTTGCTACAAAATTAGACTCGTTGCTGAAAAAAAACTGACAATTCACTCCCCCTAGGAAGGCATCCAGAGTACATTCCCTTTATTTATTTATGATGATATACTGATATTGTTAGATTGATTATAAACAAGGAAAGTTAAATTATGATTAAAGTTAATTCTCATGAAGCCAAGCTCAATTTCTCACAATTAATGACTCATATTGCTAATGGTAAAGAAGTCATGGTTACCCGATCTGGGCAAGATTTTGCCAAAATTGTCCCAATAAAAAAAATCACTCAAAAACGTATTTCCGGACAGGATAAAGAAGTTGCCTGGGTTGCCGATGATTTTAATGGTGCCTTGCCTGATGAATTACAAAAGTACTTTGTATAACAGGCAAATAAAAAACGACAACGGAGAGACGATTCATGGATGAAAAATATTTAATTGATACTCAATGCTGGTTATTCTGGCATATCAGCCCTGAAAAACTCAGTGAGAAACAATATCAAATCCTGGAAGATGGCGACAGCGATATTTATTTTTCAACAGTCAGTGCATGGGAAATAATGATCAAATACAAAATGAAAAAAATTAAGCTCCCTGCTTTACCTTTTCGATACATCCCTGATCGCATTAAGAAAGATAACCTCACAGTCCTGCCTTTTTCACTGGAAAACTCACTTCGAATTGAAAACCTGCCTGATCATCATGCTGATCCCTTCGATCGGTTTTTAATCACCCAGGCACAAACCAGTGATATGATCCTTCTAACCAATGATCCCATATTTGAACTCTATGATGTCAAACTCCAGATGTAATAATTTCAGTGGGTGTTGATATTTAGATATCTGCTCTACTACCTAAGCAGTAATTCGACAATCAAGAGAAAAAGAAAGGGGGCGTTCGGACGAAATGCTGAGCCTGTCGATTGCACCCGACACTGGTTCGTCTAACTGGGGACGCTTCAAGTACATCCATGTAACGCTTGCTGTCGCCGTCCATGGCTCCAAACACCCCAGTTAGACGAACCAGTCTCGCGTACACTCTTCTACCTCAGTTGTCCTCACTGGTGTTGTCCAAAAGCAACAGCAACAGTACTCTAGTTCAACCAGTTGCAGTTCCAATGCTTTTGATTTTTCTTTTGCTTTTGGACACTCACAGAGAGAATAAATGCCTTTAGAGAATGTAAGGTAAGCTGGTGCAACCAATTGGGGTGTCTGAAAACATGGATGTTTTCATCAAGCGTTACATGGACGTACTTGCAGCGCCCCAATTGGTTGCACCAGCTTACCTTGCAGTCGTTTTACATGTACTTATTCGAATGCCATCACTTCTTTTTCTTTTGATTTCGAATAATCAGCAAATTGCCGCTATGGTCGTAAAACGACATATCAAACAAAAAATGTTTCCTAAAGAGAACTCTGTAACATGCCCGGTTCACCATGCCAATAGCCATTGCAATTCTCAGCAATAGTATATGCAGCTTTATCTTCGAGTTTATTTATTTTTTGGTAATAAGCATTAATGATTTCTTTTGTCTGTCTGGAGCGAGGGCTGATACGGACAATGTCAACACCCATTGACTGCATTTCTTCTAATTCATTGTACAAATCATAGCGCAGTCCTGATAAGGTCTGGATGCCGTTAAGGGTGAACAAGCTTTGATCTTCCTGACTTTTTACCTGCAAACCATCTGGGTAATCAATGCATTTCAGATCACATTGATCTTTAGGTAAGTTGTGAGCCCTGGCAGTAAAACATCGAGCTGATAATGCCAGAGGCATATGGCCATAGCTGAAGATTTCTGTTTCTATTTTATCTTTTATACCCATCTCATCCATATCATTCAAAATACCAGATAAGGTGTGTCGGGATAATTCAACAGGCATAACCCAACGCTGCAGCCCCTGTTTCTGCATGACAGCCAAAGTTTGTGCATTGTAGACATTAATAGTTGGCCCGATTGAAAATGGAATTTTTTTCTCTGATAACAACTGTACAGCCGCCATATCATTCGCTTCCACTAAAAAGTCACCATTATCACAATAACGTCTGAGTGTTTTTAACTCTGATTCGGCTTCAATCAAGGACAAGGTTGATAGAACAATTTCCTTTGGTTGACCTTTTACCGGCTTTGAGTCACGAAGTGATGCAGCCAGTTCCATCCATTGCTCAAAACCCAGTGAACGTCGTTTAGAACAGACGGTTTCTCCCAGGTAGAGTATGTCTACAGGGGTATCAAGCATGCTCTGATAAAACGATTCAATATCATCCAATGACCAGAAATATAATAATGGGCCAAGTGATAATTTCATAATTGCTCCAAGAAATATTGGTCTCTATTGCCAGGGGCGGCTGTAGGCGCCCAATGTGGTTTGAGAGCCTTCAGAAACTTTGTTCAGTGCAGCTGACCATTGAGATTGTGGGGTATAGTTATCAGGGTCAGCATAGTAAAAATCAATCGCCTGACGCCAGACCCGGGTGACTTGCTGTGTATAGGCAGGACTGCGCTGGCGGCCTTCAATTTTAATGGCTTTGATGCCAATTTTATCAAGCTCCGGCAGTATTTCAATAGTATTAAGACTGGTCGGTTCCTCCAGGACATGGAAGGTATTTCCCCCAATGCGGAAACGTCCTTTACAAAGCGTTGGATAACCGGCATTTTCACCATCATCATAGCGATCAATCAACACATCATTTAAACGCGACTCCAGGCCCTGTGATGTTTTTTCCCACCGAACTGATTTAGCCGGCGAGCAGGCACCACAGGTGTTGGGAGATTCCCCGGTGACATAGGAAGATAAATGACAACGCCCTTCAGCCATAATACATAAACTGCCAAAGCCAAAAACTTCCAGCTCAACCGGTGAATGCTGCGCCAGGTGCGCAACTTGTGAAACTGAAAGCACACGTGGAAGTACCGCCCGTTTTATCCCGAAATTCTTCTCATAATAGCGAAGAGACTCATAACTGGTTGCTGAACCCTGCACAGATAGATGTCGGGTAATCTGAGGGTGTTTACTGGCCGCATAGTCAAGAATACTGATATCCGCAATAATTAGTACATCAACACCGAGATCTGCGGCCATATCAACCGCTTTTTGCCAGCGAGGCCAACCATCAGGCTGAGGATATGTATTAATTGCAACAAAAACTTTTGTACCACGTTGATGAGCATATTCTATGGCCTTAGGGAGGTTCTTTTCATTAAAGTTAAGACCGGCAAAATGACGTGCATTGGTATCATCTTTAAAACCAATATAAACCGCATCGGCACCGTTATTCACGGCTTCTTTTAGTGCTGGAAAATTACCAGCAGGACAGACAAGTTCAATCATAGCTTTTATAGTAGATAGAGTGAGTAGTATATGTATTTGATGCAAATTACCAGATGTTGGATGATATCACTAAATAGTTTAAATAGAATTGATGATGATCAATGAATAAGTTATCACTTTACGGCAATATTGTATCGTTTATTCACTCTATTCGATGGTCATTATGAAAAGCTCACTCCCAAAGCCCCCAACCCCTGTTGCAGTTGCTTCTAAAATTGCAAACCGGCTGGCAAAGAAGTTAACAGTCCACTTACCACGTGTTATTAAACACTTACCTGAACCCCCTTTTATTTTACAAAAAACGATTGGTGAAAAAGTTTTACAGAATCTGATGGTAGAACAAATTGAGATGGGGGAATTTGATTTTTTACAGGACCGATGGCTGCAGATTAGCATTAATGATATGGGACTGAATTTTTTTCTCAGCTTTCAAAATGAACGATTGGTTTTATCCAATCAGATAACACAGGCTGATGTCAGCTTTAGTGGTGATTCTAAAGAATTTATTTTACTGGCCAGTCGCAGTGAAGATCCAGATACTTTATTTTTTCAACGTCGACTGACCATCGAGGGTGATACAGAGCTTGGCTTATATATCAAAAACTCAATTGATGGCATCGACTTTGACAACTGGCCCAACTGGCTGAATAAAATGATTAAAAAGGTTGCCGACCTAGTTTCAGAAGAAACAATAGACAGCCAGGAAAACGCTGAAAACCTTCATTAGACCCAAAGTTATTTTCCTTCACCCTAAAGTTTTTTTATTTTTACCGACTATAATTAGTTAAAATTCGATAAAAAAAAGATTCAAGGGGTATCTGATCATGAAAGGCTCACTTTTTTTACGCTTATTTGTGCCCGTGGCAGTGATAATGGCCTTATGTCTGTTCATACTGCTCTGGATTGTCTCCAACCAAATTAACAGTAATACGCTTTCTGAATCAATTTCCAGAGCTGAAAGCACTGTTGAACAATTTAAACTTATTCGAGCTTACTATACAAAAAATATTGTTGCTACTGTACTGAAAAGCAGTGATATCAAAGGCTCAATTAATCACAAAGACAACTCTAAAGCCATTCCTCTACCTGCCACTATGATTCATGATTTGAGTACTGAACTGTCTGAAACAGGGATTAGAATGAAACTTTTTTCTGCCTATCCCTTCCCAAACCGCAAAGAACGGGTTCTGGACAGTTTTGAGCAAGATGCCTGGAACGCTCTGAACAAAGATCCTCAATCAACATTTAGCCGAGAAGAAATAATTGATGGTCTTCATTATATACGAGTAGCCAAATCCGACATTATGGTAAGCCCTGTTTGCCTTGCCTGTCATAATACTCGATCAGATACTCCCAAAAATGACTGGAAACTGGGCGATGTTCGTGGTGTTCTTTCAATTGATATGCCCATTGATGCCATGAAAAAAAATGCAACTACAGTACACTCCTTGCTGGCCTATTTGCTCTTATATTAGTTTTTGCTGCCATCTTTTTTACCTACAGAGTTTTTATTGGAAACAAATTAAAAGCCATTAACGCTGCTTTAGTTGATATTGTTGATGGTGATGGGGATTTAACCCAGAGGCTTGATGATAGAGGTAATGATGAAATCAGCCGGATTGCCAGAAGTTTTAATCAGTTTACTGATAGTCTACAGAAAACAATGAAGCAAGTACAAAATGCCAGTAATAGTTTATCCAGTACATCCAGTGAATTGTTAGCAATTACCACAAAAACTAACACAGCCATTGAACAACAAGAACACAATTCAGAACAGGCAAGCATTGATGTGCAACAGCTGAATTCACAATCACAGGAAGTAGCCAACCTGACTAAGCAAGCGACTCTAGCCACTCAAAAATCTGATGAAGCGACTAACCGGGGAAATATTGCCATATCAACAACAATAGGCTCTGTTGATCAACTCACCAGTAATGTTAATTCTGCAGCTCAGATTATTGACCAATTACAAAATGACAGTAATAACATTGGCGGTGTTCTTGAAGTGATCCAGGGGATTGCTGAACAAACTAACCTGCTAGCTTTAAATGCGGCTATCGAGGCTGCACGGGCGGGTGAGCAAGGCCGCGGTTTTGCTGTTGTGGCAGATGAAGTACGTACTCTGGCAGCACGAACACAGGATTCAACTCATGAAATCCAGCAAATGATAGAAAGCCTCCAGAGCGCCAGTAAAAAAGCCTATGATTCAATACAGTTAAACGCTCAACATTCTGATGACACCTTAGACCAAATTGAAGAATCTTGTATTGTTTTATCTGAAATCAAAGAGTCTATAAATGAAATCAATACAATTAATCAGCAAATTGCCGTTGCAACCCGACAGCAAATGCAGTCATCTGAAAGTTTAAACAGTAAAGTTGGAGAAATTTCTGATAAATCTCATGAAAATTCACATCTCAGCAATGACACCCGAACTCATGCTGGAAGCCTGGATACACTCGCCACTCAACTCCAGCAGTTAATTTCATCATTCAAATTATAAGTTGATAAAGGAGAGCTACAAATCAGAGAATATATCGGGTAAAATCCTGTTCTAATGCATTATTTGATTCCTGAGGGCATGAACAATTCATCTATACTTGTATTTTGAAGTATAGATATGAAGGGCAATAACAGGAATTTTAACTTTATATAGACCAGTGTGATAAATATGCGAGTCTCTCGTTTTTTTATTGATGCCCCTCTCAGTGAAGGACAGCATCTTATTCTCCCACCTAAACTGATTAATTACATAGTTAATGTTCTGCGCCTCAAAACAGGCGATACGGTTGTTCTGTTTAATGGCCGACAAAACAATCAATCCGGCGAATTTACAGCAACCTTGAACGAAGTATCCAAGCGTCATGCAGTTGCTTATATTGAGAGTTTTTCAGAAAAAAACACTGAACCACTTATAAAAATACATCTCTTTCAAGGCATTTCTCGTAGTGAAAGAATGGACTTTACAATTCAAAAAGCCATTGAACTCGGGGCAAATGAAATCACCCCTGTATTGACCCAACGTTCTAATTCAGGAAAATTCAATGCAAAACTCCAGGAAAAGAAAATGCAGCACTGGCAAGGCATAGCAAACAGTGCCTGTGAACAGTCAGGGCGTACAGTTCTGATTAAAGTAAATGAACCGATTCAAGTTCAACAAATGAATCAGTTTGATGCAGATATAAAACTATTGCTCGCACCCGAAGCTCAGTCGAGACTTGCTGAATATTCAGACTTACCCCCAAAAAACATAAACCTTTTTATTGGACCGGAAGGTGGTTTAACTCATGAAGAAATTGACTGGGCCTGTGGAAATGGTTATCAAAAACTAAAACTGGGTCCAAGGATATTGCGAACAGAGACGGCAGGACTTGCAATTTTGAGCATCCTGCAATATTTATGGGGGGACTTAGGTTAAGGGGATTAAGGGCATTCAGTCCGCCATCACCTCACTGACTCTGTCTTCTAAAAATGAAATTTTCGGAATAATATAATTCTCACCATCTAACTTAACATAGGCGACGAGTTCATTTTTTTTATCACTTGTTGTGACACGAGTTTCATCAATCAAATTTAAGCTTGGTATCGATTGACACCCTAATGCAATAAATGGTGAACAACCTTTATTATTTGGTGAATTTAAAATAAGTACTCTTCTATATTTTTGCGGCTTAGATGCATTGATATTCATTATTTTTTCAAAAATAACAACTGGTACATCCTGCTCACGCCATCGTATCATTCCACCAAACCATTCTGGCGCCCCAAGTAAGGGTTGAATGTTACCTGGCTCTGTCACTTCTGCAACTGATGCGTTAGGTATCAACATTTTATAACTTAAAAAATTGAGCGTCAGACAACGTACTCTGTCATCTTGGCTGGCAATATTTCTTGTTTTTTTGGCTTCGACACCACGAATAATATTACTACTATGATCCATTATTGACCCATTTTTATATACTTAAGAAGCGGTTAAACAATATAACAATCTTTTCCCATATACTGAACGGCAATTTTTAGTGCCAGAGCCTCAGGTGAACCTGAATAACTGACTAAATTTGCCTTGCGTACTGAATCTGGCATACTGCTGATCACGCAAGTATCAGTACTCTGAGCCCAGATATCCCCATCATATTTATCAGCAAATTGCTGGCTTGCCAGAACCCCATCAGCACCCATTCCGCTAAAGATTATTACACCGGACTGTTTTTTAAAACTGCTGGTCACATCATCAATAACACAATCTATAGAAGGCTTATAGTGACCTTTCCAATCGCCTTCGATAAATTTTATTTGTCCCTTTTTATCAAGACTCATTTTATTATCAACAGGAACAACAACCACTTCTCCATGCTTAAGTGTATCCCCAGAAACAGCTTCTTTAACATAGAAATTGCTTATCCTGTCCAGCTGATTGGCCAATAACGATACAAATCCATCCCCCAGATGCTGTGCTAGAACAAATGCCACAGGCAGTTCTTTAGGGAGCCTTGCAAGAAAACGCTTAACCGCTTCCGGCCCTCCGATTGAAGCACCTAAAATCCAGACATTAGTCACATCAGGTATCGTGTCCGGCTCTTTATTAGCTGAAGAGTCTATAATACTCGCTGAAGGCTCTATATCAGCAACAGCAGGTTCATCATCTATTTCTAAAACGTCTACTGTAGGAGTTGCTTCAAGTGTTTGAAAATCCTGCCTGTTTAATGAATCTGATGACTCACTAACAGACTCCGATAGTTCATCAGTATGATCTATTTGACTTTCGTTTGTTGCAACTTCATCACTCGTTTCCTGATGAGATACTTTGTCACCCACTAATTCTATAATTTTAGCAGCCAGTTTTTCAACTGCCGGCGCTGAAAAACATTCGCCATCTTTTGGATCATTTAATTCATCAAAAGCATTGTCATGAAAGAGGATAGGTAAATCAACTTTTTCCAGCAATAAGTCCAATGCATCATCGTCTTCTTCATAGCTGTCATCCATATCAATAAGGATAACATCAGCCATAACATTATGCTCTAACTGCTCAACAAATTTAAGATTCAAAAAACCACAGAGAACAACATCAGCACCATATTTTGCAAACAACTTTTTCAGACACTTTTGAACCGTCTCCGAGCCAGACGCGATAACGAGTTGAACACCTTTAAGTTTTTGCATCTGTACTATTACAACTCGAAAAAAACCAACTAAATTTCAGTTAATTTTCTGATATTATTAATGAGGTCATGTTCCTGGTATGGCTTACCCATATATTCATTAACCCCGATTTTCATTGCCCTGTCTCTATGTTTATCACCTGTTCTTGATGTAATCATAATAATTGGGATGTTTTTAAATTTATCATCATCACGCATATGTGCTGCTAATTCAAAACCATCCATCCGAGGCATTTCAACATCAAGCAACATGACATCAGGAATGGTTTCATGTAACGTTGCAATGGCATCAACACCATCTTTCGCAGTAATAACCTGATAGTCATAACGTTGTAATAAACGTTGTGTTACTTTCCTTACCGTGATTGAATCATCGACAACCATCACTGTTGGAATAACATTTTCTTCACCTTCGGCTTCAATCGTTTGTTCTAATGCAAGCTTCATCATTGCACCTTCACGTGCCAGAACACCCAAATCCAGAATCAGCGAGATTTTACCATCACCCAAAATTGTTGCACCAGTGACTCCTTTAACTGTACTCAACTGAGGCCCAACTGATTTAACAACAATTTCACGGCTTCCCAGAAGACCATCAACAAAAAGTGCAACACGGTGTTCACCCGAACGAGCTAACAGTATGGGTGCCTTATTTTTCTTATCTGGCAAAATCGGTGTATTAATACCGAGCACTGTTCCCAGATGCATGAATTGATATTTTTCATCATGCCACTGATAATAAGTATCATTAGTCGCAGTCAACTGTTCAAGAACATCCCCGGTTTCACGAATAATATTCTCAATACCAACCAGAGGAATAGCAAAAATCTCTTCACCAACTTCAACCATTAAGGCTCGACTGACGGACATCGTTAACGGCATAAGAACTCTGAATGTAGAACCCTGGCCTTCCTGTGAATTAATTTTAAGTGTACCATTGAGTTGTTTTATTTCAGCATTAACAACATCCATACCAACACCACGGCCTGAAATCTGACTTATTTCAGTGGCAGTACTAAAACCTGATTCAAGGATAAATTGAATAATATCCTGCTCACTTAAATGAGCATCTTCAAGCATCATCCCATGCTCAATTGCTTTATGGCGTACAGCTTCAATATTTACACCTGCACCATCATCAGTCACTTTAATATCAATTTCAGAACCATCCCGATCAATCACCAGCTTGATATTACCAGTGGGTCTCTTTCCTTTGGCTTCACGTTCAGCAGGAGTTTCAATACCATGAGATACGGCATTACGCAACATATGCTCAAGGGGTGCCATCATTTTTTCTAAAACACGTCGATCGATTTCCTGATCACCACCATGAAGTTCAAAGTTAACCTGCTTTTTCAATTCTTTGGATGTTTGCCTGATAATTCGTCTCAGGCGTGTTAATTGACTCTTAAAAGGAACCATACGAGTCCGCATTAAACCTTCCTGCAAGTCAGTATTCACTCGTCCCTGCTGGATCAAAAGCGTTTCTGCTTCTGAATTCAGATTTTTCATCGAACCTTCAATGCTGTCAAGGTCAGATACTGTTTCGGCCATAGCCCGAGTGATCTGCTGCATTGTAGAAAAACGATCAAATTCCAGAGGATCGAATTCTTCATAGCGCTCATACCCCAAAGACTCGGCTTGATCACGACGAGATTGAATCTGTGCCTCCGTTTCCATCTCAAAGCGGCGCAATTGTTCTCTTAGACGAAGAATTGTGGTGTTCATGTCATCCAGTGATAACTGAAATTCATTGCTTCCCTGATCCAGACGTGAGCGGTAAATACTGACTTCACCTGCATAGTTAACGAGTTCATCCAGAATATCAGCACTGACTCTTACCCTTTCTGTTTTCCCCTGAGAGGCTTTCGACTGTACTACATCCGCTTTTTCCGGTGAAAATTCTTCCGGTTCATTGCCATGAATCGTCTGTTTATGCTCGATAACAGGTTCGGAATCATATTTTTCTAATTCAATTTCCTCAGATTCTACCTGCTCTGTCTCAAGAGAAGCATCCAACTCATGGCTATCTTGTGTCTCAGCCACCTCTGCCTCAGAAACGTCTTCTGACGAGACTTTCTCTAACTCTGGACTTTCCTGAAACTCAGAGAGCATGGGTTCAAGGCTATCATCTGGATCATTTTCCTCAAGCCCTGGGCTATCATCATTACCACTAACCTCGACAATATCAGCCTTACCTTCTAATGTCTGAACCGTTTCTTCTATAGCTTCTTCTGGCAGCAAGTCATCCTTAGTCAAAGAAGGAACAACATTGTGATCAGTTTCTTCAGTCAGAGCAATAAGTTCATCTGCTGTTCTGACTTCACGACCTGCTTTTAAGTCATCAAGCATGTCATTCAGGACGTCATGTCCCTGGTGAAGAACTTCAAATAATTGCGGACTGGGTGTCTGATTGAGCTCAGTGATTTGTTCCAGCTGTGTTTCAAGACTATGAGTTAAATCACCAATAGGTGAAATCCCTGCCATCCTTGCTCCACCCTTGATAGTGTGCAAATCTCGTAAAAGCTGGTTTAGTTGTTCTGAATTATCGGGTTCATCCTTTAATTTTGAAAGTGCATTATCACTAGACTCCATGAGCTCTTGCGCTTCTTCTAAGAAGATTTCCATTAGCTCATCATCATAAAGATCAGATGAAACATCTTCAATTTCATCCGATACACTTTCTTCGTGAGAAATTACTTCTGACGTCGGCTTATCAGCAGCAATCAATGGCAGATCTTCAGTGGCACTTAGTTCACTTTCTGATAATTCTTCATTATCATCAATAGGAGCATCTGCAGGTACATCGGATAATTCTTGCTCACTGATATTCTCAAGTTGCTGGATAATGTCATTATTGCTCTCAACTTTCTGACCATTTTTTAAACTTTCAACCATGGAAGAAAGAACGTCATGTACCTGAAGCAGCAATTCAATATTCTCGTTAGAGAATGTCATCCCATCCAGGGTGAATTGTTCCAGTTTAGTTTCAAAGCTGTGGGTTAAATCACCAATGGCCACTACTCCTGCCATTCTGGCTCCCCCCTTGAGGGTATGCATATCTCTCAATAAACGATTTAATGCTTCTGGATTACTGCTGTCTGACTTTAACTTATCTAAAGCCTGTGCACTTGACTCAAGTAACTCTTCGCCTTCTTCTATAAATATTTCTAATAATTCATCATCATATTCATCGGTGTCAGAGCTTTCAGTTGTTATAGAGTCTTCAACTGGCGTAGAGTCTACAGTTTCAATACTTTCAGTTGTTTCGCTTTGAGCTTCTGCATTTAAACGTTCTTCACTGATACTGATCTCTTCACTGATTTCGCTGAAATCCAATAAATTTTCAAGCAGTAATACCTGTTCATATTTTTCTAAAATATGATTTTGAAGCTCTGGATTTTCCTGAGGAATATTTTTTGATTCATTAAGCTCACCTAAAGAACTTGAACTAAACTGACAAAGTTCTGAGAGTAATTTAATCAGTTCCGGATCCAGCTTCTGCCCTTTCTCTGCAATGACTTTAACAGTCTTTTCCATATGTTCACTGACATTACCAATGGCATGAACATTTGCCATATGAGCACTTCCACGCAAAGTATGTAAACTTCTGATTAAAAGATCATTCGGTGAACAGGTGTCATCATGCAAATGACATTCCTCCACACATTGCTCTATGTTCTTAATGTGTCCCTGCGCCTCATTGGTAAAGATTTCCAACAAAACAGGGTCCATTTCATCCTCTTCTAAAGCCTCTTCTACTTCTAAGGAGTCCTTAACCTGTGTAGAGTCTTCAGCTTGTGTAGAACCTTCAACCTCTAAAGTGCCCTCAGCTGCCAGTTCATCTGCACCAGAATCATTAGTCAATAGTGAAATATCAAAGATATCACCCTTAGATAAAAGGTGTGCATAGGCTGCAATGCGTGATGAATCAACATTTGAAAGCCTTTGTCCTTCAAAGGCATTTATAATCTCTGGAAGAATCTCAATACCGGCTTCAATCGTTGCAAAATGTATATCCTCGGTAACAATTGTCTCATCAATTATGCGGTTGATCATATTCTCAAAGGCCCATGAAAATTCTCCCATTTCATAAGCACCGACCAAACGACCACTTCCTTTTAATGTATGAAAAGAACGCCTTATTTCAGCCAGTGTTTCTATACCACTTTCCCCTGATTTCCATTGAGGATAGAGGGTTGAAATCTTTTCAATTTCTTCCTGAGCTTCTTCAATAAAGATTTCCATTATTTCTGGATCAACATCATCTGATGTTTCTAACTTCTTTATATCGGGATAATCAGTAACAGGTCCGTTGGAGCTTGATTCTGTTTTGGGTGAGGGTTCTTTATTTGCTGAAGGCTCTTTATTTGCTGAGGGCTCTTTACTGGTAGTTTCTAAACCAACTGAAAGTTCCTCATTGGCTGAAGGCTCATTACTGGCTGAAGACTCCTCTAAAGACTTTTCACCATCCAAAGATTCTTCTTTGATTAGGGTTTCATGTAATGAATCAGCATTCTCTAGTGTTTTTTTTTCGTTGTTTACCGGCTTGCTGTTCTTTAATTCCGTAGCATTTTGAATAATTCGATTGATTGTTTCTGTTGCCCAGCGAAGTGTACTGGAAATATCATCGCTCAGTGAATTTTGATTATCCCCAACAAGACTGATCATTGATTTCATTTGGTGAGCAATTTCTTCAGCTTTTTCATTTTGCAGCAGCTTAACTTGTTCAGCAACAGAAATAACTGCTTTGAGTAAAGCCTCTCTTGAATCCGAAACAGAAACATCCTTCATCCAGATTGCCAAGGTTTCACTCAATTCAGACTCGTAACCAGGAAGGTCAGATTCCCTGCCCAATAGTTGATCAATTCCTGACTGTGCAACACTCTCTATAATTGAAAGGTCATCCTGGCTTTCAGCAACAGCATCCAGATAATATTCAAGTGCAGTAATCGTATCAGCTAAATGCTGCTGTTGCTCATCTGTAACCAGTTTATTATCAACGACCATATTGTTAGCAACAAAATCGGCACAATCCCTTACTATCTGAGCACCTTGTGCTTTATCCAGAAGCTCAAGAACACCACTGATAGCTTGCAGACTGTTGTAAACCAGGCTAAGACTTTGTTCATTTTGTTCTGGATTTTGAACATTATTAGCAAACGTCTCAAATAGTGTGACGATACTTTCTTTAGCTTTTGACAGTTCTTTTTTTGCTTCGCCAATAACACTGATATTTAATTCATTTTTTTCCTGTTCTGTCATATCAAGATTTGATAGATCAACTTCTTCATCATCATTGTCATGGCTGAACAAACTACCTTGTCCCATTTCTGATACCGAAGATTCAACATAAAGCAGAGCACTGGCAATATCCATTAACTCTGATCGTTCAAGCACCTTGCCACTTTCAAGCATTGATTTCAACGGTTCAATTTTTTCCTGTAATACTCCTCTGGGGGCATTTTTACCCAGCATAGCAAGCGTATCTGAAATTTGAGTCATTGTTGCAATAATAGCTTTAAGGCTTTCCTCATGTTCTGAGCCTTCAGCAGATAAAGTTCCGTCTTCAGAAAGCTCACTGACATTGCGGACAAAAACATCTAGCTGCTCTTTAACATTTGTTAAATCAGCCAAAATTACGCCTGTGACAGTTTCCATTAGATCGGCATTAGCACCACCCATACTGGCACGTGCATCTTCAAGTTCATTTTCATCAGGAATAATATCAGCCAGATTATAGAATGACTTCACAGAGTTAATTGCTGAGCTTTCAAGCTCGCTGTTATTTTTAATATGAGCTATATAAAAAAGTAAATTTTTCTTTAAACTTTGCAACTCCTGTTCTTGATTAATGTCATAAAAGTCAGTTGCTTCACCTGAGTCAATCAACTGTTTTATATAACGATCGGCCAGCCCAAGTAAAAGTTTTGTTGAAGCACTGGAATCAATACTTCTATCCATTAAGCCTTCAATGAAAGCTTCCATCAAACTAAAAAGTTGATAAAATGTCGGTGTCTTAACACTTTCTTTAAGTTTAAAAATAACCTTTTTAATTTTATTAATACTAACAAGACTACCACTGTCCCGATACCAGCCTAAAAGGCCCAGGTGGTAATGATGGCGAATTTTTTTAGCGAGTTGACCGGGATCAATCCCATTGTCAGGTTCAGGAACAACATTTTCAAGCGAAAGATTCGCTGAAAAAACAGCCCCTTCTGTCAGTAGATTTTCGCCTCGAGTTGCACGCAAATCATTTAACAATGGCAACAGAATCATTGGTAGATCACGAGCGCCACGCTCCAGGCGTTCAAGATAATCTGGCAGTTGAATCAGTGCTCTCATCAACACTTCAAAGCTGTCTTCTCTCTGGGAGATTTTATCCTCATAAATAGCGACTGATAGTAACTCCATCTCTTCGGCAAGCAAGGTTGCACCACCGAGTTCCAGCATGCTTAAGCTGCCCGCAACCTGATGCAAATAGGTTGTGCAGAATTGCAACTGGGAATTGTCCTCTTCATCCTCAACAAAAGATTCAAAATGCACACGAGCCTGTTTAAGGGTTTCATAAATCTCTTCAATAACCCATTTCAGGCCGCCATGTTCAAAATCGGTCGCCATTTCTACTCCACAGTCTTATTCTTTGATCCATCAATCAGTTTGATAGTATCTTTCTTATTTTTGTTACTTCAGTTCTAAAATAGCCAGATTCCATCCATGATTCGGATGGAATCTGGTCCGTTAAAGCTCAATGAACGGCTAAATCATACCCATTGATGATTCTTTATTTTTACACAAGAATCAGCCATTCATTTTCTTTAAAAAAGCAAGTGAATTTGGGTAATCAATTTTTTCTAATTCAGGATGAGGGTTGTTTAAAGACTCTCCTGCTCCCAAAACTAAAAAGCCGCCTGGTTTTAGTCGTTGAACCAATTGATGAATTATCTGCTTACGTCGCTCTCTATTAAAATAGATCAGTACATTCTGACAAAAGATAATGTCCATTGGTTCCAGCAATGTTTTATTCATGTCAATAATATTAAATGGCACAAAACAAACACGTTTTTTCAATTGTTCAATAATCTGGTACTGATTATTATCTTGTTTTACAAAATATTGTTCCAGATATTCCCCAGGAACATGACGCACTTTGTATTGATCATATATAGCCTTTCGTGCTGTCACCAGAGCCGGGATACTAATATCCATTCCAGTGACAGCAAGATAACACTGGCGTTTTAATTTTAGTATGAACTGGTTAACAATCATGCTCAGAGTATAGGCTTCTTCACCGGTTGAACAACCTGCGCTCCAGACTTGTATTTTTTTTCTATTGGGCTCAGATTTAAATAATCTGGGTAGTATTTCTTCTTCCAAAAAATTCAGTGATGGCTGATGACGAAAGAAACGAGTCTCATGAACCGTCAACCGATCAACAAGCGTCAGCCACTCTCGTTCTCCATTTTTTTCTGAATGCAGATGCTGATAGTAGGCAGCAAAGTCTTCAATGCCTATTTCTTTCATTCTTAAGCCCAGGCTGGTTTCAAGAAATGAGCGTCTTTCTTTGGGTAAGTGCATACCTGTCCGTTTTTCAAGCAAAGATGTCCAATTATTAAATTGAATATCATCCATTTGCTTAAAATAGGATAAAGTACCGTTTAATACAGCCATTAACTCAGGAATCCCTCTAAAACTAACAACAAATAAAAATAAAGAACATTGCTACTTTCATAATCAGACCAATAAATATTCTGTCAAATGTACTTTGATGAACAATGTATGAGTCTGTGAGTTGCTATAATACGTGCTTTATTCTGGTAAGGTGAAACCTGCAACTGACTGCCTCAGATCATTTGCCAGTTCGGCCAGATTACCAATAGACGCAGCGGTTTCATTAGTCCCCGCAGAAGTCTGAGTCGTAATTTCCTGTACCACATTCATTGAATCTGAAATGCTCACCGCCGCAGTTGACTGCTGTTTTGTGGTATCAGAAATGGCCTGAATAAGTTTTGCCAGAGATGAGGATACATGCTCGATTTCTTCCAGTGCACCACCTGCATTTTGTGCAAGACGCGCACCCTGAACCACTTCAGAAGTACTTCGTTCCATTGAAATGACCGCTTCATTCGTATCAGCCTGAATTGTTTTCACCAGGGCTTCAATCTGCTTAGTTGCATTACCAGAGCGTTCAGCCAAGCGCTGAACTTCATCAGCAACAACCGCAAAACCACGACCGGCATCACCCGCCATAGCCGCCTGAATTGCTGCATTCAATGCCAGAATATTTGTTTGTTCTGAGATATCATTAATAATTTCAACGATATCACCAATCTCCTGAGATGATTCACCCAGCCGTTTGATTCGTTTTGATGTCTCCTGAATCTGTTCACGAATGGTATCCATTCCACTAATAGCATCTTGCACAACCGTAGAACCTTTGTTCGCAATTTGAACAGAAGTACCTGCTTCATTAGCCAGGTCATTAGCATTGCTGGAAACTTCTTCAATGGAAGCTGCCATCTGATTAACCGCAGCACTCGCTGTGGTGATCTGGGAAGCCTGCTGATCACTTGCTTCAGCCAGATGCATGGCTGTTGCCTGTGTTTCATGTGCTGCTGAGGAAACCTGAACGGTAGTATCGTTAATCTGTGTGACCAGACTACGCAAAGCATCAATCGTATAGTTAATTGAGTCTGCAATTGCACCGGTAATGTCTTCTGTTACTGTCGCATGAGCGGTTAAGTCACCATCTGCCAGTGCACCCATTTCATCCAGTAAACGCATAATCGCCGCTTCATTTTTGTTGTTCTGAGCTTCAACTTCATTGCGTTGCTCTTCAGTTTCACTAGCAACCCGTTTCTCCTGTGAAATCAGCAGAGCACCAATTAACAGGAACATAATAACAGTCGCACCAGCCAGTGCATTTCCAGTAAGAGAAAGTGTAGTATCATCAGCAACCGCTTCCTGATAAGTGTCACCCAATGAACTAATCTGCTGCAGCAGAATTTCAGAGCTATTGTAAAGAGACATGGCACTATTATTAATTTCAAAGGTCTCCGGAGAACGTTCCAGAATATCGGCAACCTTGGTCTTAATTCCATCATAAAGACCAGCAATCTCAACTAACAACTCTTCAGCATCAGGATCATCAACTTTGCCTACACCTAACATTTTGCTGCCGTTTAATAATGAATCAAGAACACGCTTAAAGGTTGCTGTATCTAAACCAAATCGTTGAGCACTTTGAGCAGCATCGTTACTGCCGGACATCATGACAGAAATGTTACCGGTAATTCGTTCAATAAACATGAGCTGTTGAGTCGCAAGATAAACTTGTCGAGTTGGAGAGTTGCCATCAACCAGAATTTCAGCCACTTCATTTGAAGCATTTAACATATCAGGCATCTGTTCATTAATACCTTTAATATCTTCTGATAGAATTAAAATGGTTTCCTGACTATTTAAAATCGTATTAATATGATTATTGTAGTCTTTCCAGCCTTTATTCAGTATGTCATAAACATTTTGAGCACTTTCAGGTAATGAACTCTGTCCTGTTTGAGGATTAATTTCAGAAAGTTCACTCATATTACGACCAAATTCTTTCTGATATTGTCTTAATGTCACGAAGGCATCTTCATTACCTGCCGCTGCTAATGTTGCAGATTTGGCCAGGCCTTGTGATAAAACCCGCTGTTCAACAACAAGCGAAAGATATTGGGTATCATGATTTTCTTTAGTAAAGGCCATCCAATAAACGACAACCATGGCAGCCACGAAGCCGATCAGAAGTGTAAAGGGCAAATAGATGCTCTTTTTATTTGTAGTTTCACCTTGCATTTTAATTCAGCTCCTAAATCATCACTTGCAGAGTTATGTATTATTTTATTATTATTACTTTATTATCTTTCTTTCGAACCTGACGTCATAAATCACGGCTGTATCAACAACATAGCTTCACAACATCTTTAGTACAAACCAAGAGCCTGGCCGATAGATAATAGCAATACAGCTTCTATATATCGGCCAGAGGCCCCTCCTCCTAACCCGCTACATTAAGAAATTTCCTGCTCTCAATGAGACGCTGCATATTGAAAACCACCCAGTTTTCACCATCCAGCTCATAACCACCTTTGCAATAACTTTTCCATGTAACATCGTGATGCATTTTTGCATCGAAATTCAGCTGGTCAAAGTATTTCATTCCATAAATTTCATCCACGATAAGACCTGCACTTAACTTATCTTTTGCAATAGACAAGACACGGGTTTCTCGTTTAACGGGAGTTGTTTTTTTACCTAGAAATCCTTGCAGATCAAAAACCGGGAGTAAATTACCACGAATATTAGCAATACCACGTACCCACTCTTTGCTTCCCGGTACCTGAGAGGTTGATGGATATTTCATAATTTCTCTAACAAATCCCATTGAAACAACAAATTTATGCTCTGCAATACGAAAGCCAATACCAGACCATAATGATTTGACATCATCTTCCATAGGCAGTGGCGCTGCATTATTTTGGCTATACAGTTCCATCTGTTGCAGCAATTGAATTATTTGTTGTGAACTTTGTGGTTCAAAATTCATTCTATTCTCTAAGGTATTAAGTTGAGACATTATATAAATACGTAAGCTTTTAATCAGGCGAGTAACAAACGATTCACTTCCTGAATCAATTCATCTTCGACAAAAGGTTTAGTAATATATCCCTTAGCACCTTGTCGTTCTGCCCACATTTTATCGGTTTTTTGATCTTTCGTGGTCACCATGATGACAGGAATATTAGCTGTAGCAGGCTGTTTTGTTAACTGGCGTGTCGCCTGAAAGCCATTTAATTCCGGCATAACAACATCCATGAGAATTAAGTCAGGGATAATTTGTGTTGCTTTTTCTACACCGTCTTTACCGTCAACAGCAACAGAAATACGATGTCCCTGTTTTTCTAAAGCCGTGGAAATAATATGAGTTTCTGTGGGTGAATCATCAACAACAAGAATATGTGCCATCTTAAACATCTCTCTATCACATTAATTATTAAAAAAATATTTGTGTCTGTTTACCAGGAGCTTTTAGCTTAATCAAAGCTCTCTATTAATTTAAAAGTCATTTATTAACAAAAAAGAATCCTTAAAAAACAAGCATCGATTATGTCGCATTTCCAACGTATCGGGTAATTGCGCCGAGCAGTTCATCTTTAGTAAAAGGCTTCGTTAAATATTGCTCTGAACCCACAATTCTACCGCGAGCGCGATCAAACAAACCATCTTTACTGGATAACATAATAACAGGCGTCTCTTTGAACATTTTGTTATTTTTAATAAGTGCACAGGTTTGATAACCATCTAATCGCGGCATCATAATATCAACAAAAATAATATTAGGGCGATGTTCCAGTATTTTTGACAGAGCCTCAAAACCATCCGTTGCAGTAACAACTTCACAACCCGACTTCTTCAATAAAGTTTCTGCTGTGCGACGAATTGTTTTACTGTCATCAATGACCATAACTTTTAAGCCATCAAGAACATTTGAATCAGAAGTTCCCACTTATCCCCCAAAAAAATTGTAATTACCAAAGCGATAGGGGTAATAAAAATACCCAAATTTGTATTTAATGCAGTTTTAGCAACAAAAAACGTTCAATCACCTAAAAGGATAGTTCAAACGCTAGAAAATACAACTAAAAACTATTTTTATCATAACTTTTGAATACATACCATACATTTTGATGATAATTTTAACAGTTTTGTGTAACACATTATAAAACAATAAAAAACATATAAAAAAATATTGACTTTGCTCATGAGTTCAATATTAAAAACACACAAATTGTTCACTAATTCCGAATATACTAATAAACAAACCAGGTTCTAATTGTTTTTATTCACTCACTTCTCAGCCTATTAACATCTTTTAATCGGAATAAATTAATCCAATTCACTCCGATTCAACTGATTAATTCAGGCTAAACCGTTATAATAATATTATCGTTCTATAGAGAGAATACAATGACATTAAAACTTGGCATACTAATGGATCCAATCAAATCCATTAACATCAAAAAAGACAGCAGTTTCGCAATGTTACTTGAAGCACAACATCGAAGCTATGACATTTATTATATGGAAATGTCTGATCTGTTTATTGAAGATAATCAGGCTAAAGCCAGTACAAAAAAACTGAAAGTGGCGGATCACACTGCTCCCTGGTATCAATTTGAAAACAGCAGCTCTATCCTGACCCTATCCGAGCTGGATGTCATTTTAATGCGTAAAGATCCCCCTTTTGATATGGAGTATATTTATGCCACCTATATTCTTGAGATGGCAGAGCAGGCAGGAACCCTCATTGTCAATAAACCCCGCTCGTTACGCGATGCCAATGAAAAACTTTTTACTCACCAGTTCCCAAAATGTACCACACCCACTCTTGTCAGCCGCAACAAAGAGCAATTTAAACAATTTCTGGCACAGCACAAAGATATGATTATCAAACCTCTCGGAGGGATGGGCGGCCACTCTATTTTTCGAGTGACAGAAAATGATCCCAACATTAATGTTATCCTGGAAACAGTGACCGATCATGCCAGCCAATATATTATGGCACAGCGTTTTATCCCTGAAATATCAGAAGGTGATAAACGAATTTTAATCATCAACGGTACCCCAGTTGATTATGCTTTAGCTCGAATTCCACCTGAAGGTGAAACCCGAGGTAACCTGGCAGCTGGAGGCACAGGCCTGGGTGTTCCGTTAACGAAGCGTGATTACTGGCTTTGTAAGCAGGTTGCTCCCAAGTTAAAAGAAATGGGACTCATTTTTGTCGGCATGGATGTCATCGGTGACTACATCACAGAAATTAATGTCACCAGCCCCACCTGCATCAGAGAACTGGATTCACTCTATGACTTAAATATCAGTGGATTACTGATGGACGTCATTGAAGAGAAAGTTGAGGGCAACAATTGAACACGTACTTCAATTATCTCTGCTCTACTCTTTTAATCATTTTTTTGTCAGCTTGTCAGTCTTCGGAACACAATCAGAAAGTCTATCAACAGCAATTATTTACCTTTGGCACACTGGTTGATATTACCATCCTCAGTGATAATTCAGAACAAGCCAGCCAGGCTATCAATGCCATCAGTTCTGAATTTGATCGCCTGCACTCCCTATGGCACCCATGGAATAATGGTGCTCTGGGGGAAATTAATAAAAATTTAGCACGTTCTGAACAAGCTGCAATCACTGGTGAACAGTCTATTCTAAGATTAATAGAAGACAGTAAAATACTGTCAGAAAAAAGCAATGGATTATTTAATCCTGCAATAGGTCAACTGGTCAGACTCTGGCAGTTTGATAAAATTGAAAAAGAAAACTATCAGTTCAAAATACCGACTTCCGAAACCATCCAAAATCTGGTTACTCAAAACCCTCAAATGCAGGATATTCTTATCCATGATCAAAAAATAAGAAGCAGTAACCCCTCGGTCTCTTTTGATTTTGGCGCATTTGCAAAGGGGGTTGCAATTGAGAATATGATGCAGATTCTTAAAACACACCATATAGCCAATGCCCTGATTAATGCCGGCGGCGACCTTAAAGTGCTGGGCACAAAAAATGGTAAAGCCTGGCGAATCGGTATTAAGAACCCGGTTATTACTCATGACTCATCCAGAAAAGCCATTATTGCAGCCATTAATTTGAATGATAGTGAAACCCTGTTTACTTCAGGTAATTATGAACGCTTTTTTGAAATTAAGGGTAAGCGCTATCATCATATTATTGATCCCAGAAGTGGCTATCCAGCCACTGGCACTCAATCAGTCACCATCCTGACACAGGATGCTGCCCTTGCCGATGCAGCCTCAACTGCACTCTTTATTGCAGGTCCAGATCAATGGCCTGAAATCGCAAAAAAAATGGGCATACAACATGTTATGCTTATTTCTGATGACAATACAATTTATATGACGCCCGCAATGGCAAAACGGATTGATTTGTTGACAGAAGCAAAAGCAGAAATAATACCAATTATCCTAAAGCAACCGGGCAAATCACTTTGATGAGTATCTATCCATTAATAAAACAGCAGGTAATATGGTGTCATTGGCAAAAGTACTCACAATAAGCAAAGAGCTTCTTACACCCGCTGATATTCTTATCATCATATCAGCAGTCTTTCTTAGTACCTGGCTTTATTACTTTTTCTGGTTTGATAACAATCAGCAGGGAAAAGCCGACACTTTGCTGGTCCAGTATGCCGAAAGCTTACCACAGGAATACCCCCTGAATCAGGATCAGATCATTAATATACAAGGCCATATCGGCCCAAGCCTGATTGAAATAAAACAAGGTAAAGCACGCTTTATTCACTCATCTTGCCGCAATCAATTTTGTGTCTTCCATAGTTGGCTGAGTGTTTCAGGGGATACTACAGCCTGCTTACCCAATCGAATCAGCATTTCCTTAAAAGGTACCAGCAGTCAATATGATGCCATTGCAGGTAGACAATGAAGCTGCACTTGACCACCACACATCAGGATCACCGGATTGCTTTGCTGGCAGCGCTGGCCATTAGCATTCATATTATCGAATCCGCTTTTCCAAGCCCTCTGCCCGGTATAAAGCCCGGACTTGCCAATGTTATTACTCTATTTACCTTTATAATGTATGGCTGGAGAGCAGCACTACAGGTCAGTTTGCTGCGAGTCATTATCAGTAGTTTAGTACTGGGCACCTTTTTATCACCAACATTCCTGCTCAGTCTCAGTGGGGCTCTGCTCAGCCTATGCAGCCTTATTTTCTTCCAATTTCTTTTTCATTTACTCCACATGAAACCACCGAGCGCCATTGGTTATGCCGTCATTGCCGCCATCAGCCATATGAGCGGACAATTTTTTATCGCCTGGTATTTTTTTATCCCACACCCCGGTTTATTCAAACTATTACCAATTTTCATTACTTTTGCCGTGCTACTTGGTATTGTAAGCGGTATAATCACTCAGCTTATAATTAAAACAATTAAGTCAGATACGAACCAATAATAAATAACCTTCTATGGCAAAAAACAAGATAAAAAAAGCATTGTCGTTCCGTGCTCAATCATTTAAAGAGAAGACATCTCATAAATCCTTACATAACAATGAAAGTCTGATCACCGCTTTTTTTATTACTCTTATAGTCCACAGCGCAATTATTTTCGGCATTTCATTTACTATCCCATCACCTAAAAAGCCCAGCAGCAGTCAGACTCTTGATATTGTACTGGTTAAAACAGAAGCCGAAAAAGCACCTGAAGATCCGGATTATCTTGCCCAGGCCGATCAACTGGGTGGGGGCAATCTCAAAGAAAAAGCCAAACCCACCAGTAAAAACCCAGGAGAGACCCCCAGCGAAGGCAACGCCCTGGAAAATAAACAGGAAGTGGCACCCGCACCAGTTCCTCAAGTCATTGAGACAAAATCTATCTTATCGACCCCAAAGCCCAGCAAGCAGAAAGCAAAAAAACTGATCAAGAAAAAGACCCCCATAAAAAAACAGTCTCCTGTAATGGTGGCCGACTATATCGCCGATCTGCAACAGCAAATTG
Organism: Gammaproteobacteria bacterium; assembly: GCA_016744375.1. Taxonomy (GTDB): domain Bacteria; phylum Pseudomonadota; class Gammaproteobacteria; order GRL18; family GRL18; genus GRL18. Next base: position 31,570 of record JADGEM010000041.1, read on the forward strand.
TTGATATGGAGGCGGAGCTCGATGAACAAAATAAGATGTATGCAAAACGCCCTAAGGCTACTTATATTACCGCATCAACAAGACGAACCCCTGATGCCATGTACCTTAAAGCATGGACGAAAAAAATTGAACGAATTGGAAATCTTAACTATCCTGATAAAGCAAGAAGGGATAAATTAGAAGGGCAGCTTATTCTTACCGTCTCTTTAGCAACAGACGGTCATATTATTGATATTCGTATCAGCAAGTCATCTGGTCATAAACTTCTGGATGATGCCGCCAAACGTATTGTTGAACTTGCCGCTCCCTTCTCAGCCGTACCAAAAGAAGTTTTACAGGGCAATAACCGACTGGTGATCACTCGGACCTGGCAGTTCTCTCATACGGCAGGAAAATCTTTTTCTTATAAATAATCTGAGAGAAATATAGGCAAACTGCTCATACTTCCAGCAGAGAAAAAAAGCGCTATTACATGAAGATCCAAAATTTAGACCAATAAAGAAAACTAAATGAACCTCACGAATAATTTAATTATTGCCATGCCCGGCCTGACCGATCCAGTTTTTGAAAAAAGTGTCAGCTATATTTGCCAACATACTCCTCAGGGCGCGATGGGCTTAACAATCAATCATCCCACAAATATCACATTTTCTGACCTGCTTTCCCAACTTGACATCACCTTGAACGCAGAAAGTCTGGCCTCCACACCCGTTTACCTGGGTGGTCCTGTTGAAACAGGTCACGGTTTTATTTTACACTCAAATGACAGTGAGCTGGAACCATGGACACAAACTCTCAAAATTAATGACGCAATCTCTCTCAGTTCATCTAAAGACATTTTAGTTGCAATTGCTAACGGCCAGGGCCCTTCAAACTTCCTTATCACTCTGGGCTATGCAGGCTGGGGAAAAGGCCAGATTGAAAAAGAAATGGAGCAGAATTCCTGGCTGAATGTTCCAGCTGATAACGATATACTATTTGAAACTCCGAGCAATCAACGTTGGGAAAATGCCGCCAGGAAACTGGGCATTGATATTAACCTGATTTCCGGGGACATCGGTCATGCCTGAAAAAGAACCCATTCATGTCTGACTACCCTTTAACCAGCACTTTTCTGGGCTTTGACTACAGTCAAAACAAAATTGGAATTGCCGTGGGCCAGCTTCTGACAGGCACATCCAGTTCATTAACTACTATTATTTCCCATAACAAAAAAATCAACTGGGAAAGCATTGAACAGTTATTAGATCAATGGCGCCCAGTCGCACTAATTATAGGACTTCCTCTGACAATGGAAGGTGAAGAGCAGGAAACAACTGAAGCTGTCAGAATTTTTGGCAATCAGCTCAAGGAAAGATACAATATACCAATCCATTTTATGGATGAGCGTCTGACTTCACGCGAAGCCAGCCATCTATTAGGATACGAAGGAATTACATCCCCCAGACGTCATAACAAACCTGGGAAAAAAGTAAAAAAGAAGAAACAGCAGGGTCATGATATTGACCAGCTTGCCGCCCAGCTTATTTTACAAAGCTGGCTCAATGAAAACGGATAGGTGCACATGACAACAGCGTCTGAAACTGAACAATCAGAGTTTAATCACACAATTAACCTTGATCAATTGCTGGGTACCATGTATCAGGCCATTGATCAAAAGATCCAGAGTCTCAATAAAGAAGAGGTTGTCATGATCGGCATTCATACTGGCGGCTTCTGGATTGCAGAAAAGCTCTATCAACAATTACAGCTCAGTAACCCTCTGGGCAGCCTTAATATCTCATTTTACCGCGATGATTTTACCAAGATTGGTTTGCACCCTGAAGTTAAACCATCTCAGCTGCCGACAGCACTTGATGATAAACACATTATCCTGGTTGATGATGTCCTGTTTACCGGACGGACCGTTCGTGCAGCACTGAATGAGATTTTTGATTATGGCAGACCCGCATCAGTGACTTTAGCTGTATTACTTGATAGAGGAGGAAGAGAGCTACCGGTATATGCCGAAATTATAGGACAAACCATTAAACTCAACGCCGATCAACAAATTAAACTCTGCGGGCCCGAACCATTAAAACTGGTTCAAAATAGATGCTGAAACAGACTGGGATACGACAAAAGGTCATACTATGATTGCAAAAAATATTCAGCTTGATGAACAGGGACGATTAAAGCATTTTCTCTCCATCGAAGGGTTTAAACGCCAGCATCTGGTCAATATTCTTGATGCGGCTGAACCTTTTGCCAATGTTCATGAGCAAGCAGTTAAAAAAGTGCCATTGCTGCGCGGCAAAACCATTGTTAACTTATTTTTTGAAGCCAGCACCCGGACACGAACTACATTTGAGCTGGCCGCAAAACGACTTTCGGCTGATATCCTGAATATTAATATCAACACTTCGGCAACCAGCAAGGGTGAAAGTCTGCTGGATATGCTACACAACCTTGAAGCCATGCACTGTGATATGTTCATTGTCCGACACAACCAAAGTGGCGCTGCACACCTTATTGCACAGCATGTCTCACCCCATACCAGTGTTATTAATGCCGGTGATGGCTGCCATTCACACCCGACACAAGCCATGTTGGATATGTTCACCATTCGCCAGCATAAAAAGCAATTTGCCGATCTCAGAGTTGTAATAGTTGGTGATATTTTACATTCACGTGTCGCTCGCTCCCAGATTCATGCACTGACAACTCTAGGGGTCAGCGAAGTCAGGGTTGTGGGGCCAAAAACATTAATTCCAACACAAATCGAAACACTGGGTGTTCACGTGTACCATGATTTGCAGCTTGCTCTGGTTGATGCCGATGTAGTCATTATGCTGCGTCTGCAAAAAGAACGCATGCAGGGCGCCTTACTGCCCAGCGAGAATGAATATTATTCTCAATATGGTTTAACCGAAAAAAAACTTAAACTGGCAAAACCGGATGCCATCGTGATGCATCCCGGCCCCATTAATCGAGGTGTAGAAATTGCATCAAGCATTGCTGACGGCCCACAGTCTGTTATCCTGGAACAGGTGACAAATGGCATCGCAATTCGTATGGCAGTCATGTCACAAACTTTAGGTCGAAGCTCTGATAGAAGTGCCGAGCCAGCCAGAACAGGAGGCCAGCAATAATGTCTGATATCACTCAATTGACTGCCGCAATTTCTGCCAACAGCCCGGCCATCAGCATTATCAACGGTCGACTCATCGATCCAGCAAATCAGATCGATAAGCAAATTAATATCCATCTCCAACACGGTAAAATAATTGCTCTGGGCGATCCCCCAAAAAATTTTACTGCGCAGCATATTATTGATGCCAGTCATCAAATAATCTGTCCTGGATTAATTGACCTGCGTTTTCGCCTACGTGAGCCCAGTTATGAAACCAAAGGCAGTATTGCCTCGGAAACCAGAGCCGCTGTGGCTGGCGGTGTGACAGCACTTTGCTGCCCGCCTGATACCATGCCTGTTATTGATAATGCCGCCATGGTTAAATTAATCCGACTCAAAGCTGAAACAGAAGGCCTTGCCAAAGTTTACACCCTCAGTGCATTGACTCAACAGCTGCAAGGTGAAAAACTCAGTGAAATGCGAGAACTAAAAAATGCAGGCTGTGTGGGAACAACCAATGCATTAAAGGCGGTAAAAAGTACACTGGTCATGAGGCGCGCACTTGAATATGCCGCCAGTCATGACATTACTGTCTTTATTCAGGCTTTTGATCCATGGCTCAGCGATGGTTGTGCCCATGAAGGTGCTGTCAGCACCCGGTTGGGATTAGCCGGAATACCAGTTAGCGCTGAGACGATTGCAATTGCCAGAGATCTACAACTCATCGAACTCACTGGAGCAAAGGCTCATTTTTGTCATTTATCCAGCGCTAAAGCTGTGCAATTAATTCAACAAGCCCAAAATGACGGCCTGCCCATCACGGCAGATGTCACAGCACATCATTTGCATTTAACAGAAATGGATATCGGTTTTTTTGACAGCAACTGCCATGTACTGCCCCCTTTAAGAACTCAAAGAGATCAGGATGCATTACGTCATGGCGTCAAATCAGGTGTCATAAGCAGTATTGTTTCCGATCACCAGCCTCATAGCAGTGATGCTAAACTGGCCCCTTTTGCTGAAACATCAGCAGGCATCAGTGGTGTTGAAACACTCTTACCACTGGCATTAAAAATGATAGAAGCTCAGGGAATGTCTATCAGTGACGTCATTGCTCGCCTGACACAACAACCTGCCAAAATACTGAACCTGTCTGAAGGCACTTTGTCTGTCGGAGCAGATGCTGATGTCTGTATTTTTGATCCTGAAGCCTGGTGGGTAGTTGATCGAAAGAAACTGCTCAGCCGGGGGAAAAATACCCCCTTCCACGGCTGGGAGTTAAAAGGAAAGGTCACCTATACAATAAAATCAGGAGAAATAGTATTTGCGACTGAAACACATGCTAATTGAAAGCAAGTTGAATAATAGTCCAAGCATCAACTCAGCCCAAGACCGCCACTGCCACCGCCTAAACCACTGCCTTTATCTTCTCTGGTATCGGTAAAGCTCACCCCTTCAAGAGAAGATCCCATGGATTCGGTTGCTTCTTCATCACCCAACTTGATCATCAGACGCAGATCATTTGGAGAATCTGCATGGTGCAGTGCATCTTCATAAGTAATCGCTTCACTGCGGTACAGATCATACAAAGCCTGATCAAAAGTTTGCATGCCCTCTTCACGGGAATTTTTCATGACTTCCTTAAGCTTATGAATCTCTCCTTCCCTGACATAATCTGCAATCAGCGGTGAATTTAACAAAATTTCAACCGCAGCCCTGCGGCCTTTACCATCTGGCGTCGGGATCAACTGCTGGGCAACAAAAGCCCGCATATTCATTGATAAATCCATCAATAATTGAGGCTTACGTTCTTCAGGAAAAAAGTTAATAATGCGATCCATTGCCTGGTTGGCATTATTGGCGTGCAAAGTGGCCAGACATAAATGGCCTGTCTCCGCAAAAGCAATGGCATGGTCCATTGTTTCTCTGGTCCGAATCTCACCAATAAGGATCACATCCGGAGCCTGACGCAGAGTATTTTTAAGCGCTATTTCAAAGGAATCGGTGTCAATACCGACTTCACGCTGGGTAATAATACAGCCCTCATGATTGTGTACAAATTCAATGGGATCTTCAATCGTGATAATATGGCCGCTGCCATTTTTATTTCGATAACCAATCATAGAGGCCAGAGAAGTAGATTTACCTGAACCAGTTGCACCAACAAAAATAATTAAACCACGCTTTGTCATGGCTAAATCTTTAATCGTTTCCGGCAGTTTTAAATCTTTATAGGTTGGAATCGTGGTCTCAATTCGACGTAAAACCATCCCCACCTGACTGCGTTGCATAAAAGCACTGACACGAAAACGTCCGACGCCAGAGCGACTGATAGCAAAGTTACATTCGTGATCTTCTTCAAATTGAGCACGCAATTTATCATTCATGATTCCGGTGACAATCTGATGTGCCTGAGTTGAGTTGAGTGATTTTTTAGTCACCGGGGATATTTTTCCATTGACCTTCATAGAAGGTGGCGTGCCCACGGTAATAAATAAATCGGATGCTTTTTTATGCACCATTAATTTTAATAAAGAATCAAAATCCATCTGTCTTTTTTACCTTATTTCTTATTATTAATTCACAGGGTTTATGCAATTACCTGAATTTTTACAGTCTCAGAAAGGTTTCTATAATTACATGAAATCATCTTTTTGTGTCGCATACGTCATAGCATCTGCTTTTGATATCATACCCTGTGAAAGTAAAACCCTCAGGTTTTGATCCAGAGTCTGCATACCGATATTTTGTCCTGTTTGAATCGCAGAATACATTTGTGCAATTTTCGACTCACGAATAAGATTTCGAATTGCGGGTGTACCAATCATGATCTCATGAGCAGCAATCCGGCCACCACCATTTTTCTTTAACAGGGTCTGAGAAATCACCGCTCGCAATGACTCTGACAACATTGCCCGAACCATATCCTTTTCTGCAGCGGGAAATACATCAATTATACGGTCAATGGTTTTAGCTGCTGAACTGGTGTGCAGGGTACCAAAAACCAGATGACCTGTTTCAGCTGCAGTCAATGCCAGACGAATGGTTTCCAGGTCACGTAACTCACCCACTAGAATAATATCCGGATCTTCACGCAGGGCTGATCGCAGAGCTTCATTAAACCCTAAAGTATCTCGATGCACCTCACGCTGGTTCACCAGGCATTTTTTACTTTCATGTACAAATTCGATGGGATCCTCTACCGTCAGAATGTGTTCATAAATCGAGTTATTCAAATGATCCATCATGGCGGCCAGAGTTGTTGACTTACCGGAACCTGTAGGCCCCGTCACCAAAACAATACCCCGCTTATTTTGACAGATGTCTTTAAAGATAGCAGGACAGCCCAGTTCTTCAAGAGATAAGACATTGGATGGAATGGTACGGAAAACAGCCCCCGCCCCCCGGTTCTGATTAAAAGCATTCACACGAAAACGTGCCAGACCAGGTACTTCGAATGAGAAGTCAGTTTCCATGAATTCTTCATAATCTTTTCGCTGTTTATCATTCATAATATCATACACCATGTCATGTACTTCACGGTGTTCCAACGGCGGTACATTCACACGGCGGATATCGCCATCAACCCGTATCATCGGTGGCAATCCCGCTGACAAGTGTAAGTCTGACGCATTATTTTTGGTACTGAAGGCAAGCAGTTCTGTTATATCCATGATTCTTCGCTATTCAATAATTGTAATGCCTTCTATCTATAAGCTAAAATTAACACCAAAGTCAGGCTCAGGAACCTGTCCAGTAATAGACTTAAAAGACATACTTGTTATAATAATTGATAAACCACCCGAGTTAATTTTAACCGGACCCAGGATGATTTTTTGTAATAATCCAACGTTCTGCAATTAGTATAGACTAAAATGAGCAATACAAGAAACCGATTCGATCACATAAATCAACGGATAGAGAAAGCCTTTATCAATAGTGGCCGTTCTTTAAGTAAGCCTGTCACACTTCTGGCAGTTAGCAAGCGACACCCTCTGGAAAAGATTCAGGCTCTCTATGAATTAAATCAAAGAAATTTTGGTGAAAGCTATTTGCAGGAAGCACTGGAAAAAATCAAACATTCCTCTCAGCCGGACATCATCTGGCACTTTATCGGGCCCATACAATCAAACAAAACGAAGGATATTGCCCAGAATTTTCAATGGGTCCATTCAATTGACCGGCTCAAAATTGCCCGAAGATTAAGCACACAGCGCTCAGAAATGCCGCCACTCAATATTTGCCTGCAGATAAATATCAGCCAAGAATCTCAAAAATCCGGCTTTTCTGTCGACAAAATAAACACCGACATGGAAGAAATCATGAAGCTGCCAAACTTAACGATCCGTGGTCTTATGGCTATCCCCAAACCCAGCAGCGATTTTAAACAGCAAAAAGCTGATTTCCGTCAACTACGTAAGCTGATGCAACAGCTTAATGAACAATATAAACTCCAGATGGATACCTTGTCGATGGGCATGTCCAATGATCTGGAAGCTGCCATTAGCGAAGGTGCCACAATTGTTCGAGTGGGTACGGCTCTTTTTGGCCCCAGAGAATAAATACGGCCGCTATTCTCAAATAGGCTCCTGGGGTATAATGCTACTTTCCAGTAATTATTTGGATATTGAACTTAATGAACAACAAGAAAATCGGTTTTATCGGCTCAGGTAATATGGCTCACAGTTTAGTGGGTGGACTGACAAGTACTGGTGTGCCAGGAAAAAACATCTGGATCAGCGATCCTGACACAGACAAAATGACACAAATGGCTAGCCAGTTCGGCATCAATGTGACCAACAGCAATGCCGAACTCGTTCAGTCAGTAGATATTGTTATTCTCGCCGTCAAACCACAGCAATTAGCACAAGTCTGTACTGATATTGCAACTGAGGTCAGTCAGTCAAAACCACTTATGATATCCATTGCCGCAGGTGTGCTGAGTAAAGACATTGAATTATGGCTGACTCCTGAAAATGATAACACCCCCCTGGCTCTGGTGCGCTGTATGCCAAACACCCCTGCTCTGGTTCAAAGTGGTGCCACCGCATTATTTGCTAATACACACGTCAGTGATGAGCAAAAAACCCTTGCCGAATCAATACTGCGAGCAGCAGGGCTGACTCTCTGGCTAGACAGTGAATCCGATATGGATGCAGTCACTGCATTATCCGGCAGTGGTCCAGCCTATCTTTTTCTGGTCATAGATGCCATGGAAAAGGCAGGTGTTCAACTAGGACTGGATGAAAAAACTGCTCATTTACTGGCCATACAGACCGCATTTGGTGCCTCTAAAATGGCTCTGGAAAGCACTGATTCACCCGAAACACTTAGAAAAAAGGTGACATCACCCGGAGGCACCACGGAAAAAGCCATTGGTATTTTGCAGGAGGGCCAGTTAGAAGCACTCTTTGCAAAGGCTCTGCAAGGAGCAAAAGCACGCTCTATTGAGCTGGCACAAATTTTAGGCAACCATTAGCAACCACCAGGAAAGAATGAATGGACAACTTCTTAGTCAACGCCGGCACCTATTTAATCAGCACCCTCTTCGGCCTTTATATCATCATCGTTATTTTGCGCTTTCTGTTGCAATTAGTACGGGCTGATTTCTACAATCCTCTGTCGCAGTTTATAGTCAAAGCATCCACACCCGTATTAAATCCGATTCGCCGGATCATACCGGGATTATTTGGCATTGATATCGCCTCAATCCTGCTGGCTTATTTTCTTCAGGTCATTGAGAATGCCCTGTTGTTTACTGTAAAAGGTCTTTCTATCAGTCCAATTTTACTACTCTGGCACAGCATCGGCTCACTTTTAACTCTGGTTTTATATATTTATTTTTTTGCTATTTTGGTCCAGGTCATTATCAGCTGGGTCAGTCCGGGTACATATAATCCGGCCACTGCCTTAATTCATCACATTACAGAACCAGTTATGCGCCCTGCCCGTAAAATACTGCCTCCGTTTTCCGGCTTTGACTTGTCACCCATTCTGGTATTTGTCGTATTAAACCTGCTTATCATGTTTATGCCCGTCATATTTGGTTAACAATTTGAAACCTATCACATTTTTTATACATTATTTTGCTAGACTGGACTGGCAGAACAACAAAGCTTTAAAACAAACATTTTAAATCTGCCCACAAAGATTTGGCACATTCAGCATAAACTATTGATTCAATTAAATATTACTTATTATTAATTTTCTGCTATCCTTTTATTAGAAATCTGGTAAATAAAAAATACTGTTTTAACCCATTCAAAAGAAGACGAGACTATGAAGAATGACAACTTTTTCGAAAACATCCACGCCTATGGAAAATGGAAAAGTGATCTGGTCAAGACCATTGAGGATTTTCAGAGCTGGTTAGACACCACAGGGCTTGAAGAAAGCGAACAAAGTCTGAAAATCTACGAGACCCTGCAGACATTAAAACATGATCGCATAACTCTGGCTTTTGTCGGTGAATTTTCCAGAGGTAAAACAGAACTCATAAATGCTATTTTCTTTTCTCAATTTAAACGTCGATTACTACCCAGCGAAGCGGGACGCACCACCATGTGTCCCACAGAACTATTTTACGATGTTGATGAACCTAGACCTTACATGCGCCTGCTCCCCATCGAAAGCCGCATGGAGGATGCCAGTGTCAGCGAGCACAAACAAAATGCCGTTAACTGGACTCATATTCAACTGGACATCACTTCACCTTCAAGTATGGCAAGCTCTTTCTCACAAATTACAAACACTAAGAAAGTCAAAGCCGCTGAAGCAAAGCGACTTGGCCTATACGATATTATTACTGATGATAACGGTTCTGAACTCTCCGATGACGCCATTGTTGAAATCCCCATGTGGCGTCACGCACTCATTAACTTCCCCCACCCATTTCTTGAGCAGGGATTGGCCATTTTAGATACACCGGGACTAAACTCCCTGGGTAATGAACCAGAACTCACCATTAATATGCTGCCTAATGCCCAGGCTGCTATTTTTGTGCTGGCAGCTGATACCGGCGTCACTCGCTCCGACATGGATATCTGGCGCCGGCATTTAAAAAGCTTCCGACGCAATCACAATAGTGGACTGGTCATTGCATTAAATAAGATAGATACCCTCTGGGATGACTTAAAAAGCAAAGAAGAAATAAATCAAAGTATTCAGAGACAGTGCATCGAAACATCAAAAACCCTGGGCATTGCAACCAAACGGGTATTTGCTGTATCAGCACAAAAAGGCTTAATCGGACGAGTCAAAAATGATACGAAATTAGTTCAGGCCAGTAACCTTGTGGCCATGGAAAATGTACTCTCAAATGAAATCTTGCCGCAAAAAGAACTATTAGTGCGCGACACGCTCATCACAGACATCAATGAAATGATGCAGGAATCAAAAAGCATATTGCTCAGCGAGTTTAATGCCAAGAAAAAATCCATTCAGACTTTCAGCGGCCTCAGTGGTAAAAATGAGCATGTTATCCAGGCTTTGTTGGAAAAAACTCGTGAAGAGCAGACTGTTTACCACCGCAATGCCGAAAGCCTGCATTCCAGTCGCCAGATACTCTCCGGCCAGTATAATCGTCTAAAATCCATTATCGATCTGGACCGACTGGATAATCAGGTCAACACTGCACGCAATTCCATGAAAGGAAGCTGGACAACGAATGGTATGAAAAAATCCATGAAAACTCTTTTTGACGGCATCAGTAATACCATGAGCGAAGCTGCCAAACAAACTGAGTTAACCAATCGGCTCGTAAAATCCATTTATAACCGTTTTCAAAATGAAAATGAAGATTCTGATGTTAAGCCTAAGCTATTTTCTATCGCATCTTATAAGCAAGAGATTGAAGCACTTTATCAAGATGCCGAAGAGTATCGAACCAGTGTCTACTCCACAATGACCGAACAAAGTTTTGTGATAAAAAAATTCTTTATCTCACTCGTTAGTCGTGCCAGAAACCTTTATTATCAACTAAATAAGGATGCGGATGACTGGGGAAAACGTGCATTAACACCTCTCATTCGACAAGTTAAAGCGCACAAAAAAGAGCTGCAGTTTCGCCTGGAACAGCTTAAAAAAGCGGGTCAATCCAGAGACTCTATTGCCGATCGTGTCACACAACTGAAAATAGAAGCAAAGGGTCTGCAAAAATATATCTTTGATGTCAATAAAATGCTGACAACAGTTAACAGCCCTATGCCTGTTGTCACACATAAGCAAAAAATGCCTGATAATGTGACTGCCATACGAGGCTAATGATTATAAACCATAATGATTGGATTAATTCAGCGGGTTGACTGGGCAAAAGTAGAAGTCGGACAACAGATTATTGGCCAGATAGACCAGGGTATACTGGTTCTGGTGGGTATGGAAAAAAAAGACCAGCCTGCCCAGGCAGATAAACTCCTGCACCGATTACTAAACTACCGTATCTTTGCCGATGATGATGATAAAATGAATTTAAGTGTCAGCGATACTCAGGGCGGCTTACTGCTGGTCCCCCAGTTCACCCTGGCAGCCAATACCAAAAAAGGAATGCGTCCAAGCTTCAGCTCTGCGAAACCGCCGTTAGAAGCAGAATCACTTTTCCATTACCTTGTTGAGCAGGCAAAATCTCAGTACAGCAATATTGCATCCGGACAGTTTGGAGCAGATATGAAAGTCTCACTTGTAAATAATGGACCGGTTACTTTTTCAATTAATGTTTGAGTGACTTTTCTTTTGAGTTCTGGATTAATTCATAAACTGAAACATGACTGTGTTATTAAACTCAGAATGAGATCAAATCATAAGATTTTCCAGGGGAGAATTAATTTGTGAGATATCTTTATCCATGACATGATGCACTCGTTCACATCCACTACGAGGATCAATTGAACGTTTTTTAGCAGGAAAGACATATTGCCACTGAAGTTCTTTTGAGGCATTTTTGTATTTGCGGGCTAAAGCATTTGGCATATAGACATTACCAAATCCTGCATCCAGTTCTTGTTGATGAAGTTCTCTAACTTTTTCAACCTGAGTCTTTAGTTCTGGAATTATTGATCGGGATAAAACAGTACTGCGCCATTTATCCCCCTTTCCTAAAATACGCAATCTTTTACGATCAAAATCAATATCTTTTACACGCAGGCGGACGCAAACCAGAACCGTATAAAAGTTTGGCCATTAATGCATGTGTGCCGTCGATAAAGGTAAAAAAACGTTGCACTTCATAGCGACTTAAAACAGTTGGTATCTTTACTTTTTTTTTCGAGCGAATGGCTTGTATTTTACCATCTAAAGGTAGGCCTAAAACTTTATCGTAAAGAAATAATAGTGCATTAAAAGCCTGGTTTTGTGTCGCTGCAGCGACCGATTTATTGAGTGCCAGATCGGACAAAGATAGCATAAAACTTCCCTAACTTGATCCATGAGCTTTGCATCAGGATTGGGTTTGAATGCCGGTTTAATATCCATATTTATCCCTTCTTAAAAACAGCATACATAAAATAACACAGAAGTTTTGATAAATGAACAGTTATCTATTTTTTATTTAATGAGCAAGAAATGTCTTACACTCAACGACTATGGACTGAAAGTCCATAGGTTGCTACAGGACTGAAAGTCCTTTTACTCAAGAATCATATTACCCGTATCAACATTAGATGGGTTACG
>JADGEM010000097.1 GCA_016744375.1 Gammaproteobacteria bacterium
TATTATCTTTTGCTTATAAAACTGTCAGAAGCTTTATATTGCAACAGATCTTGTGAGTATTAGCATCTTTCTTCACTCATCAGAGCGGAGAAGAGCCTTTATTATTCTATTAATGCTAGTACAAACAATTCTGGCTCTATGGCGTTTTAATGATGTTAAATCTGAATTTGTAAAAGTAGTTGATGTGTATAATGTACGCATGCAGCTGGTTCAAAAAATGCGTGTTATCTCTAGAGAACGAGCACCAATTCTCTTTTCTATGGTCAGTACCGATGATGCATTTGAAATTGATGACTTAAAATCAGAATTTGGCTCACTTGGCAGTTCATTTTTAGGCTATCGCAATAAATTGATTGCAACGAACTTATCAGATCAAGAGCAAAAACTGCTTGATAATCACCGTGAATTTGCACGCTCCATTGTCCCTGGCCAACGAAGAGTGGTTGAATTGATTGAAGAAGGAGATTATTCAGCAGCCCAGGATTTATTAGTTAAAGAAGTTTCACCAAATCAAGTGATTGCTTTGTCCAAATTAGATGATCTAATTACTTTTGAAAGCATCAGTTCTCAAAAAGCGATGAATAAAGCCAAAGCTTTATTTGATACCACACGAAGGTATCTGATATTAGCAACTCTTTTAGGAGTTGTCATTAGTATTGCTATTGGTGTTTTCGTCAGTGTTCGTTTTTCTCATTTTATTAAAACCTTAAAGAAAAATAAAGATGACCTCGAAATTACAGTGGCAGAGCGAACTAAAGATTTAGTCAAAGTAAACAAACAGCTCCAGCATTTAGCACATTATGATACATTAACGGGCTTGCCTAATCGTTCCTCATTTTTAGGACATCTTACTCAAGGTATGAAAAAAATGAGCAGTAATAATAAAGGCCTGGCTCTACTATTTATTGACTTAGATGGTTTTAAAGCGATCAATGATGATTTTGGTCATGATTATGGCGATGAAATATTACGTCAGGTTGCTACTAGAGTCGAAGAAACACTTAGAAATGATGATGTCTTTGCACGTCTGGGAGGTGATGAGTTTACTCTTATCGCACAAAATATAATTGATAGCGATAACAATACGGCTGTTAAAATAGTTGCTGACAAAGTAATCAAAGCTTTATCTCAGCCCTTTAATATTCTCGATGCACAATGTCATATTGGCAGCAGTATTGGTATTGCACTTTATCCGAATCAAACAAAGGATTTGGATGAATTGATTAGTTTTGCCGATACAGCCATGTATGCAGTCAAACGTTCAGGTAAAAATAATTATAAGATTTATGATAGTTCTATGAGTTAATTTTGTTCAACAAAACAGTAGTGAACATTCTGCAATTTTTTAGCAATATACATCACTTTATCCGCAGAAGATGTTAAATTAAATAATGTATCTCCATTCTCCGGAAAAATTGCAATACCAATACTACAACCAATATTAATTTCCATCCCTCCAAAATGATTAATATTGGAAATACAATCAATAACTCTTTCAGCCAGGACTTTTAATTGTTCTTTACTGCTAAATTCCGGGACAAGAATACAGAATTCATCACCACCGACTCGATAGACAATTTCACTGTCTCTCAGTAAATTTTTTACCTTTTCAGAAATAAACTGCAATAAGGCATCACCAACATCATGTCCCAGATCATCATTAACCTTTTTAAAACGATCAATATCCATGTAATAGAGTGCCATTTTCCTCTCAGAGCGAGTTGCTCTTTTGGACTCATGCCCAAAGTCATTGATTAGCTGTCTTCTATTGGGAAGTTCGGTCAATGGATCATGATTACCTAAATACTTTAACTTGTCTTCCATTACTTTTCTTTCAGTAATATCAAAGATAGCACCTAACAAACCAATGGTTTCACCCTCTTTATTTGAAAAAGTGACCTTATGGAATTGAACAATGCACTTATTACCAAATGAAGCACTGATATCCGCTTCATATAATTGCTGCCCTCCACTGTCAAATAATTCTTTATCCTTTAAATAAAACAATTCTGCCTGAGACTTTGGCCACAAGTCAAAAACCGTTCTGCCCATCAAATCCTGCCGTGATTTTCCGGAAATTTTTTCATAGGCATGATTACAGGTAATGTATCGACCCTGTTTATCTTTAGCGAATAAGGGGATCGGAACCAGGTCAAAGACCTCATGGAATGATTGTTCATGCTCACTGATAAAGTGAACCAGGTTAAAACTCATAATAAGTCATCTAGTAGTTATGCTGATTGATATTCACATTTTAGCGTTATATTTGCTATTTGCCGTATTTTTGGATATGTTTTCGACTAAGCCGATGATTTTAACAAATAAAATCAACTAAAGGAAAAAAGATGAAACCTTGTCGAGAGTGTAAGCACAGCATCAACGAAGGCTATGGGCAGGTTGTAAAAGTTTATTTTGAGCGTTTTTTACCTGCACTGTTTTATTATCAACCTCCTTAATGTGAATACATATTTTTAATTTTGTTCATTGTAAGCACGGCCTATAACCATGCCAACGATTTTTACTCATGCGTAAATTTTTACTCATGAGTAGTTGAACAAATTGTTTATATTGCTCATAAGAGGGTTCAGAATCTCAGGTGTTTACACATCATCCAGGTCAAATTCCTCAATCAGACTGTCAATATTTTTCTGGTAGGACTCAATTTTCTCATTATTGTGCTTGCCAGCACCGCGTCTGCCGTAAGAGTCTTCTTCCGTATACATCATATAAGGCAGGGTGGTTTCTCTCAGTGCCATCTCTTCGGGTGATTCATTAAAGTAATCACCAAACAGCTGCATGGTCTTAACAGACCTAACCCCAACCGGAAGTCCGTCGGGAAAATCTATTCGTAAGAGTTTGTCCACCTCCCAAGACGCTTGGCTGTTTTTAGGAACAACCACTACATTGAATATAACTTCACGCAGCGTATGTGCAGAATTATTGAGTACTGCGAAATCGATATAGTATTTGCCATCATCTTTTCTGGTATAGATTCGGTAGCCGTCCAGATGGACCCTGGCCCGCTGCTTATTCCCATACTTATGAGGCTCCTGGCTTTGCTTGTAGTATTCCATCTTCCATAGAGCATTGATTTTTTGTGCTTTCTTATACTCCAGCATGAATCCTTCAGCATTCTTTCCATGCAACTTGACAGCTACCCGCTGCCGGGCAATTTCATCCGTATCACCTTTTTTTCTAAAGGCCTTGTTCGAGTGATGCCAGAAGATGAACCGACGTAGATCATCTTTGAACGACTTCCTCTGATCTGTGGGAAGGGAGTCAATCAAATCTTCGGAGGATTCCTTCAATGACTCCTCACTGGTGGCATCAAGCTCCGAGTTGCCACAGGCGGTGAGCAGCACCGCCAGGAATACCAGAAAAAACAATTTATACCGAAAGTTCATTATGATTCTCTCCAATGCCTATTCCTTTTCGGACTTCGCATGCCAGGCTTCAAGCAGTTTACGATCAGCTTCACGCTCTACATCCCAGGGTTGCTCGGGCATAAACCAGAAGAACCAGTTGTCACGGCGTGACTGATCATACTGGTAAATGGCCTTTTGAAACTCACGCAGGTCATCCTCCCTATTTCGGTGCTCACCACCCATGAATTTAACGGGTTCCAGCGGGTAATAGATATCACGCCGATTGGGCAAATGGGCGGCCAGGATTTTATCCACCTGCTGCATGAAGCGCTGGCCTTCCGCCATCCGCTTTTCTTTACGATAGATGTTGTTCTGGTTGTTATTGTCGAGAACTCTGTCCGGATGCTTGAGGATACGACGTTTGGTGATGGTCAGGTTTATTTGTGGTGGGTCATCAGTATCCCAGATGACTATCCTGCTGTTGTTACAGCTCACGAGAAAATACTTAAACGGGTAGTCCGTGCATTTCATACGTTGTCCCCTCCAGCGGTAGGTGTAGGCCTTGCGCTTCAGGTCCTGATAGTAAAAGGTCCTCGACCAGCGAGTGGCTCCAACCGATTCGTCCCTGAGCAGAATTTGCTTGCCTTCATGCAGGGTGAAACTCTTTTTATGGTCAGACTTTTTACCAGTAACGGCGGTTTCCAGAGCGGTGGTAGAAGCTGTCTCCAGAATAAAGTCATCGCCCTCCAGACGATAACCCCTCCCAGTCGTGACATGATTGGTCGTTAGAAAAAAACCGTTACTACCGGTAAAACCTAGCCGGGGGTCAGGCAGAAAGTCGCTGATCGCATAGGCAAGATATAGGCTGGTACCCACCATGGAGATGAATACAACAACTACGATCTTTTTCATATTAACCCCTTACTACACCTTTTCTATCACCTTGCCAGGCACTTTCAATACCAACAAATCAGCGGGGGCTGTTTAGTTTCGGTCATGTTCGGACAAGGGAGATAGTTACTTCTAAAAATACCCGAGGATTGACAGTATATTACCAAACGATAATGATAATCAATAACATTATATCAAAGACCAATAAATTCAATACTACTTTCAATCGATGAATCGAGAATTGTGCTATTTTTACTGTTTAGATTCTAGTGGTAGGTGGCAGAATTCAGAAAGGTGCTCAAAAAAAGAAACACCCTATTTTAAAATGGGGCAGCCTCAAGTCTTCAAGTGATTTTGATAAAATTCCCAGGCGGTCAATGAATGAGCACATTTTTTACAAATGAAGTGTGTCAGTTTTTCAGTATCACCAAAGATACCATCGTCTTTATTTGCATTAAAATAATGCTGGCATACACGACATTTTTCAACCATAAACTCTTCTGTTGGCATTCTCTCTAGCACTTCACTAAATAGTGTTTTTAGTGGAATGTACTCAGCAAAATCAATGGTATTATTATTAACATTCCATTTAACCTCTTTAATATTAATTAGCCTGATCAGAAATTGCCAATATTGCTCGTCATATTCCTGTTTAACTTGTTGGTTGGCTTGTTCAATTGTCCATGAGCTTTGTTTTAAGTGCTTTAAAGTCATTACCAAACTCCCCCTTATGTCATCACACCAAAAGGATGTGTTCTGGAACCACGAGTTCCATTTTGTGTGTTATTTTTTTTACGTGAAAGTCTGACTTTTTTGGCAACTAACCCATGGCCATCAATGTGACACTCAAATTCTACGACTGAACTAACCTTTAAATACGAACACTTAATAAGTTCTGCTTTTCGCACCATAATATCTGGACCTGTCCCATTTTCAAGAAAACCGTACCCCTTGTCTTGAAACCATTTTTTAACTAGTGTTTGCAATTATTCACCTCTGTGTTGTATTTTCATATTTAATAGTGCTCATTTATATACTCCAATCATTTTTGGACCAACTGAAATACCTTGCTATTAATTAAGTTCATTATATACGCGCAATGCCACATACGCATCATTTGCCGCATACAACAGCTGATTTTTAGACAGGCAATGCATTGCCCAATTTGATGTTGATGTACGTTTAGATTTATTAAATTCCTTGTTAAACACTATGGCAACCGCACCTCTGGCACCTATTTGGCCACGATAACCTTTTTCACGAAATGTGGTATTCAGATCCAATACAGCATTGAGTTTAACACCAAATTTATTGTAAATATGTGCTTTGTCAGACTTTAATCCAAAGCCAACTTTAACCACTTTATCTGACTGAAATATCTCAAGCAAACATTCCAAGCAATGTTTATGGTGAAGCTGAAAAATAAAGGCTTTATTCAGTAGTGAAAACTGAACTACATGCGGACCATTATTTTTCCCACCTTTTATAAAAACAGGTTTCGATTCAGTATCAAAACCAACTATCTTAGAATTTATAATTTCATTTGTAGCTGAAATAAATTCTTCTTTTGAACCAGGCACAAAAATTTGATTCAAAAGAAGGCCATTGAAAGGTGCTAATAATTTTGACTCTTGTTTTGTCGGTGCTAATAACATAATTTAGTTAAGAAAGCAGCTACCCCGAAATTATAAAATATGATTTCTATTATATATCATAAATACTTGAATAATCGTTTGACTTTCAAAATAAACCATATACACTAGTTCCAGAAAGAAAGTCGTTTGTTTATATTCTTCATTTCGTTGTTTTATTCGTAATCCCTCGTCCTGCAGTTTCTAAGTACCAGCTCAATTTTTTCTATTCAAGCCTCTGAAGGCACATTTAAATTTAATTACAGGATATTATTATGTCTAACACAGTACAAGGAACCGTCAAATGGTTCAACGAATCTAAAGGTTTTGGTTTTATCGAGCAGAAAGATGGTCCCGACGTATTTGCTCACTTTAGATCCATCTCTGGTGAAGGTTTCAAAACTTTAGCTGAAGGTCAGCAAGTTGAGTTTATAGTAACTCAAGGCCCAAAAGGTCCTCAGGCCGAGAATATTGTTGCACTGTAAACCTCCAGCGATATCAAAAATAGCATTGTAAAGAATGCTGGCTCTCTATATGAGCTCTAAATTTAAAAGGGCAAAATTTTAAGGTTTCGCCCTTTTTTTTGTCCGATATTTTGAGATTTATTATGAAAAAATTATTTGTTGGTAATCTGGATGCAAATGCAACTTCAGATTCTGTTAAAGCCTTGTTTTCAGAATTCGGAGTTGTACGTTCAATTGAATTGGTAATGGATATTTTTTCCGGAAAATGCAAAGGTTTCGGCTTTATTGAAATGGAAGGTCATGAAGCCAGGGCGGCTATTTCTGGTCTCAATGGAAAATCATTCGGAGAAAAAAATCTAGTGGTTAAATTCGAACAATTGAAAAAGAAAGGCAAAGGTCGCAGGCACTAAGTTAATTATTTTAGTATTTCTTACGACTGCCTTTTCCGATTAACTATTTAATTCTTTTTTGACTATAAGCTTTCAGTCACCTCTATAATTTCTTTCATTCAATTAAGATTACATAAGAAAGATCTAAACTACTTCTTTAAAGCATCAAGACCAATTAGCAGAAAAAACAAGAAAACAATAGTTCATCTGCTTAAAATATTCTGGGCTTATTCGCCTATACCTCTTGGAATAAAAATTTGGATTATCCCTGGAAATATCAATATACTCAGTTATTATTCATTATAAGAAAACTCAAATAGCAGGGGTGTCGACATAACATGGAGGAGATTATTGAAAATGGCTTTCGTAAAGAGATCAATGGTGAAATAAAAGTCCATTATGATGGTTTCTGGATAAAATGCTATGAGCCGCCTTTGGACAACCTTTCAGCCAAAAAAAGCTTAATTCAGTCATTGACTCGTCGCTTGTTCAATCATATGGAACATGGCATCAATATACCAGGAAAGCTGCTCGATGAAGTTCGTGCCGCTTATGAAGCAGAACAGGATCCGAGAAAAAAACGTGTAAAAGCAGCTATGCTCGCTGGAGCGCTATTCAACCGGGCAGCCGATATATTCACCCATCTTGTTGATCTGGAAGCATGTGGTGTTGAAATACTGCCTGAGAATGATCTGATGCATACCTGTGGTTTATGTCTTCGTGAGGCGTTGGAATTCGGAAAACTTGTTAAACATCGCAATGGTGACGAAGGTATTGATGAATTGTGGGGAGAGCCTTTTAAAGCCTTTATTATGTCAGTGGATGACTTCTACGAAAGCCGATATATCAAGATTGCAATGACAATGAAAAACATTGAACAAGTATCAGATTATATGATTAAGTGTATTAAAAATCATCCGAACTTCCATGGGCTTAATCCATTGATTCTTGAGTATGTTAATACGGCTCAGCATAAGTGCGAAATATTGCGAACGGATGATGATATCTTTGATGTATGGACAGATTTTGTAGTAGCAGGTGAAGACATAATGGGTTATCTACCTGAACACTCCCCCCCTATTGACAGTGTTTCGCTGCTGAATAGCATAGTGGTCAAACATATTCTAAAAGAAGGTGTCAGATTGATCGCCTTTATCACCAGGGCACGTACTCCAATGACAAAAAGCACTGAAATTTATTTCAGTGAATGTGAGCGATACAAGAAACGTTCTTCATGATGTAGTCAAGCATTTTAATACACCATTACGTAAATTTAAGGTCACCTGTTGCCATACTTGAAAGATGAGTAGAATATTCCCATGTAGTACTAGTAAGAGGAGAAAGATAAATGAAATATGGCGATAAATGTAAACATAAAAACACCTCGCTATGCAAAGATTGCGATAATGGTAATCTTTGGGAAGATTCTGGAAATTCCTTTCCCCTTATCATTTCAGCTATTATGTTTGGCTGTGGTCTGGGTGGTGTTCTGGCTGCTTTATATTTTCATATGTAATTTAAAATGCCACTCTAGCACAAGAATACTTAGAAAACAGATAACATCCCTCTAATTTTTTTATGGATCTGAATTAGATTCTTTTTATTTTCTTCAGGCAAACGTAACAATTGATTAATTTGTTCACAAAAATCATCGGTTACCATTAACAATTCATTGATTATTTCCGTTAATGAATTGCGCTCAAAGCCTAAAGATTGATTAAATCGTTGCAAAGCCAGAGTAAAATCAACCGGATCATTCCGACCATGCATATTCTGGACAATCGGGAGAATCGGTGTTCACCATCAGCAGAATACGCAACCCACTTGTTTTAGCACTATACATTGGAGCTTTAAAATTTAAGATGCATGAGTTTCCCTGATTTAAATCAGCGTTATGTAGTGGTATAGTCATTTTGGCCACCTAATTAGAGGTGATATAATCACCTCATAAATAAAAAGGTGAGACAATGACAAAAGGAACAAGACGAACATTTACCCCTGAATTTCGATTGGAATCAGCTCAATTAGTGGTTGATCAGGGGTACTCGGTACGAGAAGCTGCTAGGCTGCCATTAATTTCAAAAAAATGAATGAATTTTTCTTTTCCCATTCAACCCAAACCACCTGTCCAGTGTTTACATTGAGTGCGCCAGCAAGATAATTTTTC
>JADGEM010000042.1 GCA_016744375.1 Gammaproteobacteria bacterium
ATGCATTGGAGCCCGCATTTTATGCTCAAATGTAATAATAAAATCAGTGGTATTTACATGAAAAATATAGATTTTTCTCTTAAGTACCTACCTATGAGTAAATCTTAAAAAATCAATTTTCAACCGAAACCCGGCTTTGTCCGCCACCCATTTTCTCCACCACTACCCGAACCCCAATACGCTCAACTAATATAGGTACATGGGAAATAATACCCACTTTACGACCAAGTCCCTGCAATGTATCCAGACTGGCAATGGCAATATCCAGGGTTTCCTGATCCAGGGTACCAAAGCCTTCGTCGATAAAGAGTGACTCAACCTGTGTTTTGGTCGATGATAAAGAAGCCAGCCCTAATGCTAAAGCCAGTGACACCAGAAAACTTTCCCCACCGGAAAGACTTTGTACACTACGAACATCATCAGCCATATCCCGGTCAATGATCTGAAGATCTAAATCTGTCGCAGGCACTCTTTGTAATTGATAACGTCGTGCAAAATCATTCAGGTGTTTATTAGCATGAGCCAGCAGAGACTCAAGAGTCAAACTTTGAGCAAAGATCCTAAATTTATGACCACTGGCAGAGCCAATAAGCTCATTCAATGCACCCCAATCTTCCCAGTTTTCTTTTCGCATCTTTAACTCTTCCTGAAAGCAGGCAAAACGCTTTTTCTTTTCATTGTCCTGTTTTAATTCAAGCCAATTTTCTTGTTGTTTTTCCTGCATCGTTTTTTTAATATTGACTTGTCTTTCCACTTGCTCAGTCAAAGCTTCCTTTGATATCAATTTAAGTGCATCAGAAAAGTTCTCAAACTTGTTTTTATGTTGACTCAGTTTTAAATCACGCTCTGCCAGCAGCGTTTCTGACTTAATTAGACGTTGTTTTAATTGTTCAAAATCATCCTGCTGTTTGTTAATCCAAAGCTCATCATGTTGCAGTAATCGTTTCAGTTCTGGTAATTTTACAGAGCATGCCTCAAGTTTCAGCTCTAATTGTTTTTCCTGATTTGATCTTTGTTGTATGTTTTGATCCAGCTGTCTATCCAGGTGCTGGCACTGCTCTGTTACTTTAATTAAATTTTTCCTGAGTGTTTCCAGCTTCTGCTTTTCAGGCTCATATTGATTTGACAGTTCAGAACAAGCCCGGATAAATATTGCTTCCACTGCATCTGCATCCATACCGACTTCCGGAGTCAATAGCTGTTTATTAAACAATAACCGTGAAAAAACTTGCTGACGTTTTTCCTGGAGATTATTGATAAAATTCTGCTGTTTGTTTTGCTTGTTCTTTTGCTGATTTTTTTGCTGAAGAAAATTATTAATGCTATTAAGTAATACATCCTGTTCGGAAAGTATTTTTCTCAAAAAGCTTTCTTCATGCTGGAGTGTATCTTTTCTAAACTGAGTCTGATCAATTTGATTCTGGACAGAAATTGCCTGTTTTTCCTGCTCTTTGTTTGTTTTTAATTGAACATTCATTTGTTTCAGCTCAGTTGATAAACTGGCGTCATTTTGCTTAATGACTTTATTGTCATACAGCGGCTGAAGACCCATATCAGGAATAATTTGAGTGATATTCTGCCATTGCTTCACTAACTGCTTCAGTGTCTGGTCAAATTCCTTCCGTATGTTGATATCTTGTGCCAGATCATTTTTTCCATGCTCCAGTTTTTGCTGTAAATGACTCATGCTGATTAAGTCAGACTGCACTGATTCTTCCAGCAGTTTCACCCTCTCTGTCTGTTGTCGATATTGTTCATTCAATATGGCTTCATGGTCAGCCCATGGATGTTCAGTCGCACCACAAACCGGGCATTCCTGTTCCTCTTTCAATAGACTACGTAAGGATTGTGCACCATGAGTCATTGATTCCTGTATAATGATATAGGCACGTTTTGCTTCTTCAAGAGATGCCTTAGAAATTGTATGCTGGGTATTTTTCTGATTAATTTTTTTCCCCAGTCCGGCCAGAAACACCTGTTGTTCCAGATGATATTTCTGATGCTGTTCTATTTTTTCCTCTGTTTCAAAATACTTTTGATAGACCTGAACAGCGCTTTGCACATGGCTGATTTTTAGCTCAATCGATTCTTTTTGTTCATTGAGTCTTTCCAGTGAGACAAGCTGTCGCTGTTTTTGCAAGTCAGCAAGCTCTTCTGACACAGTCACCAGAGTATGCTCTATCACTTTTAATTCATTAGTCGCATTATCGACATCAATTTTTTTAGCCTCAAGTTCTAACAAAAAGGTATTGAGTTCTTTGAGATACTTTTCAGATTCAATAAATTCTTCAGCAACCAATTTTATCTGAGTATCCAGTTCTCTTGCAATGAGCAGCTGTGGTTTTATTGCCTGATATTCCTGATTGGCGTTGTTTAATTCATTGTGTTTATTTTTGACACTAAGACTTAAGCACTCTTCATTATTTTTTTCCGACTCAACATTGAGATTTTTTTGTGCCAACTGAGTTTCTAGTTCATTTATTTTTTTAGTTAACTCATCCAGATTCTGCAGTAAAGGACGCAAATTTTGTACTGAGAGTATTATCTCAAACTCTTTTTTTAATGCCGACTTATTAGTCTTCTCCTGTATTAAGCTGGATAAACTTTGACTGGCCAAAACTTGTTCTTGTTGTAATTGTTCTTCAGCAGCATACCATTGCAGCAATGATTGACTCTGCTCAACGACTTGTTTCAGAACAGACAACTCATCTCCTAAGAGTGCAATTTTAATTTTTAAATCCTGACGATGCTGATTTTCAAGCGGCATGTCATATTTTATTTTGTCCTGAATCTGATTAAGTAGCTGTTCCTGCTCCTGAAAGTGTCGATAAGCTGAAATGGATAATTGTGTATAGATCTCCGTTCCGGTAATTCGTTCCAGTAAGGCTGAGCGTTCATCACTTTTAGCTTTTAAAAAGGCGGCAAAGTCACCCTGTGCTAATAACACTGAACGCCTGAACTGCTCAAAGGTTAAACCAATCCGCTCACTGATCAATTCTAAAGTATCACTTTTGTTTTGCCCCAGAGACTTATTGTTATCAAGGTTGACCAGGGTGACTGATTGTTTTTGCAAACGCCCTGAGATTTTATTTCTGGCCCGTTTAATTTCCCAATGAGCCCGATAAGTGTGTTTATCCATACTGATAAAATCAACTTCAGCATAGGCTGCTGATGTCCCACGACTAATAATTGAAGCCACATCATTACTACTGATCCGTAACTTATCTTCTTCATCACGACGGCCGACTTTAACATTGGCACTGCCAATCAAGCGAGGAATTTTATCAAACAATGCCAGACACATAGCATCCAGAAGAGTACTTTTCCCTGCACCCGTATGACCTGTAATGGCAAATAAACCGGCTTCTTTTAAAGGCGATTGATCAAATGCAACATTAAATTCACCTCTGAGGCTGGCCAGATTTTTTCCTCGAATGGCGATAATACGCATTAAGACTTTTCCTCAACTGATTCAAGCAGTTGTTGAAACAACTCTGTTATTTTCTCCGGGGCCTGCTGTTCAAAACGTCGTTGATAACATTGCTGAAAAACATCTTCCGGATGCAGTTCTTCCAGACGAGCATATTGTTTCTTATCCGCCAATGCTATCTGCTGGCCCGGATAGTGGAGACTTATTTTGAGTAATCGAACCGCCAGTCCTTCCAGCATGATTTCAATTTTACTGCGTAAACCAGGTTCCGGCTTATCCAGTTCAACTCTAACCTCCAGCATGGGATCATTCTCAGTATCCTTCGCTATCGGTGCAAAATCACTTTGTTCAATCAATAACTCCAGTTCAGTCAGAGCCGCATAATCTCTCTCTGGGAGACTTAATATCTGTCGACTTCTCGGAATCAATATTGGCTCAATATGCAATTGTTTTTTTTCTTTTTTTATCTTTATATCAATCTGAATAACTTGGTGCTTATAGTGTCTTTCACTAAAAGATAAAGGAATAGGGGAACCGCTGTAACGAATCACATCACTGACCTGCTGTGCTTTATGCAGATGCCCCAGAGCAACATAATCTATTTTTTTACTAAAAATCTGTGATGGCAGTGCATGCTGATTCCCTCCCAAAATTCGACGTTCACTAAGCTCTGATAATTCGGTACCCACCATATAACAATGCCCGGTCATAATTTGCCCTAACGAATCATCAAGATTCCGGCTGGTTTTATATTCCTGCATTTGTTCAAACAATTGCCGATATAGCTCAGAGACACCATCGATAAGTGGATCATTCGTATCTTGAAGCTCTGACTGTTTTTTTTGAGGTAAGTCGGCATTCCTGATAAAAGGCATCGCCCCGCAAATTGCTCGAACGTCACCCTTTTGATCAGTCAGCGGAATCACTAGTCGTTGCCAGTCAATACAGCCATTTTCCAGCTGGGTCAAGCCTCCAACAACATGAATGCCCAGACTGGACAGTATGGGGGATGGCGCATCTAATCGTGATGCAGAATCATGATTGCCCCCAATAATAATGATGTCTAATGATGGGCTGGTTTGCCGTGCCTGAAGAAGAAAACTATAAAAATCAGACTGAGCACTGGCCGGAGGATTGGCTGAGTCAAAAACATCACCAGCAATAATTAAGGCATCTGCGCTGCTGAGTTCTATTTGCTGCAAAAGCCAATTAAAAAAATGCTCATGTTCATTTTGTCTTGAAAGACCATGTAAACGGTGCCCCAGATGCCAATCTGCGGTATGTAGAATTCGAATGCTATTATAATTCATGCAGGATAGTCCGACTGGTTTTCTTTCTCCATATGAAGTAATGTAGTTTACTGCTAAAATAAAAATAAAAATACATCGAGGAAGCAATGATTCGTGATTCACTAACCATTCTGGTGGTTGACGATATGAAGTTCAGCTGTGAATTTATTCGCAGAGCCTTAAAAAAAGAAGGTTATAGTTCAGTTGATGTGGTTAATAGTGCACCAGAAGCTCTAATTCGGCTGGAAGAACACCCTGTCGATGTCGTTTTGGCTGATTGGTTAATGCCTGAAATGGACGGCCTGGAGCTTTCCCGGAAGATTCGTCAACTGGATGAAGAAAATCACCATTATACCGGCATCGTCTTACTCACTGCCAAGGATGATATCTCATCCATCCGAACTGCATTTGAAGAAGGCGTAGACGATTACATTGTTAAACCACCAAATCAGGTTGAACTGGCTGCCCGGATTTATTCTGCAGGCCGAGTTGCCACCATGCAAAATGATCTGTTGATCAGTACACAGACACTGCATAAACTTTTTGAAACAAAATGTACGGTGGATCGAATTACGGGACTTAGCCGCCTTGAAGGGACGGTAAATCGCCTTGCAGACTTTTTAAGTCAAACTCATTCCAGGGGTGGAGCAACTTGTTGTGCCATTTTAAAAATCACTGATATTGAGAAGGTTGGGGCAACTTATGGCCAGAAAGTTCAAGATCAGATTATGGATAGTATTTCAACAAGAATATGCCGTCATGTCAGGCCAATGGATCTGGTTGGGCATGCCAAAGCAGATGAATTTCTCATTGCCATGTACAACGACAATACTGATAATGCCCGTTGTCGTAATTTTAAACGTATTCTGCATGATATTAACCGTCGTGCGTATAAAACGACCTCAGGATTTATAACGATTCATTGTGCAATGGCAATGAGCATCACCCATAAGGATGATCAAGAACAGGATGTTAAAGATCTCATCACTATCACTCGAGAAAAACTGCATCAGTCCATTGAAACCGGTTTTGAAGAAGTTGCAACCTAAATGAAAAACTTAATACACTCATTAATCCAGCTTTTAACCTCTCCTCTTAGCCTCAGCGCACCAGCTTTTGCAATAAAGGGGTTAGTAATATTTTTTATATTTTCAACCACTCAAGCCGCCACGTTGGTGACAACAAGCCCTGTCACACAAGGTGCTCTAAACACGGAACAGATTTTTATCGGCAGTATTCACTTTTCTCAATCATCCATTCTGGCATCTAAAACACAGGGACTCGTTCTTAAAGTAAATTTTGACACCACCTCACAAGCCAGAGAAGGCGATGTTTTAGTTGAACTGGATCATGAAATCCTTAACTCTAAGGTCAAAGCAATTAAGGCATCCATAAAAGAACTCAGATTACTTAAAGAAAAATCATCCAAGGATCTCAAACGCTACCAAAAACTGGTGCAGCAAAAAAATGTATCCCAACAAAAATATGATGAAATTTATTATGACAAAATCCGCATTGATCAAAAACTCATTTCCTCTAATGCAGAATTAGAAGCCTTAGTGATTGAACGTCAACAAAACATAATAACCGCTCCTTTTAACGGCCTTATTACTGAGCGCCACATTGAAATCGGCGAGTGGGTTGATAAGGGTGGAAAAATTGCAACTCTGGTTAATCCTCAAAAAGTCATCAGTTTATTTGATCTACCAGCCTCTTACGCATTGGACATTAAACCCGATCAAAAAATAACGGTTCAGGTGGGTTCTCGTTTACTAAACGGTAAGATAGAAGGTGTTATCATACAGGGTGATAATAAGAGCCGGACATTTCCTCTGAAAATCAGTCTCACAACAGATAATGCCATTTTATTTGAAGGCATGGAAGCTCAGATAAACCTGCCAAGAAGCACAAGTAACGACGCACTTCTTGTCCCAAGAGATGCGGTTATAAAGCGCTTTGGTTCAGATGTTATTTTTATTGTTGAAACCGCTGACAATGAGAGCAAAGCGGCAATGTACCCAATCACAGTTCATTTGTATGATAACTCTATGGCATCAATTTCAGCTAAAGATCCGACATCTGAAAAAAAGCTTAAAGCCGGTATGCCGGTAATAGTTAAAGGTAATGAACGAGTATTTCCTGGGCAAACTGTGAGTGTTCAACCCTAAAATCTTGTAACTATTCAGCTAAAGGCTCTCATGGATATACTTAAGTACTCCCTACATAAACCCGTCACTGTTACTGTTGCTGTGATTCTTCTGCTTATCTTTGGCCTGCTTGCATTGCAAAAGTTACCCTTACAATTAACACCCAATGTCAGTGAAGCTAAAATATCCGTCGTCACTGTCTGGGCTGGCGCATCACCCAAAGAAATTGAGCAGGATATTATTGAAGAACAGGAACAGGTTCTTAAAAACACTCCCGGTTTAATCATCTATGAATCTAAAGCACAGGATAATTTAGGAACAATCACTCTGACCTTTAAGCTCGGAACCAATATTGATAAAGCCCTGCTCGAAGTCAGTAATAAATTATCCGAAGTTGATAATTACCCTCTCAATGTCGAAAAGCCAATTATTAAGGCAACCGGTGAGAGTTCATCACCGGTCATATGGACCATGTTAAGAACTCTACCTGAAAATCCCAATGATATTGATACATATAAAACCTACCTGGAAGATCGGGTTCGAGAACATTATGAGCGTGTTCCCGGCGTTGCTGAGCTTTTTCTGCTCAGCGGCACAAAACAGCAAATGCAGATCACTCTTAATATAAACAGTCTGGCAAAGTATCAATTAAGCATTGATGAGGTCATTGAGAAAATTCAAAGGCATAATCAAGATATTTCTGCAGGCTCCATCGATATTGATCGACGCAATTATCGTATCCGAACCACAGCACAATTTCGAACGCCCGAAAGTCTTCAGAGGCTCATTTTAATTTCTGACAATGATCGCCAGGTTCGTCTAGAAGATATTTCAACCGTTAGTTATGGTTATGCCATCCCAAGAGCTTTTTCTGCCGTTGAAGGTATCAAAGGACTGATCATTGGTGTCAAACCTGAGAATAATACTAACATTGTCGATCTGAGCAACAATGTCGAGCAAGTTGTTAATCAGCTCAACGCCGGGCAGCTTAAAAAAATGGGGCTGCAAATCGACTGGCTACATGATAAACGCCAGTACATTCAAGGCTCAATTGACCTTGTTCAGAAGAACATCTTAATTGGCGGCACACTGGCTATCGCCGTTTTATTAATTTTTTTACGAACCATTTCTTCAACAGCAGTTGTTGCCCTGGCAATACCCATTTCAATAATTTCAACCTTTATCATTCTGCACCTTATGGGGCGCTCACTGAATACGATTTCCCTTGCCGGCATCTCTTTTTCAGTCGGCATGCTGGTGGATTCTGCCATCGTTGTTTTAGAAAATATTGATCGCCATAAAAAAATGGGCAAGACTTTTTTTAATGCCGCATATGATGGCACCAATGAGGTTTGGGGAGCCCTTATTGCCTCAGCCCTGACAACAATTGCAGTTTTTTTACCAATTATTTTCTTACAAAATGAGGCAGGGCAACTTTTTAAAGATATTGCCATTGCAGTGACGGTCTCAGTTTCTTTCTCACTCTTTGTTTCTATTTCAGTTATTCCTATGATTTGGAATCAACTGATGAGGTTGCACCCCCATGATCGACATCACGAAAAGCAACAAACAGAAAATGGTCCAGTATCTCACTCCCCCATTGTCGCCCTGGGCAACTGGATCAGTAATGGTTTTATGATTTTGATCACCAGCATTCTTCAGACCCGCAGTAAACGCTTATTAACCATTTTAAGTTTAACTTTTTTATCGGCATTAAGTGTCTATAGCTTATTTCCTAAAATGGAATATTTACCCCAGGGTAATCGCAATTTATATTTTAATATTATGATTCCCCCTCCCGGGCTATCCTATCTGGAAAAGAAATCCATTGGTGATTCAATTTATCAACAGTTAAAGCCCCATATTAATCATTCTGTTGATGGTTATCCTTCAATCGAACGCTTGTTTTATGTGGCAACCGGGGATTTTATGATTTTTGGTGTTATTGCCCATGAGGACAGCCGGATAAAAGAACTCAAACCCTTACTGATCCCTATTGTGAACAGCTTTCCGGGGATTTTCGGCATCACCAAACAAGCCGGAGTATTTGAACAGGGAATTGGTAAAGGAAGAACGATAGATATTGATATCAGCGGTAATGAACTGGAACGCATCACTGAGGTGGGTGCCACTCTGTTTGGTGCCTTAAAACAAGCGGTGCCGAATCTGCAGATCCGGCCAATCCCCTCAATTGAGTTGCTCTACCCAGAAGTATTGCTTAAACCGAATAATGATCAATTGAAACGTCTTGGCATGGACTCCTTATCCCTTGGAATTATAGCGGATGTCCTATTACAGGGACGAAAAATAGGTGAATTTAAAAGTGAGGGTGTCAAAAAAATTGATTTGATCCTCAAAGCCGATCAAAGTCATATCGACTCACCAGAAGCACTCTATTATTCTCTAGTCGCCACACCTTCAGGCAGTTTAGTAGGCTTTAATACACTTGCAGAACTTGAGCAAACCACAGGAATTAGTGAAATCCGTCATTATAATGGGGAAAGAACCATTACCCTTGAGGTCACCCCTCCTGCTGAAATGACGTTGCAGGAAGGTATGGAAATGTTTGAAAATGATATTTTTCCTAAGTTGAAGAAAGAAGGAAAATTGAAAGACGTTGAAATATCTCTCAGTGGCACTACCGACAAGCTTACAGAAACCATTAGTTCCATGTATATTAACCTGATTCTTGCTATAGTGATCACCTATCTGCTCATGTCTGCGCTGTTTGCTAACTTTATTTATCCCCTGGTAATATTATTTACTCTGCCCCTGGCAGCTGCAGGTGGTTTTATCGGCCTGGCATTTACCAATAAGTTTCTGGCTCACCAGCCTCTGGATGTACTCACAATGCTTGGTTTTGTCATCCTGGTCGGTATTGTGGTCAATAACGCCATTTTAATTGTTCACCAGGCCCTCAATCTCATTCGCCATGATGCTTATGAACACAGGCAAGCCATCATTGAGTCTACTCGAAGCCGCCTGAGGCCCATTTTTATGAGCTCATTAACTTCATTATTTGGTATGTTACCGCTGATTCTTTCCCCGGGGCCGGGTTCAGAATTTTATCGAGGATTGGGAAGTGTCATTACTGGAGGCTTAGCATTTTCAACATTATTTACTTTATTTGTGATCCCATCATTACTGATGTTTGTGATAGGGATGGAAAGGAATAAGGGGTAGGATTTGTGTCGAGGCTGGATTATAAGCAAATCTTTTTTATTTATATCAGGTGATTCCCTAGATTTATATTTTTTTCTACAACGTGATAAAATATCGTTCACTTTTGAGCAAAACAGCTTTTAGCAATTTTGCAAGCACAAAAAAATAAATAAGGTTAATGCATGAAAATATTAGTTATCGGTAATGGTGGTCGTGAACACGCTCTGGCATGGAAAGCTGCACAATCACCTCAGGTTGATGAGGTCTTTGTTGCCCCGGGCAATGCTGGCACTCACCGTGAAAACAACCTCACCAATGTTGATATTGGTGTCACCGATATTTCGGCACTTATTGATTTTGTGAAAACCAAGAATGTGGACCTAACCATTGTCGGGCCTGAAGCCCCGCTGGTTGAAGGTGTTGTTGACCGCTTTATCGAACAGGGGTTGAAAATTTTTGGTCCAACTCAGGGCGCAGCACAGCTTGAAGGTTCTAAGGCATTTACGAAAGATTTTCTGGCACGACACAATATCCCGACTGCAACTTATCAGAACTTTACTGAAATTGAACCGGCTATTGCCTATGTTAAACAACAAGGGGCACCCATTGTGGTTAAGGCTGATGGTCTGGCGGCCGGCAAAGGCGTGATTGTCGCTCAAACTGAAGAAGAAGCCATCAGCGCCATTAAAGACATGCTGGCAGGTAACAGTTTTGGCGAAGCCGGACATAGAGTGGTTGTCGAAGAATTTTTGACAGGTGAAGAAGCCAGTTTTATTGTCATGGCCGATGGCAAAAATATTCTCTCCCTGGCCACATCTCAGGATCATAAAGCACGCGATAATGGTGACTTGGGACCAAACACGGGTGGTATGGGGGCCTATTCACCCGCCCCGGTTGTCACAGATGAGATCACTGAAAAAGTAATGCAAACTGTTATTATCCCCACAATAGAAGGCATGGCTGCTGAAGGCAATGAGTATTCTGGTTTTCTTTATGCCGGCCTGATGATCTCTCCTGAGGGTGAACTCAAGGTTCTGGAATATAATTGCCGTTTTGGTGATCCAGAAACACAGCCAATTATGATGCGCCTGCAGTCCGATCTGGTTGGGTTATGCCAGGCAGCCATCGATCACAAACTTGATACAGTTACAGCCCAGTGGGACAGTCGCGCCGCTATTGGAATTGTCATGGCGGCTGGAGGTTATCCCGCCAGCTATGAAAACGGGCAACTCATCGAAGGTCTGGATTCTGTTGACACTGAGAACAGCAAAGTGTTTCATGCCGGGACACGCATTGGTGCAAATGACTCTCAGGTTGTTACCAGTGGCGGCCGCGTACTCTGTGTCGTTGCTTTAGGTAACAGCGTCACTGAAGCCCAGCAAGAAGTTTACAAGAAGGTAAAACAAGTCCATTTTAAGGATGCTTTTTACCGAACCGATATTGGTTATCGAGCAATAGCCAGAGAGAGCTAAATTGTAACTCTATTAGAAATAGGTTAATATCTTCTAAATTAATTATTCAGATCGCCTGCAAACTGCTTTTCAACAATAATTTTTGCAGGTAAATTATAACAAGGAATGCATTATGTCCAGTAAACACCCAGTTGTCGCAGTCACCGGTTCTTCTGGTGCGGGTACCACTACAGTTAAAGATGCTTTTGAGCATATTTTCTTTCGTGAAAATATTAATCCAGCCATTATTGAAGGTGACAGCTACCACCGCTATGACCGCGCAGCAATGAAAGTTGCGGTTGAAGAGAAAGGTGATACATTCAGTCATTTCGGACCTGAAGCCAACCATTTTGATGTATTGTCCGAGACGTTTAAAGAATATGGTGAGACTGGTATGTGTAAGCGACGGTACTATTTACACAGTGAAGAAGAAGCCGTACCTTATGCTCCTTTAACACCAGGCCAATTTACTGATTGGGAAAACATCCCATCAGATACCGATCTGCTGTTTTATGAAGGTCTTCATGGTGGCGCTAAGAGTGGTGACGATGATGTTTCCAAGTACGTTGATTTATTAGTTGGTGTTGTACCTATTGTGAACCTTGAGTGGATTCAGAAAATTCACCGTGATAATTCACAGCGTGGTTATTCCGCTGAGGCAATTGTTGATACCATCTTGCGTCGTATGCCTGATTATGTAAATTACATTACACCTCAGTTCTCACGGACTGATATCAATTTTCAGCGTGTACCAACTGTTGATACCTCTAATCCTTTTATCGCCCGTGATATTCCAACACCTGATGAAAGCTTTATTGTAATCCGCTTCAAACACCCTGAAGGTGTTGATTTTCCAAATCTATTAAATATGATCCCTGATTCATTTATGTCTCGTCGTAACAACATGGTTGTTCCAGGCAGTAAAATGGGCTTTGCTATGGAGTTAATTCTGGCACCCAGGATTCATGAATTAATGGAAAAAGCTAAGGCTTAAAAAAACAAGCTCTGAAATACAATGAGTCATGTGGGTGAATGAATTCATTCATCTCGCATGACTCATGTGTTCAGGCACCTGAACCTTTCCCCAGCTTTTCTTCTAACTCTATTTTTTCCATCAAATAACATAAACAATCCTGTCTTATTATTTCCGCTTTCGTTGTTAACATGGATGGCATAACGGGTATTCTTGTTCTTATTTCACCATTGCTGTAATCAAAGTAGCGTTGTGCAACATCAATTCCCAACTCATTAATTGCCTGAAGAAAAATCATTTTTCCAGAATCAATTTTTGCCAGGAATTCACCACTATTGAGGGCTGTAAAATTGAGTCTATCTACATCTGAATCAAAGTTAATATCAGTGACATTGGCCGGATCAAAGCTGATACAAAATTGCTTCGGTACTTTAACAATAGCCATTGTATGGTATAAATCAAAATCTTCTGCTTTGAGAGGCTGGTTATTAAATTCTCCCAGAGACATGGCCTGTTCAATATAATTTCTGGCATGCTGGACACCAAACTTGTGATTTGGCTGCCCACATTCAACCGTCACAGCCGGACAAAGCCGAGAGAATGCCATGGATTGAACCGTGTCGGGTTTAATGAAGTACACGACAGTACGACTGAATAAATGAGCCAGTTGGAAAAAATCATGTTCTTTACGGTTAATGCAGGCATAATGAGGGTTTTTTCCCGTATTATTATGAATATCAATGCTGGCAAATACTTGTTTTTCCTTCATTTGCTGCAAAATTAAACTCATCATTCGCCCTTCTTCTGAGTCATGCTGACTCCAGACGCGATTATAATCCAACTGACCTTTCAGCACCCTTTTCTGCTCTTTAGCCGCAGAAATATTGGCAATAAAAAGTGACAGAGATCTGGGCAGTGTCTTTTTTTTATGGCTTTTAAAAAAGTGGCTCAAATAACTTTTAATTGCCTCCCAACCCGTGGGCTCATTGCCGTGCAATAACACCGACACAAATAAGGGGCGTACTTTCTCACCGGTGAGATGAATTAATGTTGGCCCTGATAATACTTCGTGCAACTCATCTGCATTTTTCTCCAGGAGGCCATCAGGCAAGTAATCTAGAATTGTTAACATAAAAAACCTTTAATTATATTTGCATGCTTGTAGACACTAGGAGTGCGGGTGTCCCGCCCATGTGAAGATACCGCTAAAGATAGACAAGATGCCCATCCTCCCGGCAAATATCTCTTCATATGATAAAAAGAGAACCTGTATTTTTATATTGGGACTTTATATAAGCCATTCATGTACAGGATGGCCAGTTTGCTGATTCTTTTGATAAGCCAATGTTAATGCCTGCATGTCCTTACCATTTTTTGCAACATACTGCCGTTGCCAGCTTGCTCCATTTTGGCCGTTTTTTGTTCTTTGTTCAATAATTCCAAGATAATATTCAATATCCTGGCGATCAATACCCAGTTGGCTCAAACCGTCTTTTGCCATGGGTAATATATAGTCCAGAATTAATGCTTTAAGAGGGATGGGTCGTCCGCCTAACCAGGTAATTTTTCCTTTTAAACCCTGTTTGGCACTGAGGTAAAAGTTTTCTTTGGCCTGAACAAAGGGCAGTTGGGTTTCAGGAATTTCATACTGATTGGCAAAGGCGGTTACAGCACCATAAAAGAATGCTGCATTGGCAATGCTGTCTACAATTGTAGGCCCTGCGGGTATGACCCTATGCTCTAACCGGACGTGATAATGTCGCCGTCCCTGATGTTTTTTATAGGCAATAATTGGCCTGTTCCAGCGCCAGACGGTGCCATTATGCAGACTCAGATGGGCTAGATCTTCAACGGTTGTGTCAAAAATTTCAGGCAGCAGTATGGGATAGTGTTCGTTGTTTTCTTCAAAACACTCCAGTAATGAATCTTTCGCATAACCCAAACCAAAACTGACTCGTTTTATCGGGCCAAACATAGCACCATCAAATCCCCCCACTGAGACAGCCTGCTCAAAGACAGGAATTCGAGTTTCACACCACAGGGCCTTGCCAAATAAAAATGGAGAGTTAGCACTCACTGCAATAATAGGCGCAGATAAGATAATGGCCGCATTATAATAGCGGACCGAACGCGAAAACGGCATTTGCAGATGCAGCTGAAAAGAAGTCGCTGTCGATTCCAGCATAACATCCTGATGTCTGCTTTTTAATGTTTCACTGCCCTGAATATCCAGTTCAATTGCCCGCCCTTTACGGCTGCGAAATACTTGCTCATTCAAAGCTTTATATCGAGTCATAGGAGACATATTGGCCAGTTTAAGATCGGCATCACGTAAGCTGGGTAAAGTACCAACCATCAGCAGTGTACAGTTAATTTCTTTGGCCGTTTCACTGCAAATATCCCATAGCCGCTGGAGTTCATTTTTAAGATTGGATAGTGCTTTCCCATTCAATTTAAATACAATGCTATTGAGTTCAATATTAAACTTTGCCAATTCAAGAGTCACTTGAGAGGCTATGGCTGTACCTGCCAGGTGCTGCAAAAATTCATTATTCTGGTTAGCAGGCTTACCATCACAATCGAGTAAGCACACCTCCATCTCAAAACCTGCCAGCAAATAGGGTGTCTTTTGAGCAGAATCTTCATGACTTTTATGAAACCACTTTTTTACCCAGTCAAGCTCTTCATTCAACTTATTGCGATAGCGCTCAAAATCAGTCTTAGTGAAATGGCTGTGAGTGATTTCTTGCCCCACCTACACACCCCGCTGAATCAAGTCTAATTGCTTGAGGCGCTCAGGAGTTCCAATATCCCACCAGCTTCCCGGATAGACTTCGCCCGATACTTGCTGTTTTTTCATGGCCGCTCGCAACATGGGTGCCAGAGCCTGTTTTACTGCAGGTTGCTGTGAGCTTGTAGAGTGCAGGGAGCCTGAAGAACGCCGGGAGCCTATAGATTGTCGGGAGAAAAATTCTGGTAAATAACAGGCAATACCGCTGAAGGTGTAAGCTTGTTGATCGCCCCCCCCTTCAACCCCCCTTTTGAAGAAGGGGGAAGTTAAGAATGGATCAGAGACTACTCCGTCATGGCAATAAAAATCGCCGCTCGGATTGTGTTGTGGGTTATTCACCAGAACTAAGTGAGCTATTTTTCCTGATGCCTTTTTTTCTGCTAACAGATTTTCGGCTGTTTTTTTTAGTAAGCTAAAATCATAATCAGTAAAAATATCCCCATTTACCACAATAAATGGCTCATCACCTAATAAGTGCAAAGCATTTATTATACCTCCGGCTGTTTCTAATGCCTGAGCTTCCGGGCTGTATTGTATGTGTACACCATAGCCAGCGCCATTCCTCAGTTGCGCCTCAATTTTTTCACCCAGCCAGGCATGATTAATCACCAGTTCAGTGATCCCTGCTTTTACGAGCGCGCCAATATGATATTCAAGCAGACTTTTACCCGCAACTTTCAACAAAGGCTTGGGCGTAGTATCAGTCAAAGGACGCATTCGTTCTCCACGCCCAGCCGCCAGGATCATCGCCTTCATTCAGACTCCAGTCTGCGAAGCAATTCCAGCAATGCTTCAAACTCAGGGTACCGGGCACAAACTTTGTAGAGATAATCCAGAGTTTGAGGGATATCATTGAGATAGTTATCTTTGCCATCCCGATAATTCAGACGGCAAAAAATGCCAACCACTTTAAGTTGCCTTTGTATACCCATCCAGTCAAACCAGCGAATAAACTGCTTTTTATCATCCGGTTCTAATAGTTTTTCTCTAAGCAGTATCTGACGATATTGTTCAAGCCAGACATAGACCTGCTGCTCCGGCCAGGCAATATAACTGTCCCTGAGTAAAGAGACTAAATCATAAGTCACAGGCCCCACAACAGCATCCTGAAAATCAATGACACCAGGATTATGCTCCTCATAAAACATGAGATTACGAGAATGATAATCCCGATGGACGAAAAACTGTGGCTGTTCTTCAGCAGAATGGGTTAAACGTACCATCGCCTGCTCCAGAACCATCTGTTCAGCCTTATTCAAGGTGTACTGGCAATGTACTTTGATGTACCACTCAGGCAGTAACATCATCTCTGCTTTGAGGCGCTCTGCATCATAATCAGGCAGTTCAATTTTTTGATTATTTATTGCCGACTGCATACCTGACTGCATAATAACCAGAGCACTCATTGCATCTGAATACAGTTTATTTGCTTGTTCAATTCCCATCTCTGAAGAAGCAGCAGTCAGCATCGACAAATAGGCATCATGACCTAAGTCTGACATCAGGATAAAACCCATGGAGTCATTGACCGCATAGAGGTGAGGTACATTTACCCCCGTGTTTTCTAAACTGGCAGCAATTTTAATAAAGGGGGCAATGTCTTCCTTGCCTGGCGGTGCATCCATAACAATAAATGACTGCCCGGCAACCTGATGAAAGACACCTTGTTTAAAAATAACTCGAAAATAACGCCTGAAACTGGCATCGTTGGAAGCGGGATTAAAGCTTTGGATATCAGCCTGAATTTCAGTTTCAAGCCAATGTTTGATTTGTTCTATACGTTGGGGCATTTTAGTTTGTAAGTTGGTCTGTTTTTTTATGTCCATACGTTATACCATAACCAAAGCGACATATAAACAGACCAATCTGACAAGCATTGCCTACCCATTCTTAAGATGGGGAATTGAAATGGTCAAATCAACAATTTAAAACTCATAAGAGAGCTTAAGCTGTAGAAGATCTTCATCATCAAAGTCACTACCAACCGCATTTTTAACTTCGCTATAACCATCTGCATGACGCCATTCAGCCGCCAGGGTAGTATTTTCTAGAATGCCGACTGAAATGCTCGCCAGCCATGCTTTTTCATAAAAATCAGTAGTTTCTGCATCAAAATACATATCCTTGGTCTTTTGATAGCCTAGAGCAATCGTTGTTTCTTTTCCAGCCAGTTCAAAGT
Organism: Gammaproteobacteria bacterium; assembly: GCA_016744375.1. Lineage (GTDB taxonomy): Bacteria > Pseudomonadota > Gammaproteobacteria > GRL18 > GRL18 > GRL18. The sequence goes on from JADGEM010000042.1 coordinate 17,423, forward strand.
TATAAGCACCCTCAATATTCCATGCACGAGGCTTCAGCTTATCACCATTAACGGCACTGAGTTCACCCGCTTCAAAGTCATCCAACGCAGTGATGTATTCACCAATCAGATTAAATTGACCGAATGTGGCAATCGCGTGTAGACTCATACCACCAACATAGCCATCAAGACAGCCATCACCAGCACAAAGCCCGTTACCATCAACCTGATCCTGCAGAGTATCTGATGTCGCAATATTATTGATATAACCCGCACCGATATCCAGACCAAAATTGTCATTTTCCATGGCATAACCAAAGTTCAGGCCATAGTTATCAATTTTGTTATTATCAAGACTGCTGTAATTACCTTTGGCTTCATCGGCATCACCATTAAAGATATAAGCAGAACCGTAGAAACCACCGTCCAGTTCAAAACCAACCTGAACCACATCTTCACGCGTTTCAGCCAAAGTCAGAGTCGCCGGATCAGAGATCATATTGCTTTCAAAGTTACCAAATGGCACATATAAGCGACCTGCAGAAGCATAGAAAGGAGTGACTTCTGAATTAGCAATGGTGATAAATGCTTCATCAACATTCAAGTTATCATCATCAGCATCTTCATAAAGAAATAAAACACTACCGCTGACCCAATCACCTGCAGAGGCTTCAATGCCCAGTTCAAAAGTATCAAGAACAATATCACTGGCGCTTTCACCTGCCCAGCCATCACTATCAGTATGGTTGGCTACAATTTCTATGACACCACCGATAGATAATGAGTCAGCCACCTGATGAGCAACAGAACGAGCATCTTCACCTTTGTTACCGCCAGCTTGCTGGTGTTGAATTTGGGTTGAGACTTCTTCTTGCTTTCTCAGCGAAGCTTCCTGAGCATCCAGCTTATTCTGCATTGCCTGCATCTGCTGCTGCATTGCCTGCAACTGAGCTTTGAGCTCTGACATATCATCAGCTAATACCGGCTGTGAAAAAATTCCTGCACAAACAAGTGCGAGTGTGATTGGTTTTAGTTTCATTACATCATCCCATAAAATTACATAAAGGATCAATTATAATGATAACTGTTCGTATTTACAACATTATGTATAATAAAATAGGAATAGAAATAAGTTGGGTCGATGCAGGATATAGAGTTCCCTTACCGGAAGCACGGGCTTCCGGCCCGTGTTAGAAAAGATGTGTTTTTGCAGTAGGCACTCTATTTTCGGGCAGGCTCCTATGCTTTAATAACCGCCATAATACGCTCAAAAATCACACGGACTTCATCAGCCATGTCTTCCATTTCAGGCTTATTGACCACAGTAAACATCGCTGCCGGGTCAACAATGGCAACTGTTGTTGTACCATTGTCCTCTTCACGAATGACAACATTACAAGGTAATAACAGCCCCAGATCGGGTTCTGCCTCTAATGCTTTATTCGCCAGAACAGGATTGCACGCTCCCAGAATTTTATAGGGCTTACGGTCGACATCAATTTTCTTCTTTAATACTGCTTTGACATCAATTTCTGTCAGCACACCAAAACCTTCTGCCTTAAGTGCTGCAATTGCTTTTTGTTCTGCCTCTTCCATACCACAATCAACTGTTACATGAATACCGTACATTTTTTCTCCAAACTATTATCTATTTATAAGAAATGCTTCACTTCATTATTGCATACTTTTTATAGAATTATTTATCAAATAGTCACATTCCTGGGCTCATGGCAGCTTGCCCATGTCAACTATTAAAGAGCAAAAATGGGCAAGCCGCCCATCCTCTCAGAGAAGAATCTAATGAGGTAATAGTTGAGCAGCATCCTGTTGATTTAAAAAATGCCCCATGACAACATAGCCTTTTTCAACCGTATCTTTTAATTTACATTCACTATTATCAATATTGCACAACAGCCATTTGCTGGGTAAGAAGTCAACTCGATGCACCGGAGCCAGTGTGCCGTCTTTTTCACAGGAAAGATGAGTTTCACCACTTAAGCTGTGTCGAAAAGCAGGAAGTATTCCCATAAACCGCTTATAAATTCTGGCTTTATTTACGCAGCCGCCAATTTGTTCATACCCCTTTTCATGATGCTTATGCTCTTCATCAAATGAACTAGCTTTATTATTAAAGCTCATAACCTAATCCTCATCGCTAACAGTTATTTCTTTCAGGTCTATTAACTATAGCGTATAAATAGGAAAAAACTTTAATATTATTAATTTAGCTTAATTTATTTAAATAAAAACAAGATACACAATGTAATTGACTGAATAATCTACATTTCTTCTTTAAGAGTTTTTTTCATTTGATGGTGAGAATGCTCTGATAATGTCTTGCGTGTCATATTTTCAGAGCTAATAAAGGGAGTAAAATAGATATTAGCCGTAATATGATTAAACCCCAGAACAGACCACAAATTTGCCAGTAAGCTCGCTTCTCCTGTAAAAGGAATATGAGGTGACAGGGCATCATCAATTTTATAGATAATAACAATTGGCTGAACACCCAGTGGTGATTTATCCCCAGAAGAACTTATTACTGACTGAAAAAGCCCCGGATACAGATGGGCGATTTCACTACCCTCACTGGTAGCACCTTCAGGAAAAAGGGTCACCCTCTCTTCAGCTTCAATAAGCTTTGAAATTTGCTTATTCAAACGCCGAATATCTGTAACATTACCTCGTTTTACAAATAAGGTACCCACTCTGGCACTTAACCAGCCAATCACTGGCCACTTTGAGATTTCACTTTTAGCCACAAATCGGGTTGGATACACTGAGTTAAGCAATATAATATCCTTCCACGAAATATGGTTCGCCACCATCAATTGATTCTGAGAATGAATCTCACCATGAACTTTAGTTTCAATATGTAACAATCGAATAAACTCTGTAAACCAGTGCTGAATAACCTTCTGCTCTTTTTCCCCATGAGATTTTTTATTATCCAGATGGTAAATCACTTGCACTACCCCCCATAGTACATGCAAAATAATACGTAAGAGACGATATGATTTTTTAAAAAATAAAAACATCTAATTTAATTGGCCTTCATTGGCGGCATTTGAGACTAAACAGTAAAAAATAATGGCAAATTTCTGGGAAAACAAGGCTCTGAGCGAACTCACTCAGTCCGAATGGGAACAACTCTGTGACGGCTGTGCAAAATGCTGTTTACATAAAGTCGAGGACGAAGATACTGGCATCATTTACGCCACCAATGTGATCTGCCAATACCTTGATGTAGAAAACGGCCAATGCGGCCAATATTCTGAGCGTAGCACCCTGGTTCCTGAATGTGTCACACTCAACAATGACAATCTTGAACAGGTTTATTTCATGCCCACCACCTGCAGTTACCGCCTGCTGGCCAAAGGCAAGCCTTTACCAGAATGGCACCCGTTGATCAGTCACAACAAAGAATCCGTCCATGAATCTGGAAATTCCGTTCGAGACAAAGTTATTTCTGAATTAGAAGCCGATGACCTGATGCATCACCTTACTGGTGAATGGGAATAACTCTGGGAGCATGAACATTCCGGCCACGTTAGATGCCTTGAACTGGATGAGTGTCCCCATCTTTCACGGCTTCAAACTTACCACATTATTCTCTTTCTTCTTTAACTCACACCAAAGCAAATCAACCGGCTGATCTTTATCTGGTACATACCCCGTCTCACTCTCCAGCAGAATCTCACGCACCCAGGCAATATTAAAATCATTACAGGCTTCATCCAGCAGAGCCATTTTTTCATCAATTACAGATAATGAAAGCATTTTTTCTTCAGCTCGCATAATGCGTGGATGCCGTGTGCCTGTGACATTGTCTCCGATTAATAACTCCTCATACAACTTCTCACCATGTCGCAAGCCGGAGTATGAAATCTCAATACCCTCTTCTTCACTGAGCTCGTCTTTTACTTCAAAGCCTGATAAATGTATCATTTTCCTGGCTAAATCCGCGATTTTTACAGGCTCCCCCATATCAAGCACAAATACATCTCCTCCTTTACCTAATGCGCCTGCTTGCAGTACCAACTGCGCAGCTTCAGGAATAGTCATGAAATAGCGAATAATATCAGGATGAGTTACAGTTACCGGGCCACCATTTTTAATCTGTTTTTTAAACAGCGGTACAACAGAGCCAGAAGACCCTAAAACGTTACCAAAACGAACCATGCAAAAACGAGTAACAGATTCTTTTTTAAGCGACCGGCTCATTTCTGATAATGCCTGTAAAACCATTTCTGAGAAACGTTTAGTTGTCCCCATCACATTGGTTGGCCTGACCGCTTTATCTGTTGAAATCAATACAAAGGTTGATACTCCTGCATTTTGAGCCGCTTCAGCAGCATATCGAGTGCCAAAAATATTATTCCGAATCCCTTCAATAATATTTTCTTCCACAATAGGCACATGTTTATAAGCCGCCGCATGATACACAGTATTAACACCATAAACAGTAAAAATACTCTGTATTCGCTTTTTATCCTGCACTGAGCCTAATAATGCCGTCAGTTTGATGTCAGCAGGAATCACTTTTATTAGCTCCTGCTCCAGAGAGTAAAGAGCAAACTCCGAAATTTCAAATAAAATAATTTGCCGGGGTGAATGCTTAATAATTTGGCGGCAAAGCTCCGAGCCGATTGAACCACCTGCACCTGTCACTAAAACAACCTGATCCTTAATACATTGTTCAAATAATGCTTCATCCGGTGCCACTGATTCTCGACCCAATAAGTCTTCAATCTCTATTTCACGCAATTCTTCAATATTAACTTTGCCATTAACTATTTTATCTAAAGAAGGGATTGTCTTAACTAGAACCGATTCACTTTCTAACAGATTAATGATTTCTTTTTTCCTCTTTGCTGTAACCGATGGCAGAGCAATAAAAACCTGTTCTATATTGTGCTTCTGAACCAATTCATGCAGATGATGAGGCCTGAAAACTTTAATACCTGCCACTGTGTGCCCTTTAATTTTTTTATTATCATCAAAAAAAGCAACAACATCTAACTCTGTACTATGTTTAATTAATTTGAGTAATTGCACACCTGCATCACCTGCGCCATAAATAGCAACTTTTCTAGAGTTCTTTTTCGAAGAAGACTGGCAATAAAACCATACTGAAAAGCGGGAGCCTCCAATAAAAAGCATTGCAATTCCCCAATAGATAAATGGCACTGAGCGAGGGATTTCTGCACGTGAAAAGACAATCATAGCACCGAGAAAAACAGACGAAAAAGTAACACCTCGAATAACAGCTTCAATTGCTTCTTTTCCCATAAAGCGAATGACAGCACGATATAGACCTAAACGCAGAAAAACGAACATAGTAATAATAGTCGTCATGCCATACACAAGCACATCGCGCCATGTCACAACAAAATCAAAATGACCGTATCGAATTATTGTTGCAAGCCAGATAGCACCGGGAATCCAAAGCAGATCGGCCAGAACCATAATTAGTTTTTTTTGTTTTCGTGGAAAATCTATTATATTCATTGCTCAATCTGTCTATGAAAAAATAATTTAGCTAAGAAAAAGCCTTGTTAAGAATGCTTGTGACGACCGCAATTGTTGCATCGATATGAGTCTCTTCCATAGTAGGATGAAGCAGCAACATAATACTGGACTTAGCCAGAGCATGCGCAACAGGCAAAGGTTCATCAGGAACATAAGTTTGACCCTGAAAGGCTTTTTCCAGGTAAACTTCAGAACACGTTCCTACATAGCAGGGAATCCCCTGTAAGTTAATTTCGACAATTATTTTATCCCTGTCCCAACCATCTGATAATTTGCTCAGTTCAAGTAACAGGTAATATTTATAATAAGCATGCTTAATATAAGTGGGGGCTTTGGGTGTAATAATACCTGAAATCGCACAAAAAGCTTGATTAAAAGACTCTGCATGGCTTCGACGCTTATCTAACCAGTGAGGTAATTTTTTTAATTGAATACGTCCAATAGCTGCCTGCATTTCTGTCATTCGCCAATTAGTACCAAAGGATTCATGAAGCCAGCGAAATCCTGCCGCATGTTCCTTTTTATAGACCGTATCCCATGACTTTCCATGATCTTTGTATGCCCATGCTTTTTTCCAAAGAGCATTATCATTGATTGTTAGCATGCCACCTTCACCACCAGTGGTCATAATTTTGTCCTGGCAAAATGAAAATGCACCAAAATCACCTATTGATCCGACAACCCGTCCTTTGTATAGAGCACCATGTGCCTGAGCACAATCTTCAATGACAAATAAGCCATTTTGACGGGCTAATTCAACAATTTCATCCATTTCACACGGCCACCCCGCAAGATGAACACAAATGATAGCACGAGTTTTGGAGTTTATAATACCTGAAATTGTTTCAGCAGTAATATTTTGGGAAACTGGATCGATATCAGCAAAAACAGGTCGGGCTCCAACTGCAATGATACAACTTACGGATGCAATAAAGGTTCTTGAAGTAACAACAACCTCATCGCCCGGTCCGACATCAATGGCTTTTAATGCAAGTTCCAGAGCAACGGTGCCATTTGCCAGAGCAATTGCATGGGGTGTGCCACAATATTCAGCAAACTCTTCTTCAAAAGTATGTCCCTCATTCCCGGTCCAATAATTAACCTTATTAGACAACAAAACTTCAGAGACAGCATCAGCTTCTTCTTTCGTGAAGCAGGGCCAGGAGGGGAAATTAGTATCTAGCATAAGTCACAGTTTATTCATGGAGATTTCTTTTGCTGGCACACCTACAGCAACAATATTATCAGGCAAATCATTCACCACTGCAGCACCAACACCGACAATGGTGTTAGCCCCAATGCAAGCTCCCTGTTTTACAGAAACACTGATGCCAATCCAGCAACAAGAACCAAGAGTCACGCTTCCTCCCAATATAGCCCCCGGAGACAAGTGCACACCCTCACAAAGCTGACAGTCATGATCGACAACAGCAGAAGTATTAATAATATTTGCAATTCCCAAAAAAGCATCTGCATTAATAACCACGTTCGGTAAAATGACTGTACCTGCACCTATCTGAGCAGAATGACTGATAACAGCACTGGGGTCAATGACACTAACAAGGCTAAGGCCCTGTTCAATAATTTTATTAGACCATACTAACCGTGTTTGATTATCCCCAATAGCAACGACAAAATCAGTATTTTCAGTCTGAAAACAGTTAATATGACTCAACTGGGCAACAACCGGTAAATTGAAGACAGAGCTTAACTCAGGGAACCGGTCATCTAGAAACATAATTGCTTTCCATCGTTTCTGCTTTTGTGCAATATCAGCAACCACCTTCCCATGACCACCGGCACCAACAATGATTAAATCAGTCATTTTCACTGCCCGTAAATTTTCCCATTGTAACATGTTCCTGCTGGCTGATATCTGAGCGCTTTAAAACTTTGTAAATGGTTAAGAATAAGATTTTTATATCAAGAAGGAAGGATTGATTTTCAACATACCATACATCCAGTTTAAATTTTTCTTCCCAGCTAATTGCATTTCGGCCATTAACTTGCGCCCAGCCTGTTATGCCCGGTTTCACATCATGCCTCTTCTGCTGTCTCTCAGTATAAAGCGGCAGGTATTCCATTAATAACGGACGTGGCCCGACCAGACTCATATTGCCAGCTAATACATTCCATAAGCCAGGTAGCTCATCCAGACTAGACTTGCGCAAAAAAGAACCCAGACGAGTCATACGCAGTTCATCAGGCAGAAGTGTACCATTCTCATCGAGTACATCTCTCATGGTCCTGAACTTCACTATAAAAAAAGGTTTACCGTGGAAACCAGGACGCTTCTGAGTAAAAAAAACAGGTTGACCAAGTACCAGGAAAATCACTATATACAATAACAACAACAAAGGGAGCAACATGAAAAGACCAAGTAAAGCAAGCAGTCGATCAAATACTTGTTTAAAAAAAAGATTATACAATAAGATTAATTCCTTAATTTAGATTCATACAATTTTAACAACTCCCGAGTAACATACTCTCTAGAGAAATCTAAGTGTACCCGAGTTAATGCATTTTTTCCTAATTTCAGACGTTTTTCAGAGTTATTCAATAATATCTCCAATGTATTTGTAAGATCAGTAATATCTCCCGGGTTAAAAAGCAGTCCTGTTTCATTTTCTACAATGGCATCAGTCACACCATATATTCGTGAGCCAACCGCAGGAACTCTGCAAGCTGCAGCCTCAATAACGACACTACCAAAGCCTTCGCGATAACTGGGCAAACAGAAAATATCACAAGCCATCATAAAATTCTCAGGCTCATTTGTTTGCGGAACAAAGTGCAGGTGTGAGCCATAGTCAGATAATATTTTCTCCATTTCAGCTTGTAAATTATCTTCATCTGGTCCAACTATCACCAGATGTGCCTTTTCAAACTTTTTTCCCAGAAAACTAAAAGCCTGAGCCAGATCAATAATGCCTTTATCTTTTTTAAGCCTCCCTAAAAATAGAACCGCCACAGCATCCGTACCAAGACCCATTTGCAGCCGAATTTTTTCCCGTACACCTTGATCCAGGTGAAAGCGCTGCAAATCAACACCGCTAATGGAACCCTTAGCAAGAACCATTGAGCGCTCTTTTGAAACAATCCCTTGTTTAATCAAATAGTCTCTTTGTGAGGCACTATCAACCAAAAGAATAGTAGCAGACCAGGCTATCACCTTATCCAGAGTTTTGAGTATAAGTCTGGATACACCATATCGAGTAGCCCAGACCTGCCCGGTGAACATATGGACTCTAATTGGTGTTCTGGCAAACAGGGCAGCCAACATTGCTAACAGCCCTGCTTTGGGTGTTACCGAATGCACAATTTCATAGTTATTCTGTCTAAAAACTTTAAAAAGAGACCAAAGTGCCCTCAGATCTGACCAGGGTGCAATTTCACGACGAATATCAATTGGAATAAACCGAACATGTTGGGCAACAGTACCAATTTCCAAACTATTTTCAGCATTACAAATAATAGTGACATCATATATCTTACTTAAAGCAATCACTTGATCTTTAAGAAAAAAATTAATAGTCATAGGAGCAGCAACAACAACTGCTATTTTTTTTTTCATTTTAGATGGAAGCCCCAGACTTTATGCGTTTGTAGTCTGCAGCAAACAATAATGCAACAGGAAGCCATACAAGAAACCAGACTTCTTTAGGGCGTGATATAAAATTAGTACCTTCTGTTAAGCCCGCAGCCATGCCATACAAAAGAACGCCAACACCAATGTGGGCTAGTTTTGATGTTTTATTTTTCAGCCCTGTTACTAAAAGAGTGGCAATAAAAGCCAACCATAGAAGCAAGCCCATCATCCCTAAATTGTAGAGCAAGCCTATATACAGGCTGTGTGTATCACTAAAATTAGCTTGAATTTCTTCGATATAAATTAAAATACCGGTTCCAAATCCAGCGCCAAAAACAGGTTTATCCGCTACTTCTTCAAGAACAACAGTCCAGATTTCAGGACGAAAAGACAAACCACGTTCAGTTAGAATCTCATAATTTAGTGTAAAATAAGTGATTGCAAAAACGATAAGAGTAGAAATAAAGTAAAGCACAAATTTATTTCTATATACCCAAAGTAAATATAGAAAAACGCAAGATAAAGCAACAAGTGGCGTTCTTGACTTGGTTAAAATAACAAAGCTCAAGAGCCCTGCAAAAATAATCAGAAGAATGCTGTCTTTTTTCCAGTCTCTTTTAACAGACAAAAAGTAAATCATAACAATGACAGTAAAGACACCATAGACATGTGATGACAATAAAGGGTTTGAAAGATTGCCCTGGCCAATGATGCCATTTCCCTCGTAATAATTACTCACAAAAACAAAATAATGCTCTGGAAAACTATAATATGCCACCAATGCAAAAACATAAGCAGACAGCAGCAATATTTTTATTATTATCTCTTCATCTTTATTCGCAAGCAGCACCAACCCTATAATAAAGAACAGAATAATAAAGACACGTTTTAATAGCTTTAAGTCTATAACCTGGGGGTCATTCCACAACAAACTGAGCGAGAGATATGTCAAAAAAAGTAATAATAATCTAAATGATAAAGAAGACCATAAAGTCACCCAAAGATCTTTATCAGTCATACTCAAAAAAAGAGCAGGAAGAATGAAAAAAAGATAAGTCAGAGAGTGATACGCTCCCATACTGGAAAAATACAACATTCCAGTTAAAGCAAAAAACAAACCCATGGGTAAAATATAGTGGGAAAGAACGAGGTGAAATTTATTCATTTTCAAATACCATTGATTATCAATAACCTACCACATACTTATAGGTAGCATTTAAGAATTTTACCATTTAGATTCAGTAACGTAACTATTAATTTTGAATTTCAAAATTGGGTTCCACTCCAAATTGATAAAGCCCTATCTGTACCACCTGTATCCCTCGGCGATGAATAATTGGGGACCTTCATCATCTGAAGTCAGCTGGATGTTGTACCACGAAATGTTTAACATTGCACTGTAGATAACTCCCTGACTTCAATTTCTTCAGTACAGGATGGTATCCAGGCACCCTTAATCGATAAGATGATGCTGTATGCACAAATGCAGTATATAGATAATTTATGAGTAAATTTATTGGTATTGATGTCAGTAAAGATCATGTCGATGTGTGCTGCTTACAAGATGCTTCGAGAGGCAATAAAAAACGAAAACTTTTAAAAACCAGCTCCAACTATTTTCAGAAATAAGTTAAAGGCAATGATGCATCGTTTAGGTGCTTTAGAGAAAGGTTGTCAGCGAGAAAAAAACTGCATAGAAGCCAGCCAAATTGTGCTTAACCTCTGTTTCTGCAAGCAGACATAACATAGGTATCAAGGCACAGTTAAGTTAAGTGTCGAGATATATTGGAACTCTATTTTTTTAGATATGAAAAAATTTATTCTTCTATGTAGAACTCAATCTTAGCTTCTTTTATACTGTAACCCGCCGTACCAATATCGGTTTTTTTTCCTTCAAGTTGTATTTGACCAGAGACCCAGACAGGTTCAAATGAATCCTCGAGTTTTATACCTTTGTCTAAAGTAGTCTTTACCAGTACAGTTTGGTTAACTGGTGGTGCCGGTACATGGATACAAGCGCCAAAATAGGGCACTAATAAAAATTCGGTAATGATACCATTTTGATAGCTAAGTGGTGCAATAAATCCAGACAGTTTGATCCATTTATTTTGGAGTGATTCATTTAATGGTGCATTGTCTAACTCGTAATAAATTTTTGAAAAGACCTCGCCCAGCTCAGGACTATTTTCTTCTAAGCTGTCAATCTGTTCCTGATATTTACTAATTATTGCCTCTTCAGTATGAGATGACGCAACCAAATTATCCCAGTCAATGGTGGCAATCGTTTCCACTTGCAGTGGTTCTTTGGAGGAAATTTGATTGGCAGTATTTTGATTGCTTTTTTCACAAGCAAACAGGATTAAAAATAGGGATAAGAAGCAAATTTTTTTTAAATTCATAGCTTATATTTTTACCATCAGACCATCTTGAAGTGAACGTTTGTAAGCAATAAATCCAGGAATCAAGCTTAATAGTATACTCAGTAATACAGCGATAAGAAATATTAAGAGCTGTTGTGTATCAGGTGGGTTAAGCATCAAGTGTATTCCGTAATTGTTTGCTATAAAAGACTGTAATATCTTTAGTATAGCGTATAATAAACCGGTCCCCAGTAAACACCCTGTAACAACAACAAACATACTTTCCAACATAAAGAGCACGATGACATGATAAGCGTGTGCACCGACAGCTCTGAGTACTGCCATTTCGCGGCGGCGCTCATTTAATGTTGTCAATAGAGTGGTCAATAAGCCCATTAAGCCTGTCATTAAAACCAGAGCAGAAACGACCATCAATACTTGTTCAAACTGACCTACGGTTTGCCACAAATAGGCCAGAGTTGAGCCGGGTATGATTGCTGATAATGGCTCATTATGATATTGATTAATTTCCCGTTGCAGGCGAAAAATAGTCATCTTATTTTCCAGGCCAAGCATAAAAGCGGTAATACTTTTAGGTTCCAGACCCATTTTAGCAGCTTTATCAGCTGAAATTTTTATCGGTGAGCGGGTGCCAGATTGCCAATCAATATGGATGGCTTCTATCCCTTCTAAAGAAACAAGCACTGTGCGATCAACTGGAGTATTGGTTTTGTTTAAAATTCCGACAATACGAAAAGGTTTATCATCATGCTGAGCCTGTTTGAGTGCAGCAAGGCCATGACTGAGAATAATTTCATCACCTAATTTATAGCGAAGTGCCTGAGCAACATCATAGCCAATAACGGCATCGTAGAGCATCATAAAAGGAGAGCCTTGCTGAAACTGTAAGCTTTGTGCATTGGCGTAGCGATAGTAACGAAAATAATCACTATTAGTGCCCATGACACGAAAACCACGATGGGAATCACCTAAGGAGACAGGTACAGCCCATTTGACATTTTTCTGGGCTTTGATGTGCTGATAGGTTTTATATGAAACATTATTGGTTGCATTGCCAATATGAAAAATACTATACAATAATAAGTTGACAGGGCTACTTCGTGCGCCAACGATTAAGTCTGTTTGCGAAATGGTATTGATAAAGGTGTTTTTTGCTTGTTTGCGTATGTTGTCCACGCCCAATAATAATAAGATACTCATTGCAATTGAAAATATGGCCAGTGATAAACTGATTTTTCGATTCCAGGCACTTTTTATTGCGATAGTTAATAATCTCATAAGATATTATACTGCAGCCAAGTCAGAATTTATTCTATTAATTTCTGATAATTCAATTTTGTGTGGAAAATATTGCGCCATATATGAATCATGGCTGACAAACACCACGGTGCTGCCCTGTTTGTCTGCTTCTAAAAATAATAGATCTAAGAAACGTTTGCGGTTATTGGAATCCAGAGCAGATGTGGGCTCATCGGCAATAATTATTTTCGGCTGTCCTATTAAGGCACGTGCCATTGCGACTCGCTGCTGCTGGCCTGTACTAAGCGTATTGACTGCTTTGTTAAAAAGATTCTCAGGAATATCTAACTCATTTAATAAACGCTTCGCCATTTGACTGGTGTTTCCAGCCAAATGCTTTCGTTGTTTAGAAAACCAGCAGGGTAGTTGTACATTTTCTAACAAAGATAAGTAAGGCAATAAATTAAATTGCTGAAAAATTACCCCCAGTTCATCGACTCGAAACTGATCTCGTTGAATGACTGACATCTTTTGCAAAGATTTACCCAGTATCTTCACATCCCCTGAAGAAGCTTGATTAATGCCTGTGATAATATTGAGCAGGGTGGTTTTCCCACTGCCGCTGCTGCCCTGAATAAAAAGGTGTTTGCCTTCATACACCTGCAAGTTCTCAATGTTTAAAATATCCTTAGCCTGTGTTGAATAACGAAAGCGTATATTACTTAGATGGATGACTGGCTTGTTCATAAAAAATTATTGGTTAAATTCAATAAGAGTATCTGCCTGGGTCAGCGTTTTAGCTGATTGTTTTTTTTCATTGACCCACTGTACCTGCAGGATTTCAATGTTAGGAAAATGTTTAAATAAACCTTTAGTATCAATGCCATTTAAGTACTGAGATTGTTGACAATGGTAGGAGTAAGATACAGTTATGTCTGTATGTTCTTCATGCTCCTCATGTTCTTCATGCTCCTCATGTTCTTCATGTTCTTCATGCTCTTCATGTTCTTCATGTTCTTTATTCTCCCCGGACTCAAAAGGGTTTTCAATCTGAACCTGTTTTAATGTGCATTCAGCTTGTGCTGGAACGATATATAAATTCTCCGCTTGCTCCAGCAAGGACAGACTGTCGGTCAGCTGTTGTTGTTGTGCTTCGGTTTTTGGTTGATGCTCAAATCCTAGAATATTGTTGGCAGGGCTGTGCAGTTCAATTACAAATTGTTGATTTGACATAACAACATCTAATAATGCTATACCATGTTGATGTGCTGATTCGGCATAAGAAAAACTGGATGTCATTACAAATGATAAAAAGCAAACTGATTTATACATATTTTAACCTCGGGTTAGTGTAGGTTCTGGCAACTAATACACACGCCATGCAGTTCTAATTGCTGGCGTTGTAATTTAAAACCTGAGGCAGCAATATTGGCCTCTAATTCAGAGGCCAGTAATTTTCCAATACTTATTTCTTCAACTTGATGACAAGTATCACAAATTAATAATTGTGGTATTTCATGTGCGTGATGGCATGTGATATGTGAACAGACAATATACTGGCTGCTACTGATTAATTTATGTACAAACTGGGCATGGATTAAAAAATCCAGCATTCGATAGACCGATACGGCAGAAATACTTTGATTATATTGAGTTTTGTATTCAGCCATAATGTCATATGCTGATAGTGATTTATTCTCATTTAGCATCAATTGAAGCACGTTGCTACGTTTCGTTGTAAAGCGTAAACCCTGCTGTTGGCATTGCTTCTGAGCAGCCTGTAAAACTTCTTGTGTATTTTTATTTAAAATGTGTTTCATTGGTTTTTATCGGATAATTAACAAACAGTTGTAATGTTACAACATTACATTATTTTCTGCAAGCAGGAATAATACTAAGTCAACTCTCATAGAATGAGCACCTAAATCTAGATAAATATTTTAAATTTCATATAGATCATAGAATAATTTTTTAATATAGAGCTCAATATGCCCCCTTACACTTTTACCTTCTGAAGCAAACGCACATTTAAATACTGATTTCAGGCATTCCCAGCGATTCATTAATGATGTAATTTTGCATTATCAAAGGCCATTATTTTATCACAACTCCGATAGATACCTTTATTCTCCTGGATAGTCTTATGAGGCGTATTTTAATTTAAACCACTCAAAAAATTGTTCAACCAAGGAATAAGCGACAGGGACAACAATTAATGTCAGCAATGTTGATGTGGTCATACCACCAATCACAGCAACTGCAAGTGGACCATTGGTATCTGAACCGGCACCAATGCCAAATGCGGCAGGAAGCAAAGCCAGTATCATAGTCAAAGAAGTCATTAAAACTGGGCGCATACGAATGGGACAGGCATTCAATAAGGCTTCCTGAATGGACTCCCCTCGAGCTCGTAGTTGATTAGTCAAATCAATTAACAAAATAGAATTTTTGGCCACCAGACCAACCAATAATACCAGGCCAATCATAGAATAGATATTAAGACTATGGCCTGTTAACCAGAGCCCTGCCACACCACCAATAATGGCCAGAGGTTGTGCGATCATAATAATTAATGGTTGAATAAAGGAATTAAATTGACTGGCCAAGCCCATATAGACCAATATCGTACCGGTGACAAAAGCAAATAATAAATACCCAATTGTTTTTCCAAATTCTTCTGCCCGGCCTATCATTTTCACATTATAGGTCGGTGGTAATAAATCATGGGCGAGAGTTTCAACAATAGAAACCGCTTTGTCTAGCGCAGTTGTAGGCGCAGCAAAGAACGTCGCTGCATATTGCAAGTCAAATTTTGAGACTGTTTCAGCACCTAATTTTTCTTCAAAATAGGCAATCGTATCCAGCCGGATCATTTCTCCGTCTTTGGCCCGCAAATAGATGAGTGATAAATCATCCTCACCTGTTAGCAAATACTGCTGTGCTTTTAAACGAATATCATAACGTTCACCATCACCTGGCTCATCATTATATTTTGCAATATCAATTCCCCCGGCCAATAAATTAACTGCCATGGCTATATCAGCGGTTGAGATTCCTAAATCAGCTGCTAAAACACGGTCCACCCTTAATCGTAATTGAGGTAAATTAAGTTGTAGGTTCATATCGACCGTACCCAGCTCTGAGTACGTTCCAAGCTGAAATCTTAACTTTTCAGCCAGTTCAGCCACTTTAAGTAAGTTTGGTCCTTGTAATACAAACTGTAAAGGTTCACCCCTTTGCCCCCCAACAACTGGTATTGGGGAAGCGAATGCCTCAATACCCGGAATCTTATTGAGCTCCTGGCTAATTTTAACAATCAGTTGTGATTGATGAATTGAACGTTGTTCTTTATCCGTTAAAGTGACAAAGATACTACCCTGATTAACTTTTCCCTGCTGTCCAGAGCCAATGGTACTGAAGGTGTGTTTGATTTGTGAATATTGACTCAGCCTGGCTTCAATTTGTGTCAGTCTGTCCGATGTATAATCAATATTTGAACCTAAGGGTGCTTTAAAAGTAATAATAAAACGGCCAATGTCTTCCTCAGGCATAAAACCTTTACCTAATTGACTGAAAAAGAATCCTGTTGATGAAACAACCATTGAGGTTAAAATTAAAACAATAAGACGGTGTCTGAGTGAAAAGCCAAGAATGGTTTTGTAAAAACGCTCAAGCAGAAGAAAAAACTTTTCCAGTACATTATAAGTAAAACCATTGTTTTTACAGCTTCCCAGGTTTCTGGAACAGAGCATGGGTGTTAAAGTTACAGAAACAAATAATGAGACCAATACTCCCACAGTCACGGTCACTGCAAAAGGTTGAAGAAAACGACCAATGATCCCTTCCATAAAAATAACCGTGGCAAATAACGCGACTAAAGTAAACGATGAGGCAAGTACAGCAAAAACAACCTGATTGGAACCTTCTATAGCAGCTTCAACGGGATCACTTTCTTTTGTTTGTCGGTGACGGTAGACATTTTCTAAAACCACAATAGCATCATCAACCACCACTCCAATGAGTAGTAATAATCCTAATAACGTCATAATGTTAAAGGTATAGCCGGAAAAATAAAGTACTGTTATTGCACCAAACAATGAAACAGGAATTGCTGTTGAGATAATTAAAGTGGCACGTATGCTGCGTAAGAAAAGCCAGACAACAAAAGCGGCTAGCAGAGTGCCTTCAATAAGATGCTCTTTTAATGCATTAACAATGGATTTAACCACGCTGGCATTATTTGAGGCAACGGTTAACTTCATACCAGGTGGTAGATTGGGTAATATTTCATCATCAATTCGTTGTAGTACGGCATCGACAATAGCCACTGTATTTGAATTAGTCACTTTAATAATACCGATACCGACCCCTGGCTTGCCATCAAAACGAGCAATTTCTCGTAAATCAGATAAAGCGTCTTCAACTGTTGCAATATCTTTTATTCGAATAGGAGAGTCTTCACGATAAGCCACCAACATATTTTCAATGGTCTCAATTGAATGAAATTCTAAATCCAGGTTGATGAGTTTTTCACTGAATTGGCTGACAAGGTAGCCGCCAGACAACTTTAGATGTTCTTTTTCAAAAGCAGTTAAGATATCTTGTGATGTGATCTGATAAGCGGTTAATTGATCAATATTGAGGTTAACTCGTATTGTACGTTCACGCTTTCCGCCAATTTGTACCTCACCAACACCATCAATGGTTTCCAGTCGTTTTTTTATGGTGTTTCTGACATACTGGTTAAGTTGCTGCAGTGTCCTGTCACCATCAAGAACCAGCCACAATATTGGATCAGCGCCTATTTCAACCTTAGCAACAATGGGTATCTCTGTGTCCTGAGGCAAATCATTGTTGACCTGATTGATTTTAGCCTGTACTTCATTAAAAGCCGCATCCACATTCTTTTTTAAACTAAAACTCACCTGGATAGTTGAGATCCCTGGTGAAGAACTGGACTGAATATGTTCAATACCTGGAATACTATTCACTGCAGATTCAATAATATTGGTAACAGATGTATCAATGACTTCTGGACTTGCCCCGGGTAAAGCTGTTGATATTGATATCATTGGAAATTCTATATTTGGAAAACGGTCAATACCTATACGCTGATAGCTGATCAAACCAAATAAAATAATAGCCGCACTCATCATATAAGTAAAAACATGACGGTGTATGGATAATTCAGGCAATGTCATGATTTAACGTCCCTGCTCTGTAACCATAGTTTCTATAACTAAGGAGACTTTTGCATTATCAGTCAAATATGAAGCACCGTTAACAACCACTTGATCACTTTTTTTAAGTCCCGAGATGATTTGAATCAATGATTGTGTCTGTGAGCTGTTTTCTGATATGACATTCTCTAACGTAATTGAGTTTCCTGTTTTTATAACACGTTGTTCGACCGTTTGAGAAAGGCCGTCATAAACATAAATAACATCACCGGAGGGGCGCTTCACAATGCTTTGCTGTGGTAATAAAAGTGCATTATTAAAGTGTTCAAGGATAATATTTGCCAGAACAGTTGCACCTGGACGCCAGTCACCTGGATTATCAATATCAATTATAACTTCCAGCGCTTTATTTTTTTGATTAATTAAAGGCAGCAAGCGACTTATTTTTGCTTGCACATTCTGGTTGCTTGCAGGTGTTGAAAGCAATACACTTTGACCAGCTGATAGACTTGGTACTTTGTTTTCTGGAACAGGTAAACGAATACGTAATTTTGAAAGACTGACTAACTTGAATAAATGCTCATCTTCCTTAATATAATCACCCTTAGAGATATAGCGTTTAAATACAGTACTATTAGTTGGTGATTTTACCTTTGTTTTATCCAGCTTGTATTGAATTGCGGCCAGTTTATTGTAAAGTAATGTTTCCTGAGCAAGAAATGAGGAAAGCTCTGTTTGTGTTTCATCAACACTATCTTGTGAAATGGATTTAGATTGAGCAAGCTTTGTTCTTCGATTTAAGGTTCTTTTTTTGTTTGCGATTAAAATCTGAATTCTCTTAAGCTCAGATTGTTCTTGTGCCTGAAGGATCTCAAGCAGTTGATCATCCAGGGTAGCAAGCAGCTCCCCTTCTTTCACTTCATCACCTTCATCAACATGGATGGAAATGACTTTGCCGTCAGTCTCGCCTGAGATAGTGGGAGAAGAAAGACTTTCTACTCTGCCAACAGCATGAAGTGTGATATCAATATTTTTCTGAACAGGCTTTATCAGTGTCACTGGAATTGTTTTTTCTAAAACCTCAGGACGATCAATTAGAACAGCTTCCTTTGTCACTTCTTTTGATTCATTTTGGCATCCGGGTATCAAGCTATAAAAAACAATAGTCGATATGACAAGTATAAATTTATTTTGTTGTTTTCTTTTTACAATAAAGGTCATAGCCATAACTCATCACTTAATAATTGCTTTGGTTAATAGTTCATAAACATGTCGGGCAATATAATCAGGCTGATCATGTTCTGGCTTATAATCGGGTAAATACTTTCGAATGGGAGCTGTTTCAAGGTGATGGATGATCAGTGATGAAATAGAAATGGTCATCATGTGTGGATCACATTCTGGTGAGACTTCTTTCATAAGCTGGCCTATTGCTATACATTGCTCCTTAAATACTTTGTCAGCCATGTATTTAAGGCGCTCTTCATCACCGTCAAGCATTTCTCTATGTAATAAACGTCGAAAATTTTCATCCTTTGACATAATTTCTGTAAATTTATAAATAAACAATTCCAGACGTTCCAAAGCAGTTTTATCTGCACCCAGAACTTCAGTGAATACAGCAGCCTTATTTGAAAAGGAGTGCTCTATTACTGCAAGATATATCGATTGCTTATTAGGAAAGTGATAATAAAGAGAAGCCGATTTTATACCTGCGGCTGCTGCTATTTCTCTAATCGAAACATTGGAAAAACCTGACTTTGAAAAAAGCTGGATTGCAACATCAAGTATTTTCTGCCTGGAATTTTCTTTATTTGCATCCATCCCCACACCTATCTATCGATTGATAGGTTATTTTGAAATATTACTAAGAAATTGTCAAGTTCTTAACGTTTATTTCTCTCGATTAACAACAAATAAATGGCTAGAAATAACACGGCGATATTAATATTAGGGTAACAATATGATTAGAAAAAGAAGTTTTAATTTCTTGACACAAATCATATTGTATCATTTATACAAATAGTACAATGTACACACGCATCTCTGAAAGTGACAGTTCAGACTTAATATCTGTCAGTAGTTTGTAGGGTGCCTATTTTTTATAAAGAGAATGCAATTTATAAAAAATTAGTACTCATTCACTCATAATTATTGGTCATACTATAGTGATGAGCAAAAAAAACCATCCCATCTTAATCATACTTGCCTCGGCTTTTCTGCTTATTTTTACTTTTCTATCCATATTTTTCCACAATTACACCAATCAATATGCTATTAAAGAGGCAGAAAAACTGGTACAAAATTTGTTGCTGACCCATCGGGCAATTCATAAATATGTCAATACTGTTTCAAGGCCAGAGCTTTTCCGCCTTAAAGATGAAGGTCTGCTCTATGAAGACTACTTTTCTCCTAAAACCATGTCATTTACCTATATGGCACGAGGCATTAAGCATTTTCTTAACGAGGAACGTAAAAAAGCAGGTTTGACAGAAATCTATTTTAAACTGGCAACAAATAATCCAAGAAATGAGATTAATCGGGCAGACAAACAGGAAGCTCAACTCCTAAAATTGATGAATGATGGTGTAATAGAAGATTTCCGAAAAATTGTTCGAGATGCCGAAGGTAAATCTTTTCTATATATTGCTATACCCACCAAACCAATTACAAAAAGTTGTTTAAAGTGCCACGGCGATCCTTCTAATGCACCTAAAGAGATGGTGGCACTGTACCCAGAGTCTTCTGGGTACTATGAGAGAGAAGGTGATATTCGTGCATTAATCTCAATCCGAACCCCGCTGGAACAACATATGGAGGATGGTGTTAGAATATCAACAACATTTATGATCATTCTTTTTTCAGCACTACTTCTGATATACATGCTCATCTGGTATTTCATCCAACGAATAAATCAACAACAACAGCTAATTGTCGAACAGAATCTGGAACTTGAGCATATGGCGACTCATGATGTCTTAACAGGCTTACCAAATCGAAGGCACTTCAAAGAATATGCTGAAAATAAGATTACTCAGGGACAAAGAAGTCATAAAAAAGTCGCTTTTTTATATATTGACCTGGATGGCTTTAAGGCTATTAATGATGAGATCTCTCATCAGGCCGGTGACATGGTTTTAATCACTATTGCCAATCGATTTCAAACATTTATCAGAAAGAATGAAATGATAGCTCGTATAGGTGGTGATGAATTCTGTATGGTCATCTATGGACATAAAGGTACCAGTGAGTTGGAAAAAACAGCAAAACGCCTTATTAGTGAATGTACTAAATCAATAACTGCCGATGGAATGGAGTTTAAAGTGGGTATGAGCATTGGTATTTCAATCTATCCAGATGATGGTGAGACATATGATGAGTTAATGTCAATGGCTGATGAGGCTATGTATAAAGTCAAAAACAATATAAAAGGTACCTATAAATTTGTAAAGTAACTTAAATTTATAAAATTACTTGTTGAAGAATTATTAGCCCATTACAGCTTATAAAATTCAATGAAGGCGAGAGCACCAATCTGTACCTTCCTGGGTTCATTCTTATCATGCTTGGCCAATAAATGGATAAGCAAGTGATTCAATCAGGAAATAAAGCGTATGTTGAAATCAGAAACTTTTGAATACTATTTGCTCCAAAAAGGAGTAAGTCGACGGTCATTTTTAAAAGTTTGTTCTACAATTGCATCCTTACTGGCTTTGCCCTCTGATATATTTCCCGCTCTATCAGAAAAATTACGCCAAGCCACTCGCCCTTCGGTGATCTGGCTCTCTTTTCAGGAGTGTACTGGCTGTACTGAATCTTTGACCCGTTCACATGCCCCAACCATCGAAGATCTTATTTTTAATTACATTTCACTGGATTATCATCATACTTTGCAAGCCGCTTCAGGAGAAGCCGCAGAAATCGCCAGATTGAAGGCCATGAAGAACTTCTATGGTCAATATCTTCTCATTGTTGATGGTTCAATTCCTATTGGAAATGGCGGTGTTTACTCTACCATTGCAGGGAAAACAAACTTAGAGATGCTAAAAGAATGTACTGAGGGTGCTCATGCAGTTATTGCTATTGGAAGTTGTGCTGCCTATGGCGGGTTGCCAGCTGCCACACCCAATCCAACGGGGGCCACAAATGTAGCCTCTCTTATGGAAAAGGGCTTGATTCAAAAAAAAACATTGGTCAATCTTCCAGGGTGTCCTCCACTACCAATTGCTATCAGCAGTGTGTTGGCCCATTTTCTTGTTTTTGACCGGTTTCCAGCTCTTGATGCACTGAATCGTCCACTGAGTTTTTATGGTAATACCGTGCATGAACGGTGCTCTCGATATTATTTTTATCAGGAAGGTAAATTTGCAGAACGTTTTGATGATGAAGGAGCAAAAAAAGGTTGGTGTTTATATAAGTTGGGGTGCAAAGGCCCGACAACACACAATGCTTGTAGTATCCATAAATGGAATCAAGGAGCCAGCTCCCCTATCGAATCAGGCTACCCCTGTTTAGGTTGTTCTGAACCAGATTTCTGGGATGAAGGTAATTTTTATCAGAGTTTGGACAACGTTGCATTACATGACCAACAAGCCTCCAATAAGAATACTATTAGTGTAGAAGATGGTCAATTACTCTATGAAGATAACTGTGCATATTGTCATTCAGCTGATCCATCGGATCTTGAGACAGAACCAAAAAATATTCCTGGTCTATTTCGTTCAGGAGAAGTTCGTTCACACCGAAAACTTGAGATTTCAGATAATCAACTTAGTATCCTGGAAAAATATTTAGACTCATTAAAGTAAAGGAGCAGGTATGAAAAGGTATCAAAATCTATTACTTATCACATTCACCCCCTTTATGCTGTTGTTAAGCTACAAGCCGATAATACTTCTGGCAGCATCACCAGAGAGTGAGTTTATAAAAAAAAATAATCAGCCCTGCCCATATGTTTTTTCTATCTATGATATTGATAAAAGTGGTTCTCTAAACAGAGAAGAATATCGTTACTTTATAGAGAAAATGGAAAGCCAGCGTAAAAAAACGGGGCGTCCAATGCGCCGATATTTACCATCCCTTCAATTTGAAGAAATTGATATAAACAAAGATGGGTATATAACTGAGGATGAAATGATTATCGCCTTAAACAAACGCCTTCACAGGCACAGGCGCAATCACCAAAGGAGAGGAAGATGGTAATAATGTTCTATGGTCATTTTTTAATGAGTCACGCTGATGATTATGAAGTTCTGTCAGTGTCAAAATTAATCTCAACATTGTGGCCATATTCTGTGGCTTGGCTTTTATAAGACCATCCAAATCGGTGGGTTAGTTTTTTAGTCAGTTTTAACCCCAAACCGAATCCCAATTCTTCTTTTGCCTGAATATTTGAATTCCGATTATGGATTAATATCTGAGCATTTAATTGTTCAATAAAGACACTACCAGCTTGAGTATGCTCAAAAGCATTACGGATTAAATTACTGAGTACCATTCGACAGGCAGCCCTTGGGGCTTCAATTTGATATGGGCTTGAGTTAAATATTATTTCAACTTTTTTCCCCTGTAACAGGTATTTTAATTCTTTCACCAGTTCTTTTAATAGCTCATCCAAAGCAATTATTTCACTGAGTGGTGGTGTTTCATGTTCACGACTCAGCCATAGAAGGGTTTCAGTTAGATCGCCCATGGTTAGGCCCGCACGCTCTATGCGATCGATAATGGCAATTTCTTTACTCGTATTAGTTGAGTTTATTTTTTTTAATAAATCAATATTACCTCGTAAAACAGTGATCGGAGTACGTAATTCATGGCTGGCATGGCGTAGGAAATCATGTTCACGCTGCAATGTTTTATGTACTGAATTTAAACTGTGCTGAATAATCTGAGCAAGCTTATTCAATTCATTATAGCGAAAATCAGGTGGTGAGTGATGCAGTTTATCAACATTAAGACTTTTAGCCCAGGCACCCAATTGCTCGACAGGTGTTGCCATAGAACGGATCATTAAAACTAAAAGCACAATGAATAAAATGAGAGAGGTCATGCCAACAATTCCAATCCCAAAAAAGGGATGCATCCCTTCATGCTCAACTTTACATTCTTCATCCTTCTTAAATAAGTGTGAAACATAATAATTTTGACCATGCTTGCCATTAACCCGTAACACAAAATACCCCGCATCAGGTGGTTCAAACCAATTCCCTTCATCAATCACTTTGATAAATCCAAGTGGTTTTTCAGGTGGAGTGGGAATGTTTTGTCTAATCACTTCTGGAACATCCAGCCAGCGTGTTGCCACATGATAGTTAAGAATAGTTACAGGCTTACCATCTTGTGCTTCAGTGTTTTCCGTAGCGTTGCTCATATTGATCTGTAAAACGGTATCCATCCCTTCAACAAAATAGTTCATCATTAATACAGAAAAACCAGTCACCATGGCAATACCTAGCATTAACATGGCACTTAAAAGATAAAGTCTTAAACTGATTCTTAATTTCATTGTTTTTCTCTTGGATGCTCTCTTGAGTGTTCATTGGAATCAGTTAATGCAAAACCATAACTGGTAATCGTTTTTAATAGAGGAAAACTTTTCAAAAATTGACCGTCAATTTGTCGACGTAAGTTGTGAATATGTACTTTGAGACTATTACTGTCGGGTTCATCGTCACCCCAAACAGCATTGATTAATTGAATTCGACTAACTGGATTTGGACTGGCTCTCATTAATACTTCCAATATTTTTAAGCCCGTGGGGGTTAATTTTAAACATTGTTCCTGGCGAAAGACTTGTTTTTGTTTTAAGTCCAGAGTTAAATCAGCCACTTTTAAGTAGGTTGTTTGTCCACTACGCCGTTTTGCCAGAGCTTGTATCCGTATAACGAGTTCCTGCATGGCAAATGGTTTGACCAGATAATCATCAGTTCCTGCATCAAAACCAGCCACTTTATCAGCCAGACTATCACGAGCCGTCAACATTAAAACGGGAGTATCGATACCATGCTGACGCATATTTTCACAAACACTTAAGCCATCCATTCCTGGTATATTTAAATCTAAAATAATCACTTGATATTCATTGCCTTTTATCTGAGCCAGACCAGAAACACCATTGGAAGAATGATCGCAGGCAATAATTTCAATTTCAAGATAGTCAATAATTGCTGCAGCCAGATCCAGATTATCTTCTATCAGTAAGACATTTAAAATCATGATACAGATTCCA
>JADGEM010000043.1 GCA_016744375.1 Gammaproteobacteria bacterium
TGTTGGCTTATTATAACATTTCTGGTCGATTTGGTCATTCAAAAATAGAACTAATTCTTTATAATTCAATGGGATGAATGATTTTTCAGGGCTGACTACTTATACACCGATGGTTATAAACTGCTGAAATAAGAACAGCAAAATCCTTAAACCTAAATTGATCAGTCTGATGAAGTAGACCCCTCACTTTTTTTCTTAAACTAGAAAGACCTCTGTTAATAGTCAATAAACAGAGTAGAGGGGCATCACTATGAATAAACGCTGGAATGAAAGGAAACCTTCCTCAGTTGATCTTGTTATCAACTACCCTGCCTTAGGCTTACTAAGAGGCAAAGCAGTTAACATGAGCCATGACGGCATGTTCATCGAAACCGCAGCCATCTCTTTATGTAACTACTCAAGCATTGAAATAACCCTCAGTCTACCTGACCTCTGCGAATTCCCTATAAGCCTTCAGGCAACAATCATTCACAATACGGATAAAGGCATTGGTGTTATGTTCCATAATAAAGAAGATGACACTCTCGTCAACACACTCCATCAATATGCAACTGCACATACCCGACAATACGCTTTCTGATTGACTCAATCAGCTTCTTTCTTATCACGAATAACGCGTATGCGAGTGCCATGTTCCAGTGACAGCAGGACTTCCTCAGCAGAAATTTCAAGGGGAAAATACGTGCCAGATATTTTAGCACCATTAATGCTGGCACCATCCAGTAATGAACCTCTGAAATCAATACCTCTTAGATCGGCCATTCTAAAATAAGCTCCTCTAAAATCCAGGCCTACCGCATCAACTCCCTGCAAATCAATTGAGCGAAAATCACATCCTCTTAAATTACAGTATTCTCCATCCTGTTTCTTGGCATTAAATTCATCTATCTTCCCCTCTCTGAGAAGCTGATACATTGGATCATTTGAAATGGAAGGTGATTGAGTCATTTTATATTACCTGTTTAAATAGTATCAGAAAGCCTGCCCTAAAAGTGTAGACTACTCGTGATCAATTTTCCTTGCTGGAGGAATATAACCTCCCGGTCTGATAGCAACCCGGCAGGTGATCTGTGTACATAATTGATTACTTTGATCATAAAAACCATATTCAAACACTGGATTCGCACGCCCGCTTTGCTGCATTTTCTGCTGGATCGCTGTTAATTGCTGGTCAGAAAAATCAAAGCGCAGCTCCAGATCAGTGCGTCCTTCACGGATAAAATTCAATTGTAAATTTCGAGTCCATACCTCACAGCCAGGAAATGATTTTAAGCAGGCCAGAGCTGCAATCGGATCCGCCAGAGAAGCCTGAAATCCGCCGAACATTCCCCCTCCCGGGTTTCTTGAAAATCGTGTTAAAGGTAACTTAATGCACACTGATCGCCAAAGAGGATCCATTTGCAGAACTCGAATATTCATTAACCAGAAAGGTGGGTAAAATCTTAGGCGATTCGCCGGTGAAAAATATTTCAAAAAAGTCATAAGTAAGCAGTCCGTTCCAGACTGATCATTTTATTATCATCATCAAATATAATTCTGAAGCTGCCATTAACTCCAGATTGAGTCACATGTTTTTGCAGTGCACCGGCAGGGAATTGAATCGTCTTCCCACTCACAGTCATCACTTGAACTGAACCCACTTCGCCCTGATAGTATCTCAGGTATTCCTGTGCACTGATTTCAAGTCGAAAGCGAATTTCATTCATTAAATAAACCTTAACAATTTTCTACTCAGATGTTGAATTATAATTATTTTATACTACAATCAGCCAATAAAAAATAATGTTTCTATTTTTAATTTATCCTGAAAGGAATACCCTACAATGAAAATGCAAGACATCAGAAAAATCGCTAAACAAAATGGTTTAAAAACGAGCAAGCTGAATAAAACATTGCTGGTCAGAAAAATTCAATCAACAGAAGGTAATTTTGATTGTTTCGCTTCGGCATCAAATGATTATTGTGATCAAACTGCCTGCATCTGGCAGGATGACTGTTTTAAGCTAGCCAAAAAAATAGTCATCCTGTCATAGGCCCCTTCTCGCTCTAGAAAGTCTGTATCTGTAGAGGCATGGCTGGCACTTTTAATTGCCACTTATTAATTTTTTAGAGATGGCAGCCCCCCTCTAAAATTAAATTCAGCCTGTCTGAAGCTCTTTCCATTTTTTTTCCAGTCGCTTCACAGACACAGATTGTGCTGTTTTTAATTCTTGTGCAAACAATGAGATTCTCAGCTCTTCAATTAGCCAGCGAAATTCTTCAAGTTGTACATTGGCAAAGAATAAGACCCTGGGTGTATTTTTATCTTCTTTTAGGGCTTTATTCTTCTCTTCATATTTTTCCCAGAGCGAAGTAATCTGCATTTGATTAAGTCCATCTCGTCGATGATCACTTTTTGCTTTTTCAAGCCGAATTGTCATTCCTTTAAAATATCGGGGCAGGCGTTTTAACCAGATTAAGGGAGTTTGCGCAATGAAGTTTTTATAAATGAGACAACTCTGCTGAGCTTTAATATCAGCCAGGGTATTCACCAGATTGAATGGAATATTTCCTTTGAGTTGTTTTGCTAACACATGGTTCGCCTGTAATACATTGAGAACTGTCTGACAAATATCCACTTTGTTCTGCTCTAAACTGTTCTTTACAGATAACAATAAATGTTTAAAGTCATCCTTGTTTCTAATTTGGTTAATGTTCTGCATTTCCTTAGTAAGCACATCACGAATGCAATTCAATAACAGGCCATCCACTATATCCTGTTTTAAATCAGTACATGAGCCATAGGGTGTGAATAAGAGACAGGTTTTATCAATAAAAGGCAATTGTTTTTGCAAGCGTTTTAATTCCTTAACCAACATCAATTTTAATAATCGATAAATTCCCTGGCCATGATTATCTCTGGCATTTTTGTATTGATCATAGAGTTTTATTGCAACACTTTCTCCCTTGTCTTTTAATGCAGGATAGAGCGTCATGGTCATACCATGACGCTCTATCTTCATTTCTTCAGGCAAGGGGTCAAAATCCCAGCTTAAAATATTCTGACGTTCCATTGAGTTTTCAAAGCGTTCATACCCATCTGTCGTTTTATCCAACTGCTCCAGCGCTCTTTCTCCCCAGCGTTGTTTTAAAACGGACAAGTTTCGACTACTGTCCAATTCATGTCCCTCTTTATCAATGATTTTAAAATTCATCTTTAAATGTTCAGGGATCTTATCGCTAAAGTCAGCATGATCATCCTTACCCATCTCATGCTCTAGTTGATTTGATAACGTATAAGACAGCCTGGATTTCAGAAATTCAAGCAGCTGTTCATTCAGTTGACCTTCACGATACTGTTTTTGTTCAAGGAAACCAGTGACAGTATCCGGTACTGGAACAAAGTGCTTGCGGATCACTTTAGGTAAAGCGCGCAACAGAAGAGTTATTTTTTCTCGGATCATACCAGGAACAAGCCAGTCAAAAAGACCTTCATCCAGCTGGTTGATAACCGACAATGGAAAAACAAGTGTCACACCATCAAGCTCATGTCCGGGTAAAAAATGGTACTCAAGAGGCAGCTGCAATTCACGACACATGATCGTTGGAGGATAGAGTTCATCAGAAACATGATCCACCTCTTTTTTAAGCAAGTCTGACTGCTCCAGATGCAGGTAGTCCGGTTGTTTCTTTTCAACCTTTTTTCGCCATTGCTCAAAAGCAGCCCGGGTATATATAAATGCTTGCTTAGAATTTTTATTGGACTGATGAACATGCTGAATGCGTTGCTGATAAAATTCAAAAATAGCGAGCTCATCCACTAATAGATCTTTGCGCCGTGATTTGTGTTCCAGATGCTCCAATTCATTAATCAGGGAAAGATTGTAATTTATAAAACCAGGAGTTTTACGATTTTGGTCTTTGTACTCCCCTGCCACCAAAGCATCTCTGATAAAAATTTCCTGAGACACCTCCGGGTCAATGGGACCATAATTGACTTTCCTTCTGGCATTAATGATCAATCCATACAGACTGACACGACTCCAGGCTGAAACCTGGCCGCTTTTTTCTTCCCAGAAAGGTTCATAATAATGGTGTTTTAGTAAATGCTGCGCCTGCTGCTCCAGCCAGTCCGGTTCAATACCCGCTACTATGCGAGCATAAACCGCTGATGTTTCAACAATTTCAGCAGCCATTATCCATTTAGGTTTACGCTTGTACAAGCGAGAGCCGGGGAAAATACCAAAACGCATATTTCGCGCCCCAAGGTAGATATTTTTTTCTTCTTTAAAACCTATATTACCTAAAAAGCCAGTCAGTAAGGCCTGATGAATTGATGCATAATCCAGCTTGTCTTCATCATCTCCCGGTCGTTCTGTATTAAGAGACGGCAGCTCATTAAAGCGAAAGCCCAGTTCTCTGGTTTGCGTAAATAGCTGCTGATAGAGTTCACGCCACTCCCGCATACGCATAAAAGACAGGAAATGGGATTTACAATATTTGCGTAATTTATTTTGTGATAGATGTTTACGCTGGGCTTCATAAGTCACCCATAAATTTAAATAGGTAATAAAATCAGATCTTTTACTGGCATATTGTGCATGCTTCTCATCAGCCGCCTGTTGTTTATCTGTGGGACGCTCCCTGGGATCCTGGCAACTAAGGCCTGAGGCAATAATTAAAACCTCCGAGAGTACATTTTGCTGTTGAGCAGCAATAATGACCCGACCAATTTTAGGATCAACCGAAAGTTTTGCTAAAGAGCGGCCCACAGCAGTCAATTGACGAACAGAATTAATCGCTCCCAATTGTTCTAATAATAAAAAGCCGTCATTAATTTGTTTCGCTGATGGTTTTTCTATAAATGGAAATGCTTTAATGTCACCCAGTTTCAGAGACAGCATTTGTAAAATAACCTGGGCAAGACTGGTTCTGAGCAACTCAGGTTCAGTGAAGCCAGGCCGTTGATCATGATCGGCTTCGCTATAAAGGCGAATGGCAATACCATCACTAACCCGCCCACAGCGACCACTACGCTGGCGAGCAGAAGCCTGAGACACTTTTTCAATGGGCAGGCGCTGGATTTTGTGACGCACACTATAACGACTGATACGAACAAAGCCGGTATCAATCACATAACGAATGCCGGGCACGGTTAATGAGGTTTCTGCAACGTTTGTCGCTAAAACAATACGCCTTCCCTTATGGGCTGAAAAAATTCGACTCTGTTCCGCAGGAGACAATCGTGCATAGAGAGGCAATATTTCCATGGGCACTTTATGCCCATGGGAAAGTGAATGATGTTTGCGCAAAGCTTCGGCTGACTCACGAATTTCTCTTTCACCAGACAAAAAAATCAAGATGTCACCGGCTGTTTCCAGAGCCAGCTCATCTACAGCAGATAAAATACCTGATATCATATCTTTTTTATTTGATATTAAATTATCTGAAGACTTACTTTGCTCTTCCTGAAGGCTCTCATCCTCCAGAGACCGGTAACGTATTTCCACCGGATAGGTTCTTCCTGAAACCTCAATCACCGGTGCATTATCAAAAAATTGAGAGAAACGCTCCGTATCAATGGTTGCGGAAGTAATAATCACTTTCAAATCAGGGCGTCGAGGTAATAACTGCTTGAGATACCCCAGAAGAAAATCAATATTTAAACTACGTTCATGCGCTTCATCTATAATTATCGTATCATAACGATTTAAAAATCGATCAGCCTGAGTCTCTGCCAGTAAAATACCATCGGTCATCAATTTGACATAAGTTTCATCGCGACTTCTGTCACTAAAACGCACTTTAAAACCCACTTTTTCACCCAGAGGCGTATGTAATTCATGAGCAATTCGTTCTGCCACACTTCTGGCCGCCAGACGACGGGGCTGAGTATGGGCAATTTGCCCCATAATTCCCCGTCCAATCGTTAAAGCAATTTTAGGCAATTGCGTGGTTTTACCAGAGCCGGTCTCACCGGCTACAATCACAACTTGGTGATTGTTCAGTAATGCCTGTATTTCTTTTAACTTTCTCGAAACCGGTAATTCATTGGGAAATATCGGCTGTGGTAAAGCTGCTCGACGCCACTCAACTTTACCTATGGATAATTTAACCCTGCTTTCACAACGTTTTAAAATGTCACTAATCTGGCAAGCCGGTGTTACTTTTTGATCATGGCCTGTGCCTAATTTTCTTATCAGCTGAAATGCCTTGTCCAATTGTTTCTTCAACGGGTATCGATCAAAGAGGTAACACTGCTTTAATTGCTTCAGTAAAGACGCGTATTGCAGTGTATATTGCTGACTGCTTACATTCTGAGACGGGTGCTGGTTCATATTAACCGATATTTTAAATTTTATTTTAAGCTGGAATAGAATTATAACCGAACTGGTTCAAAAAAATGCGACTTCATAGTTTGCTTTTAGAATGTTTCTGCTAGAATTAATGGATATATCCTAAATTTAAAAATAAAAATCGGATGCCCCTGAACTGGTAATCGGAGTAATAAAATGGCTGCCACGCCTAATCTTGATGTTAATGTAATACGCAAATTTACCCCTCTGGACTCACTGAGTCTTGATAAGGTTCAAGAAGTCATTGACAAGTCAGCTGTACAGAAAATTCCTGCTGGACGCATGCTGTTCAAACAGGGTGACAAGGATAAGTGGACCGTTTACCTACTTTCTGGAAAAGTAGAATTAAAACAGTCCGGTGGCAAAAAACATATCATTGAAGCAAAGTCTGATGCGGCTAAAATGGCCATCGCTAATGAAATTCCACGTCCAGCATCAGCCAAAGCAAAAACCGATATCAGCATACTCATCATTGACAGAGATCTATTGGACATCCTGCTTAACTGGAATGCCCCCTCCAGCATTGAAGTCTCAGATTTAGATGATGATGAAGACTGGATGACCCGATTTTTACAATCCAGTGCTTTTTTACAATTGCCTGCAGCTAATATTCAGGCACTCATGATGCGACTGATTGAAACACCTCTGGCTCAGGGTTCTCCAGTCATCAGAGAAAACGATGCCAATGACGACAAATTCTACATCATTCAGCAGGGACGCTGTCTTGTGACTAAAAGCAACCCCAAAACAGGGGAAGAAATCACTCTAGCTGAGCTCCGACTGGGTGATGGTTTTGGTGAAGAAGCCTTGATTACAGGAGGTTCACGTGGCGCCAGTGTCACAATGAAAACAGATGGCGTCATCCTGTCTCTCGATAAAAAAGATTTTATCGATCTCCTTGTTTCACCACTGATACACCGCATCAAACGCAATGAAATCGATACACTTAAGCATCAGAAAACTCAACTTATTGATGTCAGAACTGAAACAGAATTCACAGCAAATGCACTGCCTGACAGCTTAAATATACCGATAGACCTCATCCGTACGCAATTAGATAAACTGTCACCAGAAAAACACTATATTATATACTCCTGTCATGAAAATCGAAGTATTGCTGGTGCTTTTCTGTTTATTCAGCAAGGCTACGACTGCTCCATTATTGAAGATGGTATAGGTGAAGCAGAAAGCAGCTCTTTTTCTGAAACACCAGAAAAACCGGCTTCCGCCACTGTGACCAGAATAGAGACTTCTCCTCCTGATACATCAAACACTGAAGTAGAAAAACCTCAAAGCTCTGAAACATCAAAACAAACAGCTCCCTCTAATCGTCGCAATGAAATTGTCACGTCACCAGAAGTTGATGCTGCGCGTAAAAAAGCCGAGGAGCAATCGCAACAACTCACCATAGCTGAAACCGCTCGGAAAGAGGCTGAGGGTATGGCTGCTGATTTGAGAGGAGAAGCTCAGACCGCACTTAAAAAGGCGGAGCAGGAAGCAAAGCGAGCCCAACAGGCCGAACTTGCTCTAAAAACAGCACAACTCAGAGCAGTACAGCTGGAAGCACAACAGGAAGAGCTTGGGCAATCATCCCAGGAGCTTGATAAAGTCAAAAAGCTGGTTGAGGAAGAGACTCACCTTAAAGCGGAAGCAGAAGCCTCACGCCTCACAGCAGAACAAGAGGCAAAAAAATTACGAGCTGAAGCAGACGGCGCCCGAGCACAAGCAGAAAAAGAAGCACAACGAGCTACTGAAGCTGATGCTGCTCGAAAAGAAGCCGAAGAAACTGCCAAAAAACTTCATAAAGAAGCTCTTCAGAAAAAATCTGATGAAGTGAATAGCGCATTATCAAAAGCAAAAGAAGAAGCCGAGCGTGCTGAAAATGCCGAACATGAAGCCAGTCGTCTTAGAGAAGAATCTGAACTGGCAAGAAAAAAAGCAGATGATGAAGCCAAACGTGCTGAAGATGCCGAACAGGCAAGAAAAGAAGCTGAAGAAGCTATTCGTCAGGCCAGCCAGGAACAACTGAGTGAAAAAGAGGCTGCTCTAGAACAAGCTAAAAAACAATCTCAGGAAGAAGCACTCAGAGCCGAACAGGCAATAGAAGAAGCACAGCGTGTTCGAGAAGAGGCAGAGCAGGCATTACAGCAATCTGAGGAGCTGGCAAAACTGTCCTCCCTGGCAGAATCTGAATTATTAAA
The DNA here is from genome assembly GCA_016744375.1 of Gammaproteobacteria bacterium. Classification (GTDB taxonomy): domain Bacteria; phylum Pseudomonadota; class Gammaproteobacteria; order GRL18; family GRL18; genus GRL18. The sequence continues at coordinate 8,537 of JADGEM010000043.1, forward strand.
TGCCAAAGAAGAAATTGAACGCCTGAGAAAAGATGCCGATGCACGCCAGCATGCAGAAATCCATGAAGCCAGAATCAAGGCGCAGGAAGAGAAAGAACGAGCCGAGAAAATTGATGCCGATAGAGAAACAGCATTAGCAGAAGTTGAACGCCTTAAGCAGGAAATGCAGCAAGCCAAAGAACAAATGGCAACCGATCTGGAAAAACAACAACAGGAACAAATCAGTTTACAGGAGCAGCAGCATGGCCATATAAAGGCATCTGCAGAAGATGAGATTCTGCATATGAAGGCAGAAATGGATGCGGCACAAGAAGCTTTATCAGAGGAATATGTCCGCTTAAGCATTGAACAGGAGAATGCTCTACAGGAAAAAATTAATCATGCTCAAATAGAAGCTGATCAACACGAGAGCCAACGCCTGTTGGCAGAGCAGGCCCAGCAGGATGCCCAGGGTGAGATGCAGCGCCTTGCAGCTCAGATGAAAGAAGAGAAGCTGGCGCGGGATGAACAGGAAAAGCTGCGTTCTGAAGAACTGGCTGAAGCCCAGCAGCGTATTGATAGTGCCAATGAAAGGGCTCAGGCCGCAGAAGTTGCCCGAAAAGAATTTGAAAATGAATTAGAACAGGTTCGAGCCGAAACTCAGAAAGCCCGTGAAGAAATGGAACAGCTACGCCAGGATATGGCCCGGGAAATTGAATCTGAACGACTGGAGCTTGAAGCAGCTGCAGCAAAACAGCGAGAGCTGCTTGAAGCTGAAAAATTGTCACTTGCCGAAGAAGCGCAAAAACTCGAAGAAGAAGCACTGAAATACCAGCAGGAAATTCTAGCGTTCAAAGAACAGGTCGAGGCGGCAAAACAAGAAGCAATTAATGAAGCTGAAGAACTTCGAGTACAAAAAGATGCCCTCAAAAAGCAACTTGAGACTGACCGCCTGGACGCAGAAAAAGAAGCCGATGAACTTAAAAAACAACTCGAAGCCGATCGCCAACAAGCCATGAAAGAAGCTGAAGAGCTGAAAAGACAAATTGAAGCTGATCGCCAGCAAGCCATGCAAGAAGCTGAGGATTTAAAAGATCAATTAGAGCAGATCCAGATTAATAAGAAACTTCAGGAGCAATCAATTGCACTGCAAAGAGATGAATTAGAGCGCATACAAAATGAAGCTGACAATGCTCGGAATCAATTAGAAGCTGAATCACAGCGCTCTCGTGAGATGGAACGTCAAAATGCTTTATTAAGAGCAAAAGATGAAGCGAGAAAACAAGCCATTGAAGAAGCCAAGCGTCGCCGTGAACAACTTTTGGGTAATGCTCAATCCACACCGCCACCACCGGTATTAAATACTTCTGTCAGTCCTTCATCAGCGGATAGTTCTTCAGCAACAAATGGTTCTTTACCTGCTGATGATTCTTTACCTGCTGATGGCTCTTCACCTGCTGATGGCTCATTAACTACTAATGACTCTTCATCAACTGACAGCAATATCCACGAAGATCTTAAGGCCGCCTATGAATCGATTAAAAAAAATGACGCTTAGTTTGGCAGTGAATCGCATTTAACATCTAATGTCTGATACATCAAGATATTCTGTTCCTGCTGAAGCAATTGAAGTGGAGACAGAAATTAAGCGAAGCCGGTTTATTGCTCATATTGCTCACTGCAGCAATAGCAATGAAGCCTTTGAAATAATAAAACAGGCAGAAAATCGCTATCCTGATGCCCGCCACCATTGCTGGGCATTTATTGCCTGCCCTCCCTTGTCAGCATCCTCGGTACGCTTTAGTGATTCTGGCGAGCCTTCAGGTACAGCAGGAAAACCCATATTAAATGTGCTTCAATACAGCCACTACGGTGAAATAATCTGCGTAGTGAGCCGTTACTTTGGCGGCATTAAATTAGGAGCTGGTGGTTTAGTCAGGGCTTATAGCAATAGTACTCAGTCCGCCCTGGAAAAATTGAGTGTCAAAGAAATCGTCGAGGTATTGCCTATTCAAATTCAGTTCCCCTATCCTTTTGAATCATCTATCCGTCACTACCTCGGCAGCATTGATATAGTGATTAATCAGGCAATTTACCAGGAACAGGTAATATTTCAATTAAGTGTTGAAAAAATACTCATAGAGCAAATAGAGCAACATACTCGTAACCTCTGTAAAGGTGATATATTATTGACTAAGCTTGATGATATATAATTTTTTTGCAGTGCTACTCACAAAAAGGGAGAAAAAAACAAACTAATGTCTGAATTAAGCAAATTCAACAATAGCCTGGATAATTTTTTCAAACGCTTCATTAATACAGTGAATGCAGAAACAGGAGATCTACCCGTAGCTACGCATGAACCAGACTGGCCTTCCCCCTGCCATCAGGGAGGACCTTTTCTCTCTGAACAAATGCTCAACTCAATCCACTGGCTGCCAAAGCAAAGAGAGGCCAATTCCGACTTGTCCGGTCTTAGTCATGCTTTAGATGTAGAGCTGCGTCAGGACATACACTCTTTTTTTTGCCGATACTGGTCTGAACAAATTGATGCGATTTTCCAGCAAGGTAATTTGACCCTATTGTTCGTTTGTAATGAAACCGACATGGAACGACTTGTCAAAAACCAGATTGGTCACGCTTTAAGTAAATTACGAAATAAACAGCCACTGACTTTTTTTATTGCCTGTACTGACTCAGATTACATTATCAGTGTTGAGCAAGGCTCCGGGCAAGTCATTCTGGAACGTCCCGGTTACCCTGCGGAAAGAATTTTGGCCCAGAATCTGACTCAATTTATTAATGAACTGGAATACGGTAAATTATCCTAGAATAAATTTATGCTGAAAAACTTTTTTAATAAACTCATATACAAGCCTGATCCCATTCGTCTTTATTCTACCGGTTTAAGCGATACCGGACAACGCCGTGATCATAATGAAGATAACTTCCTTATTGATGAGAAACTGGGGCTTTTTATTGTTGCCGATGGTATGGGTGGGCATGAAGCCGGTGAAGTTGCCAGTAAATTAGCTATTGAGACCATTTTTAATCACATCAAAGAGCTGGATGCAAGCTACAAAAAAAACAGCAAAAAAGCACAGGCAAACACTGCTGAAATCATCAAGACATTATTACAAAATGCTATTGAAGATGCCAATAACCAAACCCATTGTTACAACCTTGCCAAAGGAATTCCCGAGGGCAAAGGTATGGGAACAACTGTCACAGGGTTTCTAATCAGCACACTGGATGGCCCAGGAAAGAAAAAACTCTACTCTTTTAATGTCGGTGACAGTCGGACTTATTATTATAATCATGGAAAAATGAAACAATTAAGCACCGATCACAGTCATTATCAATTATGGATAGAAACAGGCAAAGAAGGCCCCCCTCCAAAACATAATATCATTTATAAAGCCATTGGCCCCTGGCGTAGAATTGTTGCCGAACAACATACATTTAAAGTAAAAGACAAAGCCCTTTTTTTACTCTGTTCTGATGGCCTCACTGACATGCTTTCTGATCAGGAAATATGCCAAATTCTCCGTACAAACCAGAAACAATCGCTTAAAGAAATGGCTCAGGCACTTATTGACAGCGCAAACAATGCAGGTGGCAAAGACAACATTACCGTTGTACTAGTTCGCCCCTGACACTAAATAGGTATTACCCGTCATAACGACAAAACACCGAACAGTTCTGCATTTCTAAATGCATACATTTTTAACGGTCAATGAGCTCTACAGCTTAAACACTTTAACTCCTGCCATTTTTAAATGTATTTAATACCAGGGCGATACTAGCAATCATCCAAACAATAACTGCACCACTTGGCAGGTCTAATATGGATGAAGCTATTAATCCAAATCCATAACCAAAAGCTCCAATACCATATGCAACTAATTGGGATTTACTTGAAGGATAACCTCGGCTTCCCAATGCTGGAATAATCAGACTAGCAAATACCAGATAGACTCCCACCAGTTGTACAGAGCTGGTGACAGCTATAGCAAATAATAAATAAAATCCGATGTGTCTGTTAAACTTCAATAGGAACCACATGAACAGAACAAATCCAGTAATCAAAACAAGGGGTATCAGTTGTTCCCAGGTTATCCATAAAATTTGTCCAACCAATAATTCTCTTAATTGTTCACCGCCCTGTGGATTATTAGTCAGTAATAAAATGCTTCCGGTTGCTGCCAGTATAAAACAAACACCAATTAAAGCCTCTTGTATCTGAGGATGATATTTTTCTAATAAACTCAGTCCCCAGGCGCCGAATACAGCACTTCCAATAGCAATTAATTGCACTTCCCAGCCATGAGTCTCAAATCCAAGCCAGGCTGCTAAAATTACCCCAAATCCGGCAATCTGAGCAATGGCAAGATCAATAAAAATTATGCCGCGTTTTAAGACTTCATGACCCAAAGGTACATGAGTCAACAATACCAGAAGTCCAGCAATAAATGCTGGTCCAAGTATGGTGATATCCAATCCTTCCATCACTGTTGTACCTTAATTAGTCGGTTAAGGAGTTGCTCATACCAGTCAATTAAAGTTTCATCTTTAGCTGGGCTGATATCTAATGCAACAGTGGGGATCCCAGTTTTTTGTGATAGCCAGTTGGCGGCTTTGTCATCCTGATAGCTGGCATAGATAATCATATCAGCAGGTGTTTTCTTCATAGAGGCAAGCAGATGGCTCAAATGTGAACTGGTGGGAGGAATTCCCGGTTTCGTTTCCAGAATCGCCAGTTCATTCAGCCCTAACCACTGTTGTAAATAAATCCAGCTTTTATGGTAAGCCACTATCGATTTGCCTTTTAGTGAATCGGTTTGTTTACGCCATTGATGAATCCTGTTTTGCCATTGCTTAATAAAAGAATCCAGTTTGTTCTGATAATCAGTTTGATTTTCTGGATCAACTCTAATCAAAGTCTGGCTCAGAGCTTTAGCCACTTTCAGTACACGTTCTGGATCGAGATGAATGTGGGGATTCCCGGCGGCATGCACATCCCCATGACTGCGATCCAGCTCAGTTGGCTTATCAAGCAAGGCAACATAATCGGTTGCCATAAAATAACCGGGGTTTCCTGTCTGAATGTTGGGATTACCAGATTTTCGTAATAATAGCGGTAGCCAACCTACTTCAAGTTCAGCCCCGGTACATACCAACAGATCAGCACGACGAGCTTTTGCAATCAAGCTCGGTCTTGCCTGGATATGATGTGGGTCTTGTTGATTGGTTGTCGCAGTATATATCTTCACATGATGACCACCTAAGGATTTAGCCAGTGCACCCCATTCAGGTTCACACGCCAACACTTGAAGAGCAGCATTAACAGTCGTGCTTACCAACACCAGGAAACCAATTAACGCCAGTTTTTTTATTCCATAAATAAACATTGTTTTACTCCCTAAAATTGATGTCCGCCATGACTTCCCAAACTATGGGTGTATTGTAAAAAGATTTGATTATCCGAGTCTTCATAGGATTTATCCTGGTTAAATTGAAGACGGATACGACTGAATTCACTGGGTGACCATTGCAACATGGCACTATAGCGTTCAGGTGTATGGCCCTCATCATCCAAACCAGCTTCCGCAAGTATGTCACTATCGGATCCTGAATTACTACTGCTGAGTCGATCATAGCGGAAGCCCGTACTCCATTGCGGCATAAATTGATAGACAGCCTGAGCGTACCAACCTGACTGATCACCATCATAGGTGGAAGATTCTAATGGAGCACTATTGAGCATAGTTATTATCCCATCTTCATCACGTTGAAAATATTCAAACTGCAGTTTCAAATTGCGATTTTTTGGGTTGCCTTTAGGAGCCCATTTATACACCAGATCCAATGCTGTTATTTTACTTTCACCAGTAAAAGAAGGGGTTTCAGCAGCTCCCCCAGCATGGCTGTGACCACCACTGGTGCGGCCATCAATATCATTGGCATTCCAGTGACTTAAACCCATTGACCAGCTGTGTTCAATACCAATATCGCCACCAATATTGGTAAATGCAGTCCACGCACCCACACCTTGAGAATTACCACCTGCAGGAAATTTATCACCACTAGAAAGTTCTGCGCCAACCTGCAGGTACAGATCCGTCGGGGCAATATAACTGATCTGTACTCCATCATCAGTCAAATGATCACCAAACAAACCACGATAGATCAATGGCGCGTCAGCAAAATCCCAGGCATGTTCATGTTGTTCATTCAGATAACCCATTGCAGAAAAAAATCGACCTGCTTTGATTGTTACTCCATTACCTAAGCCGAGTGTTTGAATGAAAGCTTCTTCAATTTCAATTTCAGTTTCATCTTCATGATCATGCACGGCCAATGTGAGCTCACCATAGAACTTATCATCAACATTGGCACTGACTGTTAGTTCCGTATGACCAAGCGAAAATCCCTCTTCTCCTAATCCTGCTTCACCGCCTAATGCAAATCCAGGCAGCTCATAGGCATCCGGATCATTATCAAAGTCAGCATAGCGACCATCAAGGATGACGCTGATGGCAGGATTAAAGCTGTTTGCAGTATTCTTGTCAGTAGTACGTGCTACTTCAGACTGTTGAATTCTTTTTTCAACTTGCTGTGCCGTATTATTGGCTTTTTGAGCATGCTCTTCCGTTTTTTCAAGCCTTTGCTCCAATGCCTGAATACGTTGCTCATAACTTTGTTTGAGTTCTTGAATTTGTTGTTTTAATAAATCCAGCTCGTCATTAGATAAAGCTGGATGGGAATATGAAAGGGCAATAGCAATACTTGCCACGAGTAATTTTTTACGCATAGAATAAGCTCCCGCAGACAGAAAAAATCATCACAGACTGGTTAAAGCATGATATTTATTTTGTCATTCTTTATTTTTAAATTAAGGTAATTTTCAGGCTACAAGAGAATAAGGGGGCGCACGTATACAATAACTGGTTTGGAGTACAGTTGTAGTAGCAGAGTTGGTTTCTATCGGTTGATGAAAAGGGATTATGGGCGTTTGGATAACTGAGCAATGAGAGATTAAACCATTTTCTGACTGCTCCAGCGCAAAATAAAGTTGGCAGGATTCAGTATACTCGTGAAAAGGATGTTCAGCCGAATGAAGTAATGCAGCAAATTGCCCTATAAATAAGGCAATAATGATTAGTGCAATTTTTAAGTATAAGCGCTGTTTATTTGGCATTGGATTATAAATCATTATATATCGCAAAACATATATATACAATACATTAATTTTTGCTACAAGTCTATTCATTCTATAAGCAAGGTTTATTGTCATAAGAACCCTGATTATAGATTTATCACTGAGAATAGCAACGGATTAAAATTCTTAGTTAGAAACAATTTTTTAGTCACAGCCTACTTCTTCAGCAGCCCTGAGAATCAACTCCGCTCCACTTTCTTTTTTCCAGGCATTTTCACTTAACACTCGCCTGAAATGCTTTGCCCCTTTGCAGGAGTGCATCAGTCCCAGAACATGTCGTGTCAGATGAATTAAAGGTACCCCTTTAATCATTTCCTGTTCAACATATTCGGTATACTCGCTAATAATTTCTTTACGAGTGAGTTTATTTTGCTTTGAGCCATAAAAAAGTCGATCCACTTCTGCCATCAGGTAAGTATTATGATAAGCTTCACGGCCAATCATTACCCCGTCCACATGCTCAAGATGATGCTGCATATCATCCAGTGTTTTTATCCCACCATTTATCGTAATATGCAGTTCAGGAAAATCTTTTTTCAGCTGATACACAAAATCATAACGCAACGGCGGCACATCTCTATTTTGCTTAGGGCTCAGACCTTCCAGCCAGGCTTTACGGGCATGGATGGTAAAATACTGACACCCTGTCTGGCGGACCATCTCAACAAGCTTCTGGAGCTGATCATAGTGATCTTCATGATCGATACCGATTCGTGTTTTTATTGAAACAGGGATATTAACACTATCCACCATCGCGGCAATACATTCAGCGACCAGTTCAGGCCTGGCCATCAGGCAGGCTCCAAAAGCCCCTGATTGTACCCGATCACTGGGACAGCCGACATTAAGGTTGACTTCATTGTATCCATAATCTTCAGCCAGGCGACAGCACTGAGCCAAATCAGCCGGATCACTTCCCCCTAGTTGAAGGCTTAAGGGCTGCTCTTGTGAGTTATACCCCAGGAAACGTTCCAGGTTATTTCCATGAAGAATCGCTCCTGTAGTCACCATTTCACTATAGAGCCACATATTTTTAGAGACCAGACGTAATAAATAACGAAAATGGCGATCAGTCCAGTCCAGCATGGGGGCCAGACTTACTGTTCTAGGATCACTCTGCTCCATCTTAAAAGACCTCTGATAAATTAACTTTATGAAATTTTGGATTGAATAAACAGGTCGTATAGTACTATACTTTGCAACAATCATGATCCACAAATTTAGGGAAGCAATGCATGGTCGGCTCTATCGATTCATTAAAAACTTCATTAGTCACTCTCATTCTGGTCTTATTTGGCCTATCTGCCTGGCAACCTGTTATTGCCAATAAGGCCAGCGCTCAGATAGATCTCAACGATCCCTATAAAAAGCAACGGACTCTATTTTTAAAAGCAGAAACAGCCTTTAAAAAGAAACGATACAGCCGCTATAAAAAGTACTATAAAAAGTTGGATGGCTATCCTTTGCAGCCTTATTTAAAGTATAAAGAATATCGTAATAAACTCTCCACGCTAAATGAGAAGCAGGTCTTGCAATTTTTTAAACACTACAAAGAAACCCCTTATGAAGGCTGGCTGCGGACTGTATGGCTGAATAAAATGGCAAAAAAAGAGCAGTGGAAAAAATATCTCAATGCCTATACACCACAAAAATCTGTAGAGCGACAATGCCATTATCTCAATGCAAAGATAAAGACCAACAACAAAGATAAAACCCTGGAGCAAGTCAAAGAACTCTGGCTGGTTGGCAAATCACAACCTCAGAGTTGTGATCCTGTTTTCAGTGCCTTTAAGAAATCAGGGAGTATCACCCCAGAATTACTCTGGGCACGCATTAAACTGGCTATGAATAAAGGCCAAACCAGTCTAGCTGGCTATCTAGCTCACTCACTCAATAAAAAAGAGCAGCAATGGGTGAACGAATGGATAAAAATATACCGTAAACCCGCACTTGTCCTTAAGACTCCCTTGCTCAAGCAAACACACCCGATGAAAAGCAGTATTCAAGTTCATTCTGTTAAACGCATGGCACGTCACCAGCCCAAGGCAGCCATAGAATTATTGACCGAATTATCAAAAGAAAATAATTTTTCCCAACAAGAGCAGGATCAAATGTATCGTGCCATTGGTATGAAGCTGGCTTACCGTCATGGTGAGGGTGCCTGGTACTGGCTGAATAACGTCAGCGATGAAAACAGCGATGAAACAGTACGCCAATGGCGTGCACGCAGTGCCATTCGAGAAGGTAACTGGCCAGCAATCACTCAAGCAATTAACCGCATGTCAAATGAAGAACAAAAAGACTTCCGCTGGCAGTACTGGCTGGCATCTGGAAAAGAGCAACAGGGTGACAAAAAAGCAGCACAGGCCGATTTTTATAAGCTGGCAAAAAAAAGGAGTTATTATGGTTTTCTAGCTGCAGACAAAATGGATATGCCCTATGAATTCCAGAATACACCCCTGACGCCAGATAATCAGACTTTTAAAGCAATTGCTCAACGTCCAGGCATCTTGAGAGCTCGTGAATTTTATCTTCTTGGGCGAACCACCGATGCTAGAAGAGAATGGTATTTTGCAACTCAGAAACAAATGGACAATGACGAACGGGCCATTGCGGCTAAAGTTGCCCAACAATGGGGATGGCACAATCGAGCTATTATCACAATGGCACACACTGATGAGCGCAACGACATTGCACTACGTTTTCCGGTCCTGCAAAAAGAGCGGGTCACCAAATACTCACAAAAACAAAAAATACAGCCCGCCTATACAATGGCCGTGATTCGTAGAGAAAGCGCCTTTGCTACCGATGCCCGCTCAAGAGTCGGTGCTCTTGGCCTGATGCAGATTATGCCGGCGACAGGAAAAGTCATAGCACGTAAGCTGAAGGTTAAATTCAGCAGTAAGAATCAATTGCTGAGTCCAGAAACTAATGTGAAATTCGGCACAAAATACCTGAATATGATGCTCAAGAAGTTTTATAAACAACCCGCTTTAGCAAGTGCCGCCTATAATGCTGGAGGTCATCGAGTGAAAGCATGGCTGCCTGACGGTCAAGACATGTCTGCTGAGCGTTGGATAGAAAGCATTCCATTTAAAGAAACCCGTGAGTACGTCAGCAGCATTCTGGCTTATACGGCAATTTATGAAAATCAGATGGCACTTCCGCAAACCCGTTTGAGTGCAGTGATGCCGGATGTCCCAAAAAAATAACGCCTATCCCTGTTCTTTTTCTATGCGTTTCATCATATTGAGCCAATGATTTAAGGAATTTTTATCATCAATGGCAATCTTTTTATTATCAGATAACCACAAAGCTTTACTATTGAAGCTGAACATAAACGTGAGATCGGTTCTTTCTGATTTATTTAATAATTTTTTATTGAAGTTATCTAAAATAATCGGAACTGATTGCAATGAGGGGTAATAGCTTAGAACCATATGACTCTGTTTATCAGGCATTTTTACGTAAGTGATTCTCAGTCGATCGGACGGAATATCCAGAGCAAGCAGAGTAAAGTATTTGGCAATACTGAAATCTTCACAATCGCCCGCATTACGGATTAAACTCTCAATCGGAGTTGCCCAATAGTCTTTTTTATCCCATAATTCTTTATCAGAAACCCAGTTCATCTGATTAAAAAAATCATTCACTGATTTAATTTTTTCTTGCTCAGATTTCCCCAGGCTATGATGTATCAGTGTTTCCCAGTCAGTAAAACGCTGACTTGTTTTTTCATCATGTGTCGCATTTACCTGATGATTGGCTTCAGCCATAAGAAAATCATACTTATCATTGTGATCATGATGTTCAGCATGGGCTGTCATGCTGCAAAAAGGAGCCGAGATAAATGATAATTTAACCAGGTTTAATGCCAGGTATTTTGAATACTTTGCAATCATACAGTTTCTCCTTTCCTGGGGCCTGCCCGAGAAGCTTAGCTGAGAAGATTTTTAAAGAAATCCTATATTTCAGTTTAACACCTGAAGAAAAAACAGGCCGTAAGTATTTATACGTAGTCCTATAGCAAGAGTCAACTTTATGAGTGTCTCAATTAATAAGAATTTTTATTTGAATTTATTAATCCAGCTGTTAGCATGAGCAACTACACACAAAACATGGAAAAACAAGCCGATGAAGCAATATCTTGACCTGTCTAATAGAATCGTTAATGAAGGTATCTGGATTGAGAACAAAAGAACAGGCAAGCGATGCCTGACAGTCATTAATGCTGATTTAACTTATGATGTTGCTAAAAATAAGTTCCCCCTGATAACCACAAGAAAAAGTTTCTGGAAATCCGCAATTGCTGAAATGCTTGGTTATATTCGCGGTTATGATAATGCAGCTGATTTTCGCAAAATAGGCACTAAAACCTGGGATGCCAATGCCAATGAAAATGAAGCATGGCTTGCCAACCCCTATAGAAAAGGTAGCGATGACTGCGGGCTTATTTATGGAAAAGTCGCAAGAAATTTCCCCAGACCTGACGGTGGCAGTATTGATCTGCTTGCCCAGATTGTTGATGACTTGTCTAATGGGATCGACAATCGAGGTGAGATCTTTACCTTCTATCACCCCGGGGCATTCCATATGGCCTGTCTGCGTCCCTGCATGTACAGCCATCATTTCTCATTACTGGGAGATACTCTGTATCTTAATAGTACACAAAGGTCATGTGATGTCCCGTTGGGATTAAACTTTAATATGGTCCAGGTTTATGTACTTCTGGCCTTAATGGCACAGATAACAGGAAACAAGCCAGGCCAAGCCTATCACAAGATAGTAAATGCGCACATTTACGAAGATCAGCTGGAACTCATGCGTGACGTTCAATTAAAGCGTGATCCACTCCCTGCACCACAGCTTAAAATTAATCCAAACATAAAATCCTTAAATGATCTTGAAACCTGGGTGACTCTGGATGACTTTGAAGTAACAGGCTACCAGCACCATGAGCCGATTAAATACCCTTTTTCTGTTTAAGCTATATTAACAGAGGTGTCTGCAAGACGAGCATAATAACGGGCACGATAAATCAATCGCTTCTGGCTTTCACTGTCTTCAAATGCACTTCTGTCATGCAGTACATTATTACTGACCAGCCCCATACCGGATTCAAGCTTGCCTTGATAGCTGTATTTTGAATCAGCTTCAAGATACTGTTCCAGACACTTCAATGCTTCCATTGTCAAAGGATCATTTTTCCAAAGTACATTATGTTTTCTGATGGTGTAACGCATATGTAAATCACCCGTCATCGGGTCGACAGAAAAAACAGGGCCCGCTTCTTCTTTTCTGGCAATCACACCATCCTGACCAATGCGGGGAGGAATCGTCATGGCATCATCAGCCATCAAAGCACGAATAAAACCCGGATTTTCTTCTCTTAACTGAAGGTAAATGATTTCATGATCCATTAAACGATTTTCGCCGCCTTCAGGAGCCGGCATCACGCAGTGCAGATTCAAGCCATGAATTTGCCGATCCACTGTGTTGTAGTAACCATCTGTATGCCAGTTAATTGCACGATTACTGTAAGGAATGTAATTTTGCCGACTGCCATCATCAACGACCTTTAACGAGGTCAGACCTGTTTCATCGGCCAGCCAGTTATGATCCAGATCTATTAATTTGAATGCTCTCCCCATTGATAAAGGAATTTCAGGATCTGGATCATCCTTAGTCTTGCCAGCATAGATCACCATATTTGTTTTCTGACATAAGCTCAGCAGTTTTTGATGTTCTGGAACAGACAACTTTCTCGGATCATTCAGTTCAACAACCAGATCACCCAAAGATTCTGGATAGTCCATCAGTTTTGCATCTCGCCATCGGTGGTATAAATCATCATTATCCAGATCAAATGGCGTATTGACAGGCGTAATTTTTCTATTTATCAAACTCATAAATTTTTCTCTCTATAGACGACAATTCCTAGTGACTGCCCCTCTCCAGCAAATGAGACACTATTTAAATACAAATAGAAAAAAAGGGAATTGATAAAGATCAGTTAAAAAAAACTTTGTCTAAGATGATAGCCAGTTTTTCTTTTTTGAGCGGTTTTTCAATAAAACCGTTCATATGTGCAGCACGGCATAATAGGCGGATTTCTTCGTTGTCGGTACCAGTAAGAGCATAAATTGGAGCATAAGAGAGCTTTTCTTCTCTGATTATAGTGGCTGCAGCCAGTCCGCCAACTTCAGGCATTTCAAGATCCATAAAAACCAGTTGAAATTGGCTTTCTCTACATAAATCAATGGCTTTTTGTCCATTTTCTGCAGTAACCACATCAAGACCATAATAACTCAACATCTTACTGCCCAGAATAAGGTTCACCTTGCTGTCATCAACAAATAGTGTCTTGCCCCTGTAATTTTTTGATTGATTATTCATTCATAATCCGGTTCATGTGTGCCTGATAAATCATTTGCTTTAATTGTAGTCTTTCTCTTACATAAGTAAACAGATTCCGACAGGAATGGTGATTATTTACAAATCGTATGAAAAATAGAAAGAAGCTTACTTTTTTTGCTACAAAGAATGATCAATGATAGACTTAGGTGATTAAATACAAAAGTTTTTATATAGTTATTTTATAATAAGATGATAGTCAGTGACTGGAGAGAAATAAATGGCCGTAAACTCTAATACTAAATTAACCATTATTGCAACTAAAGGAACGCTGGACTGGGGTTACCCTCCTTTTATTCTAGCAAGTACTGCGGCAGCTCTAGGTAAAGATGTTTCAATCTTTTTTACCTTTTATGGTCTGAGACTTTTATTAAAAGACACCAGTTCATTAAAAGTATCTCCTATTGGAAACCCTGATATGCCAATGAAAATGCCAATGGGACCTGAGTGGTTCAGAGCAATTGACTGGGCACCAAAAATTCCTAATATTGTATGGCAAATCCCAGGCATTGAAACCTTTGCAACATCTATGATGAAAAAAACCATTAAAAATACAGGTGTTGCACCTTTAGAAGAACTGCGTGATTTATGTCAGGAAGCAGAAGTGAAATTTCTTGCCTGTCAGATGACTGTTGACCTGTTTGGCTTCAATCAGTCTGATTTTATTGACGACATTGAGTTCGTTGGTGCAGCAAGTTACTTTGAAGAGTCTAATGACTCAACTTGTACTCAATCACTATATATGTAATTTGTAATCGATAGAAGTACATGGATAAAAAAGGGGCTTATGCAGCCCCTTTTTTATTAAATGTATAACGAGATATCCGAATCCCCTGCAAAATCAAAAAATGCCGAAGCTCCGGCATAAGTCACTTCATCCAGAAACGTATTAATATCCATCTCAAATAAATCAACGGTCATCTGACAGGCAATGAATTTCACTTCCGCCTCCAGACATAAATCACGCAAATCATCCAATGGCACAACCCCTTTATCCTCCATTTTCTTTTTCATCATAGAGGTTACAAAACTTTGCACGCCCGGTAATGCCTGAATCAAAACCGGAACAGGAATTGGCATAGGCATACCCGGGTTACCTAAGGGTGAAACCTGAAGATCCAGATTTTTCTGAAGCAATTTTAAACCATAAAAGGTAAAGAAAATTTCGACATCATAACCCAGTGCAGCAGCTGTTGAACTTAAAATAAAAGGAGGATATGCCCAGTCTAGTGTGCCTTTTGTTGCAATAATTGCCATTTTCTTACTCACCTGGAACTCCCACTTTTAGTATGATTCATATGATAGGATGACCATAACAAATACAGACCAAGCAGTAGCATTGGAAAGGATAAAATCATTCCCATTGTCAGCCAATCCATCGCTATAAACCCCTTATCACCCATGTGTGCATCGGGCTGTCGAACAAATTCTACCACAGAGCGAAACAAACTATATAAGATTAAAAAAAGCCCCGAAACAGCACGTCGTGGACGTTCTTTACTTGAATAAACCCACAATATCACAAAAAGAAGTATCCCTTCCAAAAGAAACTCATATAACATGGAAGGATGTCTGGGTAAGCCCAGAGGATCAGTTGGGAAAATCATTGCCCAGGGCAGATCCGTAGGACGCCCCCACAATTCAGCATTGATAAAGTTACCGATCCTTCCAGCTGCCAATCCAAAAGGCACCATTACAGCAATGAAGTCAGTAACAGTAAAAAATGTTTTATTATTTTTTCTGGCAAACAACCACATGGCAAACAAAACTCCAAGAAGGCCGCCATGAAAAGACATACCGCCTTTTTGCACTTGAAACAGGATCAATGGATCCTGTAAAAAATAGCTCCAATTATAAAAAATGGTATAACCAATACGTCCACCCAATACCACACCCAAAGCCCCATAAAATAACAAATCATCAATTTGCTCATAATTCCAGTTAACATGAGCCTGTTTGCTTTTGAGGCGTGCAAAAAACCAGAAACCGGCGAAAGCCACTAGATATGTAATGCCATACCAATGAATTTTTAGCGGCCCAAGAGCCAATGCAACGGGATCAATTTCAGGATAAACAATCATCAGACAGGTGTCACTCTGGAAATAAAGGATTTAATATAGGCCGTCTCAGGCAAAGCAGGATGAATGGGGTGATCCGGGCTTTGGTGACCCTGCTCCAGAATTTGAACAAAACGATCCAGATGACGCCCTGCCCCCTGAATCTGTTGTACTAATGTCTCAGCCGGCATATGGTGAGAACAGGATGCAGTAACGAGCAAAGCATCCCGGGTGCACAGCTGCATAGCCATCTGATTAACACGTCGAT
This sequence comes from Gammaproteobacteria bacterium, assembly GCA_016744375.1. Lineage (GTDB taxonomy): Bacteria > Pseudomonadota > Gammaproteobacteria > GRL18 > GRL18 > GRL18. The sequence continues at coordinate 24,477 of JADGEM010000043.1, forward strand.
AGGCATTCATACCTTCTTTGAAGTCTTTTTTTCGTTTGATAAATGCTGGTGGATCAACGATCACAATATCAAATTTCTCTCTTTCACTACGTAAGTGTTTGAGTACATCAAAAACGTTACCCTGAATACTGGTGATATGATTAAAACCATTCATTTCTGCACTACTATCCAGCCAGTCAAGAGCCTGTTCAGAAGCATCAACACAAAAAACTTCACTGGCTCCAGCTGCTGCAGCCTCTAGCCCCCAGGCCCCCACATATGAAAATAAATCGAGTACTCTCTTATCTTTCGCATACGTCTGTACTCGAGCACGATTCATACGATGATCATAAAACCAGCCAGTTTTTTGTCCTTTTTGTAAATCCACCTGAAAACGAGTTCCATTTTCTTCAACTTCGGTCAGACTGGGCAAATTACCTAAAACCACTTCATTATACTGCTCCAAGCCTTCCAACTGTCTTATTTTAACATCATTCCGCAGGAGTATAATGGACGGCTTCAACACTTTTTCCAGTGCTTCTATAAGAGCCTGGCGTTGTTGTTCCATGCCTGCAGTGGTGAGCTGAACCACCAGTGTATCATTAAAGCGATCCACCACAACACCGGGGAGCAAATCACTTTCACCAAAGATAAGCCGATAAAATGGCTTAGCAAATAGTCGTTCTCTGAGCGAGAGAGCAATTTTAATTCGATGCACAAAGAGAGAGCGATCTAAGAGTATATTCATTTTGCGGCTGATAATGCGGGCGCAAATCAAAGAGTGCGGATTGATGTAGGCAATACCAAGGGGTTTTCCCTGAGAAGAGAGAATAACCACCTGCTCGCCTGCAGTAAAACTTTTAAGCGATGTTTTCTGGGTATCAATTTCATTGCTATAGACCCAAAGATGGCCTTGATTTAATCGGCGTTCCTGACCTTTTTTCAGGAAAACTGAGGCTAGTTCATTACTCATATTTATTTTGGCTCTTTCCGGGTGGAAGACAATTGGTGAAATAGGGGCATAATGATAGCACAAATAAGGCGGGTAACTTAAGAGGAAGGGTAAATAATTAAGAGAGATTCAGAACAGGCTGGATTGAGAAATCCCGCCTGTATGTGAATAATTGAGTGCTTTAATAATTAATGAGGCTCACTCAAAGATATGACATCTTCAGCCTGTAGACCTTTTTGACCAGACACCAGATTAAATTCAACATCTGAGCCTTGCTTCAGGGTACGATATCCATCACCTCGAATCGAACGAAAATGAACAAATATATCATCATGCTCTTCCAGAACAATAAAACCAAAACCTTTGGCGTTATTAAACCATTTAACAGTTCCTACTTCTCGCTTTTCCATTTTACATCCCCAACAAAGAAAAAAATAACCGATGACAGTGGACGATGACATCCAAGTCACCTGTCTGAAAGGCACACAACCTTCAGACACTTTAATTTATACGCCCATCAATTTACATATGCAATATGACAAAAAGAATTTATTGTTTAAAAAAATGAATTTGTAGTACTGGTATGACATATCGAAAGAAAATCTTGATTTTTTTGATTCAAGTCACATAATAACGACAGAAAAAGAAGACAATAATTGCGTTAGTAGTGTAAAACCAAGCCGGGCAGAGAGTTAATATTCATATCATTTTAATGTTAAAAATAACTAAAAACCCGAATATATCCTGGGTTTCCCCAAGGAAAAAGAGAATCATTGTAGGTCATCCTTCAGGACATCAATTGACGGGCTAAAGCCCGACCTACATTGTTCTGGAGCCAATGATAATATTCCCTGAAACGCCAATGCTTTTGGCAGTTTTTTTGCTCTTGCTTTTGGATAGCAACAGTGAGAGCATTTGAGGCGTGATTAAAATGTCATATCAAAAGCTGATTTAAAACGGGCTTTAAATTCATCCATAGTAAATTGATGATTTTGTGTGCCATGATGTTCAATTTTAATTGAACCGAGCAAGCTGGCAATACGGCCTGTTATTTCCCAATCAAGATCGTTCATCAATCCATATAATAAGCCACTGCGAAACGCATCACCACACCCCGTTGGATCATTCAGTTCTTTTGCTTCTACTGCAGGGATCATTATACTTTTATCTTTAGTAACAATTTCTGCACCTTCACCACCGCGAGTAATGATTAGGGCTTCCACTTGAGCAGCAACTTCTGCAGGGCTCATGCCAGTTTTATCCAGCAGCATCTGCATTTCATAATCATTAACTGTCAGCCAGGTGGCCTGCTCTAGAAAAAGTTTTAAGTCCTCTTCACCAAACATCGGCATTCCCTGGCCAGGATCAAAGATAAATGGAATGCCCGCATCTTTAAATTGACGTGCATGATCAATCATACCTGCACGACCATCAGGCGACACAATGCCAATCGTGACCCCAGAAACATCGGACACTTTGTTCTGATGAGATTCATTCATTGCCCCCGGATGAAAGGCGGTAATTTGATTGTCATCCTGATCGGTTGTAATAAAAGCCTGCCCGGTGTAACTATTTTCAACTTCAGTTAAATACTCCTGTGAAACACCACATTGACTCATCCATTCAGAGTAAGATGCAAAATCTGACCCAATCGTTGCCATTGGTATCACATCACCACCCAGAAGTTTTAAAGTGTAAGCAATATTACCAGCACACCCTCCGAATTCACGACGCATATCCGGCACCAGGAATGAAACATTCAACATATGGATTTTGTCAGGTAAAATATGATTTTTAAATCGATCGGGGAAAACCATAATATGGTCAAAAGCATATGAGCCGCAAATAAGAGCTGTCATAATATTCCTTTTCTTTTAATATTGAATGTTAAGCGTTAAGTAAATAAAATAAAAATCCAGACGACAGCAGCATTAACCATGGCTAAAAGAACTGCAGCTGAGCCCATGTCTTTTGCTCTGCCTGAAAGCTCATGATGCTCAGAACCAACCCGATCAACAATCGCTTCTATCGCAGAATTAATAATCTCTGCAATCAATACAATAAACAAACTGGCTATCATAAGAGCAGATTCAATCCCGCTCGAACTAAGCCATATAGCCAGAGGGACTAAAGCTAATCCTAGAATTAATTCCTGGCGAAAAGCAGCTTCATGTTGATAAGCTGCTGTTAAGCCCTGCCATGAAAAACCTGCCGCTGCAATAATCCGTGCAATACCTGCTTTACCCGGCTTCATTTGTTAGTCCTGATAGTAATAATTTAAGTCCAGTTCTCTCGCAGCTTTAACATCATCCAAACGTTTGACAGGTAGCTCAAAGGGGGCATTTTTTAATAAATCAGGTAATTGTTCTGCTTCATCTCTGATTTTAATCATGGCTTCAACAAAAGCATCAAGATCATCCCTGCTTTCTGTTTCAGTCGGTTCGATTAAAAAGCATTCTGGCACCAGCAGTGGAAAATAAGTTGTTGGTGCATGGTAGCCATAGTCCAGTAGACGTTTAGCAAAATCCATCGCATTCGTACCAAGCTGTTTGGCTTCTTTACGTAAAGTTAAAATGAACTCATGACTGGCACGACGTTCAGGAAATGCAATTTCAAAGCCGGCATCAGCTAAACGTTTTAATAAATAATTAGCATTGAGCGTTGCATAATCAGCCACACGCTCCATACCTTCACGCCCCAATAGGAGTGCATAAATATAAGCACGAAGCAAAATGCTGATATTACCCATCCATGCAGAAAGATGGCCAATACTGAGTGGCTGTTCTTTTTCTGTAACCCAACGATAGGTTTGCCCATCATAAGCGACCATTGGCACTGGTAGAAAAGGTTGTAAGCGCTCACTCACGCCTAAAGGTCCGGCACCGGGACCACCGCCGCCATGAGGTGTAGAAAAAGTTTTATGCAGATTCATGTGAATGACATCAAAGCCCATATCCCCAGGTTTCACTTTTCCTAAGATCGCATTGAGATTGGCTCCATCATAATAAAGTAAACCGCCGGCTTTATGTATCATATCAGCAATGAGTTTAATTTTTCTCTCAAACACACCCAGAGTCGATGGGTTGGTCAACATGATACCTGCGGTTTGAGGGCCGATAATTTTTTCCAGAGCCTCAATATCAATATCACCCTGTTCATTGGTTGGAATTTCTTTAACCTTATAACCACACATAACTGCCGTTGCCGGATTGGTACCATGGGCTGCATCCGGGACAATGATTTCACTACGCTGAGTATCATTATTATGTTCATGATAGGCACGTATCATTGCTACACCAGCAAACTCTCCCTGAGCACCAGCCATTGGGGTCAAAGAAACCTGCTTCATACCCGTTGCTTCCATCAACATATTCTGCAAATCAAACAGACAGGCCATAACACCCTGACTCATTGATGCATGCGCCATTGGATGACGTCCTGAAAGACCCGGTAGCTGTGCCAGTGTATTACATGCACGTGGATTGTACTTCATAGTACAAGAACCCAATGGATAAAAATGAGTATCTATTGAAAAGTTTTTCTGTGAAAGACGAGTATAGTGACGAACCACTTGCAGTTCAGCCACCTGAGGAAGTTCCAGGTTATCTTTCCTTAACGCAAATTCAGGCAGATTCTCACAGACAGCACTGATATCTACATCAGGAGCAAGAGAAGAGCTACGTCGATTTTTATCCGATAGTTCAAAGATGAGATGTTCGGCATTTTGTTCAATAATTCTTTTGCTCATGATTGTATTTCCCCATTGTTGGTTTCTTCTGAGCTTCTTAGCCGGGAAAGAGCCCGAGCCAATGTCTCAGTAAAGAAATCCAGCTCATCTTCTGTTTTGGTTTCAGTGACACAAATGAGTAATAAATTTTCACCAAAGTCTGGAGAAATATTGATGCCGCCAACAATATCTTCTTCTGCAAGAGCTTCCAAAACCTTATCAATATTCACATCGAGTGAAATAACAAATTCATGAAAAACATTTTTTACAAAGGGGAATTCAACACTGGGTACACTTTCCAGTTTAGAAATTAATGTTTGAGTATTGGCAACACAGGCAGCAGCCACTTTTTGCAGACCATCAGCACCGAGAAATGACAGATATAATGTGGCCGCAGTGGCCATCAATCCCTGATTAGTACAGATATTTGAGGTTGCCTTGGAACGACGAATGTGCTGCTCTCGAGCCTGTAGAGTCAGGGTAAAACCAGCTTTGCCATCCAGATCAATGGTCCGACCAACAATACGCCCGGGCAGTTGACGCACCAGTTTTTGTTTACAGGCAATAAAACCAATATAGGCACCTCCTGATGACAGGGGAATACCCAGAGGCTGGCCTTCCCCTACGGTAATATCAGCACCGTTTTTACCCCAGTTCCCAGGTGCTTCCAGCAGAGCAAGCGCAATAGGGTTCACTTGTGCAATGACCAGTCCGCCTTGTTCATGAGCCCAGTCTGTTAGCTGATGAACGTTTTCAAGATGGCCAAAATAATTTGGCTGTGGAATAATCAAAGCGGCAAAGGGTTCCGATTGCCTCTTCAGCTGATCGAGATCTATGGTCCCTTTAGTGCTTTCAAAATCAATCAACTCCAGAGTGATCCCCTGATTTTTTACAATTGTTTCAACAACCTGACGGTAAACGGGAGAAACATTTCGTGGCATCAATATGCGCTTTGATTTTGCTTTACGGTTCGCACGAACTGACATTAAAACTGCTTCTGCTAAACCGGAAGCACCATCATAGAGTGATGCATTAGAGACATCCATTCCCGTCAAGCTAGCGATCATACTCTGGAATTCATAGACAACCTGTAAGGTTCCCTGACTTGCCTCTGCCTGATAGGGTGTATAGGCCGAATAGAACTCTCCCCGTGTTGCTATCTCCCATACAGCTGCAGGAATATGGTGCTCATACGCGCCACCACCGGCAAAACACACAGGGGTGCCATCCAACATAGCCCTCTCTGTCAAAAGACGCTGTACTGCCATTTCAGACTGCCCGGCGGGGATCGCACTGGTGCTATCATCTGCCAGGTGGGTATGCAATTCCTGTGGAATTTCGTCAAATAATTCATCTATGGAATCAACACCAATCGTGCCAAGCATTTCTGTTACTTCGTCAGGTGTATGGGGAATATAGGGCATATTTATATCTCAAAAATTTTTATCAGTAGAGTATGGTTTTAGTGTGACTCAGACTCAACCAGCTCTGCATAATCTTCTGGGCTCATCAGGTCATCAAAATTATTTTCTTTTAAAGGTTGTATGCGAAACAGCCAGCCTTCATGATAGGCATTCACATTGATCTGCTCAGGTGCCTCTTCAAGCTCTTCATTGATGGCAATCACTTCACCCTCGATTGGACAATAGATATCAGATGCCGCTTTCACTGATTCAACGACGGCACAATCCTGTTCAGCTTCAAACTCATCACCAAGATCAGGAAGTTCAACAAATACCATATCTCCCAGTAAACCCTGAGCATGATCAGTAATTCCGATCGTTAATGAGCCATCGTCTTCAACACGAACCCATTCATGGGATTTTGTATACTTTAATTCTTGTGGAATATCTGTCATTTTATTACCTTTTTCTTTAATAACTATTTAGACTTAAAAACAGTTAAACATAAATCAATCTACCAGAACCTTACCATTTCGTACAAATGGCAATTTAACAATTTTTGCTTCTAGTTGTTTTTTTCGAATAGCGACCAGGCAGGTGTCCTCTGCATCAGTCGGTACTCTGGCAAACCCAATAGCCTGCTGCATTGTAGGAGAAAAAGTACCACTGGTCAGCTCTCCGGTCAATGCATTATTTTCAATCAGAACTTGCTGGTGTGCCCGCAGTACACCTTTACCTTTGAGGATCAAGCCCACAAATTTATAGTTTATACCCTGCTCTTTTTGTTTCTCTAGCGCAGAACGGCCAATAAACCGGCGCTTGTCATTACTGAAATCAACGGTCCATGACAAGCCACTCTCAAGAGGGGATTGTGTTTCATCCATATCATTACCATAGAGATTCATTCCAGCCTCAAGCCTTAAAGTATCTCTGGCACCCAAACCACAAGGGTGAACACCAGCAGCGGCCAGTTGTCTCCACATTTGTTCTGCCTGATCATTGGCACAGACAATTTCATACCCATCTTCACCAGTATAACCAGTACGGGCAACAAATCGCTCCTTGTCAGAGTCTGCATTGATCAGTAAAGCATTAAAGGGTTTCAGAGCCTGCGCACCATCAATATCATCACCCAGAGCTTTAGCGGCCAATTCCCTGGCATTGGGGCCCTGCACTGCAATCATAGCCAGATCATCACGCTCATTGAGTTCAACAGCCATATTTCCAATTTGACTGCGCATCCATGCCAGATCTTTTTTTCTGGTGGAGGAGTTAACAATCACTCTCACCCAGGCATCCTGCATCGCATAAGTAATCAAATCATCAATGACACCGCCCTCATCATTTAACATACAACTATAAAGTGCCTTACCCGGTTTACCTATGATTTTAGCCACATCATTTGCCAGCAGTTTCGCGAGATAGTCATTCACTTCACAGCCACGCAAGTCTACAATTGTCATATGGCAGACATCAAACATGCCAGCATCTTTTCTCACCTGATGATGCTCATCAATTTGTGAGCCATAATGAATCGGCATATTCCAGCCACCAAAATCAACAAGTTTGGCACCCATATCCTGATGGGCTTTAATTATGGGAGTTTCTTTCAGGGTCATATTATATGCCTACGTTATTTGATCATTATTTGATCATTATTTGATCATTATTTGATAGTTATTTGATAGTTATTTGATAGCTCTGGATAAGCAGCTAAATTAGAATCTTCTACTGAGAAAAAATGAAGGCTCAATCTTCAGCATGATAAGACGAGCGGACCATTGGGCCTGATTTTACCCAACTGAAACCAAGCTCTTCAGCCATAACTTCATAGACAGAAAATTGCTCCAGTGACAGATATTCTTTAACCGGCAGGTGATATCGGGTGGGTCGCAAATATTGTCCTAGAGCAATGCGATTCACCTGATTTGCTCTTAAGTCCTGCATAACCTGATAGACTTCATTCTCAGTCTCACCCAGCCCTAAAATAATGGATGACTTCGTTTGCACTCCGGTCACTTCCCCGGCAAGGCGAAGCATGTCCAGCGAACGTTCATATTTACTGCCCTTACGGACTTCTTTGTACAAAGAAGGCACTGTTTCAATATTATGCCCCCAGATAAGACTAAACGCTCGCTCAGAAGAGGCAGCCACCTCAAGGGCCTGAGTCACAATATCAACAGCTTTTTCCTGACAATTTCTAAAATCCGGGGTCAAAAATTCAACACCAATAGCGGCATTCATTTTTCGCAGCTCAATAAAAGTCTCAGCAAAAATCCCCGCTCCACCATCGGGCAATTCATCCCGATTAACTGATGTCAGGACCACAAAATCCAGTGCCATTTCAGCGACAGCCTGGGCAATTCGGACAGGTTCTGAAAGATCAACTTTCTCCGGCTGTCCGGTTTTAACGGCACAAAATCCACAGGCTCGGGTACAGGTATCACCCAACAGCATGAAGGTCGCAGTGCCGCGATTCCAGCACTCATTTTGGTTAGGGCAATGAGCTTCTTCACAGACCGTCACCAGTTTATTACCATGAACACTGGCTGCTGTGGAAGCAAAATGGGTTTTATCCGTTAGAGCCTGACGAATAAAAGTCGGCATCCGGCTGCTATTGGGTTTATCTGAATGATCAAAAATAGGAATAATGCGCTGTGCGACAGTTCTATTAGGGTGCTTCTGTATTGGCTGCTGCGATGTGTTTGACTCTGTACTCATAACCCGGCTTCTTGTTTGTACTATCGAATTATTACTATCAAAAGTACAATTGTAAGGTATCTCGCAAACTCAACAAATCTGCCTGCAATAACCTGAGTGTCATTAATATCATATATTAAAAAATTTCTAGCAATTTTTTAATAAGAAACGTGCTGCACAATTAGCCTGGTACAATCTAAGCTAACGATGAAAAAAGCACCCCTCTGTCCAATTACCTGAGAGCTTGAGCCCCTTCGGTGGATTACATTAATATTAATCACTCTCCAGAGTCAACGAGACTTATGACTTCTCTTTAAATAGATAATCCTAAGCATTTTAATCGGCATAGTTCTGAAACCTGAGCGTTTCCGGGTGAGTTGCGCCTTCGGTGATGATTCCAATAGAATCATTCTCTCCCATGCAGATATACGTTGAGGGCTAATAATACCGTTTATTTAATAGTCAGGCAATAGATTTATCTCCCATATGTGGCTCTCTGCATTATCAAAGTGTTGTCAGATTTTTTTACAGCTAAAGTGTGCAGAATACGGTTAGGCGGTTTTTAGTGTCATAGTTTTTTACACCTACTAAAAATCACACAAAAGAATGTGGCGCTAACCCTTTGAAAATAAAGAATTAATATTTATGGCATAAGAGTTGCAATGACATTAATAAATGGTTATATAGAATAGCATGTCATATTAAGATGACGCTTCAGTATGATTTAATCCATCAGACGGGGTCATTTTCAACAGACATTTACAGGTGGTACACAACACGCTATGAAGCTTAAGTATAATAATAGATCAGTCCTATCAGTAAGCACTTACGGATTATTTATATTCGTGCTTTTTATAATACTGCCTTCAGTTGCAACAGCATCAACTTTCCAACAAATAGAAATGTCGGTGGCAGAAGAATTCCTGATCCCAGACTCCAGTAACACTATTATAAAAACTTATGCCCCTGTCAAACACAGTACTTACCAGCAAACTTATAGACAAATTTATGGCCCGATCAGAAATAATGAAGGACTATGGGATATTTCAGAACAGCTGCGTATAGAATCCAGCTCAGACTTTACTACCCCCCAGATGGCTGTTGCTCTTTTTGAAAACAACCCAAAGGCTTTCAGAGAACAAAATATTAATGGTCTTCTTGTCGGTGCACTCCTGAAAATTCCTGATCAGGAGCAGATATCCAAACGTTCTAAAGAAGATGCATTTAGTCTTTTTCTACAGCATTGGGAAATTTGGAAAAAAACTGAAGTACAGGCAGACACTGTTTTCAATAGCGAGCAGATAGAAAAACGAGCAGTGAATAATACTACTCTGCCCGATGAATCGGTTCAAAAGCCTGTTGTTCAAAAAACTATTGCCCAAAAACCGGTTGTCCAAAAAACTATTGCCCAAAAACCAGTTGTCCAAAGAACTATTGCCCAAAAACCAGTTGTCCAAAAAACTATTGCCCAAAAACCGGTTGTCCAAAAAAACCTAATCAAAGAAGTCATTACTCAAAAGACAGTTACCCAGATGGCGGCTTTTAAAATACCAGAACTTAAAAAAAATGCTATTAAACCTGAACAGCCATCAGTCCCTCTAGAAAAACAACTAAAGCCGATCATAAGCAGTAATAATGTAAACACAGTCCCCCATAAGGTTCAGACAGAGCAACACACAAGCAACAATAACCAGCTGGCTCTTTACTCTCAGTCACAGCTTAACTTTATTTATCAGGAAACACTTCAAAATATTTCAAAAATCATCCTTTATATAAAGCACGATCTTATATCTCCGACTACAAACAAGGATGTGTCTATTGCACTGGCTTCTTTTCCAGCTGTACCTGTTTTAATTGGACTGTCTCTTCTAGCCTTTCTAATCGTGCTGTATCGCTGGCAAAAAATTGACCTGAGTGAAATTGACAGCCCGGAAGCTTACGTTCAGCACTCAACTTCAGAGACAAATGACATTCAACTGGCCAAAAAGATCACTCATAGTAATGATTTATTCTGGATGGCTGAACAGGATGATGAAAAAACAAGCAATGATATGTCTGATAGCATCACCGATCCCGTTGATATAAAGAAATTTATTACCCACACTCATACAAAAACAAACCGAAAAGGAAAAAATGTATTAGAAGCGGCGTTTGGTAATAAGATACACACAAAGAATAATGTTCACACCAGAGACAAGAAAGCAGAAGTACAACCAGACACTGAAAAGCGTTCACAAAATAGTGACTCAACAGACACTTATTTATCTGATTCAGTTGAGGAAATCCGTTTTGTCAATGAAACAACCAGAGACTCAACAATCAATGCCTTTTTTGATATTACTCAAAGTGAAAATTTAGCCGTTGAAATGTTGACTTGCGATATAAATGACATAGAAAGCAATGAAAAAATAGATATTTTCATTCAGGAATTTGACGATATATTAGTCAACCTGACTCAGTCTGCGACTGCTATCAGTCAGAACTCAAATGAGCTGGAGAACATTCTTCAATTTAAGCTGTCGGTTCATTTTATTAAAATATTATCTGAAATGATGCAGGCAAGCCATTTAGAAAAATTCTCGAACACAGTCATTGACTTTTTAGAAGACATTTTAGTTGGACATACTCAAATGTCATCCGATATTGGCGATCGTCTAATTGTGGTCATTGGCGCCTATAAAGATTATATTCACTCTGTAAAAGAAAACCACATCAATAGTATCGAAGCCTGATTCATTCACATCCTGCCCTTTCCTCAGAAAATCAACTCAAATAAAATGCAAATGATAAATATTATCATTTGCAATAATACTTATATTTATGTAAAATTTGACTCACAATTAGACAAGTCATTTCATACACTATCCGAAGGTTCAAAAGATGTCTTTCAAAACAAAATTAATCCAACAGCTTACATCATTTAAAATACCTCATCTCGCATCAATTATTGCAGGAGCAATAATATTCTCCACGTTTACACTACCTCTGTTCGCCAGTGAAGGAAGCGTTAATCTTTATTCAGCAAGAAAAGAAGCATTGATTAAACCCATTCTTGAGACCTTCACCCAAAAGACAGGTATTGAAGTTAACCTGATCACAGGAAAGGCGGATGCATTATTACAGAGAATAAAATCTGAGGGAAGGAATACCCACGCAGATGTTTTTATTACCACGGATGCCGGTCGTCTGTATCGTGCAAAAAATGCAGGGGTTCTGCAGGCCATTCAATCAAATACTCTAAACAATGCAATTCCAGCAAACTTGCGTGATCCAGAAGGTTATTGGTATGGATTATCAATGCGTGCCAGACCTATTTTTTACGTTAAAGGTGTCATTGATCCTAAAGAGCTCTCAACCTATGAAGCTCTAGCTGATGCCAAATTCAAAAAGCGCATCTGTATTCGCTCATCAAATAATATTTATAACCAGTCTTTAGTCGCTTCAATGCTCGCCGCTGATGGCCCCAAAAAAACACAGCAATGGGCAAATGACTTCGTAAAGAATTTTGCACGCAAACCCAAAGGGGGCGATCGAGATCAGATTAAAGGTGCAGCATCAGGTCAATGTGATATAGCCATTGCAAACACCTATTATTTTGGTCAAATGATCAGTGGCAAAAAAACCGATCAGAAAAAAGCGGCAGAAGCCGTTGCTATTTTCTGGCCTAATCAAAAAAATCGTGGAACCCATGTCAATGTCAGTGGTGCTGCAGTCACTAAGTATGCAAAAAACAGTGCCAATGCCCAAAAATTAATTGAGTTTTTAACCACTCAAGAGGCACAACAATGGTATGCTAGCGCTAATTATGAATACCCTGTGCGAAAAGATGTTGCCGCTACAGACCTACTGAAAACCTGGGGTGATTTCAAAGCGGATACCATTAATTTAGATCAGCTCGGCGTTAATAATGCTGAGGCTGTTAAAATAATGGATCGCGCTGGCTGGAAGTAAGATCGCTTGTAAACAAATAAATTTGAGTACTTTTTTAAAAAAATATTTTGACCGCTGGCAATTGGGGGTGATTTTAATCACCCTTCTTTTTGCTGTGCCTGTCATTACCGTCTTCAGTTTTGTCCTGAATGACCAAAATGACATCTGGCAACATCTGGTTGATACTGTTCTTGCCGATTACATCAGTAACTCTCTCCTGCTCATGCTCGGGGTAAGTGCTGGTACTCTAAGTATTGGCATTACCACCGCATGGCTTACCAGCATTTGTGAGTTTCCCGGTCGGAAGATTTTCCAATGGGCACTATTATTACCATTAGCCGTACCGGCTTATATTATTGCTTACACATACACAGGCATGCTGGATTTTTCCGGTCCTGTACAAACCCTGCTCAGAGAATTTTTTGGCTGGGGTCCCAGAGATTACTGGTTCCCTGAAATTCGTTCTATTGGCGGGGCTATGATGATGTTATCACTGGTATTATATCCCTATGTTTACTTGCTCACACGCGCCGCTTTTTTAGAACAGTCCAGTGTCACTCTTGAGGCCAGTCGTTCTCTGGGCATGGGTCCATGGAAAAGTTTTTTCTCTATCGCACTGCCAATGGCACGTCCTGCAATCATTACCGGCCTTTCTCTGGCACTAATGGAAACTTTAGCAGACTTCGGCACGGTTGAATACTTTGGAGTCCCGACATTTACCACAGGAATATTTCGCACCTGGTTTGGCCTTGGCGATGCCGCCGCCGCTTCACAATTAGCCTCCATGTTATTAGTCTTTGTTTTTGTCCTGATCCTGATGGAACGTTTTTCACGTCGCCAGGCAATGTATCACCAGCAAATCGGCCGTCAGGCTCATGCCAGACGCATTCAATTACCAGGCAAACTGGGTTGGATTGCCTTTATAGCCTGTTTAATCCCTTTAGTTTTAGGGTTTGCACTACCCTTTACTCAGTTACTATTCTGGACAATAGAAACAGCTGAAGAAATGATCAATAGTGATTTTTATGACCTGGTTGCCAACAGCCTGATTCTGGCACTCATCACTTCATTGCTGGCATTGGCCCTGGCCCTTTTTATGGGCTATGGGCAGCGGTTGAATAACACACGATTTATCCGCCTGATGGTCCGCATTGCTTCGATGGGTTATGCAATACCGGGTACAGTCATTGCTATCGGAGTTGTGATCCCATTTGCATGGCTGGATAATACCATTGATGACTGGACTCGAGGCCAGTTTGATTTTTCAACTGGTCTGATTCTTTCTGGGACACTCTTTGCTCTGGTCTTTTCTTACCTGGTACGCTTCCTGGCTGTGTCAGTCGGCTCTGTTGAATCCTCGCTAGGAAAGATAAAACCCTCTATGGATGATGCAGCCCGTTCAATGGGTTATAAGCCCTTCCAGGTTCTGAAAAAAATACATATTCCAATTATGAGAACGACTCTGCTCACTGCCATACTATTAGTCTTTGTTGATATTTTAAAAGAATTACCCGCCACTTTACTGTTGCGGCCATTTAATTTTAACACTCTGGCAGTCCGGGCTTATGAACTTGCAGCAGATGAACGCCTTGCCGATGCCTCCAGTGCTGCAATCATGATCGTCCTGACCGGTATTATCCCCGTTATCCTGCTCAGCCTGGCGATTACTAAGAACCAATTTGAGCCATCAGCTAATAGAAAATCTTCAGCGGGTAAAGAGCCTGAAACAAATGACTAATACGCTCCTACAACTCAAGAACATATCACTCAGTTATGGCTCATATGCGGTCATAAAAAATATTGACCTTAATTTAGATGAAGGAGAAATAGGTTGTCTCCTTGGCTCCAGCGGCTGTGGCAAAACCACATTATTGCGTAGCATTGCAGGCTTTGAAATTCCCAATCAAGGACAAATTCAAATCCGCAATAACATGGTGAATGATAAAAATAGAAATATCCCACCGGAGCAGAGGAATATCGGTATGGTTTTTCAGGATTTTGCCTTATTTCCTCACCTCAATGTCAGGAGAAATATTGCCTTCGGTCTGATGAAACTCAATAAAACATCGGCAAACCAACGAGTCGATGAGTTACTTAATATGATAGGACTGACTGATATTGGCAACAAATACCCTCATCAACTGTCTGGAGGTCAGCAACAGCGTGTTGCCCTGGCTCGAGCTCTGGCACCTAAGCCTGATCTTTTATTACTGGATGAGCCCTTCTCAAGCCTGGATGTTGAACTGAGAGAACAATTGGCCACAGAAGTTGGTAAAATTATCAAACACGAAGGTATTACTGCCATATTGGTCACCCATGATCAGCAAGAAGCATTTGCTATGGCTGACAAAGTGGGCTTATTGCATCATGGAAAAATGGTTCAATGGGATACCCCCTACAATTTGTACCATAAACCATGTACACAATATGCTGCCAACTTTATAGGCCAGGGCGTCATGATTCCTGGGGAGGTGATTGATAACCAGATCATAAAAACAGAACTCGGTAATATCCATGGGAAAATGCCGGAGGGCTGCCAGATCGGATGCCTCGTTGACATTCTGATTCGCCCCGATGACATTATCCATGATGATAATGCTGAATATCAGCTGGAAATCACTGATAAGGTTTTTCGTGGCGCAGAGTTTATATACACTTTAAAAATCAGTGAAACCAGCCATATACTCTGTATTACACCCAGTCACCATGATCATCTGATCAACAGTCAGCTTGGGATCACTCTGGATATGACTCACATTGTTGCTTTTAAAAGACAGTGAGTAGTCAAAAAGATCACATCGTTTTCTGGCTTTGACAATAAACTATTGACTAAAGAACCATTGACTAAAGAACCATTGACTAAAGAACTAATTGACAAAAGAATTATGCCATCTTTTCCAATAAAGGTATTGGTTTACCGGTAAGATACCCCTGAGAATAATCAACGCCCATTTCTTTTAGCAGCAGCAGAGTTGACTCATCTTCTACCCATTCGGCAATGGTTTTCATTTCCATGATATGACCCACTTGATTAATGGATTCAACCATTGCCCGATCAATTTTATCTCTGGACATATCTTTGACAAAGCTGCCGTCAATTTTAAGATAGTCAACTTTCAGGTGTTTCAGATAACCAAATGAGCTCAGACCGCTACCAAAATCATCCAGTGCAAACTGACAGCCCAGCTCATTTAATTCATCTATAAAAGAAGTGGCCTTGGACAAATTACTAATTGCCACTGTCTCTGTAATTTCCAGGCACACATCCTGTAAACTAATTTTATAAAATTCAGCCTGCTCTTTAATATAATCAAGAAATGAATCATTGGTTACTGAATCTCCAGACAGATTGATACCCACAACCCGATTTGCATAACCATCTCGATAGAAGTGCTCTTTAGCCATGGCCGAAAATGTTTTACGGATCACCATTCGATCAATTTTAGGCATCAAATTATAACGTTCTGCAGCAGAAATAAAGTCAGCAGGAGGCATCAGTTTCCCATCATCATCTTTCATTCGCAGCAGTACTTCCCAGTGAAAAGTCGAATCAGAAACAGAACTCAAAGACATTAAAGGCTGTTTATAAATAACAAACAAATTATCTTCAAGTGCATGGTTAATACCTGCAACACAGTGCATTTCATCCTGCCGTTTAGCCAGGTCCTCATCGGTGGGTCGATACACATGAATTCGATTTCTGCCGCTGTCTTTAGCTGCATAGCAGGCCAGATCGGCAGCACTGAGAATATCTGAGATTTTTTCACTGTCTTTATTGATTGCAACAACACCAATACTTACACCCACTTCAAAAATACGATGATCCCAGACAAAACGGTAATTTTTTATATTTTCCCGTAGTGTATTCGCAATACTTTCAGCCTGCTCCAGCTCACAAATTTCTAAAATAATACCAAATTCATCACCACCCAAACGAGCCAGCAAATCAGACTCTCGAATACTATTGGATAACTCAACAGATAATTGGCGCAAAAGCTCATCACCGGCTATATGCCCACAAGTATCATTAACAACTTTGAACTGGTCGAGATCAAGATAGCATAAAACGTGCTCATGCTGATTCTCTTTGGCATCTTCCAGTATTTCTTCCAGACGTGTCTCAAAAACTCGACGATTAAACAACCCCGTCAGTGCATCATGTCGGGCCTGGAAGGAAAGCTGACCAGTCAATCGACGAGCCTCACTGACATCCTGGAAGACGATTACACCGCCAATGACATCATTTTCCTGGTTTCGCATTGGCGCAATGGATAGCTCAATACTGATTAACTCACCTTTGCGTTGCTTTAAAGCGGTATCACCCTTGTTGTTCCCCTGAGTTGCATTGTCTTGCTTCAATAATTGCACCAGAGGATTAACAATATTATGACCACTTAGTTCATCAACCAGACAAACAACATCAGCAATAAACAGACCGTCAACTTCATCTTTTCTCCAGCCTAATAACCGCTCAGCAACCGGATTCATATAGTTAATCATGGCTTTACTGTCTGTGGTGATAACACCATCGGTTATAGAATGCAGGGTGACTTCTGCCAGCTCTTTTTCTTTATATAAGGCCAGCTCCGATTTTTTTGCTCTTGATAATGCACGGTAGACTTCACGCTGCTGCTGTACAATTGAATCCAGAGCTTCATTAAAAAACTTTGATAAAAAACCAAATTCATCTGAAGTAGACTCATCAAAACGGGCAGTGGTGTCACCGTGGGCAAATTGCTGTGCAGAGTTAAGCAGCTTGAGAAAAGGTTTATTCAGGACATATTGCAGTATTTTTTGCAGTAAAAGCCCAAACATAAAGACCAGAGCACCAATAGAAATCAGCACATTTTTGCGTTCATTGATAATGGTACTACTCATATTCGGGTAGTTAACCACCAAATGATAGTTTAATACGCCTTCATTTTTATAAGACAATGTTGTCACAATGGTCTGAAAGGCAGCATCATCCTTTTGAGAACGGCCTAGTTTTAAAAAATGGGAATCAAATTGCAGGCTAAAGGCATTAAATTTATAGAGGTTCTGGTAATATGAAAGTTTATTTTCAAGGAACTGTTTAATATCAACTCCACTGATATTTTGCTGGTTTTGTTGATTAATCTCCTGTTGTTTATTGTCTCAGTCCGCTAGTCAAAACTATGCACTTTAGTGCAAGGCTTTAGCTGCTACACATTTTTAATGCTAAATGTTAACCTAATTCTATGA
>JADGEM010000098.1 GCA_016744375.1 Gammaproteobacteria bacterium
GGGGTGTTCATAATAGCCTCCTGGCTACTCAATTTCAGGAGGCTTAAGAATATTTTATTCAGGGAGACCTTGGAAGGACGTCGGGGAATGATCGCTTACCCTTGAAAGAATATGTTCTGAACCATTTGTCACTCATATTGCCTTCGTCACAAATATCAAAAAAATATTGGGGTGCTTGGTGTATCAGTGCTTCAGATTTTTTCTAAAAAGAGACAAACATTTGATTTAATGAAACAAATATAAGAAAATAAGAGTTAATTAATCTACTTCGTGCCATGGAGGCACTGAATATTAATTTATTGCTCAAGGATTGAACAAAAATGCCACCGAATGGAAACGACTCAACTTCAGAACAACGTTTAGCAACTGTACCAGCCAACACCTCCCGCTTTACCTTCGATCTCATTGATTCTTTAGAAGAACTTCGAGTCTATGAATTTGAGGGGGAAGAAATTATCTCCCAACCATTTGAATATAAAGTGGTATTAGCCACAAAAAATGACTTACTTGATCCCGAGCAGTGCATGGGAAAATCGGGGCTGTTGACCTTTGTTGCTTATGAACATAATGAACTATTACATGGAGATATTGCCCAATTTGAACAAATTGGAGAAAAAGGTGACTTTTTACTGTTCAGGTTCACACTGGTTCCCCATTTCTGGTTCTTGAAACATCGCTACAATCACCGTATCTTCCAGGAATTAAGCGTGCCGCAAATCATTGAAACCGTTTTCAATGATGCTGGATTGAGCCCAGACTCTTTTGAATTGCGCTTAAGCAGTCATTATTCCCCCAGAGAATACTGCGTCCAATACAATGAAAGTGAGTTTGATTTTATCTCTCGCTTAATGGCTGAACATGGACTGCACTATCATTTTGAGCATCAACTGGACAAACACATTATGGTCATCTCTGATTATAATGGTGCCTTCCCCTTTATCCAGATAGACAAACAGGTTCAATACCATCCTATTGATAGTCTCAATGCTGATAGAGAAGTGATTCATTTGTTTCATAAGCATTTTTCAGTCAAATACGGTAGTGTCAGTTTCAGAGAGTATTCCTTTAAAAAGCCACTGGATAAATTAAACACCCATCAGGATGCAGAGCATGATAGTGCCTTAGAAGACTATCACTATCCAGGTGATTATGACCCCAGACCATCCGCCTTAAAAATGTCAGGTGAAGAAAAGACAGCACTTAAATTAAAGCAACACCAAAGTTTCCGAGAAAAAAGTAAACTCAAAAGCAATTGCCAGCGTTTACGAGCTGGCATGCGCTATGAAATGGTGGACAACCCCAATAGTCAAAACAATCAGCAGTACCTACTCACTAATGTCAAACATACAGCCAAACAACCGCAGTCATTAGATGAATATGGTGCAGGCAATGCAAGCACATACAATAATAAAGCTCATTGCATACCAGCCCAAACAGCCTATAAAACACTCATCAACCCAAAAGAAAAAGCGCTGAATAAACCCGTTGTTGCAGGTTATCAAAGCAGTGCCGTCACTGGTCCATCAGGCGAAGAAATCTACACCAATGAACACGCCCAGAGTAAAGTACAATTTCCCTGGGACAGAGTTGGCCAGCAGGATGAAAACAGCAGTTGCTGGATGCGTAGCACACAAGCCTGGGCAGGAAAAAACTGGGGTAGTTTGATTCTACCAAGAATGAGTCAGGAAGCCAAAATTGGTTATATTCACGGTGATCCAGACCGTCCAATGATTACTGGACGACTCTATAATGAACGCCACAAACCACCTTATGCTTTGCCCAAGCACAAGACTCGCAGTACGTTTAAAACAAATTCAACTCTGGGTGGTAAAGGCTACAATGAAATTCGCATAGAAGACAGGAAGAAACACGAACAAGTTTATTTTCATGCCGAAAAAGACCTGGATATTCGAGCCAAACAGGATCGTAGAGATATTGTTAACCATGATCGTCATTTGATTGTTGACAACAACCGATATGAGCATATTAAAGATGATTCTCATCATACCGTTGATAATAACCAAAATGAAAAAACAGGTCAGGATCACTCTATTAGTGTAGGGCAAACTCAACACTGTAAAGCTGGGCAAGCTGTATTAACCGATGTGGCACAAAATATCCACTTTAAAGCGGGACAAAAAATTATCCTCGAAGCGGGAGTTGAGCTGACCATCAAAGCGGGTGGTGGCTTTATCAAGATTGATCCCTCTGGCATTACCGCACAAGGTGCTTCTATCAACCTAAATAGTGGCACTGGTGCAGGTTCGGCGACCCAGGCTAACCCCAAATAACCCACTATTGCAGTAGAAGCAGATAAAGACAAGCCTGGGCAGAAATTCACTCCCATACCACCTCAAGCCATTAATACCGCTGAAAAGATTGGATTTAAAGGAGAAATTTCAAGACTTCTTCAGGCAGGTAATGATAATAAGCAGGGAATTTGTATTCCCTGTATGCTGAAAACACAAGCAACACAGGAAGTAGCTTCAAATGTATTGCCTAATATCATCAATAGTGAAACAAAGAGCCCGTTGAACCCATTACCTTTAGAGCCTTTACCAGAAAAAAAATTAATTGATATCCCTATTGGATTGACCTATACCGATCAAGAAGCAACACCTGCGATAGAAGTTTCCTATCGCATGGTTTTCAATAATGGCCTGATACGAAAAGGTGTATTGGACGAAAAAGGACAGGCAATAGAGAAAGGTGTTCCAACAAGTGGCGGCGAAATTATGTTTGCCTATGAGGAAACAACTGAGCAAGTTCAAAGTGAAGTTAATAAGCTTTATAGCGAACTTGAGGCGAGTGTCAAAATTGTTGCTGAACAAATGCGTGATGCTTACTTAATTAACCTTGAAAAAGAAAATGCTAAAGAAAATAAGCTTGATGCTAAAGCACAACAATTACGAGAGAATCTGCGTGCAGTGATTCAAGAACAAGTTGATGAGCTTACAGCCCAATCCAGAGAATATGATTCTCAATCATGGATTGAACGTCGTTGGGACGACACAAAATCGGCTGGGGCAGGTCTAGGGCATGGAGTAACTGATTATATTCCTGATTTAGGTGAATTTGGTGACTTAATGGACAGTATGGATGTCGATATGCTGGATATGGCTGACATTATATTTAATGGCAATCAAAAAGCACTGAAAGAGATAGAAGATAAACTTAAAAATAGTGATCGCCTGGCTGGTGGTTTTGAAGAAGCAAAAGAATCAATGGAAACACTGATATTATTGCTTTCAGATGAAAAAACCAGAGAGATCTTAATCAGCTTACCACAGAAATTTTTAGAGGTGACACCAAATGACCAGCTGGTTGAAATTGGCGTGTCACAAGCCACACAAACTGGACTTGATGCCGCTGCCGTTGGCGGAACAACCTTTGTGTCAGGCGTATTAACAGGAGGACCAGGTGGTGTTGCTGGAGCTGCAATTGCCTTAACTGCAACCAGTGCACGAAAAGCAGGGAAAATTCTTGAAGCCATGATGGGTATTTTAAAGAAAATATCTGCTGGTTTGAAAAAACTTAAGAACAAAAATGGTAACAAAGGACATCCATTCACACAGACAGCAAAAGATTTAAAAACACCTTTACCTGATGCAACAAAGAAAGGCAGTTCCAGTCAAGATAATACAACCAAAAATAAAGATGATGATGAAAAATTCAAATGTGACTGGAAAAAATGTAAAGGAAGTCATTCTACTGATGTTAATAAGAAATATCCCCGAAAAGGTTCCGTTACTAAGGGTAAAGCTTCTAGTGGTAAAGGCTATGAAAGTGAATGGATTTCTGTAGGGTTGGAGCCTTGGGTAAAGTATGGAAGTCATGGAATTAATCCTAAGTTAACTAAAGAGGATTATGAAGCTGAATTTCCTGATGGTGTAAAACCTCGTACAGCAAATATTATTAATAATGCTATAAGAAATCCTAAAGTATATATTACACAAAAACATCACATAATATCAGCAAATATATTTACTAACTTCAATATGTTAAGTCATAATGCAAAGTTAATTGGATGGAATGTTAATAATAAAGAAAATGGTATTTGCTTGCCATACTTTATTGGGGATATTGTAAGGCATGATTTACAGTGTCATAGAGGACCTCACCCCGCACTTTATAATAAAAACCTTGCAAAAATGCTACGTAATCTAGAGAAAAAATGTACAAGATTTTGTGACACTAACAAGCAGAAGTCTCTTTCATCTAAACTTGAGCTATATTCAAAAAAAGTTGAGAGTCATATTAGAAATTGGAACGAAGGTTGGTATATTCGAGGAAGTGCAATAGAAGAAAGAAAACAAGCCTTTGAAAATTTAAAAAAAAGGAATAAGCGATGAATTACTGGTTGTGGATGGGTGGAAGAGAAAAAGAATCTGATGCCTATATTCAAGGTGTCCCTAATTTTGTAGAAAAAGGCAATATTAACTTTGATGATGGAGAAGTTATTTCAAATATTGATGAGCCTGTCAAGCTTGAGTTAAATACTGATTATATAGGAAGGATCACCGATGAACTTGAGGCAACAGGTACTAATGGAATATTAATTCACTATAAAATAAAAGAGATTTTAGATAAACTTGAAATAAATAACCTCCAGTACTTTAAAACTGAAATTATAGATTCTTTACAAAAAAAAACATATACAGATTGGTTTCTTGTCAATATTGTTGGACACGTAAAATGTGTGAACATAGAATTATCTGAATTGGATATGGACGATAATGAAATTGAATTTATTGATAAGCTTGTTCTTGATACGGAAATAGCAAACAAATCAAAGTTTAAAATATTTAGACTGACAGAGTACCTGCCATTAATTATTGTTGATGATGAAGTTAAATATGCAATTGAGCATGCTAATTTTACTGGTCCTGAGTTTCTCCCCCCTGAAAGGCTTGTGTTATAGCTTCTAATATTAAGAGTATAGAAAAATTTTGTTACTAAATATTAGTAGTGATAACTATAAATGTGAAAGGGTATCTACTAGATTGAATTTAGATAAAGTATGGAAATCATGTTGGAATCAATTATGAATAATACACCATACTGGATAATGCTACCTAGCCGAGAAAAAGATTCAGATGCTTATATTTCTGGCATTGCTGAAGAATTAATCATAAATTCCATAAGATTAGATACTGGTAAATATGTGAATTATTCTTTAATTAATACTTACCTGAATTTAGGTGATACCCCTTATGAAAGGATTATTGATGTGCTGGAGTCAGGAGGTGCAAATGGAATTGCTTTAAATAAAAAAACAAAAGGCATTTTTGAAAAATTAGAGCTTAACAATATACAATATTTTGATACAAAGGTAATTGATAAAAAAAAGGAAATATCATTAGATGAGTGGTATTTAGCCAATATTATAGGTTTAGTTGATTGTATTGATTATGAGAATTCTGAATTAGTGCTCTCTGATGATAAAAGCAGAATAGAGTTTATCGATAGTTTATCTTTTCACAATCAAAAAATTATTGATAGTAAGCTAGAGATCTTTAGATTAGACAATTTTTCACCAATTATAATTACTAGCGATAGAGTCCGCAAAGAAATAATTAGCAACAATATTATTGGATTCGAGTTTATATTACCTGAAGATTTTGACTTATAGTAAAACTAAGACAAACAGTGGCTGATTCTATAGTAGTCCACCATCAAGGCAGTAAATAATAAAGTATAACTTGGATATTTCAATTGAAAACACCGCAAAATAAAGACCAGCTAAAAATTAGTTCTGAAGACAAACAAACTAACATTTTATGCTGTGCCTGTTTTACCCCACTTTTATCCCCTCTCGCACCTGTTTGCTCTTGTTGTAACCGACATCAAGGAAAATACCTTCGTTATCTTCCATCAATAACATCAATGATAACCATTGCTGGTGTAATAGTATCCATTTTGCTTGTTATTTTGGCATTTATGCAATATGAGCAATCCTCCAAGGAGCATATTAAAGCGAGTGATGCTGTACGTATAGCAGAAGAGTCTGTGAGACTAGCAGACGAGTCTCAAAAACGGAGCAATAAGACAGAACAAAAGCTCACCTCACTTAAGAGTGATATGCTCATCTCTGTAAATGAGCTTAATTCTCTGAAAAAAGACTATAAAACGACATTAGCTGTCTTACAACAAGATGGAGCTCGTCTGAATGCTAACCTAGCTCATCTCCAATTCGGGATGGCAGAAACTCTTCATAGAACAATGCCCAAAAGCAAATATTTAGAGCAGCTATCTAATACACTGATAATGAAGTCACTTGAAGAAATTGAAAAAGCCGACTGCCGCCTATTATCCCTTAAAGATGGGAAAGAGTGGAGTTTGGGTGATGATTGCAGTGCGGAACAATCTCGCTCGGATTCTACAGGTCGCAGATAGATGCTTTCTAACATCTAACAAGTCTAACTTTATTTGCAATAGATCAGACTTCACCTAAATTTTCGACATAATAATATTGTCACAACTTTAGCCATGGCCATTTTGCAGCCCATTCTAACTTATTCTTAAGGGATTTCTGTTTCAAGGCATACTCAGCCTTACAAGCTTCACTACGATTAACATAAGGCTTAGCAGCTATAATGGATAATGGCTTATTAATTTTTGTAAAACGAGCACCCTTACCTGCCAGATGTTTTTTAAAACGAGTTTCCACATCCGACGCGGTTCCAACATAAGTTAATCCACCAGAGCATTCTAATAAATAAAGCCACCATCTATCATCAGTTTTTTGCATCAGCTGCCTTTTTCTCTTCTTCACGAAAATGATCCAAAGCATCATGATAGTGGGCATCAAAAATTCCAATATATTTACCTGTCATGGCTTTAGATACACCAAAGGCATTATGTGGCACATTAGGATGACGAACCCCATTACAATACATTTGAAAAATAGAGGATGCCAATAAGAATGGTATTACCAAAAACAAATATTATCAGATGAAGATACATCTAATCTATTGGAACTTGGATTTGCCACTTTTTTTCTAAACCGAACCAATCGCTCTGGTATTCTTAATGCTGGTGTTATAGGGGGGAAAAAGCAGACTGGTCAATGGAAAATCGATGCTCGATACAATAAAGACAAACTGATTAACACAATCAGGTCAATTGCACGATTAAGTGATAAAATAACGTTAACTAATCTAGATGTGCGAGTATTTATTCAGGAATATGTGACTGAGCTATCTAAAAACTCTTTAGTTTATCTTGATCCTCCTTACTTTCATAAAGGTCAAAAGTTATACCTGAATGCTTTTTCTCCAGACGATCATATCCTTGTTGCTTACTCCATAAAAGAACATATTCGTACACCCTGGATGGTTTCTTATGATAATACAGTTGAAATCAGTAACTTATATGCTGATTACCGACAGGAAATTTTTTCATTAAATTATACAGCTGCTAATCGTTATCATGGTAGTGAAATAATAATCTATAGCGATCAACTCTCAATACCTGATATTCCTAACCCCTTTAGTATTACCAAGCAGGCTTATCAGAAACTGATTGCTTGATAGTCCACTTGTTATAGATATTATCAAGTTTTCATAACAGTAACTGATTGAGTATCAAAAAACCTAAAGGTTTGAATTAAAAAAAAGGGTTTAAATGGGTTTTTATAGGCTTTTATTTTTCATTTGTTAAAATATATCAATCGCTTATATTGGTGGTTCGACTCCCGCCATCTCCACCAAATTAAGGTCTCGGAAAGACTTAAAAAGTCCGCAAAGCCGCATTTCGAAAGGATTTAGCGGCTTTTTTAATGCTTGTAGCTTTCTAATTAGTACACTAAAATGGCCAGAACAACTAAACCACTCACCAATACTGAAGTAAAGCAGGCCAAGCCAAAAGACAAGATTTATACATTAATCTGATGTTATCGAAGCCGTACTAGCTCATATAGGTAAAAGTGGAGTAAGAAATGCATATGTCGAGTCATTTATTTAGAACGCCGGAAACGACGATGCAATGGTGGAGCGATCATATTGAAAAAGCAGCTACTGGCAATATGAATCTGTCTTTGGTCGGTTTTGACCTATAGCGTTAAATTTGAGTTGCTTCGGCTCAATCTTAAATTCTCAGATAGCAGCAGTTGCAACAATTAAAAAAAGATGGAAAATTGATTGATATAACAAGATATTCAGTAGAAAAGTATGTTGTTCAATTACCCCATCACGGGTCATTATCGGTATTTTCCAGACAATAATTCAAGCTATTAATGAGCACAATTTGTCTTTTAGAGTATTGCGACCATTAAAGCTCTGTGAAATACTACAAACAAATAAATCAGTGGTCGCTACAGGAGTTGAGAATGAATCGAGAAGTTGTCATGGTTAATGTTGAACAAAACAAGGCTGATACTTGCAGATGGGCTATACAACAAAGCCTCCGTCTAATTATATTATTGATTGTTTCAATTGTCATGCTTTCAACCCCATCACTTTATGCCAAAGAAGCGGTTCAAGGCGTTATTCTAGGCACTAAGATTTCAGAACACCCAGCCTGGTTTAAAGAAAGTTTTCTTGATATTT
>JADGEM010000044.1 GCA_016744375.1 Gammaproteobacteria bacterium
GTCAGAAGCTCTGGGTTATCCAATGAACTACACTCATCCGGCTGAAATTATGGATGAAATTGCTCGCCTCACACCGACATTCAGCGGTGTTAATTATAAGCTTCTGGAAGACAAGGGTTCTATCCAGTGGCCCTGTAATGAGTCTGCACCAGCAGGCACTCCTATTATGCATATTGATGATTTTGTCGGTATGAAGGGTCACTTTGCTATTACTGAATATATCGCCACAGAAGAGCGGGTTAATCGTCATTTTCCTCTATTGTTAACCACTGGACGTATACTCAGTCAGTATAATGTCGGCGCACAAACACGGCGCACAGAAAATATTCGCTGGCATGAAGAAGATGTGCTGGAAATTCATCCCCATGATGCAGAAGATTTGGGTATTCATGATAATGATTTCGTGAGCATTAAGAGCCGCACGGGAGAAACTGTTCTACATGCCCTGATCTGCAAACGAATGCAGCCGGGTATTGTTTATACTACTTTTCATCATCCCTTAAGTGGTGCTAATGTGGTAACCACTGATAATTCTGACTGGGCCACCAATTGTCCTGAATATAAAGTCACTGCGGTTAAAGTGGCACAGGTCAGTGAAGCATCTGCCTGGCAGAATTCAAGTCAGTTATTTAATGATCAACAACTTGAATATTTACAGCAGGCATCAGTAAAAAAGTCTGATGCAATGAAAGAAGGTGATTCATAATGCCATTTAAAGCACTCAAAAAAGCCACTGAAGAGGATTCAATTTTATCCTCTAATGATGTTTATAATAAGGCTTCTGACTGTTATGAAGTCTATCAAGTGGATAGATGGCAGCAGGGCATACTTGCAGAAGAGCATGATAAAGTGGCACTGGAAACACCTGTTGCACTGGTCTATAACGGCATTTCTCATGTGGTGATGATGGCAACACCCAATAATCTCGAGCAGCTGGCTCTGGGATTTAGCTTGAGTGAAGGTATTATTGACTCTGTTGAGCAATTATATGGTATAGATACTACGATAACGCCAGACGGTATTGAACTTAATATTGATATCAGTACCGAGAAATTTGTTAAACTTAAGCATTGGCGGCGCAATCAAACCGGACGTACAGGCTGTGGTCTCTGTGGGGCTGAGTCATTGCAGCAGGCAATACGACCCGTACCACAGGTGCCTTATGTTGAACACTTAGAAGGCACATTATTACAAACAGCCATTTTATCTCTCAATGAACAACAAATTTTACAGCAACAAACGGGGGCTAGTCATTGTGCCGCCTGGTATAATCTACAGGGAAAAATGCAATTGCTTAGTGAGGATGTGGGGCGACATAATGCGCTGGATAAACTCATTGGCACTCTTTATCAACAGAAAATAAATTTAACTGAAGGCATTGTTCTGGTTTCTTCACGGGCAAGTTATGAAATGGTGACTAAATCTTGTCAGGTGGGGATTTCTCGACTGGCTGCCGTTTCGGCTCCAACCTCACTGGCTCTGAATCTGGCTAAGACATCTGGTTTAAGATTGATCGGCTTTGCTCGTCCGGGACGCTTTACGGTTTATAATTAGGGAAATTATCAAATGATAATGTTTATCTTAAATTCTCTCATAGTTGACAGGCAGCAGAAGCAGGCTGAGTGTCATATTGATTATCAAATTGAGGTTTCAAATGAATAGTGCACAGGATGTACAAGCACCTGATACCTTAATAAAAATGGCAAATCAGATTGCCTGTAATATTGCTCCGGGAAAAACTCAGAAAGAAGCGGTTGAAGCTATGGCTGAACACCTTGTTCGTTTCTGGGCCAGATCAATGAAAAAACAAATTATTAATTGTCTGGAAATTAATAATAATCAATTAACTCCCCTCTCTGTAGAGGCAATTAAATTGCTAAAAAAAATACAGAAATAACCAACTAGTTAACTGTAGACAAGGCAAGGATGGGAAATTCAATGATGTTTTTCACTCTATTTCCTAACAAAAAGCCTCCTACCAGCAAAATTCAAATTAAAATCATGACAAAGTTTACTCCGTAGTTTATTGATTTTTTTATTCTATAGAGTAAAATTTTTTTTGTATGTTCTTGATGAATCCATTTTTCTCAACTAAGTTTAAATTAGCTTGTGTTTTGATATTTGTTAAAGGATTTAAAAATGAATAGTAAACCCTATCTATTAGCGGTTGATGATGAACAAATGAATCTGAATATTATTGAGGATTTACTTGAAGCTGACTTTGATATTCATACGGTAAATAATGGTCGAGAGTGCCTCGAACACTTGAACAAAACAATTCCTGATATTATTCTGCTTGATGTTATGATGCCAGAACTCAATGGCCTGGATGCCTGCAAGCAAATTCGTGCCAATTCTAATTTTAAAGATATTCCTGTTATTTTTGTCTCTGCTTTAGCTTCAGCTAATGAAAGAATGAATGGCTATGAGGTGGGTGGTGATGATTATCTGACCAAACCTTTTAATGAAGATGAATTGATTACAAAAATTAATTTATTACTAAAAAATAAAACAGAAAAACAAAATGAAATTAAAGAAAAGGACTTTGCAACAAAAACAGCCATGACTTCTATGGTGAATGCTTCTGAATCTGGGCACCTGATCTATTTTATGCAATCAATATTAGCAATCAATGAGATTAAAGCACTGCATGAGTTAATCTCAAATGTCCTGGCTAAATATGGTCTGGAAGGCTGTGTAATGTTGAACCATCAGGAAGAGCCGGATTACTTCTTTTCTGATGGCAGGGTTCGCCCGATTGAACAGGATATTCTTAGAGAAGCTGCTACTCAGAGTCAAAAAATTATTGAATTTTCGGGGCGAGCTATTTTCAATGAAAAACATGTCGGTCTTTTAATTCGAAATATGCCGGATGATGAAGAAAAGGCAGGGCGATATAAAGATCATCTGGCAGTATTAATTGATTCTTTAGAAGCAAAGTTACTGCAATTTATTGCTGATCAGCATGAGCGACAAAATTATCAAATATTAAAGAAAACCGTAGAGTCTGTTTCAAAAGAACTGGAAATAGTGAATCAAAGTATTCAAAAACAGAGGGCTATTAACAGCAACATTCTTGGCAGTCTGGTTCAAAATGTGGAGAACTCATTTCTTAAGTTGGGATTAGATGGTTCTCAGGAAGATGAATTACTAGGCTTAATCACCCATGCTGAAGTGGAAAGTGATAACGTCTATGTCAATGGAGAACAGTCAGCGAAAACATTTGATCGAATTATTGTTGAACTCAATCAGCTCTTGTTGTAATTGAGAGTAAGATGGAATGAATTATTATTTTCGTGCCTCTCAGAGCTTACCATATATTGGACTACTGGCATTTGTTCTGATATTGATTGGAAGTATTCTGTTTATCCCTTCAATGCTCACTGAGCGAAGCATCATACGCGTGGGGATTTTACACTCGTTAACTGGTGCAATGGCAATTTCAGAAAAACCGGTGGTTAACGCCACTTTATTGGCAATTAAGGAGCTTAATAATAATGGTGGGATATTAGGCAAGCAAATTAAGCCTGTTATTATTGAT
The DNA here is from genome assembly GCA_016744375.1 of Gammaproteobacteria bacterium. Classification (GTDB taxonomy): domain Bacteria; phylum Pseudomonadota; class Gammaproteobacteria; order GRL18; family GRL18; genus GRL18. The sequence continues at coordinate 3,542 of JADGEM010000044.1, forward strand.
GGCCAATCTGATAATCGTGTTTTTGCTAAAGAAGTTGAACGACTCATCACTGAGAAAAAAGTGGATGCTATTTTTGGCTGTTGGACCTCATCCTGTAGAAAAATAATTAAGCCAATTGTTGAAAAATACCAGCATATTTTTTTCTATCCGGTACAATATGAAGGTTTAGAACAGTCAAAGAACATCATATATACAGGAGCAACACCAAATCAACAGATAATTCCTGCCATCCGATGGGCTATGGATAATTTGGGTCAGCGTTTTTTTCTTGTCTCATCGGATTACATTTTTCCCCGTGCTGCTAATCAGATAATCCATGATATTGTTATCAACAGTACTGCAGAAGTTATTGGTGAAGAATATATACCTTTACACCCACATAACCCAGAACAACAGACCATAAAAATACAAAAAATGGTTCAGAAAATTTTAAGTTCAAATCCAGATGTCATTGTTAATACAATTAATGGTGACAGTAATGTCATTTTTTTTGAACAGCTTGCAGCGGCTGGTATTTATGCTGATAAAATTCCTGTCATCTCATTCAGCCTCGGTGAAAATGAATTACAATATCTTGATAAAAATTTGATGCAGGGACACTATTCTGCATGGAATTATTTTCAATCTATAAAGAGTGAACAAAACAAGAAATTTGTTGCTGCCTATCAGCAGGAATTTGGCCATAATAGTGTTGTTTCCGATCCAATGGAATCAGCATATTATGGTGTTTTAATCTGGGCTGAAGCTGTGTTTGCTGCACAAAGCAGCAAACCTTCACAGGTACTTGAAGATATAATGGGACATGGATATAAGGCCCCTGAGGGAATGGTGATAATAGAGCCCAAAAACCGGCACACCTGGAAAACTGCTCGAATTGCCAGAATCAACAAGAATGGACAATTTTCAATTGTTTGGGATTCAGTCTATCCCATTAAACCAAAACCCTATCCATCAAGTCGAACTCAGGAAGAATGGCAGCATTATTTAGAGAGCTTATATCAACAATGGGATGGTAACTGGGAGGCTCCACAATGAAAAAGAGTCTTTGGTTTTATAAGCTGCGTCAGCCAAAAAAAATTCATCACCGAATATTACTATGGATGATTTTAGTGGCAAGTGTCCCGCTGTTCATCAGTAATTTTTTAGGCTTGCAAGAATCAATTTCTTTAGTCAAAGAACAATCTTTGCAACGCATGGAAATTTTGGTTAAACAGAAAACCTATCAAATAGAAGAAATGATAGAGGATACCATAGAAAATCTGGAAATGCTTTCAGAAAATGAAAGCATTATCAATGCCCTGGTTTTTTTTAATCAACAAAATAAATTTCAGAGCGTCAATAAAAGCGACCTGGTTTCTCAAACCAGAAAATATTTAGATAATTTTAAAAAATACCATCCTGAGATATATGATATTTTTCTTGTGACAGAAAAAGGGGATATTGCTTTAACGCTTACCCTTGAAAATCTTTTAGGCACGAATTTATTAGATGATGTCTATCAGTCAAAAAGTATCGCACAGGTATTTAAATTGGCAAAAATCATAGATGGTGTCAGTCTATCTGATTTTGAATATTGTCCTCCTTCAAAAAAACAGGCTATTTTTATGGCCCATCCTGTCTATCATGAAAAAAAATTTATAGGCACAATTATTATTCAGTTTAATGCTATTTTTTTAGATGAAATTGCCACTGATTATACTGCTCTGGGGGAAACAGGGGAAACAATTTTAGCAAAAAGTGATGGTGAAAATGCACTGATGCTGACCCCCATAAGATATAATCCAGATGCTGCCTTCAAACAAAAAGTTATCTATCAATCAGATAATGTGAAACCCATTATTCTTGCATTAAATGGTCATCGAGATAGTGGTGTTTTTTATGATCATAGAGAAGTTGAAGTGATTGCGTCCTGGCGCTATATCCCTGTTCTTCGATGGGGGATAGTGGTTAAAATTGATGCCTCTGAAGCCTTTGCATCAATAGAAAGCTTAAAAAATCAATATGCAGTGATTGTTTTAATTACTTCACTGTTGATCTTGTTCAGCACGTTGTTATTGGCAGAAAGTTTATCAAGACCCATAAAAAAATTAAACACATCCATTCAAAAGATATTGAGAACAGGGTGGAAGCGGGGTGATGATTTAGAACTTTCAAGTCAAAATACAAGTGAACTGGATGCTCTGGCACTCTCTTTTAGTACATTGATGGCGAAAAATGAAGAAACTGAATTTCAACGAGATAATGCGGGTGCTGAAAAAGAAAAATTAAATAGTACATTAGATACTATTGTTTCAAATGCGACAGATGGAATTTTTACCATTGATGAAAATCAGAAAATTCTCTTTTTTAACCCGGAAGCAGAACAACTTTTTGGCTATAAGGCAGAGGAGACTTTGGGGAAAAGTATGACCATGCTTATTCCTGAAAATGCTCGAGAGGGGCATAAAAAAAACGTGCATCATTTCCGGGATTCTCCTTCAAATAGAATGGAAGAAAAAGGATTAAATCGAAATCTTATGCTTAAAGGGCTGCATAAAGATGGCCATACATTCCCTGCTGCTGTAGGTATCTCTAGAACACGAGCAGATGATGGCAGCTGGACATTTACTGCTTTTATTCGAGATGTTACAGAACAAAAAAATATAGAACAAGCACTCAAAGAAGCTAAAGAAAATGCTGAAAAAGCCAATCAGTCAAAATCAGCTTTTCTTGCTAATATGTCTCATGAACTACGAACACCCATGCATGCTATTTTGAGCTATGCTCAAATGGGATTTAAAAGAATTGAACATGCTCCTATTGAGAAACTTAAATACTATTTTGAAAATATTGACATCAGTGCACAACGACTGCTAGTTCTTCTCAATGATTTATTAGATTTGTCAAAATTAGAGTCAGGAAAAATGGAATTGGATATTGCTGAATATAACATCAAGGAAGTTATTGATGCTTGTTGCTCAGAACTGTCTGCCAAATTATCTGAGCATCATTTGTCTTTAATTATCCATCAAGATAATATCGCTTCTGGAGATAAAGCATTTTTTGATAGACAACGAATTCATCAAGTGATCATTAATTTGCTCTCCAATGCCATTAAGTTTTCGCCTGAGGGAGGCCAGATTATGATTAATTACTCAATAACAGAAAATAGAGAATTTAAGCTGCAAGTGCTTGATCAGGGAGAGGGAATTCTATCGGGTAAGCTGGGGACGATTTTTGATAAATTTATTCAGAATGATGGGCAGGAGAATGGCACAGGAATGGGCAGCACAGGTTTGGGACTAGCAATTTGTAAGGAACTGATTACTTTGCATCAGGGTAAAATCTGGGCAGAATCTTCTTCAAAAGAATCTAATCTGGGTGGGTTTTTTACATTTATCCTTCCTCAAGAGAGTCAGTATGAATAACAAAATTGAGATAAGTGATATCAATAAATTTTGTGATTTTAATGATACCCCTCAGGGGCTGAGTCAATCAAAAATTCTGATTATTGATGATGAGCCGATGAACCTGTCCTTAATGATAGATTTATTAGAATGTGAAGGTTATGAATATATTGTTGCTGAGACAAATCCAGAAAAAGGACTCATTCTTTATGAAAAAAAAGAATTTGATATTCTTTTGCTTGATATCAATATGCCTGGACTAGATGGCTTTGAGGTCATGCAAAAAATTAAAGAAATGAATAAAGAAATGACGCCACCAATACTGGTTCTAACGGCTTCACATCAGCAGGAAATTTGCAATAGAGCACTAGAAAGTGGAGCAACTGATTTTATTAGCAAGCCTTTTAATTCAGATGAAGCATTGAATCGAATAAAAAATCTGTTATACAGTTATCATACAAAAAAACAATTAATTTCCATGAATTGTAATTTGGAAAACCTGGTTAAACTTCGTACCCATGAATTAACGGAGTCAAAACTGAAAGTTATTCAGCATCTTGGTTTTGCTGCTGAGTATCGTGATACTGAAACAGCCGCACATACCATTCGTGTCGGTGAGTATTCACGTTTATTAGGTCAGAAACTTAGACTGGATTCTGACATGGTTGACCTATTACATCAGTCAGCACCTTTACATGATATTGGTAAAATTGGTATTCCTGATGCTATTTTACTCAAACCCGGCAAGTTTGAACCTGAAGAGTGGGAAATTATGAAAACTCATGCCAGTATCGGGGCTGAGATTTTAGAAAATGATAATGATCCCCTTATTGTTATGGCTCGTAGCATTGCTTTAACACACCATGAAAAATGGAATGGTCAGGGGTATCCTTGTGGTTTATCGGGCAATAAGATACCTATAGAGGGCAGAATTGTTATGTTAGCAGATGTCTATGATGCACTGACCATGATCAGACCTTATAAAACAGCCTGGACAACAGAGGAAACTATTACCTTCATTAAAAAAGAATCTGGAATTTCATTTGATCCAGAAATTGTTCACCAGTTTTTAAATGTGAGTAATGAGTTTGCTGAAATTCGAAAGGAATATCTTGATCAAAATTATGATGGCTGATCGATGAAGAAGTTGAATCAGTTTGTCTTTCTTGCGGTTATTTTTCTTCTCTTGGGAGGAACATTTATTAGTGCCCAAAAAGCTCAAATTCAAGTAATTAAACTGGAAAAAGAAGTCTATGATAAAAGCTTGATGTCATTTAATCTGACCAGGCAAAGAATTGAAAGCTATTTAAATAGTTTACAAGATAAAATTACCATTAAGTCCTATCAGTCGGCAGATAAATTGAGAAATATCTTTCTCAATCCTGATGATAATGAATATTTATTAAAAGAAATACAAGAAAAAGTTAAAAACGAACTTACCAATGTGAATTTGTCAACTTTGGCTAATGCTCAAGGTGAAATAATTGTCACAGATTTTGATGGTTATATTAGTGAAATTTGCCAGACAAATTTAGAAAATTTTTCTAAAAATAATCAATTTGAAATTCGTATTCACCCAAATTCAGAGCAATATCACTTTGATATTATGGTCCAGTATAATGATCCAATGCTACTATCTCCAGGTATATTTTTTACGTCTTTTTCAGCTGGTCACTTAACAAAAATATTAAAGCAAGGTGAAAAAGATCGGAATCATTTTTTTTTAATGTTTAATAAAATTCCTGATTTAATAGAAGTCAGTTCTGAAGGTGATCGCCTGCAAATGACACGAAATACAAGGCTTAGTAATGGAGAAATGAAGCGAATTAATATTAGAAAATCAATTAATAATACTTCCTGGACATTGGTTAATTTACCACCAGAAAATTTACTGAAAAAACAAAAAAACAGTCTCTATATGAGAAGTATTATGGAAATACTTTTTTTGTATTTTATCTCAGCTATTTTGTTTTATGGTATTTATAATGAGGTGGCCAAAAATAAAAAAATATCGGAACGTTATCTCTTGTTTTTAGAAAAAACCGATATCTCTTTTTTTGTTATTGATAGAAAGGGTATCGTACAATATGGAAACTCTGCCCTGTTAAAAATAGCAGAAGTGGATGAACTTAATGATATTATTAGTGAATCTGTTTTAACATGGATGGATTTGAAGATGTGGGAACAGATACAGGAAAGTCTCAAGACGGTTGATAAAAAAGGAAAAATTATCGGTGTCTCTATTAAACAACGATGTAAAAATGGTCAGCTGAAAAACTTTCAAATGGATATTATTGCTGATCACAGTGCCAAGCAAATCATGTATGCGATTTTTTGTAAAGATATGAGTGAAATAAATCAGATAGAACATCTTAAATTCGAACGACAGGCTGCAGTCTTATCAGAACAGTCAAAAACAGAGTTTTTAGCCAATATTTCTCATGAGTTGCGTACGCCTATGCATGGTATTTTAAGCTATGCATCAATGGGTGTTAAGCGTATCAATGATGCTTCAAAAGAACAATTAGAAAAATATTTCACCAATATTGGCATTAGTGGAAAGCGTTTATTGGCCCTGCTTAATGATCTATTAGATCTCTCTAAACTGGAGGCTGGGCAAATGAATATGAGTTTCGTTTCATATGATTTGAATCTCATTGTCAAGGATGCTCTTATGGAACAGCAGAGTAATATTGATGAACAAGGCCTACAGGTTATATTCCATATTAATGATACTATTGAGACTAAAATTGAGCTGGATAATATTCGTATCACTCAGGTTGTTGCAAATTTATTATCGAATGCCATAAAGTTTACATCTGAGAAAGGAATCATTGAGATTTTAATTTATTCGGATTATTTAACTCACCAGAATATCAAAACCGAAGCCATTTCTTTGAGTATTAAGAATGACAGTGAGGGTATTCCCGAAGATGATCTGGAATTCATTTTTGGTAAGTTCAAACAAAGTAATAACATGTCTTCTGGAACAAAAAAAGGAAGTACGGGGCTTGGTTTGGCAATTTGTAAAGAAATAATTGAACTTCATAATGGAATTATTTTTGCCCGGTCGGAGCAAGGTAAAAGTGCCACATTTGTATTCACTCTTCCTGTTAAACAAATAAAGAACAGTCTCTGACTGCCTGATTTTTATTCACCGCAATTAAGACGATTAACTATTTTTTTTTGAGTGTAGAATCTTAATCTGAAATAAAGTATTACGTTCATCTTCTTCCAGAGAAGCTTCAATAAAATGGATAGTATCTTTGTGGCATGGGATAACATTATACTTCAGTGCATTAACTCTTTTTTGAGTTTTTCGTTGTTCTTCTAACATTCTCAACAGTGAAAGCTCTGCTTCGCCTAATTGAGCACACAAACTGACTGTATCAATTAAATGACTGCGCGCATCATCAACACTGGCATCACTCTTTAATAAGCCTACAGGCTCCAGCGGCAGCTTATTGACCTGTATTGAAGGATATTCCACCCCCAGATTGGAACGAGGTAAAATTTTAATTGTGAGTGCAGGTTTCAGGCGTAATGCTATCTGACGTAAATTCTGACTGCCCATGCGCATCTGGGTAATGCCCAGCCAGTGATAAGTCTCTATCAGAGACGCTCGGGTTTGTTTGCGAAGCTGACGATAGAATTTTAACTTTTCATAAACCAGACGAGTTAAAATCTCTTTTTTTCGCTCCAGCAACTCATAACCTTCTTCTAAAATGAGGGTTTGTTTTTTTAGCTCCAGGAGGGAATTTTTTGTTGGTGGTACATTTAATAACTTTTTCATCTTATGAGTCCCTGGGCTGACCTTCCCAATGATGATATCGGGCTAAATCAGCCTCTGACACGCGTGACAATACAGAAGCAGGTAGTATAGATAAAAGCTCCCAGGCAATATTCAAGGTCTCAAAGATAGAACGCTCCTGCTCTTCATCCTGATTAATATAATTTGTCTCAAAATCACGCGCGAAAGATAAAAAGTGATTATCCTCTTCGGATAACTCATCAGCACCAATAATGGACGCTAGGTTTCTCACTTCCTGTGCTTTAGCGTAAGCAGCAAAGAGTTGGTTTGCAACACGGATATGATCATCACGCGTATCATTTTTACCCACACCATCTTTCATCAATCGTGATAACGACGGGGATATGTTAATTGGTGGATAGATACCCTTACTATGCAATTCTCGTGAAAGTACAATCTGTCCCTCTGTAATATAGCCTGTCAAATCAGGAATAGGGTGAGTAATATCATCAGAAGGCATACTCACGACTGGCATCATTGTAATTGATCCATGGCGATTTTTAATCCTGCCGGCACGCTCATAAATACTCGCCAAATCAGAATATAAATAACCGGGATAGCCTTTTCTGGCAGGAACATCTCCTTTTTCTGTCGAGATTTCTCTTAATGCTTCTGCATAGTTGGTCATATCCGTCAGGATAACCAGTACATGGCGATCCTCATCAAAGGCCAGATATTCTGCTACAGTGAGTGCGGTTCGAGGTAAAATTAATCGTTCTAATGTTGGATCATCGGCCTGATTGATAAACATGACGACATTACCCAATACACCATTGGATTCAAAATTATTCTGGAAAAATAAAGCATCACTATAGGATATTCCCATGGCAGCGAACACAATGGCAAAATTTGATTCTTCTCCCAGTAACTTTGCCTGACGTACAATTTGAGCTAATAATCGATTATGAGGTAAACCAGAACCTGAAAAAACAGGTAACTTTTGCCCCCGGACCAGTGAATTCAATCCATCGATAGCAGCAATACCGGTCTGGATAAATTCCTTGGGATAGGCACGAGCCGCCGGGTTTACGGCTGAACCATTTACATTGCGTTTTAATGAAGAAACAATGGGTGGACGATCATCTCGGGGTTTTCCTATGCCATTGAAAATTCGTCCCAGCACATCAGTCGATAAAGACACTTGAAAGGGTTTTTGTAAAAAACGTACCCAGGTACGTTCTAAATCCAGATCATCTGTACCTTCAATCACCTGAATAGTCACCAGTTCGCCAGAGATTTGTACCACCTGACCATTACGCTTATGGTTACGATGGTCAGTGACTATGACCTGGTCACCATAGGCAATACCAGGGACATTGTGCATAAATAACAGTCCGCCATGTGCGGCTGATGCCTGGCGATATTCGAGTTCTCTCACAGCTTTTGTTCTCTCACAGTCAATCTCTTCACATTTAATCCCTTCATAAAAATTCCTGCGTATATTCAAGGCGATATTTTTGAAAATCACTTTTAATCTGAATAATAAATTGTTTTAAATTCTCAGTTTGTTCACTGCTATAAGTACTCTTACAACGTTTTGCTGTGATCAACAAAGGCAATTCCTTAAGTGCCTGAACCGACATCCCAAGCGTGATCAGACTTTCTCCCTGATGATATATGATGAGCATCATCTGCAATAATAAAAACTGCTTTTCAGGGGAAGCATAACTATCCACTTCATCTAAAGCACTTTGCTGTAAGACGCCTTCTTTGATCAAGTCCGCAGCTTCCAGCACCCAGCGTTGCTCCGATGATAAGGCTTCCGGCCCCACCAGATTGACAATGCGCATCAATTCCTGAGCCTGAGAGAGTAATGATAAGGCTTCTGTCCGTAATTGCAGCCAGTCCGGATGTACATTTTCAAGCCACCAGTCGGCCGTAACAGAAACATATTCAGAAAAACTCTCGGTCCATGATACCGAGGGATAATGTCTGGCATCAGCCAGTTCTTTAGATAATGCCCAGAAGGTTTGTACAATCTCCTTAGTATGGCCAGTGACGGGTTCAGAAAAATCACCACCCGGCGGCGACACTGCGCCGATTAACGTTACGGAGCCTTGATCGTTTCTGGCAGGGTCTTTTCCGCTTGGGTCAGAGTTGTTTTTTTCATGACCAAGAATATGTACTCGCCCTGAACGTTCATAAAATGCAGCTAATCGGGAAGCCAGATATGCCGGATAACCTTCTTCAACTGGCATTTGTCCCAAACGTCCAGCCACCTCACGCAGAGCTTCTGCCCAACGACTGGTTGAGTCTGCAACCATTACCACATCCAGTCCCTGATCCCGATAATATTCTGCCATGGTGACCCCCACATAGATGGAAGCCTCTCTTGCCACCACAGGCATATTAGAGGTATTAGCCACCAGAATAGTACGCTCCATTAAAGAACGTTTGCTCCTGGGATCGATCAGTTGTGGAAAAGATTCCAGTACGTCAACCAGCTCATTCCCTCGTTCGCCACAACCGACATAGATCACAATATCAGCATCTGACCAACGGGCAATCTGTTGCTGAATCATGGTTTTACCCGCACCAAAGGGACCGGGAATAGCAGCTTTACCACCTTTTAATAAAGGAAAGAATGTATCAAAAATACGTTGCCCGGTGATCAGCGGAGCAATGGCATCCGCACGACGATTAAAAGGTCTTGGCGTTCTGACAGGCCAGCGATGAGAAAGGTAGAGCAATTCTTCTGTGTCCTGTTCATTTTTAATACGGGCAACAGGATCATTCAGGGTATAAGAACCAGATTCTGCCAGCCATATCAATGTCCCGGAACAATTGGGCGGAATCAGAATCTGATGAGTAACAAGTTCTGTTTCTTTCACTGTACCCAGACTCATTCCACCACTGACAATACTATCCATCTCAAGATTTTGACTGGCTTCAAACAACCATTTTTTATCATGATTTAAAGCGGGGATGTTGACTCCTCTTGGGATATAATCACCAGATATTTGCACCAGATCCAGTAATGGACGCTGTACACCATCAAAAATCTGGCCCAATAGGCCTGGTCCCAACTCAACTGACAAAGGATGTCCCAATGCCTCAACTTTTTCACCCAGTATTAAGGATTCTGTATCTTCATAAACCTGAATCAGTGCAATATTTCCTTCTCGTCCAATGACTTCTCCCATCAGGTTAAGTTTTCCAATGCGCACCTGTTCACCGATACAGGCCTCTGTCAGTTCTGCCCGTACCAGAGGACCATTAATCTGAGTCAGATTACCGTCCATGAATTTTTTCACTTTCATGACTTAATTCTGAGAAAAACAGCTCAGCTACCTGTTGGTGAATACTCTCTGATAATCGTTCAATGCGACCTTCAAAGGTATTATCAATGCGTAATAAGCGCTTTTGATCATACATGATAATTCCACCACTCATGAGGTGAAATTCTTTTGATAATTCAATTGTTTCTCCACCTTTAATTTCTTTGATAATACTTTCCCATTGATTTTCCATTTTATGGTAATCGGTTTGATTAAATTCAACCAGCAAGTGTTTCTTGTCAATCGCCGTCACACCGTATTGGATAAACTCTATGATAAGTTGCCTGTATTGTTCTTCATTGTTTACAATATCAGCCATTTTCAATCTGGCCTGGGTAATCACATTTTTAATTAATTGCCAACGTAACTGATCCAATTTTTTTTGTACGTTTAATTCACTGGATTGTACTCTGTTTCTGTAGATATTTTCAGCCGACATTTTAGCCGCCATGACTTCCTTTTCTTCACGTAATTTAAGGCGTTTATTCTCATCATCAATAAAATGATCATGACTACGTTTTGCACGCTGCAGATACTCTTCAGCCAGATCATTGGCTCGCTGCATGAGTGCCTTTTCAAGATCTTCTACTTTTAACTCTGAGGTCATTCGTTATTTTCCAATGTGCCGTTGCCCAGAACCTTTGTCACTAGTTTTTCAACATAGGGGTGATACTCTTGAGATGCATTGATTGACGGAACCTCTGTCACAATAATATTCCCACCATGGATACGAATGTCAGCCAGAAGTGGACAGGGTGCTTGTGACAGATAAGTTTCCAGTAACACTAATGCTTTTTGCCGACTAGTGAGCAGTTCCAGCAAGAGTTTTTTCATATCTTCTGTGTCAGCATCAGGCCATGTTTCAAAACCTAACAGGGCAAACCCCTCCATTAGCGGGCGTCCTCCCATGGCAATCATGCGTGTCATCTCAGGCACTAGATTTTTCCCATTAGTAAAATTGATACCACTAAACCATAGATAGCAATACCTTCAGCCAGTCCTAAATAGATAAGGCTGCGCCCAAAATTTTCCGGCTTCTCTGAAATGGCTGCAAGTGATGCAGCACCAATGGGACCGATAGCCATGCCGGCAGCATAGGTTGCAATACAGGTGGGTAATGCAACGCCAATAAAAGCCATCCCTTTACCAATGGAAAATTCAGGATTGACTGCGACGGCCAGAACTTCATCCGGCATAGCCATAACTTCCTGCATACCGATAAACAATGTCCCGAACAATGCCAGTACAAATGTCGATAAGTTAATAACAATTGAACTTTTAAGCCAAATCGGTGCAGTTTTAGCACCATTAAAGGGTTTTATTTCAAAATAAATTCCCAGTGCTATGACGCCTGCAAGGCTGATTGATAATATTAATAGTGATATTGTCATCTTACATATCCTTTAACTTGATTCCGTTATTTTTAGTTTTTGAGGTGATAATTCCATCGGTTTAAATAAATAACCTTCAGCTGTAAAAAACCTTGAAAATCCTTCATAGTACTCTAATCGTAACACTTGAATAGCAACAATAGCACCTTCCAGTAACAGAATGAAAAGATTTCCTAGAATGATAACCGCCCAATGCCCGGCTTCATTAGCAGTAGCAGCTAAAGTAAATAAAGCAATCGCTAACGCACTATGGTTTAAGGCAAATGCAGCAACCCTTAAAAATGAAATAGTATTACTAAAATACGCGATAATGACATCATATGTTTCAAATAAACTGACCAGAAAACGTTCTGCAGCTGGACCTGAACTTTTTATCCATTGAGAGATAAACATTACCATCAAGGGTATTATCACTGATAATAAATTAAGACTCGAAAATTGCTCACGGCTCAGTTCAAAAATACTCCAGAGAAGAGCTGTATAAAGTAATAATCCGGTAATACCACGGGAATTAAAAATGGCTTCTTTCAGCTGACTATTACTCAGGTAATTATAAATACTGACTATATTAAGAAGTACAATGAAACAAGCTCCCCAGAGCAGGGCCAGCTTTAGCATCAGCATAGGATGTTCCATTGGTGATAACCACAGGCTGGGCAGGATATGCTCATAGGAAAAAACACTGCCGTAGATAAACCCAAAAAACATCGATGAAAGACCGATGGCCAGAAAAAACGAAGAATACTCAGGCCATTTTTTCTTAGTCAACAATGAGCCGCCAACAATACAGGCTCCGTGCCCCGCATCACCGAACATCAGTCCAAACATCAATACATAACTCAGTGTAAAAAACCAGCTGGGATCAAATTCACGATAGCCAGGGGCACCATAATTAGTCACCAGTTTTAAAAAAGGCTGAAGCCATTGAGGTCTTAATAAATACGAAGGTGTTTTAGCATGTTCTTCTGGTTCAGGCTCCCGAGATTCAATAATAACCGGATTGGCGATATGCTTATCCAGTATATCGCATATCAGTGGCATTTTAGATAAAGGTACCCAACCATTAATTTGAATTAATTGTCCCTTTCTGAGCATTTTCTCACTGAGTATGGCATAGGGTTTTGCCAACGTCAGTGAATCACCTGAGTCCAATACCTCTTGTTTAAAACGTTGTTGCAGCATTGACCATTCAAATTCATGAATGGAAATTTTCTCCAGAATATTTTTTTTCTTTTTAGCCAGTGTTGAATAGACTGTTTTGGGATGTTGGTGAAATTCTCTGGGTACATGTAAGCTTTGAAATGAAGCGGAATCCAGCAAAGCCTGGATAGCATTATTTTTTTTAACACCGGCAATGATCACATGTGCGCTATCTTTTTCCTGGACATAGACAGAAAGGTAATAACCTTCAATTCCCAAAGCTTCTTTTAAGCGTGATATATAAGATAAAGGAATAATACCAAGACGAACATCTAGAAACTTAAAATCTTGCTGCAGCATACTGAGATCAATATCAAGGTTTCTAAAATGATCCAATAGTGAAAACAGATGCATAAGTGAGTTTAATTCCTCATCCAGTTTCCTTTTATTTTCTTTATGCTCAGAACAGGTGCTCCATATTTCATTCAACCTGCTTTCTACATTCAATAGTCTGTGTTTATTAATAGTGATCAACTTATTGATTTTTTCTACTGGTGTTATTGATAAATATTGAGAAATTTTTCCCCATTCAGACAATGTATTATTAAATATTCGACGATAGACGACTCCTTGACTGTCAGGGAATCGCTCATCTTCAGAACTTGCTCTGGAAGGGTCAAAAAATCCAGATTCAGCGAGTACTATAGAAGCCATAGGTGCATCATCAAAACGCATAAATAAAGAAATATATCGCATTGTTTCAGAGTGGAACAAACTCATAGACTGTCTCCAATAGCAAAAGCGATCTCATTATCAGATAAGTGCAGTAGTTTTCCCTTAAACAAAGCATGAAGTTGTGATAGTTGTTTTTCTCGAAAAACCAGATAAGCAAATGCATGGGTCAATGAAAAAACACTTTCCTTTAGCATATTACCGGCATACTGAATAATGTCTTTTTCCAGACTGAGTTCAACTTGATGAATTGATTCACAGTGCTTTATGAGTGAACCGATTTCATTCGGAAGCATACTATAAAGTTGATCCAGTTTTGTAATTTGAGAAAGCTGAACCAAAATTTTAGAATTTAAATAATATCCTCCTGAAACTAATAGAAAATAACTATGTGAAGGCGATAAATGGTAGCAAAGGCGATAACGTAATAACCAAATCAAATTAGTCTGATCAATAATGCGCCCCAGAAGCGGTTGCAGTAAAGATTGTTCTTCATCACTCAAGACTCTGAGTTGCTTATTTAAGCCAGTATAATACTGATGATTTAGCGCAGTCTCAATGGTAAATACATCTTGTTTTTGTTCAAAACTCTTGCTTCCATAGCGTGCAATAGAAGCAAAAGGCGTTTTTTCCAGCAGAGTCAAAATCTCTGCGATATTATCAGCATTGAGCAGAACATCAACAGGGAGTATAGTAAAGTGCCCCAAAGGAGTAAGCTCTGCAAGCACCTCTTCCTTAGAGCGCTGTAATGATTTTCCTCGTAAAATAGTTTTGATGTTTTTTAACTCAAAACGTCTTATCCAATAGATAAAAATATCTCGTTCATATCCAGAAAGAGAACGAATAATCGAGCGAGCATCATCCAGGAGTACCGACAAAAATAAATTATCCATATTGCCTGCAGGTAGTAGCTTAAAATGAGACTGAGTGAGCTTTTGGATGATATTGTCGAGCCCTTTATTCTTTAGAGTGGGCAGTATTTCCTCAATGGGTTGTTGGATTAAAGCGGAAAATTCGGCATAATTTAGCAGGCGCTTTGAAAAAATCGTAATCATAGTTTGCAGATAGGCATAGTGAGCGATTTTAAGCATCGTTAATTATTCTCTGCATTTAAAATCAAATCCAGAACATCATTAATAGCTTGCTGTTGATACTGTTCAGATATCTCAAGCAAACGCTCCTGGCGTTCCTGGTAACGTCGTTCTAACTCATTTATCTGTGTTTGTGCCCGTTCTTTAGCTTTATCCGTAAAGGAAGAATGAATCTCAGGAACACGCACATCAAAGCGCTGTTCAGCTCGCTTAACTTCATCTCGTGCTTCATAGACTAATCGGTCACGTTCCTTCTTTGCACTGTCTACAATTTCCTGTGCTTTAAGTTCTGCATTTAATAATCGTTGTAATACATTTTTCATGGAATTATTTCACCAGTCAATTCATGTATATAAAGATGTTCTTTCTTATCTCCAGAATATTAGAATAAGTAGAAAATGGCAATGATTCTGATCAAAAAGAACTTTAATATGAAAGAAATATTTTAAGTGTTACAATTCTTTTAAATTTATAAAAAATAAGTGTTTATTTATATGAAATTGTCCTTTAAATTATTACTCATTCTATTTGTAGTGCACATCTCTGCCTGTAACGATAAAACCGCTGAAAAAAAGCAACCTAAACTGATTGAAGTTGTTACTCATATTGTTAAATCTCATGACACTCCCATATCATTTGAATTTGTCGGTAAGACTGCCAGTTCCCGTAAAGTAGAAATACGCTCCAGAGTGGAAGGTTTTCTTGAAAAACGTTTGTACAAGGAAGGTGCATTTGTTGATGAAGGCGATCTCTTATTTCAAATGGATAAAAAACCATTTGAGGCAAAGCTTAATGCTGCCAGAGCGGAGATGGCACAACAACAGGCACGTATGGAAACTGCTCAGATAAATCTTAATCGCGTTCGTCCCCTGGTAAAGAAAAAAGCCGTTGCACAAAAAGAACTGGATGATGCTCAGGGTAACTATCGAGCTTCAGCCGCTTCTGTAGAAGTTGCAAAAGCTAATGTCATTCAGGCTGAGCTGGATTTGGGCTATACCAATATTTATTCACCAGTTCATGGTTTAACCAGTTTTGCTGTTCAGCAGGAAGGTGCTTATATTGGCATGGGCGATCAGGGACTATTGACTTATGTCGCACAAATTGAGCCAATGCGGATAGAGTTTAGTGTTTCGGAAAATCAATTATTAAAAGCACGCTCTTCAGAAAAAGCGGGTTTATTAAAGATGCCCGAAAATAATGATTTTGAAGTACAAATTATTTTTAGTGATGGAAGCCTTTATCCACATTCAGGAAGAATTACGTTTACAGATGCTTCATTAAATGAGAATACGGGTACTTTTTTAATGAGAGCTGAGGTTGACAACCCAAAATCGACATTAAGGCCTGGTCAGTTTGTCAGAGCCAAAATTAATGGTGCCATCAGGCCTGAAGCGATTCTTGTACCCAAGACGGCTGTTCAACAAGGGGCAAAAGGAAGTTTTGTGTGGGTAATTAATGGACAGAATAAAGCAGAATTCAGACCCGTCACAACAGGAGCCTGGGAAGGTGATCAATGGTTTATTAGTGAGGGATTAAAAAATGGGGAAAAAGTTGTTGTTACAGGTGGCATAAAACTAAGAGCTGGTGTGGAGGTTTCAGAAGCCAGAAATCAAAATCAAGCGGTTAAAAAATGATTTTGATTATAATGACCAAAGGTGGTAAAACTGAGGTGGACAACTTAAGCTTATGATTTCCCATGTTTTTATAAAACGTCCTGTTTTTGCCACAGTACTGTCAATTATTATCGTGATTGCCGGTCTGGTGTCACTGGCTTCACTGCCCATTACACAATACCCGGAAATTACTCCTGTGCAGGTCACTGTCAGTGCCAGTTATCCTGGTGCTGATGCTGATACTGTCGCAAATAGTGTTGCAGGTCCTATCGAAACTAAAGTCAACGGTGTAGATAATATGTTGTATATGAGCTCAAGCAGCTCAGCAACAGGGCAAATGAGCCTGACTATTTACTTTGAAATTGGTACCGATCCCGATACGGCAGAAGTTCAGGTTAACAATCGTGTAAACCAGGCATTGCCTTTGCTACCTGATGTCGTAAAAAATGCTGGTGTGACTGTCCAAAAACGCTCATCTGGTATTTTAATGCTGATAGGTTTATTCTCACCTGATGGGCGTTATGATGAAAAGTTTATTGGTAATTATGCTGATCTGTATGTGCTTGATGAAATAAAACGGGTACAGGGTGCAAATCAGGCCAGTGTCATGGGCTTTCCAGATTTAGCTATGCGTCTATGGCTGCAACCGGATCGAATGGCCAGCCTGGGGTTAACCGCCAGTGATATTCAATCGGCAGTCAGTGCGCAAAACCAGCAATTTGGTATTGGTAGTCTTGGCCAGGCTCCCACCGATAATCCCGTTAGTATGACTTTTCCTGTCATTACTGAAGGTCGCTTTTCTACTCCTGATCAATTTGAAGATATTATTCTTAAATCTGAACAGGAAGGTACGGCCATTGTCCGCCTTAAAGATGTTGGTCGAGCAGAAGAAGGTTTGAAAACCTATCTGCTTCGTTCAAATTTGAATGGTAAAGCCTCCAGTTTCATCGCTGTTTATCAGCAACCTGATTCCAATGCGGTTGATGTTTCCAAAAATGTCAGAGCACTGATGGAACGGCTTAAAAAAGGTTTTCCGGAAGGAATTGATTATACTGTTTCTCTGGATACCACCCAGTTTGTTCAGGCCTCAATTGATGAGGTCGTTGAAACACTGATTATTGCGATTATTCTTGTGGTTGTGGTGACTTATTTATTCTTACAAAACTTTAATGCCACATTGATTCCAACGATTGCTATTTTGGTTTCAGTCATTGGTACTTTTGTTGGTATGATTGCGCTGGGATTTTCGATTAATTTATTAACTCTCTTTGGACTGGTTTTAGCAATAGGCATTGTCTGTGATGATGCGATTGTTGTTGTTGAGAATGTTGAACGAAATATGGCTGAATTTAAAATGGCACCTCGTGAAGCAACTCTGGCCGCAATGAAAGAAGTGACAGGGCCTGTTATTGCAACTTCTTTGGTGTTGATTGCCGTTTTTGTTCCAGTGGCTTTTATGAGTGGTACCACTGGTGTACTTTATAAACAATTTGCCATTACCATTGCCATTTCAGTGGCTATTTCCAGTTTTATTGCATTGACACTGACACCTGCAATGTCTGCCTTACTATTAAAACCAAGAGAAGAAGCTACCCGAGGACCTTTTGGCTGGTTTAATCGAGGAATGAATCGATTAATTAAAACTTATACGCTGGGTGTTTCGGCAACTATGCGACGGCTGTTTATTTCGTTGACTCTTCTAGCTACTATGCTTTATGGCATGGTTTATCTCTTTCAATCTATTCCCAGTAGTTTTGTTCCTCAGGAAGATCAGGGCTTTATGTTTGCAGTCATTATTATGCCTGATGGGGCAAGTCTGGATCGCTCAGAAGAACTCACCAATCAAGTGGCGGAAATTTTCTCTGAACATCCAGCAGTGAAAGATTTTTCTGCACTCTCTGGATACAGTATTATTGATGGTCAGTTTAAAACCAATACTGGCACTGTTTTTGTTTCATTAAAAGATTTTGAATCAAGGCAAGATCCTTCCTTGTCTGCAGAAGCACTAATGAAATATGTCACGCCACGTCTGAAAAAAATTAAAGAAGGCATTGTCATCCCCATTAATCCTCCTGCAATACCAGGCTTAGGAGCACAGGGTGGATTTGAATTCTGGCTGCAAAATCGTGGTCAGGGCGGAGTACCTTATTTATCTAAAATGACTAAAGAGTTTATTGAAAAAGGAAAACAGGAAGAACAACTGACCCGATTGAATACGACAGTTAATGCGCAATCTCGTCAATTAATGACTTATGTCGATCGAGCTAAAGCTGAAACACTGGGTGTTCCAATTCAGGATGTTTATGCTTCATTGCAAACTTTATTTGGCTCACTTTATGTCAGTCAATACAATAAAAATGGTCGAATCTGGCAGGTTATATTACAAGCAGAACCTCAATTCCGTTCCAAACCGGAAGATATCCAAAATATTTTTGTTCGTCAAAAAGAAGGTAAGATGGTACCTCTGTCCTCATTGGTAACCACTGAATATGTTTCAGGTCCTGATTTGGTTTCCCGTTTTAATGGTTTTATTGCTGCAAAAATTACTGGTGATGCAAGTTCAGGATTTAGCTCAGGTGATGCTATCAACAGGATGGAAGGCGTCTCAGATGAGATACTCCCTGATGGCTTCAGTTATGCCTGGGCAGGACAGGCTTATGAAGAAAAAAAAGCAGGTAGTACCTCAACCATTATTTTTGCCTTTGCTCTGGTGATGGTCTTTCTTATTCTGGCGGCTCAATATGAGCAATGGTCACTACCCCTTGCGGTTGTTACTGCAGTCCCTTTTGGTATCTTTGGTGCTTTAGTTGCTGTTTGGAGTCGGGACATGCAAAATGATGTGTACTTTCAAATTGGCCTGGTGACATTAATTGGACTATCTGCTAAAAATGCCATTTTGATAGTTGAATTTGCCGAGTTAAAATATCATGAAGGTATGAATGCTTTTGATGCCGCATTAAATGCCGCTGCTTTACGTTTACGGCCTATTTTAATGACCTCTTTTTCATTCATTTTAGGCTCTATGCCTCTGGTATTAGCCAGTGGAGCCGGGGCCAATGCTCGTCATTCAATTGGTACTGGCATCATTGGTGGTATGATTGCAGCCACCTCTTTGGCTTTATTTTTTGTCCCTCTTTTTTATTACCTGATTACGGAAGGAAAAGAACGGCTTGCAAAAAGAAAAAATAGTCGGTTAATACAAGAAATAGAGAATGAATCATGATACTAACAAGTTTAAAAAATAATTTTTTGTTAGTCTATTTAGTAATACTCGTTATTTCAGGATGTACTGTTGTTGGTCCTGATTATAAAAAACCTGAATTAGATTTACCCAATCATTGGCGAATTAAACCAGATAATTCAGCAAATATTGCAGATTTAAAATGGTGGAAAAATTTTAATGATCCCATACTCAATAAACTTATTTTAACAGCACTACAAAATAATCAGGACATCAGAGTTGCAGCAGCCCGTGTTGCTGAATATGCTGCGCGGGTTGATATTATTCGTGCCGGTTTTTATCCTCAAATTGGCTATAGTGGCAGTGCTAATCGAAATCAACTTTCAAGAGAAACTTTTAATGCCTCATCATCCGGTTCAAGAGTATACAATTCTTTTGGTGTGGGTTTAAACGTTGGCTGGGAGATTGATTTCTGGGGTAAGATAGCCCGTGCAACTGAAGCGGCAAAAGCAGATTTGCTTGCAAAAGAAGCGGCAAGGCAAGTGGTTATTCTAACACTGGTTTCTTCTGTTGCCTCCTCTTATTCACAGTTGCTGAACCTGGACAAACAGTTAAAAGTTGCTAAAGATACGGTCAGTCGGCGTAAGCAAACAGTTGCCTTATTTAAAGAAAAATTTGCTGGTGGTGTTATTTCTGAGCTGGAAGTGGCACAAATTCAATCGGAATATGAATTCGCAAGGATTCGTATACCGGCGATTGAGCGGCAATCGGCATTATTAGAAAATGCGATGTCGGTTTTGCTTGGACGTAATCCGGGAAGCATTATAAGAGAAAAACAAAACAATGATTTATTATTACCTGAAATTCCTTCTGGCATTCCTGCAAAAATTTTAGAGCAGAGGCCTGATATTCAGCAGGCTGAAAATAATTTAATTGCCGCCAATGCCCGCATTGGTGTTGCTAAGGCAGCTTATTTCCCCAATATTTCATTGACTGGTTTATTGGGTTATTCCAGTGAATCACTATCACGTCTACTGAATAATTCAGCCAACATTTGGTCTGCTGGAGGTGATTTATTAGGCCCTATTTTTTCAGGAGGGGCTATTGATGCACAGTTGCGAGTCTCTGAGGCAGAACAAAAAAGAGCTTTAGCACAATACATCAAAGCCATTCAAATCGCATTGCAGGAAGTTAATGATGCTTTGATCTCTGTACAAAAACTCCAGGAAGAATATCAGGCACAAAAAAATCAGGTTGATGCATTAAAAAATTATTTGCACTTTGCTCATATTCGTTACAATGATGGTTATGTCAGTTATATTGAAGTATTAGACTCAGAACGGAGTTTATTTGATGCTGAGCTTGCGTTAATAAAAAAACAAAGTGAAGTCTTTGTGGCACTGATTTCAGTTTACAAATCGATGGGAGGCAGTTGGATAGATAAAGCCGAAGATGTTGCTAATAAAGTTGATTTTCCTAAAGAAGAAAATGAAGATAAGTCTTTTCCATCAACGACTTTACCAAATTCTATTTTGAATTAATCATTGGAAAAAAATCAATCTTTAATAGGAGGTACTTTATCTGTGTCACTAATATGAGGCTTTATCATTATGACGGAACATCTGAAGCGAAGCATATTTCTTATTTTTGGAAGCCTGTTTTTTCTTGTGGGAATTATTGGGGTTCTTGTGCCAATCCTGCCAACCACGCCTTTTATGATACTTTCTGCTGCTTGTTTTGCTGAAAGCTCACCCAGATTTCATAAAATGCTTTTAAATAATCGCTGGTTTGGTGAAGATTTACGTCGTTGGGAAAATAATAAAACCATGAAGCGAGGGACAAAAAAACGAGCAACATGGATTATTATCATTAGCTTTACTCTATCTATCAGTATTTTGTGGGGCAATATTATCTGGCAATTAGTTTTATTTTGTATTGCATTAGTTCTGTTGTTTTTTTTATGGCGAATTGCAGAGCATGCTCAAGGTTCACTGAAATAACATCCCTGACTTTAGTTAGGCCCTTATATAGACCCAGCCCTGATTGAGGCGTTTAACAATTTCTTCGAGTGCTTCTGGAATAATACTGGCTTCTTTGACGAGATGAACGTCAATGCCTTTTAATTTTTGTCTTTCAATTGAACGCTGACAAGCTAAAAAAGAAACGTTTTCATGTTTCATTGCCAGAGTACGAATTCTGTTAATATAAAGTGAATCATCAGCCTGGAGAATTTTAATACCATCTGCATTGACGAGGATCTGAAGTTGAAACTTTTCATCGTTATTATTGGTCGTTAATAATCTTTCTGCATTACCAAGTGCCAATTCGACTCTTGATGGATCATCGGTGGAAATATGCAATAAAACCTGATGGCTATTGATAGTACCTGAATTTAATTGAACATATGGTGATGTTGTTTTATCAGGAGTTGGGCTGCCATAAAAATAAGCACCATTCCATCCGGTAATAATGCCTGTGAGTAAAAACAAGCAGGCCGCAATACCATATTGAAAATAATTGCTGTGATGAATTTTATGCTGTTTTTCAGAATGGCAATCGGGTGGTGTCTGATAAGATACTTTAACCATTTCTTTAATAAGACGTGTCTGACAGATGCTTTCTGAAAGCTCATCATTCTTTTGCGATTTTTTTAAGATTTCAGCTTTGACTTCATTGGAAAGCTGATCATCAATATAGGCGTTAATTTGTTCAACAGGAGTTAAATCATCAGAGTTCATTTCACACTCCTTAATTTTATTTTTTGTATACTATTTTCTTTAAGATCAGAATTTTTTTTCAAAAGGCTCTCTTTCAGTGACAGACGTGCGCGACTTAAGCGGCTCATGACGGTCCCGATTGGAATACTCAATATGGCAGCAACTTCTTCATAAGAAAAGCCTTCTAAATCAATCAGGGTGATGACCTGGCGTTGACCCATTGGTAACAGACCAACTGCTTTTCTTACGTGTAAAATAATTTCTTGCTGCTGCAGTAATTGGTCGGGTGTTTCATGATCGACAAAAACAATATCATCAATACTTTCTGATGGTTTTATTTTGCGTAAATGATCATACCAGCAATTGGCCAGTATTTTAAACAACCAGCTGTTGATACTGGATTTATCACGCAGTTTGTTCAATTTTTGAAATGCTTTATAGAGAGTTTCATTGGTGAGATCATCAGCTAACAGCTCATCATTACACCAGGAATAAGCAACCCGATAAAGTTGCTCCCGTTTATTTTTCAGCTCATTTTGTTTTTTATTTGTAAATAATGAAAACATTACCGTTCTTCAAGTTTTTAATTCTCTGATTTTTATAAAGATTAACCAATTCTAAGTGATTTTGTATCGGAATAAAGCAGACATTTTATCTTGCAATTTAATAAGACGAGGAAACATGTCATTTTATTCCATTTTTTTTATTTAATTTTTTATAAAAAAAAGGAATAAAAATAATGCCTATGCGTCTTATTATTAACCATAATTTACTAAAAAAGGAAAATACATAATGCTTATTAAAAACCATGTCACTAAACTTGTTATTCTTTCATTATTTTTCGTTTTATCGATGGGCAGCCTATCATCGGCATTTGCTGAAGCCGAAACAGGTCATCATAAGCTGGTTATTCAGGTGAGTTCAAATGATCCTGTCACACAAAAAATTGCTTTAAATAATGCTGTTAATCTGCAAAAACACTATGGTATGGATAATATTACCATTGAAATTGTCGCTTTTGGACCGGGGCTTGGGTTATTGACCACTAAGAGTAAACAAGCTGACAGAGTAAAAAGTCTTGCTATGCAGGATATTGAATTTAGTGCCTGCGCCAACACAATGAAAAAAATGGCTAAGAAAACCGGAAAGCAGCCAGTATTACTAGAGGGTGTAGGTGTTGTGCCGGCAGGTGCGGCAAGAATTATAGAGTTGCAGGAGCAGGATTACTCATATCTCAGACCATGAAATTATAAATGAAATAACGATTAAGATTAGGCGGATAATTATTAGAGTCGTTATTTCTTCGATTGAACAATAGCTTGTATCAATTGTTGGAATAGCCTCTCTGATAGACCACTTTTCTGAGTAATTTGATTGCTTAATTCAGCAATTTCATGCGCTTTTTCTCCCCCTAAATATAGGGCAAAGTTTGAGTCATAAATAAATTATTTTTTTAAAACAACCCCGATTCTGCTGAATACTACCTCGAATCTACGCACTTTACGACCAAAATAGAAAAAGATTTGCCCTCGTGTATTTCCTGATACATGTTTCCCATCACTTGTTTCGAAAGAAATACGCCCTTCAGGCATACAAATTGCTGACGAATTTCGTAACAAGGCCTGAAACCATTTAGTTTCTGTCGCATTATTAACCAGAACTACAGCCTGTGAAATGGATTTATCTTTCCAGTTTTTTAAAAACAAGTTAACTGAATCATTAATGAGTTTTCTACTATAGGGTGGATTCATGAATACATGACCTTTATCCTTGAACCATACTTGTTCAAAAGCATTGCTATTTAAATCAAAGTACCTTTTTGCCTTTATATGCTTATTCGCTACTTTAGAAGAAAATGGATCAAGTTCAATTTCACCCATAACTTCTCGGGCCATATCTGTGTATTTACTTGGTGTAAACCAAGCATCAGAATCTCTAGTAGTCTGCTTATTATCGCCAGGTTTCGCACCAATATAGGCTAGAATATTTTTATTTGCTTTCATTATTATTTTTTGTAAAGAATTTTAGTTTCAACATCTTATTTTGACTTAGTATTATACAGTTATTTTATAGCTCTTTTATATAAACAGCTGAATTACGTTGATAGTTGTATAAGGCTTGTTTTTCGCTAGGCAGTTCTGAAATGATCTTTTTTACAAAACCCTGTTCTCTAAACCAATGTGTTGCCTGCGTGGTTAGGATAAAAACCTGTTTTAACTGCTTGCTTCTAGCTTGTTCACAAATATGCTTGAATATTTTTTCACCACGGCCCTTTGATTGATATTTTGGGGCAATTGCCATGCAGGAGATTTCTGCCTGCTGTTTGTTCTTGCTGATATAAAGAGCGCCGCAGCCAATAATTTTCTTGTCACGTTCTATCACATAAAAATTATTAATTTCAGTTTCCAGACGTTCCCGTGAGCGTTTAACTAATAACCCTGATTCTTCCAGTGGCTCGATCAGTTCAATAATGCCTTGTACATCTTCAATGTCGGCATTGCGAATGTCTTCAAGATCATCTGTGCTGATAAGTGTACCAACACCGTCCTGGGTAAATAATTCTATTAATAATGCACCATCAAGATTACGATCAATGACATGCACTCGTTGTACACCTGATTCACAGGCATGAATAATCCGTTGGTAATGACGAATGACTTCATTATGCTGAGTCGTATTGAATTTGATAATATTATTAAGGTCTTGTGTGGTCAGATCATGTTGTAACTGAGCCTTATCATCAAGAATACCACAGGCATCATCAATAAATATCAGCTTATCGGCCTTTAATTCAATTGCACTTTTAGTCGCTAAATCTTCGCCATTGATATTGAATGTCTCTCCTGTTGGAGAATAACCGAGAGGTGAGAGCAATACGACATTACCTGCATCGAGAGAGTGAGTAATTGAATTGGTATCAATTTTTCTGATATCACCCGTGTGCAGATAATCAATACCATCAATAATACCCTTTGGTTGTGCAATAATGAAATTTCCGGAAATGATATTAATTCGTGAACCGGCCATAGGTGTGTATTTAAGACTGGTGGTAAAGAGAGCTTCCAGATTAAGCCTGATACAGCCGGATGCATCTTTAATGACCTGCATTGTTTCGCTGTCAGTGACTCGGAGTCCTTGAGAATATTCTGATTTTATAGCTGAATTCTTAAGTCTTTTATCAATCTGTGAGCGTGCACCATGAACGAGTACCAGTTTAACACCAAGGCTGTTAAGCAGGGTAATATCATGTACCAGAGATGGAAACTCATTATCAGCAAGCACATCACCGCTGAAATAAATCACAAAAGTTTGCTCCCGAAAGGCATTGATATAAGGTGCAGCATTACGGAACCATTGAACAAAATGTGTTTCTGTTTTGCTGACTAAATATGAGCTCTCAGGTAAATTTGTGTTAGAATCTGTCATGTTTTTCTCTATATATCTTAAGACATTATAACATTAAGATTATTTTATTAGCTAACCTATTCTTACTAGGACGCTTGTTACGAGATATTCGTTGCAAGTTATTTGTTACTGGATTTTTTACTAAACTATTATGTCACTTTCATTACCTGATCTATTAGCCTTACTGGGCTATCTTATTATTGTTATGGCTATAGGCCTGTATTTTTCAAAAAAGAACACCAGCACAGAAGAATATTTTGTTGGTGGTCGTTCATTTTCAGGCTGGGTTATAGGGCTGAGCCTTGTCGGTACATCTATTAGTTCGATTACTTTTCTAGCTTATCCGGGAGATGCTTATAAAACTGCATGGCTTCGCTATTTACCTAATTTGATGTTACCTCTTGCTATCTTTATTGCTGCTTATGTCTTTCTCCCTTTTTTCCGTCGAGGAAATACCATTACTGCTTATGAATACCTGGAAGATCGCTTTGGGCCTTCAATTCGTGTTTATGGTGCCTTAACATTTATTCTGGGACAATTAGTGCGTATCAGTCTTATTTTATATTTGCTTTCTTTGTTAATTCACGAGTTAACTGGTTTAAGTCCTGAAATGTCCATTGTTCTTGGTGGTGTCTTTGTTGCAGTTTATACCATTGCCGGTGGTATTGATGCAGTCATCTGGACGGATGTATTGCAGACAATAGTATTGGCTGTTGGAGGCATTTTCTGCTTAGCAGTTATTGTTAATCATTTACCCGGCGGGCTTGATCAGATTATTCGTATGGCAGGGGAGCACGGTAAGCTGGCGTTTGCTGAATTAAAAAATGGTCAGCTTGCACCTGTTGACTGGTCCTTTTCCTTGCAGGATAAGACAGGAACCATGCTCCTGTTAATGGGACTCACGGCCTGGTTAACGGAGTATTCGGCCAACCAGAATACCGTACAACGTTTTTGCGCTTCTAAAAGTGATATTGAAGCTCGCAAGGCAATGTTTGTGTGTGCCTTTACAAGTTTGCCTATCTGGGCTTTTTATATGTTTCTAGGTACGGCGCTTTATGTTTTCTTTCAGGAATTTCCGACTGAAACGGCGACACAAATTCTTAATGGTGAGCAAAAAGCTGAGCAGATATTGCCTTATTTTATCAACCATTACTTACCCTCAGGTGTTGCAGGAATTGTGATTGCAGCAGCACTTGCCGCTGCGATGTCTTCACTGGATTCCAGTATAAATGCCATATCAACAGTTTCAATAGTGGATATCTATCGACGTTTTTCTATGACTGAAAAAGAAGATAAACATTATTTACTGGTTGCTAAAATAGTTGCCCTAATTGTTTCTGTATTAATGATTATTGGTGCTATTCTGCTTATGGAAGCAGAGACTAAAACATTGCAGGATACTGCAACTATTCTAGTTTCTATTGTTTCAGGTGGGGTGTTAGGTATTTATTTATTGGGGTTTTTTACTAATCAAGGTGATGCTAGAGCTGTCTGGAGTGGTTTACTGCTAACGGCATTATTCACCATTTGGACCATTTTAGCTAAGAAGGGACTGTTACCTGAGGGTTTGGGATTGCCATTTGATTTATACTACACAGCAATTATCGGTAACTTACTGATGTTTTTTACTGGCTTTTTCATGTCACGGTTACTTTTTCAACGTCAGACTCCTGTAGGTGACCTTTCCGTTTGGGGTACTATACCTAAATAAATGAGTTGAACCTACTGATTTATTTAGGTTCAACAATGATGGAACAACTGACTATTCTTGTGATAGATTAACTTATATAATAATTTATTCTATTTCTCCTGAATTTAGACTTATAACAGCAGACTTCTAACTATTGACTTCTTTTTAAGGACTTTTTATGCCTGAATATCGTTCAAGAACTACCACCGCCGGCAGAAATATGGCAGGCGCCAGAGCATTATGGCGTGCTACAGGAATGAAAGATGATGATTTCCAAAAACCAATTATAGCAGTTGCAAATTCTTTCACTCAATTTGTTCCCGGTCATGTTCATTTAAAAGATATGGGACAATTAGTTGCCAGGGAAATTGAAAAAGCCGGTGGTGTGGCAAAAGAATTTAATACCATTGCCGTTGATGATGGTATTGCTATGGGACATGACGGCATGTTGTACAGTCTGCCTTCCAGGGAAGTTATTTCTGATGCTGTGGAATATATGTGTAATGCACATTGTGCCGATGCCTTGGTGTGTATTTCCAATTGTGACAAAATTACACCGGGAATGCTCAATGCATCCTTGCGTTTAAATATTCCCGTTATTTTTGTTTCTGGTGGGCCAATGGAATCAGGCAAGGTGGTTATGCATGGTAAAGAAGTGCATCTTGATCTGGTGGATGCAATGGTTTCTGCTGTGGACGATAATGTGACGGATGAAGATACCGATATCATGGAACGTTCTGCCTGTCCGACCTGCGGTTCATGTTCTGGTATGTTTACTGCGAATTCAATGAACTGCTTAACTGAAGCATTGGGTCTCTCTTTGCCTGGAAATGGTTCTCTGCTGGCTACTCATGCAGACAGAAAAGAGCTTTTTCTTGAAGCGGGACGTCAGATTGTGAGCATAGCAAAACGCTATTATGAACAGGATGATGAGTCAGTTCTACCACGAAATATTGCAACTTTTGAAGCCTTTGAAAATGCTATGTGTCTTGATATTTCAATGGGAGGGTCGACCAATACGATTTTACATCTCCTGGCGGCGGCCCAGGAAGGTGATGTTGATTTTACTATGGATGATATTGATCGGCTCTCCAGAAAAGTACCCAACTTATGTAAAGTAGCACCCAGCACCCAGAAATATCACATGGAAGATGTCCATCGTGCCGGAGGTGTTATGGCAATTTTGGGTGAACTGTCCAGAGCAGGATTACTTAATAATGATGTAAACATGATCCACAGTGATTCAATGGCGACGGCCATTGAACAGTATGATATTGCCGTTTCTGATGACAATGATGTTAAGCAAATGTTTCGGGCAGGTCCTGGCGGTGTACCAACTCAGGAAGCGTTTAGTCAATCGAAACGTTGGGAAAATCTTGATGATGATCGCAGTAATGGTTGCATCCGTGATAAGGAGCATGCCTATAGTCAGGATGGAGGTTTAGCTGTCCTCTATGGCAATATTGCTGTTGACGGCTGTGTGGTCAAAACCGCCGGCGTTGATGATTCAATACTATGCTTTACCGGGCCTGCTCGCATCTTTGAAAGTCAGGATTCAGCGGTTGCAGCCATTTTGGATAATGAAATCAAAGCGGGTGATGTGGTTATTATCCGCTATGAAGGACCTCGTGGCGGGCCCGGTATGCAGGAGATGTTGTACCCAACCAGCTATCTGAAATCTAAAGGTCTGGGTAAAGACTGTGCTTTATTAACGGATGGTCGTTTTTCTGGAGGAACTTCAGGTCTGTCTATTGGGCATGCTTCCCCTGAAGCTGCTGAAGGTGGTGCAATTGGTTTGATTGAAGAAGGTGATTTGATTGAAATTGATATCCCGAATCGAAAGATTGATGTCAAAGTCAGTGATGATGAGTTAAACCAGCGTCGTGAGAACATGGAGACCAGGGGTAGTGATGCCTGGCAACCTGGAGAGCGGGTTCGTCATGTAAGCCAGGCTTTACAGGCCTATGCTGCCATGACAACTTCAGCATCTCGTGGAGCGGTTCGTGATGTTTCACAGTTAAAACGAAAATTTTAGTAAAGCTTATACTCATTTTAGGGACATGGGTGGTTTCCCATGTCAAAAATTTTGGGTTAAAATGAGCAAACTGCTCATGCTCCCGGCATCAGCGCTGAAAAATAATTAAATAACTGGCGGTTTTATTTTTTTGTGGCACAATTATGTGGTATTAATGTTAATAATGAGATACAACATCATGAAATATAACCTGGAGCTGAGGTATGATATCTTCTGAACAAGTTGAGCGCCGTGAACACCCCAGACACCCCATTAGTCTTGAGGTTTTTGTTTCACCTTACAGGGTCTCCAATACTCGCCTTGAGTCCAGAATTATTAATATGAGTTTATTAGGTTGTGCCATTGAACCTAATTCTTATGATTTTATAGAAAAAGAAAAACTGGCAATCTGTTTTGTTGCCTCAAAAGATCAATGCACCATGTCGACCATTATTAAGGCAGAAGTCGCCCATATTTGTGATGAGTACGTTGGTCTTTGCTTTGACTCTATGGGTGAAGAAGTGATTGAGCTTCTGCGAGGTTTATTAAAAGAAGCTAAATATTTTTGATGGTTAAGCGATTATGCTAGCCAGTTTCTAACTTTATAAGTGAATGCGTATAAACATAGAAGCTGACCACCATATAGTTTCAACTTATAATCTGTTCCAATTGGCTTTTTTCTGGCCAGAACGAAGTTTTGGAAATATCAGTCCCAGAATCATGCCGCCAAATAATACTCCGGCCCCGATCATGAACCAGTCTTGATCACTATTATCTTCCAGCGTTTGATACTCCTGTTTCAGGAGACGATTTTCAGCCTCAATTTTGACAAGATCGTTTCGTAGTTGATCATTTTCGGCTTCAAGCTGCATAGGACGTGCAGCAATTTTTTTCAGCTTAGCCAGTTCGACATTTAAATTTTCTTTATTACTGAGCAATTTGTTTTCAGAGGTGCTGAGAGTATCTCGTTCAGTTTTAATTGTGCTGAGTTCTGCCTCCATGGCATCATATTTTTCTTTCATCTGAACAACGTCTTGCTGTGCTTTGGCTAATAGTGTTTTTGCAACCGGTGTATTAATAAGAAATCGACTTAATACCCAGCCTTCAACACCTTGAGGGGTTCTGGCCCGAGTGTAACCGGAATCTTGATTTAAAATAGTGAGAGGGGTACCGCTTTTAACTATTTTGATTATTTTAAAACCATTTCCTTTTCCTGAACGCATGTTTATGACAAGCTCATCACTCACATATTGAACTTTTGCTATGGCTTCAGTACTGAAAATAAGTGAAAAAAGGGCAGCAAGTGCTAATATCGGTGCGCTTTTAATTGAAATATCCATATTTGAGTCCTTACTGGATTAACGTATTTATAAAACTAATGCTGGAAAAAATAGAAGCGCTATTATCCTAAATTATTAAACAGGATTCCACTAACATCTTACTAAGAAAGAGTTTCTTGTAAATATTCAGAGGGATCAGAGTAAAAAAATAAGCCAATCTGACTTCCATTGACTCGTGTGACTTTAGCGGCAATGGCAAAGTTACCCTGGTTGTGATTGTACGGAAGGTAGAGGTTAACATCATCCAGTTTGGAAAATGCAGTGCCGGATGTACATTCTAGCAACATGCCGCCCTGACCGATATTTATTGCAACTCCCTTTGCCTGTCGCTGATTTGAAAGCTCTATGCTCAATGAGAAGCTGACGCTGACTCGACTGTATTCTCTTTTATCATGTGTGCTGTGCATTATGGATTATAGTCCTTATGGCATTCGGGTTTAACACGAATAGTTACAAGAAATAATGATTTATTGATAGTTGATTTAGAATAATAACTTATCGTCGCTGAATTATCATCTTGATTCGTGCCAAATTGAATGGATTTATTTTGACAGAGCTGCGGTATAATGTCATTTTACTTGGATATTTGATATGAAAACCATGATTTATAAGGGGTGTAAAAAGCGGGATAGCTATCTTTATATTGAAATTAAAGATGACTTTTCCCGCGTACCAGAAATGTTATTGACGACATTGGGACGGCTTGAATTTATAATGGAGCTGGAATTAAATCCTGAGAAAAAACTGGCCCGTGCAAATATCAGGCAGGTAATGAGTGCTTTATCTGATGATGGTTTTTATTTGCAAATGCCAGATGAATCTGAAAGCTTAGCGCTTGCAGCTAAGAAACCTGTTTCAAATCCAATTCCTAAATTATAAGCTCTTTCTTAGCGCTTATTATTTTTAAAATAATTGTAACGGTACAACCAATAAGGGATAGCAATGGCTTCACCCAGTATGGCCGGAATACTTATACGGTTGTTGTAGAGGATTAGTTCCGGATTAAGCGGCCAAAAGAGCCAGAAAAGCAGAGATAATAAAAAAGCTGTGATATAAGTGAGTGCCAGACAGGAGAGAGCATCACTTAATGATCTTTCTCTGGGAGCAAGAAAACGTGCCATAAGCAACCATTGCCCTATAGTAATAATAATCTGAATCGGGGCATTGACTGAAAGAGCCAGAAAGACAACGTCAAAAACAGGCATTTACGTGATATTTACTCTTTTGTTCGTTGATGGTTTTTTATTCGTCGATGACTCTTAGTTAGTTGATGACTCTTTATTCGTTGATGACTCTTAAGTTCGTTGACGACTCTTTATTCGTTGATGAATCCACCCATTAAAAATTCTAACAAAGCCTTTTGAGCATGCAATCGGTTTCCAGCCTCATCCCAGACGACACTTTGTTTACCGTCAATAACGGAGGCGCTGACTTCTTCGCCGCGGTGTGCTGGCAGGCAATGCATAAACAGGGCTTCTTTATCAGCCTGAGCCATCAGTTTATCATCGACAATAAAACCATCAAAGGCCACTTCTCTACGTGTCTGTTCTTCTTCCTGCCCCATTGATGTCCAGACATCAGTGACGACCAGATCAGAGTCAGTGGCAGCAGCCATTGGATCACGGATAATTTCAACCTGATCACCCGCTTCTGCAAAAATACTCTGCTCAGGATCATAACCCTCAGGACAGGCAATGTTTAACTTAAAGCCCCATTGGCGGGCAGCATTGATATAGGAGTGACACATATTATTGCCATCACCAATCCAGGTGACAGTTTTTCCTTCTATACTACCTCGATGTTCCTGGTAGCACTGCATATCAGCAAGTAACTGGCAAGGATGATACCGATCTGTGAGGGCGTTGATTACTGGCACAGAAGAATACCGAGCAAATTTCTCCAGCTTCTCATGCTCAAAAGTACGGATCATAATAGTATCCACCATTTGAGATAAGACTCGGGCACTGTCTTCAATGGGTTCACCACGGCCTAATTGAGTATCTCGGGGTGAAAGAAATAAAGCACCGCCGCCGAACTGTAACATGCCAGTTTCGAATGAAACACGAGTGCGGGTTGAAGATTTTTCAAAAATCATTCCCAGCATACGATTTTTTAATGGCTCGTAAATATCTCCGTTTTTTTGCATTTTTTTAAGAACAATGGCCCGATCGGTCATGTTTTTCAGCTCAATACTGGAAAAGTCCATTAATGTTAAAAAGTGGCGTAATTTGTTGTCTTCAGTCATTATCTTTTCTTCTGCTAAGCAGTTTATTTTCAAGTTATTTGAGTCTATAGGTCTCTGATCAGTTCACTCACTAATGATATAATTTCATCAGCCTGATTATTACTGGTAATTAATGCGGGTAATAAACGCACAACATTATCAGCAGTAACATTAATCAGTAATTGTTTATTCAGTGCTTTTTGTACCAGTTCAGTGCAGGGCTTATTAAGCTCTATGCCGATCATAAGGCCTTTACCCCTGATATCTTTGACTAAGCCCTGTTGGATTAAATCGGCCAGTGATTTTTTAAAACCTTGTTGAAAATAAACACCTAAGTCAGCGGCACGTTGCTCAAGATTTTGTTCTGACATGGTTTTAATCGTTGCCAGTGCCGCAGCACATGCAAGAGGATTACCACCGAATGTGGAACCATGATTTCCAGGAACCAGAACTTCGGCTGCTGCACCTTTAGCAAGACAGGCACCAATTGGAAAACCATTACCCAGACCTTTGGCCAGAGTCATAATGTCCGGTACTATGTCACTATGTTGTCCGGCAAACCATTTACCTGTCCTGCAAATACCAGTTTGTATCTCATCCAGTATCATTAGAAAACCTTTCTCATCACAAAAAGTACGGATTTCCTGTAAATAGCTGGTTGCAGGTGTTGCCAGCCCACCTTCACCCTGAATGGGCTCAACCATAATTGCAACAACATTATCATTATCATCCGCAGCCTGTTTGATGGCATCCATATTTTCAAAGTCAACATGAATAAAGCCTGGCACCAGAGGTTCAAATCCAGCATGAACTTTGGCGTTGCCTGTGGCGGACAGGGTTGATAAGGTTCTGCCATGGAAACTTTTGTTGGCAACTATAATCGTGGGTAGGTCAACTTTATCTTTGAACGCATCCGCAGTATGGCCGTATTTTCGGGCGATTTTAATGGCAGCTTCATTTGCTTCTGCGCCTGAATTACTGAAAAAAACACGATCCATTGAGGATAAGTCGCACAGTTTATCAGCTAACTCTTCCTGTTTTGGAATGCCGTACAGGTTTGATGTGTGCATTAAAGTCGCAGCTTGTTCACTGATCGCCAGGGTAACTGCTGGATGGCTATGGCCAAGACCACATACAGCAATACCAGTCAGCGCATCAAGATAGCGCTGTCCCTGCTCGTCATACAGGTAACAACCTTCACCTTTGACAAAACTGACCGGTAACCGGCCATAGGTATTCATTATGTGATCTGACACTGATAGCTCCTAAAACTAAAACCTTAAATGAGGCTGTGAACAAAAGTTCCTAAAAAAAACTGTGTGTGGCAAAATAGAGACTTTAAAATAAAAAAAGCAGCCGGTAAGACTGCTTTTTATGTAGACTGACCATTATAATAATTTTATTAAATGATATCAATCACTGATTTCTATGGTTATTTAGATAATTGTCTTAAATGGATGCCTGAATGCTGACAATAGAAAGAAGAAATAAAGCCTATCTCAACTGGGTTCATGAATGTAATCAGTACAGTCCGAATGATTATCTACCGTTTTTTATCGATTCATCAATACTGGGTTATATTCACAAAGATAAATTGAATGTTTTTGAGCCTTTTAAGTCTATTTTTTTATTCTCAGAGTTTCAAGGTCGGGAAGCATTGACGTTTCAGACAAATGTGAATGATTTTGACAGCCGTAGTCGGGCGGTTGCTGAAGTGGCCCGAAGCTGGTACCAATCTGGAGTGATCA
Source organism: Gammaproteobacteria bacterium (assembly GCA_016744375.1). Classification (GTDB taxonomy): domain Bacteria; phylum Pseudomonadota; class Gammaproteobacteria; order GRL18; family GRL18; genus GRL18. The sequence goes on from JADGEM010000044.1 coordinate 38,303, forward strand.
CATCATGGGTTGATGAGCAATATAATGTCAATACAGGATTTAATCATCCATCCTTTTTTACCATTGAACGAGCGGCTTCATCCCTTCTTGGGATTCAAAAATATGGGATTCATTTGAATGCCTGGGTGGAAAAAGAGGGTAAACTGTATCTCTGGGTTGCCAGGCGTGCAAAAGACAAACATACTTTTCCAGGTAAACTAGATCATCTTGTGGCTGGTGGCCACGGTGCGGGTTATCGCATTGAAGAAACAATGATCAAAGAATGTGCAGAAGAGGCTAATGTCCCTGAGAATATTGCTCAGCAGTCAAAGCCTGTTTCTCTGGTGTCTTATACGATGGATGTGCAACAAAAACTACAGCAAGATAATTTATTTATTTATGATTTAAAGCTGAAGTCTGATTTTGTTCCTGAAAATACAGATGGTGAAGCGGAAGAATTTTACCTCTGGCCTATTGAAAAGGTATTAAATTGTGTAGCAACTACCCGTGATTACAAAATCAATTGTAATCTGGTTATTATTGATTTTGCTATCCGTCATGGCTATTTGAAGCCCGATGAACCTTATTACACGGCTATTTGTTCGGGATTACATGGTAGTTTTAACCAATACAAATAAAGGCTCTTAATCATTAGAAGGCTCTCAATGAAAAAAATACTCTTTTTACTTTTTATTATCTTATTTTCCATATTTATGTTCTTTCGAGATCATAAAATTGAGCATTTAAATCCTGGTGTTGGCAAGTCAATTATTGATATACATGTGCATGTAGCAGGACTTGGTTATGGTGATAGTGGTTGTTTTATCAATGAAACAATGCGCAATAATATCCGCTTTCCATTTTACTTATGGTCAATGGATGTGACTGAAGAAGAATTAATTCAGCAGGGTGATCGGATTTTATTTAAAAAACTCAGTGATAAAATTGCTCGTTCTGAAACAGTAAAACAAGCCGTTATTTTAGCAATGGATGGTTTTGTTGATCACAATGGTGTTTTAAATAAGCAGGAAACTCAGATTTATATTCCTAATGATTATGTCGTAAAAGAATCGGCTCTTTATGATAATCTATTGTTTGGTGCCAGTATCAATCCCAATCGAAAAGATGCTTTACAACGATTGCGAGAGGTAAAGGAAAAGGGGGCTGTTTTAGTCAAATGGATACCCTCTATTATGAATATCGATCCATCTAGTTCTGAACTGATTCCTTTTTATCAATTAATGGCAAAACTAAAAATACCCCTTTTGACTCATACCGGAATGGAAAAATCCTTTGCTAATGCACGGGATGAACTGGCCGACCCGAAACGTTTAAAATTAGCTTTAGATCATGGCGTCACAGTGATTGCTGCACACATTGCCACCACAGGGAAAAGTGAAGGCGAAGATAATTTTGCTCGAATATTACCAATGCTTCAGCAGTATCCTAACCTGTATGTTGATATTTCCAGTCTGACCCAAATCAACAAGCTTAATTATTTATCTCGAGCAATGAAAGAAGAAGGGATCACTGAAAAAATGATTTATGGTACCGATTGGCCACTGCAGTTCTTTCCAATTATATCTCCCTGGTATCATATTAATCACATTAGCTTCAAAGATGCCTACCATATCGGTGGAATTCATAATCAATGGGATAGAGATGTCGCATTAAAAACAGCTTTTGGTGTATCGGATGAAGTGTTTTTAAGAACGGGGGTGTTGCTGGAGCAACTTAGCAGTAACAAACCCGCCCAGCATCAAAATGAATAAAATCAGAACACCAGCAATCTTCATCGCCACAGTAATATCGCGTAATTCTTTGGTATTAACACCCGCTAAACGAACGTCTATGACTTTACTCTGCATATGAAAGTTGAGCAAGCTCAAACGAAAATCTGCTGACGGATGTAATGCACTGCTGCTCTATCATATGAATTTTGGCAACCGGTCAATTACAAATGTAAAATTACCTTATAAAGTACAAAAAACAAGAAGGGTCAGGTTATTTTATGAAGATGGTTGTGATCGTGATAAAAATTTATAAACGACCTTAATAAGTCCTTCGAACTGCTTTTCCCTGAGCAATTATAATCATTGACTATTTTTTCTATAGGAAACTCTCTGGCACAGCGAGCTTTTAGTCCGTGACTTCAGGGATGATAAAGTGTGTCCTCAATGATGCTTTTGAAAGTGCTATCCTGTATTTATAGAGAGCGGGTTTCATGAAAATATAAGTGTTCAAATTCCTCTTTTTCAATCGGTTTGGAAAAATAATAGCCCTGTAGAATATCACATTGTTTTTGAGTCAGGAAATCAACCTGCTCAGAAGTTTCAACGCCTTCTGCAACAACGCTTAAATTGAATGTGTTTGCCAGATTCAGAATGCTGGAAACCATGGCTTTATTTTGTTCGTTTGTATGCAAGTGGCTGACAAAAGAGCGATCGATTTTAAGTTCATCAATGGGTAATTGGGTGATGTAACTTAAAGATGAGTAGCCTGTACCAAAATCATCCATGGAAAAATGAATGCCTGATTTTTTTAATTCATTCATGATCATAATGAGTTTTGTAATATCTGCGGCTGCAATTGTTTCAGTAAGCTCAAATATTATTTTTGAACAAAGTGAGGGCTTAAGATGATGTCGCAAACAAATTTGCTTTACATCCTCAATAAAATTGTGATGAAAAATCTGCCTCATACTGATATTGATTGAAAATTGCTCCAAAATAAGACCCTTAGTCTCCCATTGATGAAGAATTATGATGGCTTCTTCTAGAATGTACTTTCCAAGTTCAATGATGATACCGGTCTGTTCAGCAATGGGGATAAAGTCGGCAGGTGAGACCATGCCGAGCTTGTCATTATTCCAGCGAACCAGTACTTCGCAACCCATAATTCTCTGGGACAAGTTATATTGAGGCTGAAACTTGAGCTTAATTTCATTTTTTTCTAGAGCGAAATGAAGCAAACGTTCTATTTCTAGCTTTTTTTCAATTTTTCTGGAAAATTCATCGTTAAATAAAATGACTCCATCTCGACCTGAAGCTTTAGCTTCATACATGGCAATATCAGCTTCTTTAACAAAGTTACTGACCTTAATGTCTCTATTACTCAAAACATTGATGCCAATGCTGGCACTGATATAAAGATGATGAGGTTCTATGATGTAGTTATTTTTTATTTTTTCAAGCAGCTGTTTAGAAAATTGTTGAGCAGTTAGCCGGCATTCTTTCTTATCTTTAAATTCCGGACTGATAATTATAAATTCATCACCGCCTAATCTGGCCAGGGTGTGCTGATCACTGATGTGATTTTTCATTCGTTCTGTGACTTCAACTAATAATTTGTCTCCAATATCATGCCCCAATGAATCATTAATCGTCTTAAAATATCCAGATCGATTAATAATAAATAGGCATAGTGTCCAGTGGATTTTAAATTATTGATGGTCTGCTGTAGTTCGCAAATAAATTGACTTCGGTTGTACAGGCCTGTTAACTGATCATGTGAAGCTTGATAATCTGTTTTTAATAAAAGTTCATAGGGAGGATCTTTAGAGGTTGAATTGAAGCCAGTTTGATGATCAAATAGAAGTTACCAGACCACTATTTATTCACTTCAAAAAGACTTCAAAA
>JADGEM010000099.1 GCA_016744375.1 Gammaproteobacteria bacterium
CAACCCTGTTGGGAGCTTACTCCTATCAGGGTAAGCTCCTTTTAATTAATTTAAAATTGGAGTTCTTATGAATTATTTAATTGAAAAGCCATTTTTGGATATCATTGTAAATGCGGGTCTAGATTCCAATAGACTCAACTTAATCTATTGAATTTAAAGTATTTTAGTCTTCACTTTTTTTCTTAAAAAAAACACTAAAATTCTTTTAAAGGCTTATCTTTACCTGACCGATGACGTTCTCGCTCATCACTTTCAATATATCTATCGGTTGTCTGCATTGTTTGATGGCCTGCATCATCTCTAACGTGTTCTCGGGGTCTGAATTTTACATCTTCAGAAATACCCGTATGACGTAGCCAGTGAACTGTTGCTGTTCTTAAGTCGGATGCATCTTCTTCTAATCCATCTGCTCTCATACGCTCATAGGATCGATCAAAACAGTCTTGAACAATTGTTCGGATATGTCTGGAACTGGTCATTGAGCCTTTACCCAGGTTTTTTGGTAGTAAAGGTGTTTTATCATCAGGTGTCGGTAATACTGTTAAACTTAAATGCCTTCGATATCGTTTAAGTGCTTTAAGCATTTCATCACAAACAGTAATTGTCCTGGATTTATTTCCTTTCCCAACCACATGAAACCACCAATTTGAGTCCTGATCTTTTTTAAAATCACCCATAACTGGCGTTGAACGTTCATCAGCAACCAGCTCTGAAATTCGTAAATACATAGCAAATAAACAATTCATCAAAAATAACGTGCGCTCATGTTGCTCTGGTTGTTCATTTGCCATGATTTCAGCCGTTTCAATCACGTATTCCCATTCTAATGTACTAATACGCCGTACTATTTTTTTATTTTGGTCTTTTCGAATAAATTTACTTTTTTGTCTTATCAAAGCAACTGGGTTTGAATCAGTTAATTCCTCTTGAGTAAGGTAATCATAAAAAGAAGATATAGCTGTAAAAATTGCTTTGACTCCAGATTGTGACATTACATAATCTTTTCTATCAGCTATTTTTCCTTTACGATGTTGCTCTTTTGTTACAGTTACAACAAATGGACGCCATTCTTCATTTGGATTTCGTTCATCATTGGATGTTAAAAAGCGTGGTACATTTTTTGTACCTATCCAGGCCAATGGTGGGTTTAAACAAAATCTTACGTACTCTTCTATATCCTCTCGTTTAAGTTGTAATATTGAATGCTCATCAATTCTCCAAGCCCATTGAAGAAAACGCTCTAACTCACGCCGATAAGCATTAAATGTTGCTAAGCTTCCGTTATAGCTATATATAAACTTAAGTGCATATTCATAGTCAATGTTTATACCAACAGGTGATTTAGAAGCAGCAATAAAGGCTTTTACTGAAAATGACTTTTGTTTATATGGATTGCCAATTGAATCCAGAGAATCAAAAATAGGCTTGGGTGGGATACGTTTTGCGTTCATATTTTCAGCTATGTTTAATTTTTATACAGCATAGCCTATTTTCGCCCTAAAATACAATACACCGATATTGATAAATATCGGTGTATTGTATTAAATATATTTAATATTATCGTAGGTCTGATTGACCAAAAAGACCAGTCATATCACTCGTAAGCAATACTTGTCTGTTGTGAAACACGAAATATGGCCACCAACTTAAACTTATTGTTTGTTTTTATAATCGGAAAGTAAACCCATCGTCTTGTCTTTTGTGGCTAATGTCACCAGGGCAAAATCATTAAAACGACTCTCCGCACAATACCTTAGCTCTGAATTGATCATCTAAAGCTGAGCGTAGTCTTTTTCCTTTTATACTTCTCTTGGTATTTTCACTCTTCAATAAATTTAATGCCATGTGTCTAATGACACCAAAATTATGGCTCCCATTTTCTCTTCGTATACGGCTTTCATCTTCTCTAAAAGTCATATCTAAAGTCCAATGTAACTTATTTTCGATCCCCCAGTGAGAACGAACGGCCTTTGCAAATAAGTTAACATCATAGAATGATACGATATAATACCGCCTGTCTATAGTTGTTTTACCATTATCATAACGTTCTGATTCAACCATTCCGATAGCTGACAGATTTTTCCAACGTTCTATATTATATATGCTATCCAAACAACTGCTAAGCCAATAACGGCGAGTTTCTACTCGACCATGCCCTTTATCCAGTGTTTCTTTAAATTGAAAGGGGGTATTTTTGAATTCATTTTTTTCTGCTGTGGTAAAATAATCAATAATGGAATCATGAAGATGACCTTGGTTACCTTTTACCGCAATGGCATAATCACCTTTGCCTTCTACAATCTCATTAACAATGCTTTCCTGACATCCCATGGCATCAATAGTGACAATGCATCCATTTAATTCAAGCAATTTTAATAATTCAGGTATGGCTGTTATTTCATTGGATTTTTCTTCCGTTTTGACTTGCCCAAGAACCATCTCATTTTCATTGGCCCATGCACTGATCATATGCAATGCTTTTTTGCCTGATTTTTTATCATGAGAGCGTCTTAAAGTCTTTCCATCTATGGGTCTAACTACAAAAGCGGACAAAAACGCCCGTTCGTGACACTTAACCCTATGAATATAAATGAAAAGATGATCACGTTTTTTTTGAAAAAAATACAGTTTACAAAGAATTTTGTAATTGTTTGAATTGCCCCTGAATAACCGATTTTTCCTGTAATAAAATCTTAAAATCATTGTCCTGGATGGCTATTTTATCCCTGGCTTCGCCCAATTCAGCCTTAGTTTTGACCAGAAACTGATTTAAATGCTTTATTTCTAGTAGACTTCCCGTGTTTTCTGTAGATATTTTATCAAAATCAGCCTTAATCTTAGCATTGTCGTCCGTAAGTTGTTCCTTTTTGACATTCAGTGCTGATAACTGGCTTTGTAATTGGCTTATTTCACTCGATTGTTGCTCTACTTTCAACTGGAAAGTTTGATTTTCTGCCTGTAATTTCTCAATTTTCCCCTGAACTGTCTGTTTATTATGGCCAAGCTCCTTAATTGTATTATCATTTTCACTATTACGTAATAACAACTCTTTATTCTGACCTTGTAGTTGATCAATGGTCAGTTGAAATTGTTCTCGTTCTAACTGACGATCACCTGCAATATGCTGCTGATAATATTCAAAATGTTCACGAATATCTTTAGTTTCTTGCTTCAATTCATGGATTGTGGCTTTGTATTCCTCAACACGGGAAAGTGTTTGTTCATTTTCAAAGGTGATCTTTTCAACTGAACTTTTTAATTCTGTATTAGACTGCATGAGTGAGTCATTGTTCTGCTCTGCCGTTTCTAATGATTTTTCCAGGGTAGTATTCTGATTCGTTAAATGTTCAATGGCCCTTTCAGAATCGATTAGTTTTTGTTTTGATACTGCTATTTCAGTATTTAATGTATTTTTAAAAGCTTCAATTTTCTGAGTAGCTGAATCCTGAATACGTTCATGTAATGATTTAACAACTTCAATTAGATCACGGGGCAAACCGCTGTTATCAATGTCAACCTGGCTTTTATTTTTCCATCGTTTTAAGTATGGGGCTATGGTACTTTTACTCCCAGTACCCAGTTGTTCTCTGACTCGATCAACCGTAGGTTCTTTTCCCAGGGACTTAATTTTTTCTGCTGCTTCTGCTATATCAAGATATGTGACCCCAATACGTGCCATGGTGATTTCTCTCTGATTTTTTAGTAACATAATACGTTATACGTAATATAACATTATATTACATGAATACTTAAATATATTTCAGCTATTTTTAACCTATGACAAGGCTGTTTATACTATGTTAGAATAAATTTTCCAAAATCTGATACTGTACTGCACCCCAGAACGGTCATTACATGGCGGATTGGTACTAAAATTAACCAAGCTATAGCGACCCAGTACCTCATTTTATGAAATATGGCTGTTTGTGTGTTATAATATCATCTGATGATAGGTTATGAGGCGTGAATGAATAACTCTGGTTTAGACGAATTGTTAGGATTGAATGGCGTTATTATTGCCCAGGAAGGTGGTTATTGGGTGAAATTTGAAGCACATAAAGTTAGAACCAGCAATCATGTTCCGCACGGTATTAGTTATAGCTTAACGTTACATGATAATTACAACCAGAGAATTTTAGGTTTTGATAATGCTCATGAACCAAAAGGACAAAAGAGAAAAAAATACACGGCCAGAAGAACAGAGTATGACCACAAACATCAAGATATTAAATGCAAGGGCGTGGTTTATGAATTTGAATCACCTGAACAATTATTAATTGATTTTTGGAAAGCAGTAGATGAGATCCTTAAAAAAGAAGGTGTAATATGAAACCGATAAAAATTGGCATCATGTCACAAGAAAAAATTAGAGCAAGAACCATTGCAATAGCAAAAGGTGAGTACAAGACAAAACCATCTGATCCTAAGATTTGGTTTCCGTCAATGAAATCATTGAGTGAAGTTTTAAGCGATCATAATCGTGAATTACTACGCATTATTGCAGAAAAGCATCCTGATTCTATTGCGGAATTGGCCACTATGTCCGGCCGTCACTCCAACAACGTATCTAGAACAATAAAAACAATGGCTCGATATGGTCTGGTTGAATTAAAAGAAGAAAAACGCAAAAAACAGCCTATCGCTATAGCAACAGATTTTCTGATTCATGCGTGTTGATATCGTCAATCTTTTGATAATCCCTCTGACTGACTTACTCAGAATTAACGAAAGATCGTATTTTATGAGACTGGATCGGGATATTGAAATTGTTATCAAAAAACGCCCTAAAAGCCGTGCAACCAGTCATATAACCGTGGCTACCGTCTGACTATGTCTGTTTCTGAACGGGATAATACCGCATCACAATTAAGCCCTCAGGCTGACACCCAATTACCTATCGAAAATGGAACACTCCAACATTACATACAGGCCGCAACAGCTGATAATACCCGTAAAGCTTATCGCAGTGCTATTCGACAATTTGAAAAATGGGGTGGACGTTTACCGACAACCGCACAGATAATTATTAATTATCTCCTGGAAAAAGCACCTGAACTCAACCCAAGAACCTTGGATTTACATCTTACAGCTCTGGGGCAATGGCATCGGTTTCAAGGTATGAATAACCCGGTACAGGAACCTGTTGTCCTGAAAACAATGGAAGGTATTCGACGTGTTCACGGCAAACCCAGACGAAAAGCCAAAGCCTTGAGGTTAGAGCATATTGCCCAGATGATAAATCATTTGTATGAACTGCCGTCCTCACATAAGAAAAGGCGGAATATTGCGCTTATTTTAACTGGCTTTTTCGGTGCATTTCGGCGTAGTGAACTGGTATCAATAAAAATAAATGATTTAACCTGGGAGCCAGAAGGTTTAATTATCCATTTACCTAAGTCAAAAACCGATCAATCTGGTCAGGGATTGTTCAGAGCTTTACCCTATGCCGAGTCTGAAGCCGTTTGTCCTGCCAGAGCTATAAAAAATTGGTTAGAGTTTTCAGAAATTACATCGGGCCCTCTTTTTAGACCAATCAACCGCTGGGATCAGATAAAAAATAAAGCATTAAATCCCAATTCCATTAATACATTGTTAAAAACGATTGGCCAGGACTGTGGTTTTGATTTTGTACCTGAGTTAAGCAGTCATAGTTTCAGGCGTGGGTTATCGACTTCTGCAGCCAGGGAACATGTTGACTTTGAATTGATCAAAAAGCAAGGTGGTTGGAAAAGTGATGCCACTGTGTGGGGTTATATCGAAGAAGGCCAGCAATTGGAGCATAATGCTTCATCCATTTTAATGGAGAAAATTGCAGACATGATTGATCATAATTAAATCAAATATGGAAGTGACTCGATCTGAGGCTAAGCGGACATCTCATTATTATTAAACTTGGTATTTTAAAGTGTTTTGTGTGATTTTTTTTGAAAATTCTTTAAAAGGTCAAATTAACCCGTTAAATATCAACATTGCTATAATCATTTTGGGCGTGAAGCAGTCGTTGAGGTCATATTCTGCTTTCAGGAGTGGCTGACCTATTGCAGTCCTTAAAAGTTAATGAGAACCGCTCTTAACATTCCCCAAAGCAGTCTTTCTAAAACGGTTCAATTAGATTGAGCGGACATTTTGGTTAAAATGAAACTTATGATTTTAGATAGATTTTCTCAATATTAAGATTAACTTATCGAAGTCCTTACAAACTTTTTTATTAACTCTGGTTAGTATAGTTAGTAATTGACTGAGAACAGACATTTTAAAATTGAGGTTGAAAAATGGAAAATTCCCTGTATTGAAAGGGTGCACAATCAACGCAGGGAAATCAACAGGAGAGTTTGTGTTCAAAACTAACCATTGACGGCCATAATTTTAGTTCTTTCATTGGGTGATAAGTGTGAACTGGTTCACATTATATTATGTTTAGCCTTGATCTATATCAATGATAATGACTTTTAATATAAACAATAAATTCTAATCCCTAAAATTTCAGTTTAGGTCAATCCCGACCGCAACACATGCTTCACATGCGTCCGCTTAAAGCGCATGAAGCAGACGTTCACGGTAGTTATCCGAATCAACCAATCCGTCCCTTTCCTGTTATTCAGTATTTTTTCCAGACTGATGCTATGTAATAAAAAGCAGAAATTCAGAACATAGAAATCAGCTGTTTGTTCGCTGGCATCACTGTTTATTGAGCTAGTCTACTGCTTATCTGCGTTTTCTTATGCTCCAAACCAGCTCCACACCAGAGGCAATAAAATAGTTGTCGCCAAACCATTTAACCCCATGGCTAAACCTGAAAATGCAGCCGCTACATCCCCCATATAAATTGCACGCCCTGTACCGATACCATGTGATGCAGTACCCATCGCCAGACCTTTTGCCATTGGATTGTTGATAGCTAATTTGTCCAGCACCCATGGTCCAAGTGAGGCGCCAACAATGCCAGTAAGTATCACCATGGCTGCCGTCAGTGAAGGCAGGCCGCCGAGTGTTTCAGAGATTCCCATAGCAACGGGGGTAGTAACTGATTTAGGTGCGATGGAAATCAATGCCTGCTGACTGACGCCACCCAGTTTTGCAATTACTACTGCGGAGCCCGCAGCGGTAATTGAACCAATTACTAGCGAAATACTTAGTGCCAGAGGATGACGCTTTAAACAGGCCCATTGTCGATAAAGCGGGATAGCCAATGCAACCGTCGCTGGGCCGAGCATAAAGTGTACAAACTGAGCGCCTTCGAAATAGACATTGTAGGGCGTGTCTGTAAGTTTTAATATAAACACCAATGCAAGTACGGATAGCAGTACTGGATTCATCCACGCGTGTTTACCTGTTTTACGATACAGCCAGCGTGCACCGACAAAAAAACACACAGTTAAAGTGAGGTGTAAGAGAGGGGATGCACTGAGGTAAACCCATAAACTGGCAACCTGATCGTTCATTACGCATCTCCTTCGCTACTACTGCAGCTTTTTTTCTCACTTACTTCCTTGCCAGTAAGACGTTGCATAATCAGCCCTGTCACTGCTATGGTGAGAAGTGTACTAATTACAAGTGAAAGGCTTAGTGGTAACCATTGATTACCTAACAGTGTCAGGTGAGTCATCACACCCACACCTGCAGGTACAAACAGCAATGATAGTTGTCCCAGTAAACCATTAGCGGTTTGAGCAAGAGGTTCTGGTATATTGCCTCGAATAATTAATCCGCAGAATAAAATCAACATACCCACTACGGGTCCTGGAATGGGCCATTGTAGTGCGACCACGATCAGTTCGCCCAGTAATTGGCAGAGAAGTAATAGTGCGATGGATTCAAGCATTGTGTTCTCCTTATACCTATAATCAATTTGTGGGGTTGTAATTCTTAGTTTTAATTAAGCAAAGATGATGCCTTAATTGCATCAATGCTTTGTTTAAGATGATTCTAGTTGGAATTCTGTGGCTTTCCGATATTGTCTTTCATCAGTAAATGCGCTTTGTTGGTGCTAGATGTACAGTTGATTATCTGGGATTTTATGAAACTACAAAATATTAAAAAAGAGTCTTATATCAATAAAAGCTACTTATTCTGGCAGTTGCCTTAGGATTTCGTAATCAGGATAGTTATCCAAATAAATGGGCAGTCTGTTCCAGAATATGAGTTCAATAGATGTATTTCCTAATTAGTGCCCATCCGTAAATAGCATTTTTTTGTGATTCAGCCTAAAAAATTCTATACAGGATTGTCATCAGTCTTTTTAAGTTTCAAAAAACTGAT
>JADGEM010000001.1 GCA_016744375.1 Gammaproteobacteria bacterium
GTTTTTTGAAACTTAAAAAGACTGATGACAATCCTGTATAGAATTTTTTAGGCTGAATCACAAAAAAATGCTATTTACGGATGGGCACTAATTAAGGAATTACGATAATGCAATGTGTTCTTTATCAGAGATTTTTTAGCGTTAATTTACTTTCAACTAGATTTTTAACTTTGCTGATGTGTTTTTTTATCAGCTCGACTTCATTTTCTGATGAAGGTTTTCCCGGCCGTAAACAATTCCCGCAAATTCAGACTATTAGTATTGAAAAACTTTATGAAAAGATTGTCGATGATAAAGTCATCGTTGTGGATGTCCGCTCAGAGTATGAGTTTCAAACATTGAAGATCTTAAATGCCATTAACATCCCTGTTTCTCAAAAATCATTCCCTGTCAAGTTAAAAGAGTTACGTGATAGTTCACCTAAAGAGATTGTTTTTTACTGCAATGGCAGGGCATGTTATAAGTCTTACAAAGCGGGAATTAAAGCACTTAATTATAATGTAAAAAATTGTGTTTCCTATGATGCAGGTGTTTTTGAATGGGCTCTTGCGCACTCTGATCAAGCTGTCTTATTAGGCCAGTCTCCGATTAATAAAGAGAGTATTATTTCAAAAGATGACTTTAAATTACGTCTGTTAGCGCCAAAAGACTTTGAGCAAAATTCGCTTGGCGACGATAATTCTCTGATTTATGACATCAGAGATCGTGAACAGCGTCGTGGTAGCAGTGGTATCTTTATGTTCAGGGATAAAAATGTTGAACTGGATAATACAAAAAAGCTAAGACGTATTATTCAAAAAGCGATTGATAATGATTCAACGGTGTATTTTTATGATCAAAAAGGCAAGCAGGTCAGATGGTTACAATATACTCTGGAAGCACAGGGTCTGGAAAACTATTACTTCATGAAGGGCGGGGCGGGAGCCTATTATAAAATGCTGCGTAAAGAACAGAAATAACGAACATGGGCAAGCTGCCCATGTTTCCATGGTTTAACTCGCAAGATGATCTAATAAGCCGTTAAGGTATTGAAATTGCTTAGGTATGTCATTTTCCATTTTTAAAAGTTTCAGTTTATTATTACCTTCAAGTTTATAGAGAACGGATTTTGTCTGGATTAGGTTAATAATTTTCATCGGTTCAATATTGGGTTGATCACTGAAAGTAATCCTCCCACCAGCCTCACTATAGTCAATGCTCTGGATATCAAGAGGTGTGGCTTTTATCTTTAATGATGTGACTGCAAACAAATTTTTAATTTGCTCCGTTAGTAAGCCAAAGCGGTCAATCATCTCTACTTGAATATCTTTTAAGGTGACATCATCCTGTGCATTTGCAATGCGTTTGTACATAACCAGGCGGGTATGAATGTCAGGTAAATAATCATCTGGTATCAGTGCAGGAATATGCATATCAATTTCAGTGCCATGATGTGCAGAGATGTCAGAGTCAGGATCTTTACCTTCTTTCAACGATTTAACGGCACGTTCCAGTAAATCGGTGTAAAGTGTAAAGCCAATTTCGTGAATCTGCCCACTTTGATCCTCACCCAATAATTCACCAGAACCCCGAATTTCCAGATCATGAGTGGCCAGGGTAAAACCAGCCCCCAAATCTTCTATGGCCTCGATGGCTTCAAGGCGTTTTACTGCATCAGCAGTCATTGATTTTTTTTCTGGAATGGTGAGATAGGCATAGGCTTTGTGATGTGAGCGCCCAACCCGTCCCCGTAATTGATAAAGTTGTGCCAGTCCAAACCTGTCAGCACGTTCAATAACAATGGTATTTGCCGTTGGAATGTCAATACCTGTTTCAATAATGGTCGTACAGACTAAAATATTAAAACGTTGATGATAAAAATCACTCATAATGCGTTCAAGTTCTTTCTCAGGCATTTGACCATGGGCAAGATCGACTTTTGCTTCCGGGATCAGTTCTGAAAGTTCTCTGGTTTTTTTAGCAATGGTCTGAACATTATTGTGCAGGACAAAAATTTGTCCACCGCGCATAATCTCACGCTGACAGGCTTCTTTTATTGTTTCATTGCTCCATTGTTGCACAAACGTTTTAATTGATAGGCGACGTGCCGGCGGTGTTGCAATGATTGAAAAATCCCGAATGCCGGCTAGAGACATATTTAATGTTCTTGGAATGGGAGTTGCCGTTAAGGTGAGAATATCCACTTTACTGCGTAATTTTTTAAAACGATCTTTTTGGCGAACACCAAAACGATGTTCTTCATCAATTATTACTATGCCGAGTTGCTTATATTTAATACTGTCCTGAAGTAACTTGTGAGTACCAATGACTATATCAATGGTTCCGTCAGAAACACCCTTGAGTATGAGAGTCTGCTCTTTTTTAGTTTGAAACCTTGATAAACCGGCAATCTTGATGGGCCACTCAGCAAATCGGTTCTGAAAGTTTTCTGCATGTTGTTGACTGAGCAAGGTTGTTGGCACCAGAATAGCGACTTGTTTACCACCTAAAACAGCAATAAAGGCGGCACGCATAGCGACTTCTGTTTTACCAAAACCGACATCACCGCAGACAAGGCGATCCATTGGTTTTGGGCCACTCATATCTTCAATCACGTTTTCTATCGCTTTTTGTTGATCGGGTGTTTCTTCAAAGGGAAATTCACTGGCAAAAGCTTGATACTGATGTTCTTCATAACGATAAACAAATCCCTGCTGGGCTTCACGCTGAGCATATATTTCTAATAATTCAGCAGCAACATCTCTGATTTTTTCACGGGCTTTACGTTTTGCTTTTTCCCACTGACCACTGCCCAATTTGTGCAATGGAGCTGTATCAGGGTTTGAACCCGTATAGCGGCTGATAAGATGCAGAGAAGCAACAGGAACATAGAGCTTATCACCTCCGGCATACTCAAGTGCCAGAAACTCAGTGGTTTCATTACCCAGGGTGATCGTCTCCAGCCCCAGGTATCGTCCTACTCCATTATCCTCATGAACTACAGGGGCCCCGACTTTGAGTTCAGCCAGAGTATTGATAATAGCATCACTATCCTGAGACTTATTTTTTCGGCGACGGCGTTGCATGACCTGTTGGCCGTAAAGCTGAGATTCGCTGATAATGATGACGTCAGTTAACTGCAATCCGTCATCAAGCGGTGCAATGCAAATGCCTATTGCTTTGTCTGAACGTTGAAAGTCTATCCAGTGATTGAAATTTTTAGGGTAAATTTTATAAGGTTTGAATAATTCCAGCAGTGTTTCACGCCGGCCGGCTGTCTCTGCACAAAAAAGAATGCGCTGATTATTTTCTTTTGCTGACTGAAGATAGTGAGTCAGCTTATCAAGTGCGGTTTTAATCTGGGTTGCAGATTGTGTGGCGATAGTAAGTGGGGGAGGATTTTCACTGGCAAAGTTAAAGACTCCAGTTTTTTCTTGAAACTCAAAGCTCTGACAAATGACTCTTGGATAGTTTTTTAGATATGAAAACAGTTCATCAGTTTTTAGAAAAAGTGCCTGGGGTGCTAACACAGGCCTTGTGACATTATGTCTGTATTGCTCGTACCGTTGTCCAGTATCACTGATAAATTGACTGGTCACAACCTCAAGATCGGTAAAATTGACAATGATTGATTGTTCAGGTAGAAAATCAAAAAGTGTTGTGGTCTGTTTAAAAAACAGGGGTAGGTAATATTCAATACCTGAGGGTGAAATTCCCTGTCCCACTTCATTGTATATAGTACTCTCTGTCAGCTCTCCGCCTAGAGTATTACGATACTGCTCTCTAAAAAGCTCAATGCTATGTTTATCTAGAGGGAATTCTCTGGCAGGCATCATATTAATAGAATCAATTGCATTAATGGAACGTTGTGTTTCGATGTCAAATGTTTTGATGGAATCTATTTCATCATCAAAGAGGTCCAGTCGATAGGGGAGAGTGCTGCCCATGGGATATAAATCAACGATGCTGCCCCGTACTGCAAACTCACCATGTTCGTAGACGTTGGCAACACATCGATAACCTCTTTTTTCCAGATCACGACGAAATTTAGAAATATCAAGTATCATGCCCTTATTAAGCAGCAGGGTATTGTTATTGATGTAATCCAATGGCATTAATCGATGCATTAGAGTATTCAGAGGGACAATTAAAATCCCTTTTTTCAGGCTTGGCAGGCGATATAGAGTCGCCAGGCGTTCAGAAATAATATCCTGATGGGGTGAAAACAGATCATAGGCCAAAGTTTCCCAGTCCGGCAGGGTAAGAATTTCAAGCTTGGATTTTTCTAGAAAGAAACTTAACTCGTATTTTATTTTTTGGGCAGAGGGCATATCAGATGTGATCAGAGTAATAAATTTATCTGATTGCTGTGCCAGATTGCTGATGGCCAATGCTAATGCACTGCCATATAGTTTACCCCAATGGCTTTTCATGCCGGGTTTATTAACAAATTGGGGGTTAAAGGGGGAGTAAAGTTTGTCCATGTCTTTTGAGGCTTTGGTTTTAATAAGTGCAATTATAAAGAATTCGATGTGGTTTTAGTAGGCGTAATAGGAACTATGCAAAAAAATGGCAATATTGGGTGCTCAAATGAGTGTGCTTAGGTATAATTAAGTGTTTATTTCTTTTGTTAAGGCCTCAGGTACAAATATGAATTTTATTGAAACACGCGGTAATGATGGTGAACATTCTCTAAAGGTGAGTTTTTCTTCGGCCATTCTTGCTCCCATTGCTTCTTTTGGCGGTATCTATGTTCCTGAAGTTTTACCTCAATTAGGGGCTGATTTTTTACAGAAGCATGTTGATTCAGGGTATAAAACATTAGCTAAGAATGTTTTAGAAGCATTTGAAATCGATATTGACTCCCAGGTGATCGAGGAAGCTTTGAGTTTATATGATCACTTTGACGATCCTTCTAATCCAGTTCCTCTGGAAAAAGTAAAAGATGATCTTTATGTCAGTGAGTTATACCATGGCCCAACCAGAGCCTTTAAAGATATGGCTTTACAGCCATTTGGCGTGGTGCTTTCATCTCTGGCACAAAAACGTAATGAAAATTATCTGATTATGGCCGCCACGAGTGGTGATACCGGTCCTGCAGCTTTGGAAACATTTAAAAATCGTACTAATGTTCAGGTTGCCTGTCTTTATCCCGATGGCGGTACATCGGATGTACAGCGTCTGCAGATGGTGACTGAAGATGCTGAGAATCTGAAAGTTATCGGTATTCACGGTGATTTTGATGATGCTCAGAATGCTCTGAAACGTTTATTGGGCTCAGCAACCTTTAAGGCTAAACTTAAAGAAAAGAATATTCATCTTTCCGCTGCCAATTCAGTTAACTTTGGTCGAATTATTTTTCAGCTGATTTACCATATTTATAGTTATCTTGAACTGGTGCGCAAAGGAGCCATCAGCTTGGGAGATAAAGTGTATCTTGATGTCCCAAGTGGTAATTTTGGTAATGCTTTAGGCGGTTACTATGCTATGAAAATGGGGCTGCCTGTAGAGAAAATATTAATTGCTTCAAATAAAAATAATGTTTTAACTCAGTTAATTAACCGGGGGGAATATGATTTACGCAAGATGTCAGTAATTTCTACCAGCTCTCCTGCGATGGATATATTAAAGTCATCCAATGTAGAACGTATTTTGTTTGATATGTTTGGTGCTCAACGCACTAAAGAGCTTATGGAAAATCTGGATAATGATAACCACTATGAGTTAAATTCAGAGGAACTGACACGGTTGCAGAGCATTTTTTCAGCTGATTTTTGTGAAGATGAAGAAGGTAGACAGTACATCAAAGAGGCATTTACCAGAGGATATTTAATGGACCCTCATACCGCAACCTGCTTTAAAGCCTATGATACTTGCCGTGATAAGTCTCTCACAACGATTGCTTATTCAACCGCTGAATGGACTAAATTTTCACCAACGATTGCAAATGCCTTGACTGGTGAGCATGATGCCAGTGATATTGATGCCCTGAAGTCTATTGCAAAAGAGGCGAATATTTCCATCCCGGATATAATTAATGAATTATTTGAAAAAGAAATTACTCAAAAAACAGTAATTGATAAGCAGGATATAGAAAAAGAAATTCTGGCTTTTTTATAAAATGCTATAAAAATTCATTTATGCAGCAAAACATAAACATTTCTGTATTAAGAAATAAGTGGGAATTTAACCTTCTGCCCACCCATGGCTTTTGATAATCCATAAATACCCAGCATAACAAAAACACTGTGTATGCAGGTTAAATAAGTAATTATAATCGTCCAGGTGATTGCAGCGCTGGTAGTGCTGAAAAAGTAAAAAACGGCAATGATTCCAACAATAAAAATACCGGCCAGGATGCTGGCGATCAGGGTTTGTCTGAGATGATTATATGCAACGGAATCAGGCCGATCTGAGTGCTTTCTAAACAAATACAACAGCACTAAAAAGGGGATTATCGGGATCAATAACAGGTTAGCAAGGAATAATCCTTCAGCCAGTATCGCAATAATTGATTCCTTTTTTTCAACTTCATTCATTTCGATATTTGATTCACTTATGTTCTCAGATTGGCTTAGACTGGTCATGTTATGGCCCCTTAAAATTAATTATGGCTAATATTTATAGTATTTCTAACACGCTTTCGGGTGGACGTCCCAAAGCAAATTTGTTGTCTGATGTGACAACAATAGGGCGTTCTATCAGTTTTGGATATTTAAGCATTGCTGAGATTAATTGCTCGCTGCTGAGTGATTCATCCGCTAGATTATTGTCTTTATACTCTGCTTCACCTTTTCGCATTAAATCTCTTGGAGTCATATTTAATGCCTCTAGAATTGCCTTTAACTCTGTTTCTGATGGTGGAGTTTTTAAATATTCTATAATTTCAGGTTTTACTCCATGTTCTTCTAATAATTGTAGAGTCTGGCGTGACTTAGAGCAGCGAGGGTTATGGTATATTTTTATACTCATGATTTTTCCAATTTTCATAAAATTATTAATAATAACCTAGTAAAACAATAAGGCATTAGTAACTATAGCAAAAATTTAGCATTAAATCATTAATAAGAGTGGAATTAGTGGCTCATAGTGGTGTCCCTGATGTCTATTGTTCTAAAATCTAATTAGAATAGTTTACAATAATAATAAAAACATTTCTTAATAGAAAATGACATGAAAAGAATGGATCGTTTTGAAAGTATGTCCGCCACTAATACTATTCACAGTCAGGCCAACCCAGACCCTGCTCCTGTAAAAATGACACATCTGTCTCATACTTCTTTGCATATTGTCTCTTCGCATAGCCCCTCTCCACATAGTTCATCTTTGTATAAAAAGATGAAATAGTTGACTTTCTTGATAGACCTTATGCTGTTTTTAGTCATAGTATATCGGGGCATTATTAGCCTATGAATTGGCTCAGGAAATACAAAAACGTGGAGTAAAAAAGTATCTCATTTCTTTATCCATCCTAACGAACAGCATCTACTAAAATGTCTGGTAGTGAGCTTTTGAAATAATTAAGTACAGAGGAATTAAGTAGAGTCAGCTAAATCCTACAGTTCTATAAAAAATAGCTTTAATTATATCTTTGACTACAATTAAATAATCATCAAAGTTTTTTCTGAATGGATATTAATCTAAACTGTTGATTTTAATAAACTAAGTTAATAATATGAATCTGCATTTTCGACTTGATTTTACTGGTATACTTTTTCTTATTATCATTCCGATTCTTTTGCTCGCCCTGATTTTTATCTATTCGATCCAAACGCAGACAATGAGTCATAAGAGTGAAATGTTGAAACATAAAGCGGAAATGATTGCAGAAATCATTACCAATGTGGCTCAATTTGATACTAAGTATGATGAAAATCCATTTAGCTTTAATGATTTACGGGCAACAGTCTCTCAAATTAATTCCAGTTTTGTTTCCTTATCAGAAAATGAATTAAATTTAGAGTATTTAATTGGAATACACAAAAAAGATGAAATTGTTTTTTTAGCCTTTTCAAAAGAGCCCCCGCCGGCAATTAAATGGAGTGATCACCATCTTGCTGTACCTATGAGAAAAGCGCTTATGGGTGAAGAAGGCAGCATTGTTCAGTCTGACTATTTGGGAAATAAAGTTTTTGCAGCCTATCACCCGATTAAAAATACACCTTTGGCACTTGTGATAAAACAACCTTATGCCAATCATTCTAGACCCTTTATCAAGGCAGCAATCTTTATTATTGTCTGTACCCTGTTATTATCAATGTTCATTTTTTATGTATTGCATAAAAATGCCTTGCATAATAAAAAGATTATAGATGCCAAAGAGGAACGTTTTTCTCAATTAGTTGAAAACATGAACGATTGGGTTTGGGAGGTAAATGACAAAGGGGTCTATACTTTTGCTAGTCATCAAGTTAAATCCATACTTGGTTATTCCTCGAATGAGATAATTGGAGTCACTCCTTTTACATTAATGGATATTGAAGAAGCTAAAAAAATACGGCTTATCTTTTCTCAGTTAGTTGTACAAAAAAGCAAAATTGTTGATTTGATCAATATTAATCGCCATAAAGATGGCCATGAAGTTTTTTTATTAACCAATGGCGCTCCATTTTTTAATGAATACGGTGACTTTTTGGGGTATAGGGGGATTGACCGGGATATCACTCAACGTATAAAAAAACAAAAAAAAATTGAAACAATGGCCTATAGCGATACTTTAACTGGTCTGGCCAACCGTTACAGCAGCTATCAGCGAATTCGTGAAGAACTTGAATATTGTCAACGTAATCAAATTGTTTCAGCGGTAATGTTTCTTGATCTTGATGGCTTTAAGGTGATCAATGATTCATTGGGACATGATAATGGTGACATTGTTCTGAAAGTAATTTCACAACGTATTTCATCAGAATTACGTAGTTTTGATTTAGTGGGCCGCCTTGGTGGTGATGAATTTATCATTTTATTGCGTGGAGCAAAACAGTGTCAGGAGGAATGTTATCGACAAATTGAATTATTATCAGAACGCATTATTGAATCAATTAACGAACCAATAATTCTTCAGGATAGCAAATTACATCTTGGTGTCAGTATTGGCATTGCATTGATCCCCCAGGATGGAGATATTGTTGATGAATTAATTAAACATGCTGATAGTGCAATGTATAAAGCCAAATTGGCTGGAAAAAATTGTCGTGTTTTTTATAAAAAAGAATTTCAGATTGCTGCTGACATGATTCTAACTTTGAAAAATGAGCTCATTGAAGCATTCGAAAAGGATCAATTTGTACTTTATTATCAGCGCCAATGTAATGCTAACGGCAGTAAAACCCTGGGTTATGAAGCATTAATCCGCTGGCAGCATGAAGAGCAGGGTGTATTGTCTCCGGGTAAGTTCCTACCTTATATGGAGCAAATTGGTTTTATGAGGCAACTTGATCTCTGGGTAATCGAACGAGTTTGCCGTGATATCTCTTCCTTTGATGCACTGACTGAAGGTCAGATAACAATTTCTGTTAACCTATCGGCTAAAAGTTTTGAGGATAGAAAGTTTGTCAGTATTATTGAAGAGATTGTTAACCGATATCATATTAATACCTCTCGTATTACCCTTGAAGTGACAGAAGATCTACTGATAACGAATATTATAAATGTTACCTATGTTATTGATCAAATTAAAAGACTTGGTTTTAAACTAGCTATTGATGATTTTGGAACAGGCTATTCCAGTTTGTCTTATTTATCCCAAATAAATTTTGATGAAATAAAAATTGATATGCGATTTGTTCAAGCCATTGAAACAAGCCCGACAGACAGGCAAATTTGTAAACTGATTTTGTCGTTGGCAAAAGAGCTGGGGGTTAAGGTTGTCGCAGAGGGGGTTGAAACTCAAGAACAACTGGAATTTGTTAATTCTAATGGTGCAGATGTGATCCAGGGGTACTTGTTTTCAAAGCCACTTTCACTGGCTGAAGTGGTTGATTTTTCAAGGGGGAATTTATCAGGATAGCAATGCGACTGATTTAACTTGTGCAAACACTTTTTTACCAGGTGTTAACTTCAGCAATGACGCTGATTTTCGAGTAATCCGGGCCAATAGAGGAATGCCCTGAATTAATAATCGGACCATCACTTGTGCATTGCCTTCAGGAGTTATTTCCTCAATGACCGCAGGAAAAATATTCAGAATACTCGTTTGAGACTGATGCTCACTGGTCAGGCTTACATCCCGGGCAATGACTCGTAGTCTGACAGCATGGTTGACTGGTAAGTCCTTGTGTGCAATTGTGAAACGTCCCCCGGGGAAATCAAGGTAGGTTAGATTAAACTCAGTATCATGTCCTGCAACCGTTGCATGAATCAGTGCCGCCGCTCTGTCTCCATGGGCTAGAGGCAGATCCAGACGGGTTAACATATCATCCAGCTTACCTGCGGCTTTGAGCTTACCATCTTTGAGAAGAATAAGATGATCTGCAAGCCGGGCAACTTCTCCCGGAGCATGGCTGACATAGAGGACTGGTATTTTTAGTTCATCATGTAAGGATTCAAGATAGGGCATTATCTCCTGTTTGCGTTTAAGATCCAGTGCTGAGAGGGGTTCATCCATTAGCAAAATCTTAGGGCTGGTTGCCAAAGCCCGGGCAATGGCAACCCGCTGACGTTCTCCCCCAGAAAGTTCACTGCTATTTCGATCCAGCAAATGGCTTATACTCAGCAAATCAACGGCCTGTTCAAGCGATACTTTACAATCAGTTTTAGGGACACGTTTGAGGCCATACTCAAGATTACGGCGTACATTCAGATGAGTAAATAAGCTGGGTTCCTGAAATACATAGCCCAGAGAACGTTTTTCCGGAGGGACAAAAAATGAACCGTCCTGCCAGAGCATATCACCTACCTGAAGATAACCATCCGGGGTTTTTTCAAGGCCTGCTATAGCTCTTAATAGAGTAGTTTTGCCACAGCCTGAGTCTCCATAAATAGCACTTATCCCTTTGCCGGGAATTGTTAAATTAACATCAAGTGTGAAATTTTGTCTTGTAATTTTAAAGCGTGCATCAATGGTCATCAGGAAATACCGCTGACATTTCGCAGTGAAAAACGTCGATTAAGTGCATAGACAGTCATTAGCATAATAAATGAAAGCAGCAGCAGTCCACCAGAGAGCCAATGGGCCTGGCTGTATTCAAGGGCTTCAACATGATCATAAATGGCTATGGACAAAACCTGGGTTTGGCCGGGAATATTACCACCAATCATAAGAACAACACCGAATTCACCAATTGTATGTGCAAAGCCCAGTACACTAGCAGTAAGGAAACCTGGACGGGCCAGTGGAACCACAACAGTAAAAAAACGATCCAGAGGAGAAGCCCGTAACGTGGCTGCTACTTCCAAAGGACGTTCGCCAATGGCGGAAAATGCACTCTGTAATGGCTGAACAACAAAAGGCATTGAATAAAATACTGAGCCAATAATCAGACCGGTGAATGTAAAAGCCAAAGGCTGACCACCCAGTGATTGTAGTGCACCACCGATGGGGCCATTGGGTCCAAGTGCTATGAGCAGATAAAACCCTAATACAGTGGGAGGGAGAACCAGAGGCAGGGCAATGACTGCTTCTATTAGAAACTTAAAACGCAGGCGAGAACGTGCTAGCCACCATGCCAACGGCGTCCCGATTATCAATAATATAATAGTCGTTATAACTGCGAGCTTTAACGTAATAAAAAGAGCGCTGAGATCTGAATCATTGAGCATGGTCAACTCTGCCGTTTTTGGTAGTAAATACTTCAGGTGCTAAACCATAGCCAAAGCTCTGAATAATCCTGCGAGATTCTTTACTGTTCACAAAGGCATAAAAATGATGTGCAGATTCATTATCTTTGAGCAGTACAGCCTGTTGTTTTATCGGGCTATAGTACGTTTCTGGAATTCTCCAGTATGAGCCTTCAATGGCCTGACCAGGGTGTAGAATTTGGGAGTAAGCAACCAGACCCAGTTGGGCATTTCCAGTTTTTACAAACTGGAAGGTTTGACCGATATTTTCTCCTCGCACGATATGACCCTGAAGTTTTTTCCATAAATTCATTTTTTCAAGACTTTCCCGGGCAGCTCGCCCATATGGAGCAAGTTTGGGATTTGCAATTGAGAGATAACGAAAATCCTTATGCTGAAGGACATTTCCCTGAGGATCAATGTAGTCTTCTTCAGGGCTCCATAAAATAAGCTGACCAATGGCATAGGTAAACCGACTGTTTGTAACAGCCAGACCTTCTTTATCGAGTAGTTCGGCTCTTTTTATATCCGCTGAAAAAAATATATCAAAAGGAGCACCATGAATAATTTGTGCATAAAGTTTGCCTGTTGAGCCTGAAATAATTGTGACTTTACGGCCTGTTACCTGTTCATAGCGAAGAGCAATCTCTTTAAGAGGTTTATAGAAATTACTTGCTGTAGCCACTTGAATTTCATTGGCCATTAATAGCTTCGAAGAGCTAATTAATAAGACTGCTGTCAAACAGACATAAAGAATGAGGCTTGATGGTGTAACACTTCTCATAAAAGAGTTATAACTCCAGTGGATTTTCAGGATCGATATCATCCATAAATGCAATATGACGATCTTTATGAGTGAGTTGATAAATGAGTCCCATCCAATTGCCAATGACTTCAACCGCAGTGTCATGCCAGGTAATATCAATATTTTTGCTTATCAGTGCTTCTGGAAAATCAGGCATCTCGGTTCTCTGAAGTTGAGCTCGGTCACATCGAAATCTGTATTCATTCAATATGGCTTTTTCAAAATGACCGAAATAATGTTTGGGGAAAGGAGGGTAGTGTTTAATATTGCCCTGATAATATTGTAAGACTTCGCGTTTGTATTCTTTAAGTAAGGATATGGTGTCATATTCAGGATGCCCCTGAAATAAAATCTGTCTAAAACCATCAGGACTGGTGGCAAGATGTACCATATCATCATCTGATTTAACAAGGATCTTCAAATTCTGTTGTTTAAATTGATTTGCTGTGATGGCATTCCAACGTGAATGGGGAACATCAAAACGGGTATTAATATCATTTATCAGAGGATGTTGTTTCTCCCTGTCTTTATCTAAAAGATGATGAGGAAAAACGCCCCAGGTCTTGCTATCTTGCAGTATACGCTTTTGACCATAGCGAAATTCCATAACTGCATGAGTGGCCAGACAGGAGCATAAGGTGGAAGTGACGTTATCCCAGGCCCAGTCAATTACTTCAATCAATGGTTCCCAGAAAGGCTGACTGGATAAATTTGAACCAGTAACATTGGCTCCGGTAATAATTAAAGCATCAAGGCCCATTTCACGAATATCACTAAAAGATTCATAATATTGAGACAGGTATTCTTTAGCTTTATCAGAGCGTGGAATTTCATCCAGAGTAAAAGGATGGACATAAAACTGAGCAATCGGATTACTCTCACCGATAAGACGAAAAAACTGTCTTTCAGTAGCTGTAAGTGCAGCGTCGGGCATCATATTCAATAAACCAATATGCAGCTCGCGAATATCCTGATGCTGAGCTGTCTCAGGTGTTAAAATTTTGATTCCTTCATATTCCAGGCGACTGAATGAAGGTAATTGATTATGAGCAACTAATGGCATTTCTTATTAATACTCGTCTTATCATATTGATGCAATGGTTAATTGACGGTTTATAGTGACAATAATCTCAGCTTCTTGCAATAGCTGTTTCTAAAAGCTGTAAAAAATCCTGCTGATCACGCACTTGTGAAACCTCCTGTGATGTGACGGTATAGCCATAAGGGCTGGCAATCGCTTCATAACGGGGTATTCTTGAGTGAAAAAGTCGAGGGAAAATCCAGCGGGTAAACTCATCAGGGATCATTTGTGCGGCATAGTCTAAATTATTTTCTTTGAGATAAACAGCCAGCTCGTTCTGTAGAAATTCAGGACGATAATAGAGTGGTTTTGGGGCACTCTGGGCACGCTTAATAAGCTTGTTTTCTTCTTCGCTGTCTGTGACCTGGATGTATAGAATCAATGTATGTTCGACAAGAGTATTAATAACCTGAGGCGATCCCAGCTCACAGAGACTGCCGCCCACATCATTGACAAAATGCTGATACCCATAGACGTTTTGGGCCTTATTAATAAAGCTCGGGACATCCAGCATGGCTGCTACTTCGCCCTGGCGATATAAATCCTGGCGATGAATAAAATCTTCCAGTTCGATGCCGCCGAGTTCAGGATTTCCCAGCTTTCCTATATAACTTAAAACTGGCCCAAGATCATGAATTTTTATGTTGTTTTGAATGGAAATCCAGTCATTTCGAAGCAATTCTTTTAAAAATGGTACTTTCATTGCCTGTAGTTTGATCATGTCTATGATGGGTTCATCAAGATAGCGGGTGCCAATGCGATAGTCACCGGAAAAATGAAACCATTGTGAATCTCTCAAAAGGGCGGAGAGATAGGTCTTACCGACTCCTGACATGCCCAGCAGGGTGACTTTTTTGTTTTCCCAGCGGCGGAACTCTTCAATATCAAACTTCATTTCAAAATCTCATTAACACATTCATAGTTGGAGCTGAGTATTATCGTTGATTTTGGCTTCTAGTGGAAGACTTAGGCATTTTATGGCTGGAATTGTATGACTAAAACAGCATTGGAAATTGACGTCTGATTTTGTCAATGCCGTGCAAAACTTCCGGGTCCAGTTTGATTAAAATCGAGTCAATATTTGCTTTTAATTGCTTCATTGTTGTTGCGCCAATCAATGTCGATGTCACAAATGATTGATGATGAACAAATGCCAGCGCCATTTGGCAAACATCCAGATTGTGTTGCTTTGCCAGCTTGATATAGGCTTTTATTGCTTCGTCAGTTTGCGGCAAAACACGATGCTCTGGACGTGTTTCAATTGTGATACGAGCACCTTCAGGACGTGAGCCATTTAAATATTTACCACTTAATAAACCTCTTGTTAATGGCGACCAGGCCAAAAGACCACAATCTTCATGAAGCGCTATTTCACTTAAATCAGGCTCAAAATGCCGGCATAATAAAGAATATTCATTCTGGATTGAAGCCATGCGAGGCAAATCATATTTTTCAGATAATTGCAGCCACTTACTCACACCCCAGGCCGTCTCATTAGATAAACCAATATGGCGTATTTTCCCCGCCTGAATTAATTCCTGAAAGGTTCTCAGAATTTCAATAAAGTTGGCTTCTTCCGCTTGAGCATCAAATTCTGGTGAAAAATCCCATATCTGCCCAAAGTGGTAGGAGCCTCTATTAGGCCAGTGCAGCTGATAAAGATCGATGTAATCTGTTTGTAAACGTCTTAAACTGCCTTCAACGGCTTTGATAATATTTTCCCTATTAATGCTTTTACCGTCACGGATCCATGAAAGTCCCGGCCCGGTAATTTTAGAAGCCAGGATTACTTTTTCACGTGTTGAGCGCGAAGCAAACCAATTGCCGATAATTGATTCTGTGGTGCCGTAGGTTGTTTCAGTAGGAGGAATTGCATACATCTCAGCGGTGTCAAAAAAATTAATTCCCTGCCCAAGCGCATAGTCCATTTGCTCAAAACCTTCTGCTTGAGTATTCTGTAAACCCCATGTCATAGTGCCCAGACCAATGAGGCTGACATCCAGATCCGTTCTTCCCAGTTTTCTATATTTCATTAAATCCCCAACAAATAATTCTTCTAAATAACTATTCTTAAATAGTATGCACTAATGCCACCTCCAGGCAAAGAATGTTTACTATTCTGGAACAATTAAATGGTTAGTATCGCTATATGGTGGCGACCAATGCAATGAAGCCCGTTGTAGGCATTATCTTCTATTCTCAGCGAATCTCTTCTATTGAGAATTTCTTTTCAAATACAAGTGGGCGAATAATCGCGTAGTTCTGATTCTGCCAGTGAGCCAGTTCAACGATTGCTGAAGGGACAATTTTTACAAAAGAATGGAAGTCTTTTGCCGCATAACCATAATCATCTGCAGCATCACCACAGACTCTGAATTCAACACCCAGCTGTTCATAGTAACGCATTCTTTCAACCGCACTTTTATATTTGTCGTAATTATGTTTTGCCAACGTGACTATTTCTGTCCCGTGAATAAGAACAATAATGTTCATGAATTCGGGGGCAAGGTCGTAGGGTGAAGCGGTTAGTGTATTCATGTACGAACGGAGCCAGTATAAAGCAGAGTGAATTTTTTGAGGTTCATCCAGGAAAAATTCAAACAGGACTTTTTGTTCTTCGGAGTAGGGTGTGTCAATAAATTGTGCAGAATCGTCTACAGATGGTTCTGCATAACTACTCGTCCAGAAGCAAATGGCAATACAATAAAATAAACAACAAAAATAGATAAAATTGTTTTTTTGTTTTTGGTTATTCATACAGGTACTATAGTCTATAATTGACAAATGTCAGGTAAATATAGAAATTTGAGTGAAAATCAATTATTCTTTTGGTTCCATTAGAAAATAGTAAAGTAATAATATGAAAAAGTTTCTTGATAATTTCTCTTTTCCTGTACTGATTATTCTGGCCGTACTCTTAGGCTCTGCTCCCCTGGGTTCGCAGCCGCATTTAATAGAAAAAATTAATATGCTCATGGCAGGTACTCTTGTTCAGCCACTGGATATTTTTGACTTGCTAATGCATAGTGCGCCTTTTGTTCTATTGTTTATAAAAACGCTTATGTATTTTAAGAGCAATTCCTTGTCATAGAGATACTTAACAGTGTATTTTGATGTATTTTATGGATTATTTGTCTATCATATTAATATATAAAGGTTTTCAAAATGGCTGCATCTAAATAAGTGCAACTGAGCATCAAATCCTATCGTTTAATAGTGTATGATTTAACGCAGTGTACACAGTAATAAATTACAGGGGCTGATGTCGGTTGTGTCTCGGTAAATAATGTTCACCATAAAGGAACAGTTATTTAGTTTTGGAATGTCTGTGTGCTCTTTCTTAAAAAGAAATCAGGCATTGTAAATTTCACGTCATTAAATTAAGTATTAATAAATAATGGTTTATGTAGAAGCAATAGCAGATGTTCATGATACACCACTGGAGCGTTTTAATGCACTGGTGGAAAAGATCAAGGACAGTCATGTGCATCTCGATCTAGATGCTTTAAAAGAAGCGTTTGTGTTTGCAGATAAAGCACACCAAGGACAGATCAGGGCATCTGGGGAACCCTATGTCTTTCATGTTATTTCTGTGGCTGAAATTCTGCTTTCACTTAATCTCGATACCCCTTCTTTAATGGCAGCTTTGCTCCATGATGTGGTTGAAGATACTGATATTACTCTGGCTCAACTTGAAAAGAAATTTGGCCGGGAAGTTGCCACTCTGGTTGACAGTGTGACGAAGATGAAAGCTTTTGCAACATTAAAGCCAGATCTGAAAGGCAGTTTTAAGAAAGATGGCTTAAAAGCAGAAAATTTACGTAAATTATTGCTTGCAATGGCTGAAGATGTTCGTGTGGTTATGATTAAACTGGCTGATCGCCTGCACAATATGCGTACTCTGGGTTCTCTTTCTCCTAAAAAACAAAAGATTATCGCCAGTGAAACAGCTGAAATCTATGCCCCATTAGCTAATCGACTGGGTATATGGCAATTAAAATGGGAGTTGGAAGATCTGGCTTTTCGTTTTCTGGATGAAAATAACTATAAGAAAATAGCAAAATATCTGGCTGAGCGTAAAATTGATCGGGATAAATACATCAATGATGTAGTCGGTGTTATTCAAAAGAATCTTGATGATAACCATATTGAGGGTGAAGTCACTGGGCGTTCTAAGCATATTTACAGTATCTGGAAAAAAATGCAACGTAAGAATCTTGGCTTCCATCAACTTTATGATCTGCGTGCTGTGAGAATCCATGTTGATAAATTGAAAGATTGTTACCATGCGCTTGGTGTCGTTCATACGATCTGGCGCCATATTCCCTATGAATTTGATGATTATATTGCCACTCCTAAAGAAAACAATTATCAGTCTATCCATACTGCCGTTATTGGACCCCAGGGAAAAACTCTTGAGATACAAATTCGAACCTACGAGATGCATAAACATGCGGAATATGGTGTTGCGGCGCACTGGCGTTATAAAGAGGGGAGGAAGCAATCTGGCCACTATGAACAAAAAATTGCCTGGTTAAGGCAGTTGATTGAATGGAAAGATGAGGAAAAAGATGCGGGTGATTTTATCGATCGCTTCAAATCTGAAGTGTTTCAGGATCGTGTTTATGCCATGACACCGAAAGGTGAAATTATTGATATGCCTCAGGGCGCAACCCCTTTAGATTTTGCTTTCTATGTACACACTGAAGTTGGGGCAAGATGCCGTGGTGCTAAAGTCAATGGTAAAATGGTGCCGCTTACCTATGAACTCAAAATTGGTGAACAGGTTCAGATTCTAACCACTAAAAATGGCTCTCCAAGTCGTGATTGGTTAAACCCTCAATTAGGCTATTTAAAAACATCCAGAGCTAGAGCCAAAGTGCGGCACTGGTTTAAACAGCAAAATCATGAACAAAATTTACTTGCTGGACGTGAAATATTGGAAAAAGAGCTGCATCGCCTGGGAATTTCTAATATTTCTCATAACAAGCTTGCACAATTTTTTAATTATGAGAGCACGGATCTGCTCTTTGCTGAAATTGGTCGGGGTGAAATTACTACTGGGCAAATAGCTTCATCTATTCAGGAGCTGGGCGGTCATGATGAAGCTGAAAAAGAGATCGTCTATGAACCGATTCAACAGACAATTGAATTATTGCCTCAGGGCTCAGGTGATGTCACTATTTATGGTGTTGATAATGTTTTAACTCAGATTGCTCAATGTTGTAAACCGGCGCCTGGTGATGAAATTATTGGTTTCATTACAAAAAACCGCGGTATTACGATTCATCGCAGTGACTGCCACAACATTCAACATGCACTGGAAGAAAATAGTGAGCGTTTAACTGAGGTGGAATGGAATCATGAAATTAATCAGTGCTATGCCGTTGTGATTGAATTAATTGCGATGGACAGACAAGGCTTATTGAGGGATGTTACTTCGATCCTGGCTAATATGGAAATCAATGTTTTAGGGGTGAATACATCAACTAATAAATCTGACTACTCTGCAAGAATGAGGTTATCATTAGAAATTGCGGGAATTGCACAATTGAGTCGAGCTTTAAACCGAATAACACAACTATCAAATGTGATAGAGGTCTACAGGATTAGTGATTGACAAAGCAAATCATAGAAGCAATTAGTCTTGTCTGAATTAATTGCTTCTATGATTTATATTTATCTTACTTCAGGCGATTGATGCCAAGTGCTTTTAATAAATACTTTTCATAAATTGGTTCACTGGAACCAGATTTCATTTTACGAATAAAATATTTCTCAAAACCGATTTTCGCCAGATGAACCCATTTACCTTTCTTAAACCATGCCAGATTTCTGGGTGGAATCTGTGGGATTGCAACAAAAGCAGCACCAGTATTACCCATGTCAGCAAGACAAATTGCATTCCAGGTGGCTTCCTGAGTAGGCTCTACATCGGCCAGTTCATCAGCAATATTATGCACAATTGCAGTAACCATCGATTCAATCATATAGCCAGTCTTTGGTGCACCAGTAGGGACTGGAGTTGCTTCAACAGGTGGTATTGCAATACAAACACCTGCAGAGAAGATATTTTGATACTTAGGGCTGCGCTGTAGCTTATCGACAATAACAAAACCACGTGGGTTACAAAGTCCTTCAACATTTGCCACAGCATCAACGCCTTTGAATGCAGGTAACATCATACCGTGTTTAAAGGGAAGCTCATGCTGTTGCTTGATACTGCCATCGTCATTTAATTCATCAACAAACATGACACCCGCTTCAATTTTAGTTGTCTTTGCATTGCAAATCCATTTAATGGCGTGCTGGCGTAGTTCTGACTCAAGCATTCCCTGTGAATCACCAACACCACCCAAACCCAGGTGCCCGATATAAGGCTCCGAAGTAACATAAGTCATTGGTACTTTGTCACGGAGTTTACGTTTCTGTAGTTCTCTGTTCAGGATAAATGCATATTCATAGGCAGGACCAAAGCAACTTGCGAAAGGCATTGCACCAACAATGGCTGGGCCGGGATCCGCTGCCAGTTTCTCAAAATCATCAAATGAAGCTTCAGCATGTGGTAGAGAACATATTGACTGGCTATGGGCTGAGGGGCCTGAACCTTCAACTTCTTCAAATGCTAATCTCGGGCCTGTGGCAATAATCAGGTAATCATAGGTGACTTTCTCGTCGTTATTTAAGGTCAGTTCATTGTTAGCAGGGTCAATTTTGTCAACTCGATGAGCAATAAAGTTAATGCCGCGTTTTTCAAGGTAAGGCTTTGTATCAAAACTGATGTCTTTTCTTTGACGCCAACCGACTGCAACCCATGGATTTGATGGTGTAAAATCAAAAGTTTCATTTTCACTGATCATGGTGACGAGATGTTCTTTACCTAATGCATCACGCATTTCATATGCACAAGGCATTCCCCCGGTTCCAGCACCAATAATAACGACGTGAGCCATAGAATAAGATCTCCTGATAATTAAATTAGTTTGTAGTCATTGAAATTACTTATTATTAATGAACGATATTTTTTGTTTTAAGTATCAGTCATTTAAAATAGCATATTAATTTCAAAAAGAAAGAAAATAAAAAAATATTTTTGGAAGGAATGTTTGAATTAGCTTATGCAAATAATAATATAGTTATTTATAAATACTGATGATTGCTGCTAATCATTTTCTGCTTTTTATTATTTTATTTTTTAGCATTTAGCTTAGAAAATGAAAGTGTTTACTAGACTTTCATCAACTTGCCACTTGGTTTGTCTGATTTATAGCTTTTTAATATGATAACTTTTTTGAAATAAAAGTAAAGATATTTTTTATGGGCTACACAATTTAAGGTGGATATATTATATTTGTAAGTCAGAAAAACATAATAAGAAAGAACTCATATAAATGATTATTTATTCTGGACATTTTTTTGCTTAAAAGGCTTGTAGTATCTTATGAAAAACACCCCCGTTCTGAATTTGCAGGATATTGTTAACTCTTATGAAGAACCAGCGGTACTGGTGTCCGATCAATACGAAATCATTTGTGCCAATTCTGCCTATTATAAGTTGTATCAGCTTGAAGCCCATTGCAATAAGTGCAATTCATCGGAGTACTTTACCGCTAATAAAGAGCTTTGTCAGAATGATACAGGCAATTTAAACTTATCAACAAAACAGTATTGTTATGAAATTTCGCATCACTACTCTCATCGTTGTGATCAGGAAGGTGAATCCTGTCCATTACAGTTAGCAAAATCCACTCAGATGAATCAGAGAGTTCTGCATGTTCACCATACACGTTACGGAGAGGAGCATGTGGATGTATCCCTGTATCCTATCAGGGATAACACCGGCGATATGTATTTTCTTGAAGTGATGAAAACCATTAAACATGCCAGTCCTAAATCAGCGCAGAATGGTATGGTTGGTAATTCTCCGACTTTTAACAAATTATTAGCTTTGATCAATCGTGTTGCTGATTACGATATTTCAGTGTTGTTGCAGGGGGAATCAGGGACGGGTAAAGAACTGGTTGCTTTAGCAATTCATGAGGCGAGTTTACGAAGCTCAATGGCCTGTGTCACAGTCGAATGTTCTGGGTTGTCTGAGTCACTGTTTGAAAGTGAGCTTTTTGGGCATGAAAAGGGTGCTTTTACTGGCGCGTTTAATCGAAAAAAAGGACTGGTTGAAGAGGCAGAGAGTGGTACTTTGTTTCTGGATGAGATTGGTGATGTGCCAATGAGTCTTCAAGTCAAGCTGCTTCGCCTGATTGAGACTCGGACTTTTCGTCGAGTTGGTGGTGTAGAACAGCTGAATGCTGACTTTCGACTGGTTTGTGCAACACATAAGAATTTACAAAAGATGGTTGAAATGGGTGAATTCAGGGAAGATCTTTATTATCGTATCAGCACGTTTCCAATACAGCTTCCAGCATTAAAAGATCGGCAAGAGGATATTCCTTTACTGGTTGATACAATCCTTGAGCGTATAAGTAGTCAGAAAAAAATGAAGGTCTCTAAAACGGTTATGGACTTCCTAAAGCAGTATTCTTTTCCAGGAAATATTCGTCAGTTAAGGAATATTCTTGATTTTGGTCGTGTTATGTCAGATTCAGATATTATAGAAATGGAACACTTGCCGGAAGAATTGTTCAATATGGGACAGCAAGACAGGTTGGGGAATAAAGCAGCAAGTGAATCCTGTTTGTCATTTGAATCTGATAGTACGCTTCAAGTTCAGGTAGAGGCGGAAATACCAACCCTTGAAGAATATGAGCACAACTATTTGTCAAGGCTGCAACAGCATTTTAACGGTGATAAGGCTGAATTGGCCAGGGTATTGGGTATTAGCGAAAGAACATTGTATCGTAAATTGAGTAAAGGAAAGGATACCTAAGAGCCAGCCAGGGTAACAGACCCTTAGTTTAGAGTCAGTGGTTCATTCCATGTTTTCTGAAAGATGTTTTCAATACGGTGACGCAGTACCATGTCTGTATTTAATAAATTGATATTTTTTTCGGCATGGTTAATAAATTCATAGCGCTTATTTGAGTAGGTATAACACTCAAATAATTTTAAGTGCAGATTCATGTTTGTGGGGGACTGTTTTAAAGCGCCAACTAAACTTTTTTCCGCTTCATTGTAATTACCATAAGCGATATAGGTGTCTATTTCACTGAGAGTGTTGTTGATGTCGGTAGGTTTTGCTAAGCTTTTTTCATATGCTTCAATCTCTGACTCATCAATTTCCAGTTCAAATGATAGTTCAGGTGATAGTTCAGGTGAGTTTGCTACTGTTTTCTCTGTAGCCTTTTCAGGTGCTGCCTTAGCATCATCGGGTGTATTTATTTTTTTCTCAAAATATTCAAAGAAGTCCATATCATCTTCGTCTTTATCATCCCTGATATCAGTTCCTTGTAAGGTGGTGGGTGCAAATTCTTTGGTGGGATCTTTGGAGGTCACTCCTGACTCTGAAAATAAACGTTGTGTCTTGTCATGATCAGCGGGATAGGGAACAAATGGATTTTCATTTTTTTGTTTTCTTTTTTCATTTTGACCGCGAAGTGCAATCAAGGTGGCAACAAGAATGATGATTGTAAAAATGGCCAAAGCAAAGGCAATCACAGGACTGGTTATAAGTTCACGAATGAATGAACGAGACTGATCACCTGTTGGTTTTATTGCTGAATGGACTTCTAAAATTTTTCTCTCAGAAGTTTGTGGCTGAGGCGAACTCTCAGGTAAATTGCTCGTTGTTGTAGAAGTCTTAACCTCATCAGCCTGCTGGACCAATTCTTGTTTTTCATCTTTTAATTGAACAGAAACTTCTGAAATCCTATCATCTAAGTTTGTATTATGGCTACTCAGGTTTGCTAATTCATCAGTCAGACGATTGATTTTCGTGTTGAGCTCATCATTTTCATTTTGTAATGCTTTAATGGTTGAAATTGAGTTTTTAAGCGCTCTATTGATTAAGACAAGATCATTTTTACTGGTTACCGGAGTATTCAACAGTACTTCATTCGTGGGAATAATTTTAAGTTGTGCTTCATTATTAGAGCTTGTTTCTATACTTGCAGCTTTTTTCTCTACCGATTTGCTATTATTTGAATCATTTTTTTTCTGCGTTTCTGGTTTAGCTTGCTGCTTAGTGAGACTTGATATTGCAGTAGATTTGTTTTTTTCAGATGATTGTGTAAGTGGCGCTTTACCATTAATTTGTAATATTTCAGATTGTGTTGGAACCTTGAGCGTTTGTCCCTGTTTTAATAAGTCAATATTATTATTTATAAAGGCATCAGGATTGAGTGCATATAAAGCCTGCATGGTTTGATACGTGGTTACTTTGCCGGGTTTGACTTTTTTGGCTATATTCCACAAAGTATCCGCTCGTTTGGTTTTGTAGGTATCACCATCGGTATGGCTGGCAATAACAGTGCTATAATTAATTTTTTTGTGTGTTGCGACACGAGGTGTTTTTCGTGAGCTTGATTTTAGATTCGTTTTAGAGGTACGTTCTGATCGAGTGTCCGCTTGTTTCTTAGGAGAGACGACATGACGGTGCATTTGTTTTTGGATGAGTTCAGGGGGGTCCAGTAGAAATGTGTATTCCCGAATCATGTGACCTTTGCGCCACCTGAGATCAGCTATAAAGGTTATAAAGGGTTCTCTTACTGGGCGATTGCTTGTC
Source organism: Gammaproteobacteria bacterium (assembly GCA_016744375.1). GTDB lineage: Bacteria > Pseudomonadota > Gammaproteobacteria > GRL18 > GRL18 > GRL18. The sequence continues at coordinate 24,319 of JADGEM010000001.1, forward strand.
AGCTCAACAATAGTTAAGCCATTACTGATTTTTTTTACTTTGAAGCGAACTTTATGAAATGCAGCAGGCCTTGGTAAGTTGGCACGCTTATAATCGTTCCGGTGGGCATTTTTAACATGAATATCATCAAGCTGGATGGTGCCAGGATTAATCAGTTCTATCTGGACTTTTAAAGGCTCATTTAATTTTGAAAAAACGGTAATATTACCCAGTCCAAGAGTCAGTCCGGTCACGGGTATCATTAAAAAACAAATAATGAAGAATGCTGATTTTTTCAACGATTTTTTCAACATAGAATAAATAGTTAACCTTAAATTATGCTTCAATTAATTAAATTAAAATACTCAGATAGGTTTTTATCTAACTGAGGGTTCTTATCCAGAAGCCAAGTATTTTTTGTAGCCATTATACCTAAAAATATACTATTATCACAATAAATCAAATATATCTCCTAACTATTTGAATTTTTAGACTTAAACGCTTTATTAAATAAAGAATAATGCCTTGAATAATAATGATTGAAAACGGAACTATATTGATTAAACGAATACACATGACTGTTCTTATTATAATCGTGGGGATGGTTTTTTCTCATTTATTCTATGCGAGTGTTCAGGCATCTGAAACCGTAGAGGATGCTTCAATATGTCATTTATTAACACCTGAGCAAGTCAATCATTTAAAGCTTTCTAATGTGTTTTACACGAAGCTGAAAAATGGTCTCCGAATTTATATCCTGGAAAACCATGAGCTCCCAGTTTTTTCTCTGCGACTAATTTTTGATGTGGGTGCTGCAGACGAAAAAAAAGGAGAAAGCGGTTATGCCCATCTGTTTGAGCACATGATGTTTAAAGGATCTGAAAACGTAATCGATGGCGGCCATTTTGCTGCGATCAAACAAGTTGGAGGCCAGGTTAATGCTTCGACTGATTATGATAAGACAGTTTACTGGAGTGAAGCCCCCATTAATTTTCTTGATAGGGTGTTGTGGTTAGAGGCTGAACGTCTGCAAAATTTAAAGCTCAATGAGCTGAGCCTTGAAAACCAGAAGTCAGCCGTGCTGGAAGAAAAATTATTGCGTATTGATAATGTGCCGTATTATAAGACAGCCAGTGAATTTATGATTTCAGCATGGCAAGGTACGGACTATGACCATCTGATTATTGGCACTGAAAATGAGATAAAAAAAGCAAGCCTATCTCAGGTACAGGCTTTTTTCAGCCAATATTATCGACCGGAAAATGCTATTTTAGTTCTGGTGGGTGATGTTAACTCTGTTAAGGCTGCTCAGAAGATTGAACAATACTTTTCTCCTATAAAAAACTCTCCAACAAAAAGGTCACTTATTAAGGACTCACGTATTAAAGAAACCACGGTAGAAAATATTCTTCCAGATGAGCGCAAAGAGGGTCCCATATTAAAAGGCAAGTCTGAGACTCACTTTGATCCACTTGCTCCTTTTCCTTTATATGCTCTAGGTTGGCATACACCGGGATTGAAAAATTCAGATTTTTATGCGGTTGAATTATTAGCTGACATTTTGCTCAATTATGAGGCTTCCAGGTTGAAATATAAGTTAAAAGATGAACAAGCTCTGGTTTTTGAGACTATTGGTTTTCCACTGACTTTTGAACAGGCAGGAATTACAGCCATGGGTATGGTGCCTCATAGCTATGTTAATTTTGCTCAAATTCAAGCACTGGTACGTGACGAGCTTCATCAAGTGCAAAAAATGGGGGTAACAGAGACAGAACTGTGCAGTGCGAAAAAACATCGCCAACTATTGATATTAGATAAGATGTCAAATAATCGAGAGCTGGCTGAACTGATAGGTAATGGCGTGTTGTTTTTTGATAATCCCAGACAGGCTCTTTTGGCTTTAAATGCCTATCAGTCAGTGGATAATTTTCAAATAAAAGCGGTAGCACAGGCATATTTTAATGATGACTGGCTGGCATTGGAAATTATTCCAGACCCTGGAGTCCGTTTTATTAAATGGTTAATGGAAATATTACCCAGGAGTTTGAGTCAGACGATAGAGCAGCAGTTTTTATGATTTATTTAAAAAAACGGCAATATTTATTTACCTTATTTGTTATATGGTTTTTACTGAGCAGCTGTAGCCAATTTTCAAAAAGTGATTCCGAAGAGAAGCCTGCTTTAGAGCCTGAGCTATTCAATATAGAGCCTCTGGAAACTAAGAATCCAGGTCAATTTTTACCTGAATCTATCACTAGAAGAGAGGGAGCTATAGCTGAAACCTTACATCAGCCGTTTTCTCAATTTGTCTTAGAGAATGGTTTAAGAGTCAAATATTTACATAATCCAGCACTTCCCACGATAAGCATTGCACTTGTTGTTGATGCTGGGAAATATCAATTTAATGGAATAGATGAACGCTTATCACCACTGGTTCTGAAGCTGCTGAGGCAGGGGGCCAGACAGTATTCAAAAAAAGAATTCCAACGGCAAGTGAGTTTGTTAGGGAAGCCGTTCCAATACCGGCAAACTGCTCAGTTCTCGATTATTTCAGCTGAAATATTATCTCAGGATTTAGAGCATAGTCTTAATCTTCTTTCTCAACAATTGACTGAAATCAAGCCTGATTCAGGTGCTTTGAAAAAAGTCATTGAGCAACAATTGCTGGAGAACAAATTAACAAAATCTTCAGGTGCTTATTTAGCAAAGCGTCTGTTTTATCAGGAAAACTATCCGCCAGAACATCTCTATTTTCAACATCAAGATAATAGTGATGAAATAAAGTCAGTAAAAAAAGATGAGTTATTACGATTTTATCGCAGACAATATCGGCCAGAGAAAAGCCTTCTTATTCTCTCTGGCGATCTTGAAAGCAAAATTCTCAAAAATCAGGTTAAGCGCTTTTTCGAATCTAATAAATTTGAGCAAAAGCAGGCAAAACTGAGATTGAAACCTTTAGCTAATAAAAAAAGAGTAAAAAACAGGCCGAATAATACATCTGTAAACAAAAATAAATCCCAGTTTAATTTTATTGAGCGAAAGGGGGCCCGGCAGGTTGATTTATTGTATGGTATGGTAACCGTTCCCAGGCGATCTAGTGACTGGTTAGGTCTGAAAATTATTGCTGCGCTTCTTGGGGGTGGGCCTGATTCACGCCTTTTTTCCGATCTTCGAGAAAAACAGGGACTGGCTTATTATCTTTCTGCCCAACAATTAGATGGTCGATATTCCAGCCCTTTTTTTATAAAAACCTCTGTTGCTCATAATAAACTCATTCCAATGATAAAAGGCATTAATCGCCATATCAGGTATCTTTGTCATAACAAAATTAAACCATACGAACTTCTGAAAATTAAGCAGCAGCTTAGAGGTGAGATTGTTTTTAAGCAGCAAACTAATCGGCAAAGGCTAAATAATATAATTAAACAATATGAAAATTCTTTAGAGGACAATTACCTTATAACGATGAAAGAAGAAATACGAAAAATTACTTCTGAACAACTTTTTGATATTGCCAATAAGTACCTATGTGGTACGCACACTATTATAGCTGTTGGGCAAAGTAATAAGTTGAAGAAAAATTTTCAAAATGAATTCAAAGACTCTATTTATCATAAATATTAATTGCCGTATTTATAATCAATAAACACAGCACTAACACACCAACTTATTATGGATCTACAATAAATGACACAAACAATACAGACGATTCCGACTAATCTGATTATAGGTTTTCTTGGCAGTGGTAAAACGACGGCAATTCTGCATTTATTGCGCAACCGACCAAAAAATTCCAACTGGGCTGTTCTTGTTAATGAATTTGGTGATGTTGGAATTGATGGTGTCATGTTAGAACAAGAAGGGCTGGGTAGCGGCGTATTCATTAAAGAAGTTCCCGGTGGCTGCATCTGTTGTGCAGCGGGATTGCCTTTACAAATAGCCCTTAATTTATTAATAAAAAAAGCCAGCCCTGAACGCATCATCATCGAACCAACGGGAGTCGGGCATCCTAAAAAAGTAATGGATGTCTTGACAGGGGAATTTTATAAAACTGTGCTTGATATTCGAGCAACCATTTGTCTGGTTGAGGCTCACAAATTAAATGATGATAAATATCTCAGTAATCAGACATTTATTGATCAACTGAATATTGCGGATATTGTATTGGCTAGCAAAGCTGATCAGGCATCTCTTGATGACATTGAAAGATTTCACCAGTTTATTCAATCTATTGAGCCTGCAAAAGCCGACTTTGCTGAAATTGAATTTGGCCAGTTTTCTGTTGAGTTGCTGGATATTGAACGTAATTTGCAACGATGTGTTTCTTTTCCCGATGCTCATACAAGTAAAAGTCATGAGCATCATTCTGAAATATCCGAAGAAATCAAATTGGAGCTGGATTATAATTTCCAATGGCAAAAATTTGAAAATAATGGTGAAGGATACTTCGGGTGTGGTTGGATTTTTGACCCATCAATTGTTTTTGATGAGTTGAAACTGGCTGAATTTGTCCAGAGTGAAAAGTTTAGTCGAGTCAAAGGTATTTTTCACACTAATAATGGCTGGCTTATGTTTAATCGATCGGATGAACAGTTTTCTAAACAGGATTATGATGAGAGTAAAGACAGTCGAGTTGAAATTATTGAGCCGAATCACCACGATTGGAATCTGGTTGAAGAACAGTTATTGACTTGCGTTAAAGACGCCAAGAATAAAGGCAGCACTGAGTCTATTTAATTTCTTATGCTAAGTTTAAAAAAATGGGGCTTAATATTAATTTTTATTAATTATGTGTTTAAAAACCAGTTTAACTTGTCTGTCAGGTGTTTTTTGAGCTCTTATAATTGCTTTTTTCTTTAATACAATTGGATAATTACTAATGTCTAATATACTGAAGTATAACTCTATTTTTAATATATATTAGAAAATATAGGGTTTACCCGCCTGTTTTTGGATTTTCATATATGTTTATATAGACGCACAATAAATACCGAGGGGAATCGGGGAGCAAAACTTAAATTTAATTAATGATGTTGCAGATGCTCAGTGTTGATATAAGTTATTTGTATAACTAGTTGATACAGGCGTTTAAACAAAAATTACTTTTAGTTCAATGTTACTAAAAAAATTAAAGCACAGTTCAGTTACCGGATGTTTCTGAAATAGATGCACCATTAATAATATTGGTTAAATGTAATTAATTTTTTTTTTTAAGTTTAAAGCGTAAAGGCCCATTTTAAATGGGCTTTTTTTATTTGAAAGCCCACTACTCTTATCTTCTGCTTTTAACTTCTGTCCTTAACTCTGGTCCAGGGCATAGAACCATACGTCTCTTTATTTTTTAGCCTCTATTAAGTTATATAGTAAAAAAATCACTTTTTTGTTAAAATCGCCTCATTTTACCTATCACCTTTTTGTTATCCTCAGGCTTTGATTATCAGCGATATAACTGGAAGTGATTCATCGGCACACTATATAAACCTTTCAGGTTAGTGAAGCTCCTGGATTAAGGGACTTACTTTATTAAGCAACAGGCTAATTGTTTATGTCAAAACCAATTGATAGAGATTTAATTCGTTTAATATTATTAAATGACATTCCTCTTATGGATGTTCGGGCACCCATCGAATTTGCACAAGGTGCTTTTCCAAAAGCCGTTAACTGCCCATTGATGAATGATCAAGAGCGTCATGATGTTGGGATCTGTTATAAGCACAACGGCCAGGATGCTGCGATTAAACTTGGAAATAAACTGGTCAGAGGTGACCTCAAAGAACAGCGTATTGCGCAGTGGCAGGCTTTTGCCAGAGAACATCCAGATGGCTACTTATACTGTTTTCGTGGTGGTTTGCGCTCCAGAACAGCACAGCAATGGCTTAAAGAAAGTGGGGTCAACCTCCCTATTGTTAATGGTGGTTATAAAGCCATGAGGCGTGTTTTGCTGGATGAATTAGAACAATCCATTGCTGAGTCTGAATTTATTATTCTGGGTGGTCGAACGGGTACCGGTAAAACCTGGCTTTTAAAAGAATTAAATGGGTCGATTGACCTGGAAGGCCTTGCGCATCATCGAGGTTCAAGCTTCGGCCGCTTTCCAGATGGCCAGCCTCATCAAATTGATTTTGAAAATAACTTGTCAATTGAACTGGTGAAGTTTCGTGCTCAGGGAGTGAATCAATTCTGGCTTGAGGATGAAGGACGGATGATTGGCAGCGTTACATTGCCTCTTTCACTGCAGCAAAAAATGCAGAAGTCTAGCCTGGTTATTCTTGAAGAGGCACTCCAATACCGTGTAAATATTACTCTTAAGGATTATGTCATTGATCTGGAGACTTACTATAAAAACTACTACAAGTCACAGGCAGAAAATTCTGAAAGTAATGCTAAAGTAGTGGCGGTAGAAGAGCAGGCATTTGAAGTTTTTGCTGAGTATTTACTGGCCAGCCTTCAGCGGATACAGAAACGCCTTGGCGGCGAACGATATCAAAAAATTCACCAGTTGATGCAGGATGCCCTAATAGAACAGAAAACATCCGGTGAAGTTGAGCAGCATCGTATCTGGATTGAGTCACTGCTGACCTTATATTATGACCCCATGTATGATTATCAGCTAAACAAAAAACTTGAACGGGTTATATTTCGTGGTAACTCAAATCAAATAAAAAATTTTTCACTGTCTTAAAGCCTCTTTGTTTAAGCTAAACAAAAGAAAATCCTTGATATGGATTAAGGAAGCTTTTACTGATAATTGTAAAATCTTTTTAGATTAAAATAGAATTGTATTGAGAGGATTCCTTTGTTAACACCAACAATTACTACTTATATGGCATCACATCATAAAGAATGTGATGAACAATTTGCCAGGGCTGAAGAATCTGTTGCCAATGATGATTGGGAGCAGGGCCTTGAACAATGGAGTGAGTTTGCAAAGGAGCTGGAAAGCCATTTTTCACGAGAAGAAGATATTCTTTTTCCTGAATTTGAAACCGCGACAGGAATGACTGGCGGGCCGACGCAAATGATGCGTATGGAGCATGAACAAATGCGTGCTCTGGTGGTTGAAATTAATAAAGCGGCAGAGAGTAAAGACAAAGATCAATTCCTGGCCTTGACAGAAACATTAATGATCACGATGCAGCAGCATAATATGAAAGAAGAACAGATTCTTTATCCCATGACAGACCAATCATTATCAAATGCCGTTGAAATCATTGAACGTATGAGGAATAATCAGGCTTCATAAGTATTACTCAGGTCGTGTGTTGAGTCATTGCTCCTAAATCATGATCATTATTTGCCTGGAGACCGTATCAACTCCTTTTGTTTATTATTGTGCTCGGACTGCGTCAAATCACACAATAATAAACAAAAGGAGCTGACACTTCTGCACACTATTTAGGAACAGATATTTAGTCCTATAATATCAACCATTTGTCTGTATAAAGCTAATCACCAATTGAAAACACAAATCCAAGAATTATTTATTGATGTCAGTGAATTTGAAGCCCCAAAACCATTTGAAGAAGTGATAGAGCTTCTCAAGAAAATGAAATTGGGGGAATATATTCGTATGCGCCATAGAAAAAAACCATTACCATTGTTTCAGTTTTTGCAAGAAAATGGTTTTGACTCTCTTATCCATAAATCATCAACCTCAGTTGACGCAGTATTTTGGGAAATTATTATCTGGAGCAATGATGACGTGCCAGTTAAGAAATATTGTATCAGCACATTCTAAATGAATACCAAAGGTCTGTCCCTTAATACCATTCCCCCGATTTCAATACCGCTGAGATTTTTTCTGACAGCTCCGTTTTTTGGCATATTTGCTGCACTTATGGTGCTTTATTATGGCCTGGATGTCTGGGCTTCCCGGTGGTTGGCTGGTTCTCTAGCATTAACCCATTTACTCACCATTGGCTTTATGTTGATGGTGATGATTGGTGCATTGTACCAGTTTGTCCCCGTCATGATTGGGCAGTTGATTCCAGGAGGAGAAAAACGGGTTGCTATTGTTCATATTTTTTTAACACTTGGTACATTGTCTCTGATACCTGCATTTTTATTTGGACAGTCTTTTTTATTCTGGCTGGCTCTGATTTTTCTTGGTATTTCTCTCTTTATGTTTGCGCTGTCATTATTACCGTTATTGGTTGCACAATTAAATGACCACCTTATCGTCTATTTAATGCGTGTTCTCTTTTTTGTATTAATTGTGACAATTGGTTTGGGCTTGTTTATGCTTATGGCATATGCTTATCCAGATTTGGAGCTGGCTTATAGGCAGTACACTGATATTCATGCATCATGGGGATTATTAGGCTGGGTTGTCATTCTTATTATGGCAGTCAGTTCACAAGTCATTCCAATGTTTTTTGTGACACCGGAATTTTCAATTCGATACTTGAAAATCCTTTCATTCCTTATTGTTCTCACTTTGACAATGATGTCTTTGCTGGCACAGATAAATGACGCTATACAAGCAGCTTTGAATGTGATTCTTTCTGTTGAGTTAAGTTTTTTTTCTATTTATACCCTGAGATTAATGAATCAGCGTAAACGAAAATTACCTGATGTGACGATAAACTTCTGGCGTGTTTCTTTGTTTTCTTTAATGTTATCGATCGTTTACTGGTGGGTACTGTTTTTAGGCTCAAATACAGAAACTTTCCCATTGAAATGGTCGAGCCAGTCTGAATTTACACTAGGAGTCTTATTAATATATGGGCTTGCAATATCTGCGATTATCGGTATGTTGCAAAAAATTGTACCCTTTCTTCTCTATCTGCATCTACAAAATGTATCGTTCAAGCACCCTGAGTCAATGTCAGCAGACCCTAAACTTGTATTGAATATGAAACAAATCATCAGTAATCAACACTCAAAAATTCAACTTTCTCTGCATCTAAGTTCATTTTTGCTCTTACTTATTTCAATTTATTGGGAACAACTTATCTGGGTTGCCGGACTGATGATGATGTTAAATTTTATGTGGTTGTCAATTGTCCTGTTCAAGAGCTTTAATTTGTTTAGTAAAAATTATAAAGCAATTATGATGTATCCTGAATTAAAAATGGATTTTGAATTTAAAAAATAGAAATATACTGCTATTCTAGAAATACATTGTTTGTAACTGAACCCTTACAAATAGTGTACACTACCTAGTATCTATTCATTCGTTTTTTAGAGTCCTTGTATTTATGTTAAAGCGAATTCTATCGCCCTTACTGTTTCTTTTCTTTGCCTGGTTTATTGTATCCAACGAAAATGCCAAAACCATTATTGCCGGTATTGCCATTTTTTTAATTGGTATGCATTATATGGAAAACGGTTTTAAGCTGTTCAGTGGTGGTGTATTAGAAACAATTCTCCAAAAATTTACCCGCACAACCCCTCGGGCAATTGCAACTGGCTTTGCAGCGACTGCTGTTGTGCAAAGTTCCTCTCTGGTTTCAGTTATCATCATTTCCTTCCTTTCTGCAGAATTAATGGGCTTAACTTCTGCTGTCGGGGTTGTTTTTGGCTCTAATATAGGAACAACAACCACTGCATGGTTAGTTTCATCTCTGGGCTTGAAAATAAAAATTGCTCAATATGCTTTACCTATGCTGATCTTTGGTGTGATTATGCAATTTTCCAGACTTAATAGCTATAAAGGGCTGGGCAGTGTCTTAATAGGTCTGGGATTTATTTTTCTAGGTATTTCTTATATGAAAGAGGGGTTTGAGACACTTAAAGATGGCCTTCACCTTGCAGAATATGCCATGTCAGGCTATTCCGGTGTATTTGTTTATATCTTTTTTGGCGCCGTTGCTACGGTTATAATTCAGTCAAGCAGTGCCACTATGGCAATTATTATTACTGCTTTGGCGACGGGGCAAATTGATTATATTAATGCGCTTTCTTTGGCTATCGGAGCTAATATTGGTACGACAGTTACTGCAATATTAGGCTCTCTTGCATCAAATAAAAACGGTAAACGTCTTGCTGTTGCCCATATTATCTTTAATCTTATTACTGGTATTGTTGCGATTATTTTCATCTACCAACTAAAAAATCTAGTAGATGATCTCGCACCTTTTTTAGCTATTTCAGACGACGATTTTGCTATGAAGCTGGCTTTGTTTCATACTATTTTTAATGTTATTGGTGTACTACTGGTTGCACCATTCATTCGTTATCTGGTTAGCTTCCTTAAAACATTATTCTGTACAAAGTCGCTGGGACGTGGTCAACCTAAATATTTAACTCAAGAGGTTATGGAAATCCCCGCTTCCGCATTAGAAGCCATTCGTAAAGAAACTGTTCATCTTTATGATAAATCTCTGGAGACAATTGTCCATGCCATGAATTTACATCGAAAGGAGATTTTTTCAGATAAGGAAATTCATGAAGTGGTTAAGCAATCTACTCAACCATTTAATATTGATATTAATACGGTCTATCAACAGGAAATTAAAAATTTATACAGTGAAATACTGCACTATTCATCCCGTTCACAAAGCTATATGGATGAAGAAGGTAATAATCAGGTGTATGAATTAAAATTAACGGCCAGAAATGTTATAGAAATGGTTAAAGATATTCGAGAATTGCAAAGAAACTTGAATTATTTTACTAAAAGTAATAATTGGTTCATGATACATGAGTACAATAAATTAAGAGAAGAACTGGTGACAATCTTCCGAAGAATTGAAGAGATTCGATCCTCTTCTATTAATGCCGCTGAAATTATGACTCAGTTTGAAGTATTAAAAGAAAAATCCAGTGATAATGAAATCTCTATGCACCACAATATTGATACTTTAATCAGGGAAAACAAAATAGACTCTAAAATGGCTTCATCCCTAATTAATGACGTTGGTTTTACACATTCAATTAGTCGTAAGCTATTAAAGACAGCATCTGTATTATGGGTGAAAGATCAAATGATCAAGGAATTAGGCGATGACTATGAGTATTGAAGTATGAGTACTAAAGTATGGGTACAAAAAAATGGGTATTAAAACATTATTAACTCGGTTGGATGATTTCTTTGATCAGTCTAAAAAGAAACAAAAAAAGAAGTCTGACAAACTTGCAATAATTATTACATCTCTGGAAGAAAAAAGATCACAGATAAAAAAAGACATAAAAGCAGAGAGTAAAAAAAATAAGAAAAATAAGAAAACCTATAACCTTTGCAAAGAATTCAAAGCTATAACAAAAATGATAAAAAAAGCAAAAAAACAGGAGCGTATTCTTCGTACAGATGACACATAACCCTGCGATAGTTTGATTTAATGGATAATAAACAATGATTTTTTCTATTAAATTATTTAAGATGTATTTTTTATACCACTGGCTGAACAAAATTTGAAGGTCGCTTAATGAAACGCATTTTTCTCTCACTTGCTCTTATCTTAATTATTTCTTTGGCTAATTCAGCCTATTCTAAAACACTCAAAGTTGGAGTTTCAACCAACTATCCTCCAGTTGCTTTTAAAGAAAACGGTAAAATATCAGGTATTGAGGCTGATCTGGCTCAAAATATTGGTGAGATAACCAGTATGACCGTTCAGCTAATTGAAATCCCCTGGGATGACCTGGAAAATGCTCTGAATCAGGGTAAAATTGATGTGGTCATGTCAGGTGTCTCAATAACAGACGAATGGAATAAAAGAGTCGATTTTACTCAGCCGTATATGACGATTGGACAGATGGTACTAATCAATGCTGATAATATTATGAATCTTTCCTCTAAAATGTCGATGTATTCGGCAGGGAAACGCTTTGGCGTTGAGAAAAACACTACCGGTGAGCAATATGCCCAATCAGAATTTCAACACTCATCAATAACATCCTATGATAGTGTAGAGCAAGCTATCGCAGCCCTTAAGTCAAATAAAATCGATTATTTTATTCATGATGCACCGACTGTCTGGCAATATACTGTATTACCAAAAACTCAGGATAAATCACTATTTGGCTTATATGAATACATGACCAGCGAACCTCTGGCATGGGCGGTAAAGAAGGGTAATAAGACACTACTTAAAACTTTAAATCAGGCTCTGACCAAAATGAAACAGAGAGGTCTTGTGAATAAAGCAGTGAATCATTGGATTCCTCTAAAAATCGAGGTTGGGCAGTAGGAAGTTCAAGGGTATAGGGGGATCAGTGTGTCAGAGCATAAGATAAAATTGACCTGGACAAAGCAAACAGAGTCTTTTGCTTATAAAGACTATAATCGCGATCATCAGTGGGACTTTGGTGAGGGATTAATTATAAATGCTTCATCGGCACCTCAATTTCTTGGTAATCCAGAATGTGCTGATCCTGAGCGTGCATTTGCTGCGGCTCTATCCAGTTGCCATCTGTTATTTTTTATTGCCATTTGTTCAAAGAAACAATTGGTGGTACAGGATTATATTGATCATGCCACCGCTTATCTGGAGCCAAATGAGCAAGGTGAATTGGTGATCAGCAAAGTCATTATTCGACCAGAGGTTATTTTTGCCAATGGAGTTGATGTTGATAAAAAAATGATTGAAGAAATCCATCACCAATCACATGATAAATGCTTTCTGGCAAAATCAGTTAAATCTGAAGTGATTATCGAACCGGTCTGGGTATAGACAGACTCCTGATGATTATTTAGTGTCCACTCGTTTATTCTTTTTTTTAATTCTCAAACGCCGTTCTTTTATGTGACTAATAATGTGTAATCGCCAGAGTAGTCGAACTGTTGTATAAGCGAAGATTGCACTAATGATGCCGCATATTAAACAACCCAGCAAGAAAGGTTGCCAGATGATATGCAATTGTTCTGAAAACCATTCAGCTGTCAGTTTATAGTCGCTGGTGATAGCTTCCTGCCCCAAAACAAAGGTTCCGACTTTATAGGCCGCATAAAACATGGGTGGCACAGTAATTGGGTTTGTTATCCAGACGAGCGAAATTGAAATGGGTAGATTGACTCGAACCAGGATAGCGATTGCTGCTGCAATGATCATTTGTGATGGTAGTGGTATAAATGCACAGAACAAACCAACTGCGAAAGCACCGGAAACTGCTCGTCGGTTAAAGTGCCAAAGATTACCATCATGTAAGAGTTTGCCAAATATTTGCAAATGCTTGTGGTTTCTGATCGTATGATGATCGGGCATGTATTTTTTTATAATTCTTTTTGGCATAATAATACGTCTAACTTAAGCGTATGGTTTTTTGATGAGCCTTACGTTAATCGCTATTCTCCAGGAATATCATTATATGCGGACAGGGATTGTCGCGTTTCTTATTGGAAATATCTCTTTTCTTTATTGGCCTCTTAATTGGTCACTAGTACCTGAGTCACTGGTAATTGAGAGTTTATTTTCAAATGAGCCGTTTAACTTTATAGCTCTTTGCTTTTTCTTTTTTTTGTTTCTTGCCATTGTATTATACAAAACCCACTTTTTTTTTGTTAGCTCATTCCCATTATTTTTTTCAAATCGATTGAAGGCAAATCCATTGCAAAAAAGGAGAGTGAATTATCTGATTTTTGGCTTATGTCTGTTTCTTGGATGGTCCTATACTTCATTTTATGTCAATCAACTGTATCCTGTACTTGATTTAGGGCAATTGGAAGGTGAAACAATTGAAGTCAAAGGCTATCTGGATTCAATACCAAAGAAATCAGAAAAAAAACAAAGCTTCGATTTTATTATTACCGCTCGACAGATTTCGTCAGGTCAATCCTCACCTCAATGGGATAGTTCGTTTAAAGCTAAAGTACGCCTCAGTTGGTATTATACTCATAAAAAATTAGAAAGTGGTCAGCAATGGCAGTTAAAAATTCGTTTAAAAAAACCAAATGGTCTGTTAAACGGGGGCTTTGATTATGAAAAATGGTTGTATCAAAATCGAATTCTGGCAACGGGTTATATTCGAGAAGGATTTCAATTAAATGCAGCAACACAATCATTCTATCAAAAATATCTGTTTCAACTCAGGCAAAATGCAGCCACAAAAATTGATAATGCTTTATCAGAATATCCATACATAGGCCTTGTAAAGGCCTTAACCATTGGCGTCAAAGATGATATTAAAACAGAACAATGGCAAATGTTTTTGCGCACAGGAACGAACCACCTAATTGCTATTTCAGGTCTTCATATTGGCCTGATGTCTACTTTTACCTGGATGATGGTTTATTTCCTCTGGCGATCATTCAGTTTTTTAAATTTAAAATATCCGGCAACATTTATTGCTTCACTCGCTGCACTGGTTACAGCGGCTTTGTATGCGGCTTTAGCTGGTTTTGCTATTCCAACACAACGAGCTCTAATTATGCTCTTGGTGGTTTTTTCTGCCATGATGTTTAAACGAGATTTTTTACCCGGTTATGTTTTATTAGTGGCTCTTCTAGCGGTAATTCTTTTTGACCCATTAAGCTCGCTGTCACCGGGATTCTGGTTATCATTCTGGGCCGTGGCCATCATTTTGTTGACAGTTTCAGCACGTCTTGGGGGGCAATCGAGTATGAAGCACAAATTATGGCAGTTTGCCTGGCTGCAGTGGGCTATTTTTATCGGTTTATTATCCCCGTTGATGGTTTTATTTAATCAGTTTTCAATCCTTTCACCTTTTGCTAATCTTTTTGCTGTGCCTTTAATGAGCTTGATTATTGTTCCTTTAACCTTAATAGCTGCAGCACTGCTTTTTTTATATGAGCCGCTTGGTCTGATTCTATTTCATGGGCTTGAGTGGCCAGTTAGTTTATTATTTATGGTTCTGGATAGACTCAGTCAGTGGTCAAATAGCCTGCTGTTTTTAGCAGAACCTTCCTGGTCAGTCATGTTTATGGTTTTTGTGGGTAGTATCTGGCTGTTGATGCCTAAAGGCTGGCCTGGACGAGGCCTGGGATTGTTATTGATCTTACCAGCATTTTTTATTGAAGCAGAAAAGGTGCCTCAGGGACAGATTCATCTGACCATGCTGGATGTAGGACAGGGACTTGCCATGATCCTGAGGACACAAAATCATACTCTAATCTATGATACAGGTGATAAGTTCAGTAAACAGTTCAATATGGCTGATCGGGTGATAATACCCTACATGAAAAAGCAGGGTATGGCCGGGGTTGATAAGTTAATTGTCAGTCATTCGGATCGGGATCATGCCGGTTCATTTTTTGAGCTGCTCCAGGAAGTTCACATTGAAGAAATTCTTGCTGGTGAACCTGAACTCTTAGATAAAAGAGCGGTAAATATGAAATTAGCCTCAAATTTAAATAGTAATCTAATTGAAAAAAAGTCTGAGGGGTTTTCTGTAAAACAGTGCCTGTCTGGTCAGAAGTGGCAGTGGGATAATGTCCGCTTTCATATTTTATCACCAAAACCGCCTCTGGAAAATATAAAAAATAATAACCGTTCATGTGTCCTACATATTACAACGGCGACACAGCAGACGATACTTCTAACAGGTGATATTGAAAAAAAAGCTGAAAAACAATTGCTTATAGACTTTCCAAATTTGACCGCTGATGTTTTACAAGTACCGCATCATGGCAGCAGAACATCATCTTCACTGGATTTCCTGAAGCAAATAAAGGCAGAAATTGCTTTGTTTTCTTATGGTTATAGAAATCGATTTCGTCATCCATCTAAGAGAGTGATCAGTCGATATAAAAAAATGAAGGTGAAATTATACAATACTAGCAACGGGGCTATTGATATTAAGAGCAATATGACCAATAATTCATTTTCAGTAAAAGAATATCGTGTTGAAAATAAACAAATCTGGCATCGGGAAATCAAATTATTTTAATTTTATTGCCGGTGTATTAACCATACTGCATCCAATTTTACTAAGGGAAAAATGTGTTTGAATTAATATTAGCCGGCGGCTGGGTTATGGCCCCAATTATTTTATGTTCTATTTTGGCTCTGACAATTGTGGTTGAACGTTTCTGGACCTTGCGTGAGAAGAAAATAGCCCCACCAAACCTAACCGATCAGATTATAAAACTTCATAAAAAAAATCGAATCACTAACGAAGCCATTTCTAAACTCTATAATAATTCTCCATTGGGGCGAATTCTTGCAGCGGGTTTACGAAATATGAACACTCAACGTGAGTTAATGAAAGAAAGCATTGAGGAAGAAGGGCGACAAGTTGTCCTGGAGCTTGAGCGTTTTCTGAATACCTTAGGAACCATTGCATCCATTACACCTTTACTCGGGCTCCTGGGAACTGTTATTGGGATGATTAAGGTTTTTGCTGTAATTACCAGTCTTGGAGTTGGTGATCCTAAAATTTTGGCTGATGGTATTTCTGAAGCCTTACTCACGACTGCTGCAGGTTTGTCTGTTGCTATTCCAAGTGTTATGTTTTACCGTTTCTTCCGTGGTCGGGTCGATGAGTTATTATTAAAAATGGAAGCTCAGGCCGTTTTTCTGGTTGAAGTGATACATGGTGAACGTACGGACATGGGTAATTAACATGAACTTTCGCCATAAGAAGCCTGAAGAACTGGATGTCAATGTGACACCTTTGATTGATGTGGTTTTTTTATTACTCATTTTTTTCATGGTGTCGACAACTTTCGATCGGCAGTCAGAATTGAATATTGAATTACCCGAGGCCAGTGGTGAAATCTCAGAATTTGAAAAAGTCGAAATTGAAATTTTTATTGGCTCAACCGGGAAGTTCACGATTAATGGTAATGAAGTCATCAATACCCAAATTGATACGTTGCTAAGAGCTATGCGTGAAGCCGCCGGCAATGAAAATGATCCCAGGGTCATTATTGCTGCAGATAAAAATGCAACTCATCAAGCAGTTATGACTGCCATGGATGCTGCACGGCAAATGGGATTTATTCATATTACTTTCGCGGCTGTTAAGCCAGAGTAATCTGAGTAAAATAAAATACCGTATTTCATTGATCTTAAAGTGTTTAATCATGAAGCCTATCACTCACTACTGGCAAAATTTTAATATTGTCAGTTTGTCTCTGGCACCACTGAGTTATTTATTTTGTTTTCTGACCTCTTTGAGGCGTTTTTTTTATCGTCTTGGGCTGTTGAAATCATCTTCAACACAAGTCCCTTTGATTGTCGTTGGTAATATTTATGTTGGTGGTAATGGTAAAACCCCATTTGTTATCTGGTTGATTGAGCAATTAAAAAAAGCCGGCTATACGCCTGCTGTCGTGAGTCGCGGTTATGGAGCTGCTGAAGACGCAGGCTATCCGTGGCCCCGACAGGCTGATCTGAATCAGGCAGCTGCTTTATTTGGTGACGAACCCTTTCTTATTCACAAGTTGACCCAGTGCCCTGTGTTTATTGATCCAAACCGAAATCGTGCTGTTGAAGCCATAAAACAAAAAACTCATTGTGATATTATTGTTAGTGATGATGGTTTGCAGCATTATGCCATGTCTCGTTTTATTGAAATAAATATAACGGATGCAAAGCGTCTCTATGGTAATGGTCTTTGCTTACCTGCGGGCCCATTAAGAGAAAGGGAAAGCCGTTTAAAATCTGTGGATTATATTATCTACAATCGTTCACGTGGCCAGCTAAGCCCTTCTTTTAAAACAAAAAAAACAACTCAAATGCTTGAAAATAAATCATTCTTTATGGATTATGATTTTTCTGCATTGAAACATTTATCCAATCCGGCATCACAGGCAATGACTCTGTCTGATTTAAAGGGTAAAATTGTTCATGCAGTGGCTGGTATTGGTAATCCGGCTCAGTTTTTTAAAGTATTAAAAGATCATGGCTTGAAGGTTATTGAGCATCCTTTTGCAGATCATTATAACTATAAGAAAGAAGATCTGACTTTTGATGAACCTTACCCCATTGTTATGACAGAAAAAGATGCTGTAAAGTGTTACTGTTTGTTGGTTGAAGGTTCTATACTGGTTGAAGACTCTTCATTAGCTGAAAGCTCCTTATTGGCAAAAGGCTCTTTTTTATCAGATGCATGGTATTTACCTATTAAAGCAAAGGTTGATCAACAGTTGATGATTACAATTTTAGAGCAGTTAAAAACATATAAATCGACTTCTTAAAAGAGGCATAATTGTGGATAAGAAATTACTTGATATTTTAGCCTGTCCGATTTGCAAAGGTGAACTGGACTACGATAAGGAGAGCAATGAACTCATCTGTAAAAAAGATAAGTTGGCTTTTCCAATCCGTGATGATATTCCTGTCATGCTGGAATCAGAGGCTCGTTCATTGGAACCAGCATCATAATGGAGAAGGTCAAAGTATTGTTTGTCTGCATGGGCAATATCTGTCGCTCTCCAACTGCACATGGCCTTTTTGAGCATCTGGTTAACACTGAGCACCTTGACGACCACTTTGAAATTGATTCTGCTGGTACTCATGCCTACCATGTTGGTTCTGAGCCTGATCGAAGAGCTCAGGAGACTGCTACAAGCCATGGAATTGATTTAAGTTATATCAGAGGGCGTAAGGTAAAAGAATCTGATTTCAGTTACTACGATTACATTCTAGCCATGGATGGTGACAATTATGCAATATTAGAACAGGCTTGCCCTGAAGAATTTAGAGATAAAATTAATTTATTTCTGGATTATGCACCTGAACATCCCCTGGATGAAGTTCCGGATCCTTACTATGGGGGGATAATGGGCTTTGAAAATGTATTTAATATGGTGAATACTGCCAGCAAGGGGTTACTGGAAGTGATCAAATCACGTCATTTACGTTGACTAACTTAACTCAATTTAATTTAAGCAAAGGTCGTTGAATAAAAAAAGGGAGGTTAAATAACCTCCCTTTTTTTATTTGTCAGCACTAATTTATTGCCCCCGTTTATTCTGACTGTTTAAACGGGTAAACACTATTTTGCTTTTCTTCCATCTCTTTTATCAACCAGATTTGAGCCTGTTGCTGACCCACTGGTTGCGGTCGTGCTGGAGCGCCTGCTGCGGCGACCGGAAACCTTCTTGGAGGTTTTTGGAGCCTCTTCTTTTTGACTATCAGAAGCCTTTTCGTTTGCTGAAGGCTTATTGCCAGCTGAGGGCTTTTTATCCGTTGAAGGCTCTTTGATTGCTGGGGGCACTTTATCAGCTAAAGGCTCTTTGATAGCTGAAGGTTCTTTATCAGCGGAAGGAGATTTGTCAGCTTTTGTTTGACTGGTTCCATCTGGCTTTGGTGCCGCTGAAGTTTTCTTTTTGGCTGCTGTCTTACGACGTGCTTTTTTCTTTGTGGTTGATTTTTTTACAGGAGCCTCTTTTTTAACCGTTTCCTGTGCTTTTGTTTCAGAGTTTACTGTTGTATCTTCTGATTGTGTTGTGCTTTCCTTTTTAGCTGAGGCTTGTTTACCGACTGAGGGTTCTTTGCTGGCAGAGGGCTCTTTGTTAGCTGAAGGCTCTTTGCTGGCAGAAGGCTCTTTGTTAGCTGAAGGCTCTTTGCTGGCTGAGGGCTCTTTGTTAGCTGAAGGTTCTTTGCTGGCAGAGGGCTCTTTGTTAGCTGAAGGTCCTTTGCTGGCAGAAGGCTCTTTGTTAGCTAAAGGCTCTTTATCTGCAGAAGTATCTTTGCCAGCCGATGGCATTTTATCTACTGAAGGCTTATCACTAGCAGCATTTTCTGGCTCTTTTTGAACTGCTTTTTTTCGAGAGCTGGTCCTACGACCTGTACGACGTGAGCCGGGGCCTCTCAGGGATTTCTTTTTAGCTGAATTGTCTTTATCGTCATTTTCTGTTGATTCAGTTGTGGAAACAGAGTCAATATTTTCATTGGCAGTTGTATCTTTTACAGGTGTTTCTTGTTGAGGTTTAGTTTGATCAGCAGATACTGCAGGTGCTGTCTTAGCTGCATCTTCAGCTTTAACTGATTCAGCATTACTTTTTTCAGCGGGTTTATTTGCTGATGACTGTTTTTTATTCTGGTTATCGGCTTTCCTACGTCCTTTCTTAGCAGTATTTGATTTCGTGGATGATGTATTCTGTGAGGTATTTTTATCAGCTGTTTTCAGTGATGGTTGATCATCGTTTGAGACCAAAGCTGGTACTTCAGTTTCAGCAACAGGTGAATTTTTAGGGGGTTGGTTACGGTTTTTTGTCTGGCCTTTTTGATTCTTTCTATTGTCATCACGTTTGTTTGGCTTTTGGGACTTATTTCGACCATCGCGTTTTTCATTTTTTCTACGATGATCCTGTTTCCTATCATCACGAGAATGTTTTTGTGGTCTTCTGGTGTTTCTTGCAGGAGAAGATTCGGTTTGTGTTGTATCTGTTCCTTCAGTTATCTCAGTTTCACTAAGCTCTGACTTATTAAATAATGATGACCAGATACGTCTTACCAGTGTTAGCGGTTGTTTGATTTTTTGAGGTTGAATAGATGTTGGAGCTTTTACTGCAGGCTCTTCATATTTCGCTGGTTCAGCAATCAAACCATTTGCTTCATCATCATCAAGAATACGATTAAAGTTATAGCTGTTGACCTGATATTTTTCAGTCATATTTTCATCATTACGAATTCGTTCAATTCGGTAATGAGGGGTGACCAGACTTTCATTGGGAATCAGGGTGATAGTGATTTTCTGACGATCCTCAATTTCACTGATGATGTCGCGCTTATCATTTAGTAAGAATGTGGCAACATTGACCGGTAATTGAGCCAGGATACGCCCGGTATTTTCTTTCATAGATTCTTCTTCAAGAATTCGCAATACAGAAAGACCTAATGAGTCGATGCCACGAATGGTTCCATGGCCGCTGCAACGAGGGCAGGTAATTTGGCTGGATTCGCCAAGTGATGGTTTTAATCGCTGGCGAGACATCTCCAGCAGTCCAAAACGAGAGATACGGCCGACCTGAACTCGTGCTCGGTCCAGTTTCAGAGCTTCTTTCATGCGATTTTCAACAGCTCGTTGGTTTTTTGTTGGCGACATGTCAATAAAGTCAATGACAACAAGACCACCGAGGTCACGCAAGCGCAATTGTCTGGCAACTTCGTCAGCGGCCTCCAGGTTGGTGTTTAATGCCGTTTCTTCGATGTCACTGCCTCTAGTGGCCCTGGCGGAGTTAATATCAATTGAGATTAAGGCCTCCGTATGGTCAATAACAATGGCGCCACCTGATGGTAGGTTAACTTCACGTTGAAAAGCGGTTTCTATCTGACTTTCTATCTGATATCGTGAAAACAGGGGGATGCTATCTTTATAGAGTTTAACCTTATGAAGGTGTTGAGGCATAACTCGCTGCATAAAGTCATAGGCTTCTTTATAGGTTTTGTCTTCATCAATGATAATTTCAGTAATATCTGAGCGCAGATAGTCTCGAATTGCCCGAATGACAATATTGCTTTCCTGGTAAATAAGAAAAGGGGCTTTGCGTTCGATTGAGGCACTGTCAATGGCTGTCCAGAGATGCAGTAAATAATCAAGATCAAGTTGCAATTCTTCAATGTTTTTGCCAATACCTGCGGTACGGACAATGAGTCCCATTGATTCAGGCACTTCCAGCTGGCTTAGTATTTCTTTCAATTCAGAGCGTTCATCACCTTCAATACGTCTTGAGATGCCTCCAGCCCTGGGGTTATTGGGCATTAGGACTAAATAGCGTCCGGGAAGGCTGATGAAAGTTGTTAAAGCGGCACCTTTATTGCCACGCTCTTCTTTGTCTACCTGAACAACGACTTCCATGCCTTCCTGTAGCAGCTCAGAAATGTTGGGACGTTTGCCACGTTCGACAGATTTTCTAAAATATTGACGTGAAATGTCTTTAAGAGGAAGAAAACCGTGTCGTTCCGATCCATAATCTACAAAGGCTGCTTCAAGGCTGGGTTCAACGCGGGTAATTCTAGCTTTATAGATATTTGCTTTTTTTTGGGTTCTCTGGGTTGTTTCTATATCCAGATTAAACAGGTGCTGGCCATCAACAAGGGCAACACGCAACTCTTCAGGTTGAGTTGCATTAAATAACATTCTTTTCATATAGTTATGCTCAAATTTCTCTTAGGCTCAACTACATAAAGTTTATAAGCAACATTGCTTATATCGGGAAAAGATAACGTATTTAAAATAAAAACGGACTTGGCTATATTGAGACTTAGATACAAATTAAGCGAATTAGTAGATATTAATCAATTACTTAAGATTTGTCTGTCTTTTCAGTATAAAGATAGTCGTTAAAGTGTAACAATTATTAAAATATGAATGTTATGTTTGTGCATTCGTCACAGCTTGCATAACCCAGACAACATAATTATTTTGCAGTTATCTAAGCTATCAAACGCATAAAAATTGTCCAAATCCCATTTCTGATATCGCTTGAAACAGGTTATAAAAATTCGTTTGTTGCTTTTCCTGTAAACTTTATACAGGAGCTATAAATTATTCATGGTTTACTTTTATGATCATTTTTGACTGTTGTCTTTCAGATTATTGTCTAAAATTGGTGTTACCTGGTTAAGCACTGTCGTTCAGTGTTTACCATTGCCGTGCGCCGTATAAAATAGGCGCCTTTAACGAACAATAATCACATTGCCAATATCATAAATATGGAAAACATGATGTTATATTTGTTTAAACTCAATTCTATTTATCGTAAATTTAGCCAAAATTAGGTAAAATCACTTTTATTAACTAGTTCATAGAACATATTTCGATAAAAATAAAATGTTTAACAAATTTAGGTTTACCTTCATGTATCAAGTCTCATTTATCAGGATAGTTTTATCCCTGGTTTTGTACTTGAAAGGGCATTCATAAAGAGTTCATAAATAGTTAGTAAACTCAATAATATAAGTCCCACGTGTAGTGAAGATATAACTGTATCAATATAACAGTTGAAATCAATTCCATCAACGTATAATCACAGAAATATTGCATGAATCATAAAATAATAAATCATTCTGTCAAATTTATTGAAATTGACGGCCAAAATGCGGGGCAGAGGATTGATAACTTTTTGTTAAATCAACTGAAAGGCATTCCAAAAGGGCATATTTATAAGATTATTCGAAAAGGGGAAGTCCGGGTTAATAAGGGCCGAATAAAGCAGACCTATAAACTTCAATATGGTGACAAGGTAAGAATCCCACCCGTTAAGCTCGCGCAAAAAAAGGAATTGCCTGCACCAGGCCGTTCACTATTAGCATTGGTTGAGCGCTCTATTATCTTTGAAGATTCCTGTTTGTTAATTATTAATAAGCCAAGTGGTGTTGCTGTTCATGGTGGCAGCGGTGTCAGTTATGGTATTATTGAAGCAATTCGTGCTTTAAGGCCGGAACAGTCTTTTTTAGAATTAGTTCACCGCCTGGATAAGGACACCTCAGGCTGTCTATTAATTGCTAAAAAACGCAGTGCTCTAATTTCTGTGCAGGATTTACTTCGAAATCGTCAAACAGACAAACGTTATCTGGCACTATTATGCGGCCAGCCTGATTTTAAAAAGAAGAAAGTTGCGGTCCCTCTCTTACGTGAAGCGCTTAAATCGGGCGAACGGTTTGTCAGAGTGGATCAAAAAGGCAAAGAATCAACCAGTTTCTTTTCGGTACTGGAATGTTTTAATGATACTGCACTGCTTGAAATTAAAATTGTGACTGGTCGAACTCATCAAATCCGAGTACATTCTAAATATTTAGGACATAATGTTGCAGGGGATAGTAAGTATGGTAACTATGCCTGTAATCAGCGCTTAAAACGTAAAGGACTAAAGCGATTGTTTTTGCATGCCGCCCAAATGACATTTAAGCACCCGGAATCAGGGAAGGATATGACCGTAAAAGCGCCACTGAGTGATGATCTGGAACAGTTTTTAGATGTTTTAAGATGTAGGACTTAATTTGCCCAAGCTTTCTATCGACTCCCCGGAGAAAAAAGGTACGCTTTTTATGTCTAAAACTGTAATATGTCATTAATTCAATCAAATATTCACCATTTTAAAATTAATTTCCTAAGTAAATAGAATCAATGCCCGTATATAAACTCATTATTTTTGACTGGGATGGTACATTAATGGACTCTCAGGCAAGAATTGTTGACTGTCTTAAAAGTGCTTCCAATGATTTACAGCTTACCTCTCTTCCTGAGACTCGGTTAAAAAATATTATCGGTCTTGGTTTGAGAGAAGCCATCAGTACCCTGTATCCGCAATTAAATGATGAACAGATTACTCATTTTTCAGATCGTTACCGGTATCACTTTCTCACCGCAAATGACACCCCTTCTAGCCTCTTTGCAAATGTAAATAAAATGCTTAACCAGTTAATCGATAAGGGATTTATGCTGGCTATTGCTACAGGTAAAGCCAGAAGGGGACTGGATCCCGTGCTTATCGAAACAGGTTTGAAAAGTCTGTTTCACGGCAGTCGCTGCGCTGATGAAACTCGTTCAAAACCCCACCCTCAGATGTTAGAAGAATTACTTGATGAATTTGGTCTCATGGTCAATGAGGCTATTATGGTTGGTGATACTGAATATGATATGCTAATGGCCAATTCTATTGGAATGGATACATTGGCCGTGAGTTATGGAGTACATGACAAAGCCGATATATTAAAGCATAAGCCTTTAGCCTGCGTTGACAGCATTACGGAGATGTCTGACTGGTTATTAAGCTGTGATGTTAAGTAAGCAATAGTTATTAATAGTGACAGTACACATGAGTGTACTCATTCAGGAAGAAAAAATGGATAAAGATGAAATTCGGCTTAATGAAGATTATGAAAAAATGACGACTAAGAGTGGTTGGGAGAAAAAATTAGTTGAAGATTTGGCCATGGCGGCACTGAAAGAAAGACGCAGTACCCGCCGTTGGGGTGTTTTTTTCAAACTTGCGTTTTTGACTTATATTGTTGTTATCGCTGTTTTGATTTACTCCCCATTTGATGCAAATTCATTAGAAAAGGCGACTGCAGATCATACGGCAGTGATTGAAGTTGAAGGTGTGATTTCTTCAGACTCCAAAGCCAGTGCTGATTACATCATTACAGCATTACGTGATGCTTTTGATGATAAGAAAACAAAGGGTGTTATTTTACGTATGAATACCCCTGGAGGGAGTCCTGTGCAGTCTGCCTATATTAATGATGAAATTTATCGTCTTAAAGAATTACACCCAGATGTGAAAGTCTATGCGGTGATTGTTGATGTCTGTGCTTCTGGTGGTTATTACATTGCAGCAGCAGCGGATGAAATATATGCAGATAAGGGCAGTATGGTGGGTTCAATTGGTGTTTTGATGAATAGTTTTGGATTTGAAAATGCCATTGAAAAAGTGGGTGTAACACGACGTTTGTATACGGCAGGTGATCATAAGGGATTTCTAGACCCATTTACCAAGCCGCAGGAAGGCGATATTCAACATGCTAAAAGCATGCTTAAAAACATTCATGAGCAATTTGTTGCGACGGTTAAAAAAGGCCGTGGTGATAAACTTAAAGACAATCCTCTGCTTTTCAGTGGTTATGTCTGGACTGGGGAACAATCTCTTGAATTAGGTTTGGTGGACAAGCTGGGCAGCAGCAGTTATGTGGCTCGTGAAGTCATAGGTGCAGAAAAAATAAAAGACTTTACTGTTTCAGAAGCACTCTTAGATCGTTTAGCTAAAAAAATGGGTGCCTCAATGGCGACAACTATGGCTGAAATCAGTGGCTTCAGCACCATGCCAAAGCTGAGATGATAGAGTTAATTGCTAATCAATTGAGAAAGATACTTACAGAAATGTGAGTTTAGTTAATTAACAGTAAACTACCATAGCGGTAATTGAGTTTGATTTAAAATCAAAAGACAAAGCAGGGGTAGCGTTCGAATAAGCGCTTATAAAACGACTGCAAGGTGAATTGGTGCAACCAACTGGGGACGCTGCAAGTACGTCCATGTAACGCTTGCTGTCGCCATCCATGGCTCCAAACACCCCATTTGGTTGCACCGATTCACCTCACACTCTCTTAAGGCATTTATTCTCACTTGGAGCGTCCAAAGTCAAAAGCTAAGAAAAAGAGAATCATAGTTGTCCGTAAGTCGTATAACTACAGACCTTATAAATTCTCTGCTTTGCTTTTGGACAACACCAGAGAGGGCAATTGAGGTAGAAGAGTGTACCTGAGACTGGTTCGTCTAACTGGGGTGTTTGAAAACAGGGACGTTTTCAACAAGCGCTACAGGGAAGTACTCGCAGCGTCCCCAGTTAGACGAACCAGTCTCGGGTGCAATCGGCAGGCTCAACCTTTGTCCGAACGCCCCTTTTCTTTTGATTTTAAGCCGCACTCAAATTGCCGCTAAGGTAGTAAATCCGTAATTTAAAAGTCACACATAGTACTTAATGTACGGCTTTGGTAGTGGTTAAAGCAACTTCCATTAAATCAGCATTGACCAGCATATGGACCCAGATACTGGCAGCATAGCCAAGTGCAATTGCCCAGGTCCATTTCATGTGTCCAAAGAATGTATAAACACCTCTTGCCTGTCCCATTAGTGCAACACCTGCTGCAGAACCAATGGATAAGAGTGAACCACCGACACCGGCTGTAAGTGTGACTAATAGCCATTGTCCTAATGACATGTCGGGCATCATTGTTAATACAGCAAACATTACCGGAATGTTATCAACAATTGCTGAGAGTACGCCAACAATAATATTAGCTCCTGTGGTACCTGTTCCCATGATGCCAGCGCCGTTGTACATCATTTCGGAAATTGTGGCGAGGTAGCCTAATGTCCCTAAGCCGCCCACACATAAAATCACACCATAGAAGAACATAAGGGTATCCCACTCTGCTCTGGCCAGGATGCTGAAGATATCATAACCTTCAGGTTGTTCTGCGGCATGAAGGGCTGAATCAGACATGTCTGATTCTTCTAATGACTCTACTCCAGTTTTGCCATTTTCTTGTTTTTTAAGATAAAAGGCAAAGAGTTTAAGTAAGCCCAAACCTGTCATCATGCCCAAAACGGGTGGAAGGTGAAGGAAGTTGTGAAAGCTAACTGCCATTACAATAGTAAACAGAAAGAGGCCAATCATGAAGAAACCGCCCTGTTTGACAACCACCTCAGACTCGATGGGCTTGGGGTGGCCTTTGGGAATAGAGAATGACATAATCACTGCTGGAATAAGCCAGTTTACTAAAGACGGAATTAATAATGCAAAAAACTGCTCGAATTGAACAATGCCTTTTTGCCAGACCATTAAGGTAGTAATGTCTCCAAATGGGCTGAATGCGCCCCCGGCATTGGCTGCAACGACGATATTGATGCAAGCCAGGAGGACAAAGGTTGGGTTGCCTGCACCGACCGACATGGCAACAGCAGCCATAAGAAGGGCTGTTGTCAGGTTATCAGCAATGGGTGAAATTACAAAGGCCAGCATACCTGTGATCCAGAAGACCATTTTAAGAGAGTATCCTTGTGATACAAGCCAGGCACGCAGGGCATCAAATATATTTCTTTCTTCCAGGGCGTTTATATAGGTCATTGCTGCAAGTAAAAAAAGCAATAACTCTGCATATTCCTCAATATTATGTTTAACAGCAATACCTGCGGCATGTGGTTCGCCAATACTGTTAAAGGCCATGCCCACCAGAACCCAGATAATTCCAGCAGCGATTAAAACAGGTTTGGATTTTCTTAAATGTAAGAACTCTTCACCAATTACCAGACTATAAGCAACAATGAAAACAATAACAGCAATAATGCCATAAGTGGAGGAAGTGAGATCGACTTCTACACCGGTTCCACCTGATGCAATAACCATTGAAAATGGCAAAATCAGAACAAAAAAAGCAAGCAGGGATTGCAGGCTAAAACGATTAAGCTTTCTATTCATATATTTGACTCTCTTAATTGTGGGCTCAGTTACTGGTTAGTCATTTCTTGGCTGATTCTGACTAAATGTTAATCACTTTATTCAAATTATTGATTTTAAATAAGTTTAGTTATGAAATAAATATAGCAAGTTTTTTTAAAAAATCTAATAGAATAAACGTATTTATTCATTTTCTTTTGTTACTTTATCAAATAAGCATTCAGGCAAGCAGGTTAATGGTCTCTTCAACTTGTTCTTTTGCCTGCTCCAGAACTTTGATACTCAGCTCTGGAGTCAGTTGGCCCAGAGCCAACTTGGTAAATGCAGGCACTTCATCCAGCTTAGGATAATTTGTTGACTCAGGCTGACCGACTAGAGCATGTAATTGAGCAACAATAATAATATCGCAATACTCTGGCTTTTCACCGGGTTGTCGAAGCCAATATTCTGCCTCCCTGGCTGTGGTGATTAAATCATCTGAAAAGTTCCACTTTGTGAGGATGGCAGCACCCACCTCACCTTTTATTTCGTTAATTAAAAAATCAACATCCAATTCATTTTGGAGAATATCCTGATGTTTGTCGATATAGGTAATAATGGGGATAGCACCGATATCATGGAGAAGACCGGCCAGCAATGCGTGTTCTGGATTAAAGCCGGGAGTAATTTTAGCCAGTACAAAACTCAGTGCTGCTACTTCACGGCTGTGTTTCCAAATGGCCATCATTTTCTTTTTTAAAGTCTTGTTTTTTGTTGTAAACAACTCTTTCATACTAAAAGAAGTCACCAGCTGGGAGGTTACTTTCGTTCCTAAACGAGTGACTGCCATCTGACAGTCATCGATTTTATTAATTGAGCGGTAAAGCGCACTATTGGCTGTTTTAATGATTTTGGTTGTGATGGCTGGATCGGAAGAAATAATATTGGCAATATGCTTAAAACTGCTTTTCTCTTCGTTAAGAGATTGGCGAATTTTGAGTGCAACATCAGGGACACTGGGTAATTGCAGACGATTATTACTTAAATCTTTAATTAATTGTTTATAAAGGTAATGTTCTTTTATTTTATCAAAATCGTCTTCTTTTGCTGCTTTATTGGCAAATTGTATTACGGTTTCAAGATCAACCATAACCACTTTAATTGGTGATATTGATTTAACGCTATATCGACTGGGACGATAACGAGATAATGGATTGCGGGAGTTTTCACTGCCTGAGTGAATAAACCATTGGGTTGATGTCTCATCGCCGACTTCGACAGTGCCTTCAATAAGGAAATACTGGTCGGCGGTATTGCTGTAGAGTTGGATAAATGTTTCGTTAGCAGGTATTTTTTTTATCTGAATTAAATTGCCTAATTCAATCAGCTGATGATCATTAAGATGTTGAAATGGTAGGAAAAACTTTAGAAATCTTAGAACCATATGAGTTGTAAGTAAGATAGGTCTGATAAGATAAGAAATTTGTTAGATTAACTTATAACTGATTTCAACATTAATTGCACGTTCTTTCCTGAATATATGATATAGATAAGAACAAGAACACAATATGTTTAAACATAATAAAAATTTGGTGTTTAAAAGGGATTTTCCTATGCCTTATAATTATTATCTTTATGGTAATTTAATTAGTATTGCATAAAAAACTGGTGGATATCTTCCTGGAGAATATTGAGCAGTTTGTTGATATTTTAGAACAATGTAAGGACTGAGTAACTGACCAGATTAAATTGGAATTTTTAATATAAAACTTACTGACTGGTTTTTTTCATTGTTTACTGCGCTTAATTGCCCATTATGAAATTCACAAATGAGTTTTGAAATATATAAACCCAGGCCCAGATGAACTTTTATTGTTTTTTGAGCCCGGTAACTGGTTAATGATGAAAAAATTGAATCCATTTTATTGGTGTCAATAAAGTCACCATAGTTGTTAATTTCCAGGCATAAGGTATTTTTTTCTTTGCTTAGTTTGAGACGAATTGGTGTACCTGTTTTGTGAAAACTAACGGCATTGCTGAAAAGTTTGTCTAATAGTTGTGCTATGAGCTCAGGTGAAAAGTGAGTGTCCAGTTTTTTTAGTGATGTTTCAAACAAAATCTCTGTTGTCGTATGAGCGACTCGAAGAGAATCAATATAATTCATCAGAAAATTCACCATATCAATGTTTTCTTTCTCAATGGAGTTAATTGATTGTTCCAGTCTACTTGCTTCACTCATTCGGTTTAAAAGGTTGCTGAGGCGTGAACAGCCTTCATATGCACGCTGTGTATATTTTTTATTATCTTCAGATAAAGTATCAGGAACCATATTTTCCAATGATGATTTAATAATGGTTAATGGTGTTCTGAGTTCATGTGATAATTTTCCGGATAATGAGCGTAGGTATTGATTGTTTTGCTCGATACGTAAGAGCAGAGTATGAAAGCTGCGAGCTAGATCGCCCACTTCATCATTATCATTTCGATACAGTTGATTTGAAATAATACCATCATTTGATAATGCTCTATTGGTATCATTACGTAGATTGATAATGCGTTTTAACAGTCTTGTTGATAAAAAAAACAGAATGAGAGCTACTGTAAAAAATAAAATGATGGTCAGTAGCAAAATGCGTTCAAATGTCTGATCCTGAAGTGCAAGTAGTGTCTCATTTTTTTGTTCAAGTACTAATGTGCCAATGACTTTATTTTCATTGTCATAGACTGGGGTTGTTACAGATAAGACCATTTTATCACTATGAGATGTATCCAGCCAGTGAACTGTTGATTTACCTTTCATTGTTAATTGAATGTCATGATTGTTTATTTGTATTTGATTACTGCCATAAAATGATTGTTGCTCAGGATAATCGCTGAAAATAAGATAAAGTCGTCTATAAAGCCCCAATAAGGAAAAGTCATTTCTGTAATCATTATCCGATTGGAATGTAAGATTTGTTTTTGCACTGATATAATTTGATTTATTGAGTAGCCAGATACGAGTGTCTGGTGGCGCTAAATGCTCCAGTTTTAAGGTGCTGAGAGGATCAGTGAGTATTACCGGGTTGAGTGGAACTGACAAAGACTGTAAATGAGTCGCAGGCATTGTTGTCACAAGGGTTTGCATTTGATTTTGTTGTTTTTCCTGTTTTAACTCAAAACCAATGTAATGGTTGATGCGATTAATTGGAAGCTTGAACTCCAATGTAACACTCTGATCATTTTCTTGCCATTGAGCAGGAATTTGTCTGTGAACGGGGGCAAGTGAGTTAACTAATTGTCCATTAATCCAACCGGGAGAATTGAGTTTGAAATAATAGTCCTGCACATTATGGGCATAATCCAGATATTGAAAATTAATATAATGGCTTTTAGGTTGATGATTAAAGGCAACCTGGCCAAATGATTGATTATTCTGCTTTGAAGGCGTATTGATAGTGACCAGAAAATAATAATACTCTTCGTCATTGACGCAGAGGAGTGATAGATTCATGCTGTCATTTACTGGAGGGTAAAATAATTGTTGACGATTTTGTAAGGAAAACCAGTCATCACTATAGCCATCAATTATTTTTTTGTTTTTTAATGAATGGCAATAAACTGCCTGAAAAGGTGATAGTGTTAGTTGATTGAGAGTCGATAGTGAGGCGTTATCTTGAAAAACAGATGCAATTGTTTTTGCTATGACAAGAACAGATTTAGAATGATTGTTTTTTAGAAAAAGCTCTAATTCTTTTAAATAACTCAAACCCGTAACAGGCAATATAAGAAGCGCAAGCGTAGCAAGCAATAGCTTTCCACGCAAGCCAATCAGACGATAACCACGCTTAAGTTTCAAAAAACTGCCCACCTGATAACTCTCTCCCTAATGGCATCGCCAGCGGTATCCGGCACCATAAATTGTTTCGATGCAATCAAAAGTACCATCTATCTGATAAAACTTCTGGCGGATGCGTTTAATATGAGAGGTGATAGTGCTGTCATCTACCACTGTGCTGGCATCATTCATTAATTGCTCTCTGGATTTAACATGACCGGGATGCTTGACCAGTGAATGCAGCATCCAGAATTCTGTCAGGCTTAAATCAATAATTTGATTTTCCCAGCTGATTTCTAAACGTTCCAGGTTTATTTCAAGTTGATTAATGATTAACCGACTATCTTCTTGTAGTGGTTGAGTGTGAATGGCTTTCACCCGGCGAAACAGAGCTGATATTCGTGCACTCAGATGGGGTAGACTGATGTCTTTTGTTAAATAATCATCTGCTCCCAGACGTAACCCTGAAATAGTATCAAAGTCATTATCACGGGCCGTTAAAAAAATAATCGGTAATGTCTCTGATTTTTGTCTAAGTTGACGGCAGAGATCAAATCCGCCTTCAATTTCATCATCAAGACCAATATCCAAGAGAACCAGGTCAGGTATACTCACTTCAAATGCAGTTTCAGCAGCCTGTTTTGTGGCATAAGCTGTCACCTGATATCCCTGACGCAGCAGCATTTCAGTGTAATTGTCCCGGATGGCTGGTTCATCTTCTACAATAACGATTTGTTTGCCCAATTTAAATACCTGCTTGTTTAACTTGAAGATATTGGTGAAAGCCTTTAGCTAATAAATAGCCTTTAGCTAATAAAAAAATTTTGGTCAGAAAAATATGAGAACCCTCAGCCAATAAGCATGATATTTTACAGTTGTCATAATTCAGACACAATTCTTCATTATTTAACCAGAATAGACAAGCAGGAAAAACATATTTTAATGATTAAATTAATTTAACAATATAAAAACAGTGAAGGAATGATGATGGAAACTTTGAATAGAGCATGCTGTCCGCAGTCAGAAGATTTTTTTTATTGGCCACCCGAAGAAATTTCCAAATATAATAATTGGTGTGAAGTGGGAAAGTTGCAGCACAAACAATGTTTAAAAAAATTAAACCGGGAAAAGAAACGTGGGGGGACATTAAAGAGTCAGACTTAAGATCTGTATTTTGAGAGTGCCTAATAATAAAATTACGCTGAATAGTTACCAATTTAATTAGATAATGCTAAAATACCGGATTAATTTATAAGTTCAACCTGACGAGGAGTCACAGTGGCGTTAAAGTTTGTTGAATCAGCCAAATTACCCACCCAATGGGCAGAATTTACTATTTGTGGTTTTGAGGATGATCAAACGGGCAAGGAACATATTGCTTTGATTCTAGGTGATATTTCTAATGGCGAACCAGTTGATATGCGCATGCATTCGGAATGTTTAACTGGAGATGCAATGTTCAGCTTACGTTGTGACTGTGGTCCGCAACTGGAAGCGGCTTTGAAGCACATAGCGGAAGCAGGAAGGGGTGTTTTACTGTATTTGCGCCAGGAAGGCCGGGGAATCGGACTTATAAACAAAATTAAAGCCTATCACCTCCAGGATGGTGGTGCCGATACGGTTGAAGCAAATGAGCAGCTTGGTTTTGATGCTGACTTACGAGAATATGACATTGCTCGCGACATGTTGGAGTATTTACAGGTAAAAAAAATACGCCTGATGACCAATAATCCAAAAAAAGTGAATGCTCTGGAAGAACATGGTCTTGATGTTGTCGAGCGTTTACCGTGGAAACACGGTGAAAACCCCCATAATTCTCATTATTTGTCGACAAAAGCTGGTAAGTTAGGGCACATGTTTTAATCTTGTCAATTTATTTGAACCACTTCCCGGTTCAGATTTCACTTCAAACTAATCCTCTTTCCAGATACGTTTTCTTCTGTTTCACATTTGTTTGATCTCATTTGGATTTATTCTTATAACTTTGCTATCTTTAAATTAATATTATTCCAACTATTAACTACGAGGCAGTTTGTGTGGATATAGGTACTTTTATATTTATAGGTGTCATTGTTATTGCGGCATTCTACTTTATGACGATTTATAATAATTTAGTCAGAATTAAGCATAATGTCTCTCAAGCCTGGTCAAATATAGATATTTTACTCAAGCAGAGACACGATGAATTACCCAAATTGGTTGAAGTCTGTAAACAATATATGGACTATGAAGGCTCTGCTCTGGAAAAGATCATTGCCGCTCGCTCCGGGGTTTCTAAAGCAAGAGAAGCGGGAGATATGGGTGCTTTGGGAATGGCTGAGGGACAAATGAGGTTAGGCCTTGGCAGCTTGTTTGCGGTTTCAGAAGCTTATCCTGAGCTTAAAGCGAATGAAAACTTTCAACATCTGCAAAATCGCATTACTGGCCTGGAAGATGCTATTGCTGATCGTCGTGAATATTATAATGACAGTGTCAATATTAACAATGTTCGCATTGAACAGTTTCCAGACTTAATCATTGCACGTTTCTTTAATTTTAAAGAACAATCCTTATTAGAATTTGATGAAGAAGAGAAGAAAGATGTTAATATTAAGTCTTTATTCAGCGGATAAGCTTCAAATCTTAACTTATATAAGCTTATTTCATTAAATGTTAGAGTCCCTCAAGCAGCAGGTTGTTACCGCCGATCAGGTAGGAATTATTATACTTTTAGTAATTCTTGTCGTTATCAGTGGTGTCAGCCTGTATGGTATTTTCCGGTTTTTTCATCGCTCTCGAGTTATTGATGATACCCCGACATCTAAAATACGTTCAGCCCATCAAGGTTTTGTTGAGCTTGAGGGTGAAGGGCGCTTAATGAAAGGTACACCCATTGTCTCACCTTTGAGTGGCCGGCATTGTTTATGGTATCGCTTTAAAATTGAGCATAGAGTGAAAGAGCATGATATTGGCTCCAGTAATAATCATGCTCTTACGAATAGCCATTGGGAGACTGTTAATTCAGGTGTCAGTGACAACCTATTTTTACTATCTGATGAGACTGGAATTTGTGTGGTTGATCCAGAAGGGGCTGTCATTACCCCTTCTTTTTCAAAAACATGGTATGGCTCAAGGTCATTTAATGCCTCTGATATTGCTTCGGCTGATGCCGCACTTTCTCTGGCCAGACTCACTGGCAATAATAACTATCGATACACAGAAAAACGGATTGATGTGGGTGAAGCACTATACATACTGGGGCGATTTAAGACAATAGGCGGTCGAAGAGAAAAGTTAGACAAAAAAGGTGAGGTAAGAGATCTTCTGGCAAAGTGGAAAAACCGTCCTGACTTCTTGCTGGCGGGCTTTGATGACAACGGCGATGGTGAAATCGACATGGGCGAATGGCAAAAGGTTGTTGCAAAGGCAGAACAATATGTTGAAAAAAGCTTTGGTGAGCGTCTGGTTCAGCCTGAAATCCATACTGTTTCGCAACCCATTGACAGTCGACGTCCATTCATTATCTCAGTGGAATCTCAGGAAGCCATTGCCGGAAAATACCGATGGTATTCAAGGGGCAGTATTATCGGCTTCTTTTTTGGCGGTATCAGCTTTGTCTGGGTTATTGGGGTACGTTTTATGAGTTAAGTTCCTAATATCATCCAGAATGAAATTCATCTGCTGCATCAACCGTATTTTGTAATAAAGTTGCAACGGTCATTGGACCCACGCCACCAGGAACAGGCGTAATATAACCCGCTCTTTCTTTGGCAATTTCAAAATCAACATCACCCACCAGTTTACCATTATCAAGGCGGTTGATACCCACATCAATGACGATTGAGCCAGGCTTGATCCATTCACTATTGACAATTCCAGGCTTGCCCACAGCAACAACGAGAATATCAGCCTGGCTAATATGTTCATCAAGGTTTTTAGTGAATCGGTGACAGGTGGTTACAGTACATCCTGCCAGTAATAATTCAAGTCCCATGGGGCGGCCGACAATATTGGAGGCACCAACGATGCAGGCATTCAAACCTTTGATGTTTTTATCAATGCTATTGAGTGTTTGATCCAGCAAAGTCATGATGCCACGTGGGGTGCAGGGACGAAGTACTGGGATACGCAGGGCCAGACGGCCGACATTATAAGGGTGAAAACCATCAACATCCTTATCCGGATGGATTCTTTCAGTGATTGTTTCAGGATCAATATGAGCTGGGACAGGCAGCTGCACCAGTATGCCGTCAATAGTATTATCATCATTTAATTGATCAATAAGGGACAGTAAGGTTTCCTGGGATGTTTCTTCAGCCAGATCATGCGCAATAGAATTAATGCCTACCTTTTCGCAGGAATTACGCTTATTTCGAACATAGACTTCTGATGCGGGATCATTACCAACTTTTATGACAGCCAGGCCGGGCACTCTTAATCCATGCTTGATTCGTTCATCAACCCGAATCTTTAACTGTTCTTTAATTTCATTAGCAGTCCCTTTACCATCAATTATTTGTGCACTCATTCTATATGATCTTCCAGAATTAATTCAATTTATACAGAAGGCTTATTTTACCTAAAAAACAAAGGTTATTGGAAATTTATTCTAAAAAACTATCTATTTAATTTTCATTAAAGAAATATGAAAAAACGCTTGCATTGAAACAGTAAACTCATTAATATACGCACCACTTGGTGTTTAGTCGATGGTTAAACATCAATCGGGGTATAGCGCAGTCTGGTAGCGCGCTTGCTTTGGGAGCAAGATGTCGGGAGTTCGAATCTCTCTACCCCGACCAATTTTATTGCTAAGTTACCTTGGTTTAATTGGTCATACTATTTAACATGAAGTACATAATAAGTGACCAGATCTAAGTAATTTAGAAATAGTCTCTGCGCCCGTAGCTCATCTGGATAGAGCATCGGCCTTCTAAGCCGAGGGTAGCAGGTTCGAGTCCTGCCGGGCGCACCATTTTTTGGCCTTGCCGGATTTACTTCCAGTGGTTTTGTTCTAATACTTGTGGTGAGCGTAGCTCAGTTGGTAGAGCTCAGGATTGTGACTCCTGCGGTCGAGGGTTCGAACCCCTTCGTTCACCCCATTACCTTTTTAGAATTAATCATTTCAATACAATTTGTTAAAAATAAGTATACGCGGATGTGGTGAAATTGGTATACACGCTGGTTTTAGGTACCAGTGGCGCAAGTCGTGAGAGTTCGAGTCTCTCCATCCGCACCATTTATTTTAAATTATATTTATATCCAAAAAACAATAGCTTACCTTTTTCTTCATATCAAACTATACTTTCTAAGACATCCTGATTTCTAATTTATTCTATTTTTGACAGCTTCTCATCTTTTTCTCACTTCAAAATTGAGATATTTCTCTATTTCTTTAAAAAAAGTATTAATTATTAGCCTTCAGATATTGTATAATGTGTGGTTTAGCTACATATAGTAATCTGAACAGGCTCCTGGCCATACTGTTTAAAACTCATTACCAATAGGAAATAATGACAAATTTCTATTGGTAATGAGTTTTTTTAAAATTAAATCGATCGTAACGAGGATAGAAAATGCAGGTTTCAGTAGAAACAAAAGACGCTCTTGAAAGAGAAATGATAGTTGAATTTCCAACATCAGATATTAATGGTGAAGTGAATTCTCGTTTACAGTCCTTAACAAAGACAGCAAAAATTAACGGTTTTCGACCTGGTAAAATCCCAATGTCCGTTATTAAAAAACGTTATAGTGGGCATGTTGAAGCAGAAGTTCTGAATGAAAAACTTCAGCAAAGTTATTTTGAAGCAGTCAACCAGGAAAAATTAAAACCTGCGGGTCAGCCAGCAATCGACATGATTGATCATGATGATAAGAACACGATTAAATACAAGGCTGTATTTGAAGTTTATCCTGAAGTTACTCCTGCTTCACTAGATGGACAAGCTTTTGAAAAAGCCAATGTGACTATTGCTGAAGAAGACATTGACTCAACTGTTGAAAATATCCGCAAACAGAATCAGACGTTTACTGAAGTTGATCGTGGTGCTCAGGATGAAGATCAGGTAGTTGTTGACTTTACCGGAACGATTGATGGTGAAGAGTTTAAGGGTAATAAAGGTGAACAGGTTCCTGTGACTCTTGGCCAGGGGCAAATGATTGATGGTTTTGAAGAAGGTATTAAAGGTGCTAAAGCCGGTGATGAAATGACTCTGGATCTTAAGTTTCCTGAAGAATATCACTATGCAGATGTTGCAGGTAAAGATGTTCAGTTTGCTATTACCGTGTCTGCAGTTAAGGAAGCCACTTTGCCTGAGTTGAATGATGAATTTTTTGCAAAATTTGGAGTGGCTGACGGTGGTAATGATGCATTTCGTGCTGAAGTTAAAAAGAATATGCAGCTTGAATTAGACAAAGCAATTTCTGCTAAGCTTAAAAATCAGGTAATGGATTCTATTCTTGAAATCAATGACATTACTGTTCCTAAAGCATTAGTTGATGAAGAAGCTAAAAATATGGCTGAACAGATGCAGTCTCAGTATCAAGTTGAATCTCAGAGCGATGCTCAATTACAAACCAGTTTATTTGAAGAACAGGCAAAACGACGTGTTACTCTTGGCATGCTGCTGGCTGAACTGGTTAAAATAAATGAGATTACAGCGACGCCAGAAGCAGTCAAAGAAAAAATCAATGAAATGGCTGCAACCTATGAAAATCCACAGGAAGTGATGGATTATTATATGTCTCACAAAGATAAACTGGCTGAGATTGAGTCATTTGTTCTTGAAGAGAAAATCGTTGATTGGGCCTGTGAACAGGCTACAATTGCAGAAAAAGAATTCAGTTTTACAGAATTTATGAATCCTAAGCAAGATGAAGAAGCATCATAATAACATAATGGCTTAATAAGCAAATGACTTGAAACTGAAGAATAGAAACATCATTCTATCTTTCAGTTTCCTATACTGTACTTCATCTTCTAAGTCTAAAATAAAAAAGGACTGTAACTTAATGATAAATAATGAAATCACAAATGGGGCTGCACAAGTTGATGCACTTGGTCTGGTACCAATGGTTATTGAGCAGACTGCAAGAGGGGAACGTTCTTATGATATTTATTCACGTTTATTAAAAGAACGAGTGATTTTTTTAGTTGGCCAGGTTGAAGATCACATGGCCAACTTAATTGTTGCGCAGCTGCTGTTTTTAGAATCCGAAAACCCGGATAAAGACATTCATCTCTATATTAATTCACCCGGTGGTTCTGTGACAGCGGGAATGTCTATCTATGATACCATGCAGTTTATTAAACCGGATGTCAGTACAATGTGTATTGGTCAGGCCGCCAGTATGGGGGCTTTATTGTTAACCGGTGGTGCTAAGGGAAAGCGCTATTGTCTACCCAATTCTCGAATGATGATTCATCAGCCTTTAGGTGGTTTTCAAGGTCAGGCATCTGATATTGAAATTCATGCTAGAGAAATTCTGACTCTTAAAGACAAATTGAATCAGATTATGGCTGATCACACCGGTCAAAATCTGGATGTTATTGCTAAAGATACTGATCGTGATAACTTTCTCAGTGCAGATCAGGCTGTTGATTATGGTTTGGTTGATAAAGTGATTAGTAATCGTGCTCCAGATGATAAAGAAGAGAGTTAAATAGCGTTATTTAATAGTACTAATTGAAGAATAAAGATTGATTTATTCTTCAATTAGTCTTATATATGTGTAAGAGATTGTCGGACAGGGCGCCTGATACTCCGGAAATAAGTTTACAATCCCCTAATATGAGGTTCGTTTTATGAGTGATGATACTCAAGATAAAGATGATAATGGAAAGTTACTTTACTGCTCTTTTTGCGGTAAAAGCCAGCATGAAGTCAGAAAATTAATTGCAGGGCCTTCAGTTTTCATCTGTGACGAATGTGTTGAACTCTGCAATGATATTATTCGTGAAGAAATTCAAGAGCAGGGTGGGGCTGTTCCAGGCAAAAAATTACCAACACCACGTGAAATTAACAAAAACCTTGATGAGTATGTTATTGGTCAGGTTGCGGCAAAGAAAATACTTTCTGTTGCTGTTTATAATCACTATAAGCGCCTGGAAAGTGGTTATAAAAAAGATGATGTTGAGTTGTCGAAGAGTAATATCCTATTAATTGGTCCTACTGGCTCAGGTAAAACTCTGCTTGCAGAAACTTTAGCTCGTATGCTTGATGTGCCTTTTACTATTGCTGATGCGACCACCCTGACAGAGGCGGGTTATGTTGGTGAAGATGTTGAAAATATTATTCAAAAGCTGCTTCAAAAATGCGATTATGATGTAGAAAAAGCGCAGACTGGTATCGTCTATATCGATGAAATTGATAAGATTTCTCGTAAATCAGATAATCCTTCCATCACTCGTGATGTGTCAGGTGAAGGTGTTCAGCAAGCACTATTGAAATTAATTGAAGGCACTATTGCTTCAGTACCACCACAAGGTGGCCGTAAGCATCCCCAACAAGAGTTTTTGCAAGTGAATACGGCTAATATTTTATTTATTTGCGGTGGTGCATTTTCCGGTCTTGATAAAGTGATTCAGCATCGCTCTGACAAAAGCGGTATTGGATTTGGTGCAGAAGTGATCAGTAAAGAAAATGAGAAAAGTTTTGGTGACTGGCTTGATGATATTGAGCCACAAGATCTCACCCGATATGGATTGATTCCAGAGTTTGTTGGGCGTCTGCCTGTCATTGCTACTCTGCGCGAGCTTGATGAAGAAGCTTTGATTCGTATTTTGACAGAGCCCAAGAATGCTCTGGCGAAGCAATACAGTAAGCTTATTGAAATGGAAGGTGCTCAACTTGATTTAAGAGAAGAAGCCCTTAAAGCCATTGCTAAAAAAGCCATGGAAAGAAAGACTGGAGCTCGTGGTTTACGTTCAATCTTAGAGCAGTCTTTGTTGGATACTATGTATGAATTACCTTCCATAGAAGATGTCGAGACTGTTGTGGTTGATGAATCTGTGATTAATGGTTTATCAGAACCCTTGCTCATTTATGCAAATACTGAGAAAAAAGCCTCTGGTGAATAATTTTTATACAGATTCCATCGTTTTTTAAATTATTTCTAAAATTTTTCAGATATAAAAAAAGAGGCTTATGCCTCTTTTTTTATGTTTAACTTTTATATAATTTCATTTCACCTTGATTTATTTCCCTTAACACCCATATTTAAAGCATACAAACATTTACTCACTAATTATGTAAGATAAGAGGGCTCCTTGCATGGAGAATGAAACCAATACTTCAAAAATCACGGACACAACACAAATTTATCCCGTTTTACCTTTAAGAGATGTTGTTGTGTATCCACATATGGTGATACCTCTTTATGTGGGTCGCGAAAAATCAATTAATGCGCTTGAAGCAGCAATGGAAGAAGATAAAAAAATTCTATTGATTGCTCAAAAAAATGCGTCAGATGATGATCCAAAATCTGGAGATATCCACTCAGTCGGAACAATTGCTTCAATTTTAAGGCTGCTAAAATTACCTGATGGTACGGTTAAAGTCCTGGTTGAAGGTGATGAACGAGCTCATGTCGAAAATCTTTTTTCTTCGGATGAATACTATACTGCGCAAATTTCAATTAGTGAGAGCAGTAAAATTGAAGAAAAAGAAGCCGATGTTCTGACTCGAACAGTTATGAATCAATTTGATCAATATGTCAAAATGAATGATAAAGTTCCACCGGAAATCCTTTCTTCACTATCAAGCATTGAAGATCCAAGTCGATTAGCTGATACCATTGCTGCACATATGCCGCTCAAGATAGAAGAAAAGCAGGTTATATTGGAGATTTCAGATATTCGTGAACGACTTGAACATCTGCTTGTACAAATGGAATCTGAGATCGATATTCTTCAGGTTGAAAAGCGCATCCGTGGGCGTGTTAAGCAGCAGATGGAAAAAAGTCAGCGTGAATACTACCTGAATGAGCAAATGAAAGCCATTCAGAAAGAGCTGAATGATATCGATGATGTGCCAAATGAACTTGAAGAACTTGAAAGTAAAATTAAAGATTCTGGCCTTTCTGCCGAGGCCAAGAAGAAAGGTATGGCGGAACTCAATAAATTAAAAATGATGTCGCCTATGTCAGCAGAAGCATCAGTGGTTCGAAATTATCTTGAATGGCTGACCAATGTGCCCTGGAAAAAACGCTCTAAGGTTCGTCATGATCTGTCTAAAGCAGAGGCCATATTAGAAGAAGATCATTATGGTCTTGAAAAAGTAAAAGAACGAATTCTAGAATATCTTGCAGTCCAGCAGCGCATGAAAAAACTAAAAGGGCCTATTTTGTGTCTGGTTGGTCCTCCTGGTGTTGGTAAAACATCTCTGGGCCAGTCAATTGCCAGGGCAACCAACCGTAAGTTTACTCGTATGTCTTTAGGTGGAGTGCGTGATGAAGCTGAAATTCGTGGCCATAGACGTACTTATATCGGTTCAATGCCAGGTAAAATTATCCAGAACATGTCAAAAGTTGAAGTAAAGAATCCTTTT
This sequence comes from Gammaproteobacteria bacterium, assembly GCA_016744375.1. Lineage (GTDB taxonomy): Bacteria > Pseudomonadota > Gammaproteobacteria > GRL18 > GRL18 > GRL18. Next base: position 66,374 of record JADGEM010000001.1, read on the forward strand.
TTTCTGCTGGATGAAATTGATAAAATGGCTATGGATATGCGCGGCGATCCCGCATCAGCCTTGCTGGAAGTACTTGATCCCGAGCAAAATGATACTTTTGCCGACCACTACATGGAAGTGGATTATGACCTTTCAGAAGTGATGTTTGTTTGTACTTCAAATAGTATGAATATCCCTGGACCATTATTGGATAGAATGGAGGTTATACGCCTTGCCGGATACACAGAAGATGAAAAAATCAATATTGTTTCTCGCTATCTGATCCCTAAGCAGTTAAAAAATAACGGGCTTAAGGAAAATGAATTAACGATAAGTGAAGGCGCAATTCGAGACATTGTTCGGTATTATACTAGAGAGGCAGGTGTTCGGAGTATTGAACGGGAAATTGCAAAAGTTGCACGAAAGGTAGTTAAAGAGATCTTACTTGATAAGAAAAAGACAAAAGTGAGCGTCACAAGCCGCAATCTTGAAAAATATCTGGGCGTCCGTCGTTTTCGTTATGGTAGTGTAGAACAGGAAAATCAAATCGGTCAGGTTACAGGCCTTGCATGGACAGAAGTGGGTGGTGAAATTTTAACCATTGAAACGGCTGTCATGCCCGGTAAGGGAAAAAATAGTGTTACTGGTCAACTGGGTGATGTCATGAAAGAATCAATTCAGGCAGCGATGTCAGTAGTACGCAGTCGTTCTGATTCTTTAGGGATTGCTCATGAAATTTATGAAAGTAGAGATATTCATATTCATGTACCAGAAGGGGCTATTCCAAAAGATGGACCCAGTGCGGGTATCGGCATGTGTACAGCTTTGGTCTCAGCACTCACTGAAATACCTGTAAAAGCCGATGTGGCTATGACAGGTGAGATAACACTACGTGGTGAGGTGTTACCTATAGGTGGGCTTAAAGAGAAGTTGTTAGCGGCTCTGAGAAGTGGGATAAAAACAGTGGTTATTCCATCAGAAAATAAAAAAGATCTTGTGGACCTGCCCAAAAATATTGTTTCAAAACTTGATATTATACCAGTGCAGTGGATAGATGAAGTTTTGCAAATTGCTTTAGAGAGTTCACCCACTCCAATTAAACAAAATGAAACGGCATCAAAAAGTAAAACAAGAAAAAAATCAGCGACGATGAGAGCTCATTAATCATATTTGATTTTTTATTGTTGCTAATAAAAAACACTAAAGTTTTGCTTTAGTGTTTTTTTTGTGAATTACTGCTGGTATTGTTTTTTTACATTCATAAAAGTTTTTTTTTTATTTTTTTAAAGATGCAAGATAAGTTATATATTTCATTATTTCAACTTTAATGTTGTTCCCTAAGATCTTGTTTTATTATATGTTTGTTGGCATTACATCTTTTAAAACAGTTTACTATTGTTTATAGTTTTTTTATTATTTTGAATTAATTTTAAAGAAATCATAAATTTTGCTAGATTTTAACTATAAATTTTGCTTCAATACCTCCTGTATCCGTTGTTACACAACACTTGTATTATTTAATTTTTTTTATCTTATTTATCTATAATGACACATTAACTTTATTTCACTTCTTTTAGAGGTGATTTATTAAATTCTTTGTGTTTTTTTATAGATCCTAAAATGGGGAGCTATTTGTGAACAAATCTGAACTAATAAGCGCGATTGCTGAAAATGCTGACTTACCTAAAGCACAAGCCGGGCGTGCATTAGATGCAACTATTAAAGCAATTACTGATTCACTTGCTAGTAATGAGCCAGTCACTCTGATTGGTTTTGGTACTTTTGAGGTTAGAGAGAGGGCTGCACGTACTGGACGTAATCCTCGTACTGGTGAAACTATCCAGATTAAAGCATCAAAAAATCCTGCATTTAAAGCTGGTAAAGCATTAAAAGAAGCGGTAAACTAAGCCACTTTCTAAATGGTGATATCTTATAAATACAATGCATAATTATTTATAAATGCTCACTAGAATACATGGGTGATTAGCTCAGCTGGTTAGAGCACCGCCCTTACAAGGCGGGGGTCATAAGTTCGAATCTTATATCACCCACCATTTAAATTCAGTAGCTGTATTATTTTTATCCACTGGTTAGTTTAAATGCTATCCATTAATGATATTAATTCTAACTGTTTTTATTTATAAAATCTGGAGCGGTAGTTCAGCTGGTTAGAATACCTGCCTGTCACGCAGGGGGTCGCGGGTTCGAGTCCCGTCCGTTCCGCCAAATTAAAGAGAAGCGCGTTTATGACGCGCTTTTTTTTTGAATTTTTTGTGATGAGTTTTAGTCAATTTTTTGTTTTAATCAACAGGATGAGATAAATCAATGGTTCTACATAGTATCAGAGAAAAGGCAACAGGTTGGTTTGCCTGGGTCATCGTTATTCTGATTTCAATTCCTTTCGCCTTGTGGGGAATCAATAGTTATATAACACCTGATGCAAATCCATCAATAGCTGATGTCGATGGTTATAAGATTTCTACTCAGGAATTTCAGAATGCCGTTCAAAATGAATCAAAAGAGTTTAAGGGAAAAATTAATGATGCATTGATAAAAAAAGTAGTGCTTGAAAAATTAATTAATAATCGGGCATTGATTAACTTTCTATCGACTTCTGGGCAATCTATTACTAAAGAACAAATTGATAGCTTCATTCGCAACGATAACACTTTTCAGCTTGACGGACATTTTTCGGAAGATATATATAACCGTTACCTGCCCAGTTCCTACAGCAAAGCAAACTACCGTAGTTCTGTCGCAACCCAATTATTACTTGAACAGTTTTCTAATGGTATTGTTGCCTCATCTTTTGTTTCTGATCAAGAAGTTAAACGAGTCATTCAACTTGTTAAACAAAAACGGGATGTTGCTTTTACAATAATTAAAGTAAAAGATTATCAGGATGAAGTAACAGTTACAGAAGAAGAAATTAAAACATATTATCAGAATTTTATTAATCAGTTTGAAAACCCTGAACAAATAAAATTAGCCTATGTTGAATTGTCTCGTCAGGAGCTTGCAAAAAAATCACAGGTTTCAGAAGAACAAATAAATAAATACTATCAGGATAATCTGTTGCAATACACTCAGCCTGAACGTCGTCAGGCGAGTCATATCCTTTTTACATACCCAACTGATGCGGATACTGAAGCTAAAGAAATAGTAAAAGCTGAAGCTATAGTAGTACTAGAACAAATCAAACAGGGCAGTGATTTTTCCGCGATGGCTAAAGAATTTTCAAAGGACCCTGGTTCAGCAGAAAATGGTGGAGACCTTGGTTTTTTTGGACGAGGTGAAATGGTTCCTGCTTTTGAAGACTCGGCATTTTCTTTAAAGCCTGGAGACATATCTGAACTGGTTGAATCCTCTTTTGGTTATCATATAATTAAGCTGGCTTCTATTGAAGGCGGTGAATCAAAACCGTTAGAAGAAGTAAAAGATAAAATAATTGAATCCATTCAGCTTGATCAAATCGAGAATAGCTACTTTGAAAAAGCCGAACAGATGCAAACTATTGCTTATGAGCAACCGGATTCGCTTGAGCCTGTTTCCGCAGAACTCGATATACCAATCAAGCAAAGTGACCTGATAAGCAGCGATGGTGGTAAAGGTATTTTTTCCAATAGCAAATTACTTAATCTTGCATTTGGAGAAAGTGTTCTGGAAGAGGGTAATAATAGTGACTTGATTGAATTAGGTGATGATCATGTTGTCGTCATACGTGTTATTGAAAGAATTCCTGCTAATGCCAAGCCTTTAGAGGAAGTGAAAGAGCAGATAGAAACTCGTTTGAAACAAGGATTAATCAGCGCCAAAGCTCAAGAGAAAGCAGATGAACTGGTCAAGCAGCTCACAGAAGGAGAGGAAGGCAGTTCTCTTGATAAAATTGCTTCTGAGAATTCTTTGAGTATTGAAAATACAGGCGCTGTTGATCGTCAGAATACTAAGGTTTCCCCAGAGGTTTTGGCTAAAGCATTTACTATGCCTCGTGAGATGAAGTTTGCGACAACTAAACTTTTTAATGGTGATATAGCGATAGTAGAAATAAAGTCCATAGCAGATGGTGACAGTGGTGACCAGGCCTTATTTGATAATATTAAAGCTGCTTTATTGCAAAATAAGGGCAATGTAGAAACTGCTCTATCGACTCTTCAGATTCGCTCGGAATCTAATATTGTTATCAATGCTAAACTGCTTGAAGAACAAGAATAAAGTGATGTTCGCATCATTGGGTGTGTAAAACGGCAGTATCGTAGGCAATCGGCAGGCTTAGCCACCTAGTCCGAACGCCACATTTTTTTGATTTTAAGTCATCACCCAATAAAAAAGCCAGCCCCCGATACTACGGAGACTGGCTTTTAAATCGACTATGATAAATTTCCTAGCTGTCTGATTTATTCAGAGCACCCATGCCAATATGGTTGTAGCCTGAATCAACATAGATGTTTTCACCAGTGATTCCTGATGCAAGGTCAGAGCATAAAAATGCAGCTGTGTTGCCAACATCGTTGATAGTGACATTGCGACGCAGCGGGGCATTATCTTCAACATGGCTCAGCATTTTTCTAAAATCACTGATTCCTGCTGCGGCCAAAGTTCTGATAGGTCCTGCAGAGATTGAGTTAACACGAATACCATCGGGTCCCAGGGACTCAGACATATAACGGACATTAGCTTCAAGGCTCGCTTTTGCCAGGCCCATAACATTGTAGTTGGGCATAATACGCTCGGAGCCAAGATAAGAGAGTGTCAGCAGGGCACCGTTTTGACCTTCCATCATGTTGCGTCCGGCCTTTGCAAGGGCTGCAAAACTGTAAGAACTGATTTCATGAGCCATGATAAAACCTTTTCTGGTTACACTATCCAGATATTCACCGCTGAGTTCTTCTCTTGGTGCAAAAGCAACAGAGTGAACAATAATGTCCAGGTGATCCCAGAAATTATCAAGTTCTTCAAAAACCTTTTCAATTTGTTCATCATCGGAAACATCACAAGGCAGGATAATATCCGAATCACATTCAGTGGCCAGTTTTTCTACACGGCTTTTTAACTTTTCGTTTTGATAAGTAAATGCAAGCTCAGCCCCTTCTCGCTTCATTGCCTGAGCAATTCCCCATGCAATTGAACGGTTACTGGCAAGACCAACAATTAACGCACGTTTACCCTGCATAAATCCCATATTTGACTCCTTGAAAAGTACTGATATATTCTATTATTTGATATAAGGTCATTACTGCTTGTAAAAAATCCTATTACAGATATGATACCTTTGATAAAAGCAATACACTAGACATTATTAAAAAAATACAAAAAAAAATGCCGACACATCATAGCCATGCCCCAAAAGGCCATACTATTACAAACTATACCTCTCTCTCTCTTTGCTTCTTACTATTTTTTAGCCTCTCCTTTATAAGTAAATCAGCTTTTTCTGATTATGCGATTGCCTATGGTTATACTCCAAAGTATCCAAAGAATTTTTCTCATTTTGATTATGTGAATCCAGATGCACCTAAAGGAGGGCGGCTTGATTTAAATGGCTCCCGCACCTTTGATCGTTTAAATCCATTTTTACTCAAGGGCGTTGCAGCCGATGGTATTGATGGTCTTATTTTTGAGACTTTGATGGAGCAGAGTCTGGATGAACCTTATACTTTTTATGGTTTATTAGCAGATGATATTACGTTAGCAGACGATGGCTTATCAGTTACTTATCATATCAACCCCAGTGCCACATTCTCCAACGGCACACCAGTGACCGTGGAAGATGTTAAGTTTTCATTTGATACTCTGATGCAGGATAAACATGTTCATCCTGCTTATAAAATAACACTGGGTAATATTGCAGAAGCAGTTATTCTGGATCCACAGACTGTCCGGTTTAATTTCAAAGAAAAAAATGCCAAGCTGCCTATGTTATTGAGTAGTTATCTGTCTGTATTTCCCAAACACTGGGTAGGTGACCTGAAGTTCAAAGATACAGCAATGAAGATTCCCATCGGTAGTGGTCCCTACTTACTTGATAGTTATGACATGGGTAAGCAATTAAAATTTAAGCGAAACCCTGCATACTGGGGCGCAGAACTGGGTGTTCGCAAAGGCATGTTTAACTTTGATGAAGTCGTCTATAAGTATTTTCGGGACAGTACCATTGCATTGGAAGCACTCAAAGCAGGGGAGTATGATTTTCGTCATGAGTACAATTCAAAAATGTGGGCAAGAGATTATTCTGGCCGTGTTTTTAAAAATAATGAAATTTTAAAAGACAATATACCTCACCAGAACAGTGTGGGTATTCAAGGATTTATTTTGAATACTCGCAAACCATTATTCAGTGATAAAAGAGTACGGGAAGCTCTAGTTCTTACTTATGATTTTGAGTGGGCAAACCGGATGTTGTTTTACAATCAATACCAGCGAAATAATAGTTACTTTAGTAATACTGAACTGGCGGCGAATGGAGCGATCTCTAAAGATGAAGAAAAATTGCTAGAACCGTTTAAAGAGTCATTACAGCCTGAAGCCTTCGGCGATGCCTGGATTCCTCCGACCACGAAAGCCCCTTCGTCATTAAGAAAAAATTTAAAAAAAGCCATTGATCTGCTGAATGAAGCAGGGTGGAAATACAAAGATGGTGCGTTGCGCAATAGTACAGGGCAGGCTTTCCGGTTTGATCTGGTTTTATCACAAAAAGCCTTTGAAAGAATTGCTGCTTCCTATGCACGAAATTTAAAAAAGCTTGGTATAACCATGGATTACCGTACAGTTGATTTTGCCTTGTATAAGAGTAAGGTAGAAAGCAAAGATTTTGATATGATCGTTTCCAGTTATCCTCAAAGTCAGGTGCCGGGTAATGAGTTAATTGGCCGCTGGCATTCAAAAACAGCGGATGTGGATGGTTCAGCAAATTATCCCGGTATAAAGAATCCAGCAATTGATTCTTTATTGGAACAGCTCTCAGTAACAACTGACAGGGATGAGGTTATAAGTCTGACAAGGGCTATGGATCGAGTTCTTTTAAGTGAATTTTACCTGGTTCCTCACTGGTATATTTCGACCCATAGAATTGCCTATTGGGATAAATTTGAATTTCCAGACACTCTGCCCATATTTTTTTCAGCAGAAGGCTGGATGCTTTCGACCTGGTGGTTTAAACCAGAATACAGAACGTCTGATTCTGCACTGATTCAATAAAAGATAATTGATAGCCTGATGTTTTATTACATACTCAAACGTTTACTTCTCATGATACCCACTTTATTTGGTGTCATGCTGATTACTTTTTCTATCACCCAGTTTGTACCCGGTGGTCCGGTTGAGCAATTAGTTGCACAATTGACCGGACAGGATCAGATGACTGAAGCAGGTAGTACAGCCAGTGAGTTGTATCGGGGTGCAGAGGGCATTGATAAAGAACGGCTGGATGAAATCAAGGCATTGTACGGTTTTGACAAGCCTGCGACAGAACGTTTTATCACCATGATGACTAATTACCTGACTTTTGATTTTGGTGAAAGTTATCACCATCATCAATCAGTCACTGAATTAATGGTGGATAAATTACCTGTTTCTATCAGTCTGGGGATGTGGACATTTTTTATTACTTATCTCACCTGTATTCCTCTGGGCATTGCCAAAGCAGTGAGAGATGGAACTCGTTTTGATATTATGACCAGTACCATTGTTCTGGTGGGTTATGCAATTCCGGGATTTGTCCTGGCGATCTTACTTCTGGTGTTATTTGGTGGAGGTAGCTTTTTTGATGTTTTCCCACTTAAAGGGCTGACCTCTGATAATTGGGAGCAGTTGGGCTGGTTTGATAAAATAACTGATTATTTGTGGCATATGGTGCTGCCGATCATCTCCTCTGTTATCGGCAGTTTTGCTGTGATGACCATGCTGACAAAGAATAGTTTTCTTGAAGAAATACGAAAAAACTATGTAGTGACAGCCAAAGCCAAAGGTTTAAGCAGCAATCAGGTTCTTTATAAACATGTTTTTAGAAATGCATTGATACCTCTGGTTACTGGGTTTCCAGCGAGCTTCCTGGCGGCTTTTTTTGCCGGCAGCCTACTTATTGAGACTATATTCTCTCTTGATGGATTGGGTCTGTTATCCTACGAATCCATTGTTCGTCGAGATTATCCTGTGGTTTTAGGATCCCTTTATTTATTCACCTTGCTCGGGCTTTTTACTAAGCTTATCACAGACTTATCGTACGTCTGGATTGATCCCAGAGTTAAATTTGATTCTGACAATTCTTAAGGGCAAGTATGACAAAACATTTATCAAATGAGCAGTTAATTGACTTGTCACCTCGCCAAAGGGCATGGATGCGTTTTAAAAATAATCGACGAGGCTATTATTCTCTATGGATTTTTATTATTTTATTTGTTGTCAGTCTCTTTGCTGAACTTATAAGTAATGATAAACCTTTGATTGTTCAATTTGAGCAAAACTATTATTTTCCTCTGGTGAATGACTATTCAGAGACCACCTTTGGTGGTGATTTTGCTACGATGACAGATTATAACGATCCCTATATCAGGGGTAAAATAACCAGGGGAAATAATTGGGCCATTTATCCCATTAATAATTACAGTTATGATTCTATTAATTATTTTGCCACATTACCAAATCCTGCCAGACCTTCTGAGCAAAATTTTTTGGGAACGGATGATCGTGGCCGGGATGTTCTGGCACGATTGATTTATGGGTTTCGCCTATCGGTAATTTTTGCTCTGGTTCTGACCGCCATTGGTGTGGTTGTCGGGATTATTATCGGTAGTATTCAGGGATACTTTGTAGGTAAAGTCGACTTGGTGGCACAGCGATTAATTGAAATATGGAGCTCTATGCCGGAACTCTATTTGCTCATTATTTTTGCTTCTATTTTTAAACCCAGCATTGGTTTATTGGTTATTTTATTATCACTATTTGGCTGGATGGGCTTATCTGATTATGTCCGGGCTGAATTCCTACGCGGCAGAAATCTTGATTATGTTCAAGCGGCACGTGCTTTGGGTGTTTCTAATGTTGCTATTATGTTTAAACATCTTTTGCCTAATAGTATGATTCCTGTACTTACGTTTCTGCCTTTTCGTATCAGTGGTGCCATTCTGGCATTAACCAGCCTGGATTATCTTGGTCTTGGAGTGCCGCCATCCACCCCCAGTCTGGGAGAACTGCTCTCTCAAGGTAAAGACAACATAGAATCCTGGTGGTTGTCTATGACCACATTCTCTGTGCTGGTTGGTACATTGGTGTTGTTAATATTTATTGGTGAGGCATTACGTGAAGCACTTGATACCCGGCGCGGATAACTTATGATGAATAATGAAGTGAATGAAAACTCTAAGATTTCTGCAAATCCAATTCTTCAAGTCTCTGATTTAAGTGTTGGTTTTAATACGCTTGCAGGCCATGTTAATGTTGTCAGAGAAATTAACTTTTCGGTTAAATCTGGTGAAACGATGGCCCTTGTCGGTGAGTCTGGCTCAGGTAAATCAGTCACTGCTATGTCAATTTTACGTCTGCATGATGAAGAAAAGGTCGAGTATTCCTCCGGTTCTATTTGTTTTCATGGTAATGAGCTGTTGGGTTCAGATGAACAGGCAATAAAAAATGTGCGCGGCAGTGAAATCTCCATGATTTTTCAGGAGCCGATGACGTCATTAAATCCAACATTTACTGTGGGTACTCAAATAATGGAACCTATGCTTATCCATAAAGGTATGAGCAGGACGGCAGCCAAAAAACGAGCCATAGAACTTATGGAACTGACGGGTATACCAGAACCTCACTATCGATTTGATGCTTTCCCACATCTATTATCCGGCGGGCAGCGCCAACGTATGATGATTGCCATGGCGCTTGCCTGTGATCCAAAACTGTTGATTGCTGATGAACCAACGACTGCTCTTGATGTCACGGTGCAACTGCAGATTTTAATATTATTAGAAAAATTGAAAAAAGAATTTTCAATGGCTGTGCTAATGATTACCCATGATCTTAATCTGGTTAAACGGTTTGCCGATCAGGTTTGTGTCATGCAGGAAGGTAATATTGTTGAGCAGGGGGTTGTTGAAAGATTATTTAAAGAACCTCAACATCCTTATACCATAAAACTACTCAATAGTGAGCCTGAGCGTATCATTCCTGAGGGTGAAACAGATAGTTTGCAGGGTAAACGGCAACTAATAAGCGGTCATCACTTAAAGTGTCATTTTACTTCAAATAAGGGCTTTTTTAAGCGTACATACAATACGGTAAAAGCAGTGGATAATATTGCTCTTTTTTTAAGAGAAGGTGAAACTCTGGGTATTGTGGGTGAATCAGGTTCAGGTAAATCAACTCTGGGGCGGTGTTTATTAAGGTTAGAAAATTGCAGTGGTGAAATCTATTTTAATAATGATCAAATTGATCAATTATCACATACTGAATTACGTCCTTTAAGAAAAGAATTCCAGGTTGTTTTTCAAGATCCCTATTCTTCTTTATCTCCCAGGATGACTATTGAACAAATTATAGGGGAAGGCTTGCAGATACATTTTTCTCATTTAAACAAGGCACAAAGGCGTGAAAAAATAAAAAAAGTACTTATTGAAGTGGGCTTGGATGAGAATATACTTTGGCGTTATCCCCATGAGTTTTCCGGTGGGCAGCGACAAAGAATTGCTATTGCACGGGTTGTGATCCTTGAGCCTAAACTGATTTTATTAGATGAACCCACTAGTGCTCTGGATGTTTCAGTACAAAAACAGGTATTAGTATTGCTCAGAGAACTACAGGAACGTCATAAAATATCTTATTTATTTATTACTCATGATCTCAAAGTCATTGAAGCAGTCGCACATCGTATTATGGTGATGAAAAATGGTAAAATTATTGAAACAGGCGAAACCGGTAAGATTTTTAATGAACCTGAAAAAGCTTATACACAAAATTTATTAACAGCCTCTTTGTTTAAAAATGATTCAGAAACAATAGAAAGTGTCTAAAAAAATTGAATAAATGGTAAAAATACTCACGTTTATGTTATATTGCTAAAAATTTATAAAAAAATACAGTGACAAATTAAACGTTTTAAACCTACTACAATAATAATGCATTTAAAGTACTTAAAACGCCTATCTGGATGATGGAAAACCATAATACCTTTTGACAACTTTTCGCTTTGCTTTTATATAAACCATAAAACTGGAGAATTATTTTGTTTAAGAATCTCTTTGCCTTAATCGGCTTAGTCGCAGTCATTGCTTCTGGAATCCTTTTCCTAAGTGTCAAAAATACCCTGAGTGAGTTTGATCCGGGTGCAGCAGAGACCTATATGGAACTGTTTACTAATATATTGGAAACAAAAGATGCTGCTAGTGCAACAGTTTGGCGTTTTCCAGTTGAAGAAGGTCTGACACCTGATGATGTAGAAAAAAGCTTAAAAATGATTGCGAATGAGCTTAATATCGCAAACGTGGGTGAATTGCCCTTATCAAAAGATATTTCGGCACGCTCTGGAAAAGAGTATCGCCATGTTAAAATTTATCTTTTTTGTAACTCTTTAACTGCAGCAAAAATGCTGGATTATAATGATGCATTTTCAGCGTACTTGCCTTGCCGGATTAGTCTGGTTGAAGATAAAAGTGGTAAATTATGGCTGTATAGTTTGAACATGGATCTTATGATTCATGGTGGCAAACCATTACCTCCAGCACTGAAAGAAGAAGCAGAAGGTGTTAAAAGCATTATTCTTGAAACTATGGAGCGCGCTGCAGAAGGAGACTTCTAAGTCTCTTTTCAGCAAGTCTTTGTTAGAGGACGGGCATATTGCCTGTCCTTTATTTATAACTTAGCCTAAGTTATGGTTTTAGCCGTGGTAATATTATGAATATCACAGCTAATTTCTTGCCCCTCAGGAATTGTAATACCGGGTGCTGTCAATGTACCACCAAAGACTTTTGCCCTTTCCTCTAATAATGCCCCTAAAAATCGTCCCTTATAATCACGTACTCCATGAGGAGTATTGACCCGTATTGGTTTGTCATCAGGACGATAGTCCATCATAATATTAGCGAATGCAGCACTTTCTTTTTGAAAATAAGAAAATTGATAAGGCCCATGTATCAGGAAGCAATTTTTTTCCACCAATGCACGGTACAAAACAAGATCATGCATAAGCCAGCTATAGTCGTCAACCACAGAGTATTCAACTTTGGCCCCATCGTGTAATTGGACATTTTTTCCCAGCACGCTGTAGCGCACAACACAATGTGCACCAACGCGGCAGCCCTCACCAATAATTGAGCCTTCTATAATTGCAGTATGATGAATATCAGCCTGTGGATGTATCTGCTTCCAGGATATAGAAAGTCTTTGTTTTAAATTGTTTTTTTTTCTGGATAATAAAGCGCTTAACCAGAGCATGGGAGAGTGTTTTATTTGTCTTCTTATAAGGGTATTTAATTGAGAAAAAAGGGCAATCTGATTAGCAAAAAGACAGTCATGAGCACAACCATAAGGCATAAGAAGTGCTAGAGGAGTCTTATTTATATCTGGTCTGGTTAATGCTAGAGGATAATTAATTGCAGTGGATAATTCATTGAGGTTAATGTGTAATGTTTCCTGTTTATCTGTCTCTGTGTTGACAGGATTTGAAGCTCTCGTAGCAGTTATTGGTAATTCGATCAGGCCATTCTCATCAATGTAAATACTATGGCTATAATAATCACGTGTTGCCTCTGGAGAAAGTCTGAGTTTAAATCTTAATTGCTCAGAAGTTCCCTGATAAGAATCTATGCTTTTTTTTATGGCCTTCAGACCGGCTACATCAAATAATAAGTTATTCTTTAGAATGACCGTCCATTGAGTATTATCTGCATGTGCAGTATGGACCTTTGAATGATTTCTGGATGCATTATTGATGATGGAAAGTGTCGTGGAATGAGATTCTTGGACATTTTGACAAAGCAATCTACGCTTTTTAAGTGCCAGGCAAACAGCTTCCTGAATAAATTTCATATTACTTCAGCTTGCTGTTTTCTGCTAAATGAACGATATCCAATCTGCCATATTCCTGTGATTAAAATAAGAAGGGCAATCCATTGGTAAAATCCGATACCCAAATAACTGCTTGCTAACTGCTCACGCCAGAATTCCAAAGCAAAGCGCAGTAGACCGTATAAGGCAAAAATAATAAACAGTCGCCGACCCGAGAATAAGTCATTATTATGCAGAAATTGAATCAGGAAAAGAATACTGAAAAGACCAAAGGCTTCAAAATATTGTACAGGTATGCGTGATAAGCCATCACCAAAATGCATTCCCCAGGAAGCTTGTTTGCCATAACAGCAGTGTTGAAAAATACAGCCGATTCTTCCAATAGCCATCATTGCAATTGCACCTCGGGCAAAACCATCACTGGTGTCAAAATGAATAAAAGCTATTTTTTTATACAATGCCACAAAAATAAATGAGCAGAGAATACCGCCCATGACAGTTTTGGGTGTGATAGGAACAGACCAGGCAAGCTGTTCGACAAAGCCTCCGGCAAAAAAAGCCGGTATTGCTGAACCAATGAGTGCGCCGATAAAAGCGACACCCAGGATGCTCCAGCGTTGTATTGGTTGCATTGACCATTTACTGGAATCTTCACGAATAAGCCAACCACCGACAAGCATGGCTGTAATGACAAAAAACTGATAAGTCAGCCGACTGCCAGAACTGAGAATGTCGTGATGATGGATGAGGTTGAATTCCATTTTAATCCTGCTGACAAATAACTTAAATCATACAAACAACAAACAGAGCAACCAGTCCCAATGCTGAAATTGCCAATGCACCCAGGAATAAATACCATACAAGCAGTAACAATGTGGTGAAAATATTGCCATTAGAACTTTTATTTTGCCCTGATCGGTTATTGTGCGGCTGACTATTGTTGAACTGTTTGTTATTGCTATCCGGTTTTGGATTGGTTATTTTCATGTTTTGTCCATTATAGTTTCCATGCATGGATTGATTAAATGAGGGTAATTTATTCGTGTACTATTGTCATCTGCTGTGAGCTGCTTCCAGCTTAAACCGGGTTTTTGATGATGTTCCCAGTGTAGCCCATTATTAAAAAAAAAGCAGTTATAAGTTTTATTGGCATAGGTACAGACGGGTTCATTTTCATTGGGAGGGTGTTGACCATAATTATGTAAAGCAGAAAATGCCCAGCCAAAATAAGTGAGTGCAAAGTAAAGCAGAAAGGCTTTTATACTGATAAGTGCCAGTGCCATATAAAGAATAATGATCGCTATTTTTTGAGGGCCGATGCGTGATTTAATTTGCGTCACATTACCCATCGTCTTATCAAAAGGTTCAGGTTCGCTGACTGCGATGGTCAGTTGCCGTAACCAGCCAAAGGTATAGCGACATGCTGAAAAAGGTTTTTTTTCATTATTAGTAACATACCAGGTTGTGGAAAAATCTTTCAGACTATTTGAATGAGTATGGTGATTGAAGTGATGTATCCGATAGCCGTCAAAGGGTAAGCCAAGCAGGAGTGAATAAAGAATATGGATACTGGTAGAATATTCGTCTCTAAAGTGGACGCATTCATGAAAAAAAATATGAATGCTGAAACTTAATAAAATACCTGCGATGACGATTAATAAAAGTGACAAAAAAGAACTGCTGACCCAAAGAGCGCTGATAAAAAAAATCAATTCTAATACAGGAAAAATACTGAGCTTCCAGGGAAAGACCAATCTGGTTATTTGCTCCTGATGATTGTTGTCTTCAGTGCTCATAAGCTTATAGTGGTTTCAGAGTCATAAAAGCAGTTTCTAAATCAGAGATTAAATCCTGACTATTCTCAAGACCAAAGCAGAGTCTTACTAGACCGGTATCAAGCCCCATAGCATTTTTGTCCGAATCACAAAGTGATGCATGGCTCCCTGACCAGGGTTGAGCCACCATGGAACTGACACAGGCCATGCCAGTGCCGGTATCAAAAAGTGTTAAAGACTCAATAAATTGAGAATAGCAGTGCTGATGCTCTTTGCTGAACTGGAAAAATAAAATTCCGCCATAATCCCGCAATTGTTCTGGTGAAGTTGTTGGGTAATAAAGAGTCTCGATTTCATTTCGAGTTATTAAAAATTCATACAGGCTTTGAGTGGTTCTGACATGTTCACGCATCCGTATAGGAAAGGTGTGCAAGCTTCGGCGTAATAACCAGGCACTATTGGGATCAATAATAGCTCCAGAATAAAAACGGGATTCAAATAATGCTTCCGCTAATTTATCATTATTCACAGCAATAAAACCACCCATGACATCACTATGTCCTGAAATATATTTCGTGGCACTGGCCAGTGAAATATCAGCTCCGCAGTCTAAAGGATTTTGAAACAGGGGAGTAGCCCAGGTATTATCAACCACAATTAATGCATCCACTGATTTTTTTCGGGTGATTTCTGAGACTTCTTTTATAGGAATGTTTTTTAAAAAAGGGTTAGTGGGTGTTTCAAATAAGACCATTGATACATCATTGGGGATGCTTTCACGGCCAGAAGGCTCTGATAAGTCAACAATAGAAAGCCTAATGCCCATATGCTTTGTATAGCGCTTGAAAAGCTTATAACTGCAGCCATAAATGTACTGGTTAATCACTAGATGATCACCGGGATGAAGCTGTTGTAAAACCAGCATAATTGCAGACATGCCTGTTGTTGTACTGATAATATGGTTGGCTTGTTCCAGCAGTGCCATTGCGCCTTCAAATTCAACACTATTGGGATTGCTTTTACGGGTATAAAAATAAGGAGAATCTGCAGTAAAAGCACTATTTTGATAGATGGGGGTCGCAACGGGGTGTGTGTCAGCATTGTTTATTCGAAAATGCAGGGCTTCTGTTTCCGGATGTTTTTGTTTTTTTATACTCATATAATTTCAACTACTTTAAGCGGTATTGACTGATGTTCAGAGGTACACAAATTGGTGGTGGGGTAATGTGCCCGATCCAATAAAGCCAGAGCCTGATACTGGCAGTCCGAATTCCAGCTTATCACAACCCCCGTCTCAAATGGATGATGACGTGAAATAATAAAACGATCAAGTCCATGTGATAATATTTTTTTTATATGATGATTATAACCAATAGACTGGATAAATAGAGTTTCTGTCTCATCTTTAGCATTGAGCTGCAGGATGTGAACACTTTGTGCTTCTTTATGCCAGTGGATTGTTATTTCTTTTTTACCAAAAGTTGGTATTATGCTCTGCAGAGGGAATTGAAGAAGGGGTCCATGGTGATTTGCAAACCCCTCAGTTTTCATCAGGGTGGTGGTTTGTGCTAATGGCATGAAGATAGTAGAGAGAGTGCCGCATTGGCTGCAATGAGCATGCTCATCCAGATTAACTGTTTCAGCATGCAAACCGTAGCGTTTCACCAGAACAGCCCCACACTGCTGACAGAATGTGTCATTCACATCCGTTTCTGAGGTATTTCCAAGATAAACATGTTTTAAGCCTTTAGAGTGGGCGAGTGTTCGTGCCTGTTTTAGACTGTTAATATTAGTCCGTTCAACATGTTGGTATTGATAGGCAGGATGAAAAGCGACAAAGTGCAATGGAATATCGGTGCCCAGATTATTGATGACCCAATCAATAGTATTTAAAATATCTTCATCGGAGTCGTTTAATTCAGGGATAAGAAGTTGACTGATTTCAAGGTGTTTACCAGAGGCTGCAACCTGCTTTATTCGCTCAAGTACAGGTTGCAGTCTGGCTTTTGTTTGCTTTTGGTAAAATTGTTCGTTGAGTGATTTCAAAGACAGGCTGAAAACATCAATGCACTCTATTAATTCTTTAACAGGTTCTTGCTCAATATAAAAAGCTGATTTATAAAGTGTTTTAATACCCTGTTGTTGTGCCAGTCTGGAGGTTTCAATAATAAATTCATGCCATACAACGGGATCATTGTATGTCCAGGAGATCATAGGAATATTATTTTTTAGACAGATTTCAATCACATCAGCTGGACTGTAATATCGTACTGCCTGAGCATTCAGATGCTTTATTTGAGAGGTTTCCCAATTCTGGCAAAAGGAGCAAGCCATCATACAACCAATATTACCCATACTCAGAATTCGAGAGCCGGGATTATAGTGGTTGACTGCTTCCGTTTCAATGATCTCTTCAGTGGCGGCCAGTGATTGTCCAAAATTGAATGTTTTGAACTGACCCTCTATTGTGCCTCGAACGCCGCAAAAACCCATACGATTATTTTTAGGTCTGCAATGACGGGGGCATAAACGGCACTCTGCACGATCCAATTTAAAGGGATGCCAGTGTTTCGCCGGTTTAGCTTGTTTTGCCTGCCATTTAGTCTGCATCATGATTGTTTTCAATTACTGGTCTGGCTTTTTTTATTTGTTGAAAAAATAATTTGTCAAAAAAAACGCTCTGACTATTATTATCTGAAGTATGAATGAAGAACTGATCAATGGCATTGAGGCAATCAAGCCCGGCATAATAATTAGCCATTTTTATACTGCCATTGTTTTTTAATGCAGTGTTACGATAGGACTGCCAGTGAATGCTCAGGGGAACACGCTGTAGCTGTGCTAATGGCGATTCAAGTTCTTTATCAGTGATAGGTTCAGATCTTCTTTCTGTAAAGAATGGCATCGCCTCCTGTTCAATATAAACAATTGTATCGGCATGTGCCAAAGGAATATGCCGCAAAGCTTCCCACGGCTCCAGAGCAATCAGAACATCCAACTGTTTTTCAGGTATTCCAGGCCCCAATATAGCTTGTTTCTCATTACTGATGCGGAATTCAGCATAAACACTGCCCAGTGACTGGGCGCCACCTTTATGAATAGTGAATTGACAGCTATAACCTGATTGATAAAAAAAATTGGCCAGTACCCGTGCCAGGCTATTAATACCCTGGCCACCTATGCCGGAGATAATCAAATTGCAGTTTGAACTATTCTTCATGGCAATCATCAACCTCAATGGCATTATTAGGACAGACATCCAGGCAGGCTGTGCAGCGTCGGCAACGATGTAGATCAATTTCCAGAGTGTCTTGAACTGTTTTTATAATGGCGGGACATTGAAGTGTGTCAAAACACAAAGAGCAATTGTCACAGAGCTCATTATGAATAAACAGTTTGCGTTCCTTAAAGCGTCTCAGTGCTTCCTTATTGGGTTGCAGAGCACAATCTCCCTGTACCCAGATCACTTTAACGCCCTGTATTTTTTGAGCCTCTTTAATGGCATGGGTGACATGTGAGGATTTGAAAGCACCCACAATAAAAATATGATCAACACCAATGGCCTGCAGTAATTTTTCCAGATCAACTTTATCTGATGAGGTTGGTGAGTCTTGATGCCCTGTCATGGCAACACTACGGTTATCAAAAATAATATGGGTGAGGTTGATGGTATTCTCAACTGCACTTTGTAAGGCAATTAAGCCACCATGAAACAGACTGCCCTCACCCCCTGTAGAAACCAGATTTTGTTCCGGCAGCAAGTGTGCTATGCCCTGAGACATACCGATACCTGCGTTCATACATAATAACCAATCTGTGCGATGCGGCGGCAATGATGAGCAACCAATATCACCACCGATGATGCCGATTGATGCTGGAGAATGTTTTCCTTGCTGTTGCCGGATATCATTAAGTGCTTTATCAATACCATAGAAAGAAGAGCGATGTGGACAGCCTTCACAAAAACTACCGGGACGCTCTGGGCAGTTAATTTTAATATCCAGACTGTTTTCATTGCTGATAGCTTCTATTACCTGGTTAAATTCCCGGATAAAAAAGTCTCTAATTAGAGTATCACTCAATTCACCCCAGACTGGAAAGTGATCTTTGCCATGAACTGCACAATTGATTAGTCCAAAAGCTTCGCGCTTGATCATTGTTTCCAGAAACCCATCCTGATCTTCAATGATAATAATTTTTTGTTTGTTTTGTGCAAAATTGATAACGGAGTTTATATTTAAGGGATAGGTTAATTCAATGTTGAGCAGATGAATATTATCATTTAAACCAAGTGAGTTGATTACTTCATAGCAAATACTATAACTAGCCCCACGAGTAACCACACCAAAACTGGCCAGTGTGTTAAAGTGAGTACTGAATCGATCGATTGAATTTTCTTGAAATTTTTGTAAACGAAGAATATGCTCCCGATGATTATTGACTGCTCTTTTACCGACATTAATTAAATTGTCAGGATCTTTTTGAAAGCTGAATTCCTGTAAGGGCATATTGGATCGAGTTTGACTCCGAGTAACCAGACTGGATTGATAGGCCAGTCGACCGGGAACAAAGATTAAAACGGGCAAGCGGATCTGTTCTGAAATATCAAATGCTTGTTGAACAAAATGATAGATACCCTGAACACCTGTCGGTTCCAGCAAGGGTAAATTAAACTGTGGTGCATACCAATGGACATCTTCTTCTCCTGTGCTGGTGCGAGCGCCGGGGTCTGTACCGATGACTATCACCATACCGCCCTTTATTTGTGTTACTGCAGAATAATTTAACGGATCTGCAGCAATATTGAGTCCAACATGTTTCATAATCAATAAAGAACGAGCCCCACACAGGCTGGCTCCCATTACCGATAAAGCAGCAATATGTTCATTCAAGGCATGATTAATAATGTATTTTTGCTCTAGCTCTTGTTCTTCAAGGACATTAATCACTCGATTAACGGGTGAGCCGGGGTAATGTGCAATATAATTGACCCCGGCATCCTGTGCGGCCCAGGCAATAGCATCATTTCCGTCACCAAAACGTGTATCAGTCATGAATACCTACTTCTTTGAGTTGTTCGTGGGCAAGTTGGAGGTGTTTAATCTTCCCAGGATGAAAATCCCTCTTGAGGTAGGCCAGTAAAGACTGCCTCAATTGTTTCTTGACAGAAGCAAATTGCTTACTGAATTGACGCTTATATTGAATACTTTTCAGTAGAGAAATCTTATCCTGCCGTAGTAGCATAAGTGAGCTGAGTGTAGACCACAATAACATGTCCAGGGAGGTCATAAAAAAAGCCAGTAGCCGGGTAGGGTAGTTGACACCAATGGTTTTCATCACATCAAATGCCACAGTTCTATGCTCTACCTCTTCAGCTGAATGCCAGATGATCAGCTTTTTCATAGTGGGGTGCATATTTTTTAATAATGCTGGATTGGTCAGAACGATATCAGCAATGGTTGCAGTATAATGTTCTGCGGCAGCAGTGAGGGCAATGCGCAGTTTTGGTGTTGCCATGTTTTCTATCATTAAAGCATAGCGTTTGTAATAAGTTAAAAAACGGTTAATTTTATATCCTTGATGCTCAAGTACTTTGAAATATGATTCGTGTGCTTGTGCGTGTAATGACTCCTGGCCACTAAAGGCTTTAATTTGTTCCAGTAGTTTCTCATCCTGGATCTGTGTTTTGAAATAAGCCACTGAACGGATAAAAAAACGTTCAAATTCTGGAAACAGCAAATTATAACCGTTAAAGTTATGGGTGATGACCGGGTTGTTGTAAAACCAGTATTTTGGTATATCAAAATCAAACTCAAACTCAGGCTGGCGAACCTTTATGCAATGTACGAGTTTTGTGTCTCTGTCCATTTTAGAGTACCTGAGAGCTAGTGACTGTCCATTGGTTTATTAGGTTTTACGGATACGTGTGGACACTCGTTAACTTGAAAGCAATTGTTGAAAACGATTTTCCAGGGTGTCATCTTGTGAGTAATTACTCAGAGAAAACCACTCTAACTGCAATTCAAAATTTGAAATAATATCTGAGTTGGAATCATTATTCTGTCTATTGTCAAGGTTTGAACTTCCTAGATTTGAATTGAGTAATTCCACTTGCATTTCCATGCGTGATTGTTGAAATTCATCCGGTGTTTCTTTACCAAGTAAAATCTCATATTTAAGACAAAAATGTTGTTTTGCTTTTATTTCTTCCTGTATTGGAGTATTTTTTTCCATACCAATGGATTCAAGTGAATTTTTAAAGCGTTTACTCAGTTGAAATTTACGCATTTTGTTGGTATTGAGTGCTTGCCAGCGTTCACTGAATTCATCTCTTGTTTCATCACTTGTATCGGTAGAAGCTTCAAGCTGTGTACATAATTCAGCTTCCTGGATAATTTGATTGAGTAATTGTTTTTCCTGCTCAATCTTGAGTGCTGTTGTTTTTTTCTGATAGACTTCCAGTGCAAGGGCATAACGTTTATTGACTTCTTTACTCAAAGATTTTGCCTGAGATTCAAGCTCAACCCATAGGTTTTTAATATCAATGAAGGCATTATCAAGGTCTTTTTGATTCAGTGGCTGCTGATTAAGTGCTTCTAAATTTTCACATATTGCTTCTTTTTCTCTTAATTTCTCTGTGATAGCTATATTTTTTTGATCAATATTTTCCTGACGTTTATTAAAAATAATGTCGCATGCACTTCGGAATTTTTTCCAGAGTTTATTTCGTTGATAAGAAGACACAGGGCCGATTTTTTTCCAATCTGATTGATAGCTTTTGGCACTATTAATTGCATTACCTAAGTTGTCATCAATGGTGTCCTGTAATGCTTCCACCTTATGGATGAGATCATAAAACTTGTCCTGATTGATATGCCATACTTTTTTAAGTTCATTACGAATTATATCAATGGCTTTGTCAAATCGGGTATTTAAGGAGCGATGATGCTTTCTATCAACAAAACCAATAGCACTCCACTCTTTTCTTGCTTGTCGGGTAATTTTATCAACCTGGATCCAGTCTATTGAGTGGTTTATTTCAGAGTCTTTTGAAGATGGCCACTCCATAGTCTGTATATAGTTTTCTAATTGCTCACAGAGTGCCTGCTTTGCTTGGAGATTATCCAGGCGTATTTCATTTTGTTTGTCAATGTATGGCTTGCATTGTTCATAGGCATTATTACAGGCGGTATTGAACCGTTGCCATATTTCTTCCTGGGTATGGCTGTGCATTGATTTCCATTGCTTTCTCAAATCCTTTACTTGTGAAATGATGTCTGTATATTCATTCTCAAAATTAGTGGAATTGTTAATAAGGTCATTAAGTTGCTCAGCTTTTATTGCTAAATTATCACGTTCATTGTCATGGGCCCAGTTGCGCCAGGATGATAAATCATCAAGCTGAGAGTGAATATTCAGGAGATCATTCAGATGTTTTGATTTTTCAATATCGGATATAAGATCAGATTTTTCAATGATTTTTCGTTGTTCCTTAAGTAATTTTTCAGCTTTTGATACCAGTCCATCCTTAATGACGGCTTTAACTTTATCTATTTGAATCGATATTGTGTCATTAAATTTCTTTGTGTTTTTTTGCTGAATGCTTAATTTTTCTTTGAGTGTTTCAATGGTGGAGTCAAATTTTGTGCGCAGCTTAATCAGCTCATCGGGTTGATTATCATCATCATAGGCTGAAGTTTGATACAAATTAATAATTTGCTGCTGAAATTTATTTTGTATTGCAGAAATAGATATTTCAAATATAAAACCATTTTTTTTGAGCATGTTTTCACATTGTTCTGTCAGTCTCTGAATTATTTTAAGGTTGTCACTATCGGTTTTATTTTCAAAACTTGTTTTTTCATCAGCCAGATCAAGAATTGACTGAAACTTGGAATTATAACTTGAGATAAGCTCATCATGGTTAATTGTTTTAATAACCTTATCCCACTCTCCACCGAGATTAAGTATGGTTTTTTCACTTGTTTTTATAACTTCCTTTTCGGTATTATCCGGGGTATCAATTTCTCTGGCACTGAGTAAATTTTCTACTGCGTTAGATAAATTCTTGAGAAGAGTTTCAAGTGCTTGAATGGCATCCTGTTCTTTTTGCTGGTTCAATTCAAGCTTGTCAATCTCTAAAATAATATTGGAGCAGATGGCGTGATAGCGTTCTGTTGTTTCAGAATCAGCAAAATTCTGGATTTCACTCCAACGAGCAACATGATTTTCAAATGTTGTTTTTTCCTGTAAGAGAAGATTGCGCTTTTGCAGTTTTTCCAGTTTGTTACAAATATCAACAACTTCTGTTGCCAGCAGAGCCGGGCGTAATTCGTCTTCGATAATATGATCGAGTTTTGTTTTTACAATTTTATAAACTCGCTTATCTTTACGTCTTGATTGTTTGGTGACCCGTTCGAGTGTGGAACGTTTTGCTATTTGCTGAGCTGCCAGCTGTCGAATATGTGGATTGTTATCAGAAAGAGCGATATTGCCTAATAAAGGATCTCGGCTGATTTTCTTAATAGTAATTTCTCTTAATGAAGCATCATCGGCATTGGCAGCAACAAATTCAAGCAATGCTGAGTTGCGGCTTCCACGAATCATTTTTTCTCTGACATCATAATCAGGAACCGGGTGTTTCAAACCACAGAGGAGTTGAAACAGCCGGTTTTGTGCGGCCTCTTTGACCGTGCCATTTGTTCCTTTCATTATAATGGTCTGTAATAAATCCAGATTATTGAGTTTATTTGCAGCAATGCTACGAATGGATTCATCTGAGTCGTTCATGGCAATACTGCCCAGAGTTTCCTGATCACTTACTGGCAATTCCAGGACGGCTTTTTTTCTAACTTCAGGGTTTCGACTTTGCCATTTGTCTTTACTAAAAGAGGCTAGAAAAGGTTTAAAGAGTTTGTTTAATGCATTTTCTTTTTGAGCCATGAGAAATTACCTTGAACTGTCCTATGAAGTTAATTTTCATAACAGGAATTATAGGGAGGGCAGGCTGGTTTGAAATGCTCAGCACGCCTTACCCTACTTGTTTCCAGTTATTAATAAGTCCAGACCTTGTTGCCTGTTGAGTCAATCAGGTCAAAGGTCGGAAGAGTAATCTTGTATTACTCCAGAATAAAGAAAGCGTTATGACAAAGTTTTTAGTTTTTCAAGCTGTTCAGTAAGGCTATTGAGCTTACTTTGGGCATCTGATAATTTCTGGCGTTCCAGAGCAACTACTTTTTCTGGTGCGCGACTAACAAAATTTTCATTTGATAACTTGCCTTCAAGACTCTTAATAAAGCCCTGGCTAATATTAATTTCTTTGTTAAGTCTTTCTCTTTCAGCATTGACATCAATGAGACCAGCCATCGGGATAAGCACCTGCATCTCTCCTACAAGCGCAGTTGACGATTCAGGTACGGTATCCTCTTTTTCTAGCCAGGTAATGCTTTCTAATCGGGCCAATTTTTTCAGCATTTTTTCATTGTTTAATAAATTTTCTTTATCAGATTCTGAGCCATTTTGTAATAAGACGTTGAGAAGCTTTCCAGGTTTAATATCATAGCCGCTGCGGATCTGACGGACACCCAGTACAAATTGTTGCAGCCAGCTCATCTCATCTAAGGCGGATTGATCAATAATATCATTGTCAGGAGTAGGGTATTTCTGAAGCATAATAGTGTCTTCGGTAACTCCGGATAATGGCGCAACCCGCTGCCAGATTTCTTCAGTAATATAGGGCATAATTGGGTGAGTGATGCGCAGGAGATTTTCAAGCACGTGAACCAGGGTATAGCGAGTGCCCTGTTGTTGAGCTGAGCTTTCCTTATCCAGGGTTTCCTTGTTCGAGCTTAATACTGATTTTGAGAGCTCCAGATACCAGTCACAATATTCGTTCCAGGTGAATTCATAAATTGCCTTAGCTGCTAAATCAAGACGGTAAGTGTTCAGGGAATCAATCACTTGTTTTTTAGTTTCCTGAAGACGAGATAGGATCCATTTATCAGCAAGACTGAAGATCATGTCATTGTTTTTTTCTTTACCACCAATGCCGCAGTCATGGCCCTCAGTATTCATCAGTACATATCGGGAAGCATTCCATAGTTTGTTGCAAAAGTTGCGATAACCCTCAATTCGTCCCATATCGAATTTGATATCACGTCCCGTCGTTGCCTGGATTGCAAAGGTGAAACGTAAAGCATCGGTACCATAAGAAGGGATCCCTCCTTTAAATTCTTTGCGGGTTGCTTTTTCGATTTTTTTGGCCATTTGCGGCTGCATCATGCCTCTGGTTCGTTTCTCAACCAGCGTTTCTAATTCGATACCATCAATTAAGTCGATAGGATCGAGGACATTACCCTTGGATTTAGACATTTTATGCCCATGAGAATCTCTGACCAGTCCATG
This sequence comes from Gammaproteobacteria bacterium, assembly GCA_016744375.1. Classification (GTDB taxonomy): domain Bacteria; phylum Pseudomonadota; class Gammaproteobacteria; order GRL18; family GRL18; genus GRL18. The sequence continues at coordinate 91,525 of JADGEM010000001.1, forward strand.
AACATAAACTTCTTTAAAAGGAACATTACCTGTAAATTTGAGTCCCATCATAATCATTCTGGCAACCCAGAAAAAGATAATATCAAAGCCGGTTACTAAAACATTAGTCGGATAAAATGCATCAAATTCAGGTGTCTTCTCCGGCCACCCTAAAGTAGAGAAGGGCCATAAGGCAGAGGAAAACCAGGTATCAAGTACATCGTCATCTTGTCTTAGTTTTAAAGAGTTGTCTAACTGGTATTTTTCACGAACGGCTTGTTCATCATGCCCAACATAGACTTTGCCTTCATCGTCATACCAGGCAGGGATTCGATGCCCCCACCAGATTTGGCGAGAAATACACCAGTCTTCAATATTATTCATCCACTCAAAATAGGTGTTTTTCCAGTTGTCTGGAACAAATTTAATATCGCCGTCCTGGACGGCTTTAATGGCTGGCTCAGCCAAAGGAGCAACTTTTACATACCATTGATCAGTCAAATAAGGTTCAATCACAGCACCAGAACGATCGCCTCTTGGTACCATCAAACGATGATCTTTAATTTTTACCAGTAAACCAGACTGCTCCAGATCTTTGATGATGGCTTTGCGGGCCACGTAACGATCCATTCCCTGATATTTTTCAGGTGCATTATCATTGATAGCGGCATCCACAGTAAATATATTGATTATGTCCAGGTCATGCCGCTTGCCCATTTCATAGTCATTAAAGTCGTGTGCTGGTGTGATTTTGACACAGCCTGTTCCAAATTCAGGATCGACGTAATCATCAGCAATAATCGGAATTTCTCTATCTGTTAATGGTAACTTTATGGTTTTACCAATTATAGCCTGATAACGCTCATCCTCAGGATGAACGGCGACAGCAGTATCACCTAACATTGTCTCTGGTCGTGTGGTGGCAACAATGAGTGAGTCACTGCCATCGCTTAAAGGATAGCGCATGTGCCAGAAGTGGCCATTTTCTTCTTCTGAAAAAACTTCTAAATCAGAAACCGCGGTATGTAACACCGGATCCCAGTTAACCAGTCGTTTACCGCGATAAATTAAATCTTCCTCATAAAGCTTTACAAAGACTTCTTTAACCGCCTCAGAAAGGCCTTCATCCATAGTAAAACGTTCTCGTTGCCAATCCAGAGAAGCACCCATACGTCTGAGCTGCTTGGTAATGGTATTCCCTGACTCTTTCTTCCAGCTCCATGTTTTTTCAATAAATGCATCTCGTCCGACATCATGGCGAGTCTGACCTTCAGCATTTATAATGCGTTCAACCACCATTTGTGTTGCGATGCCTGCATGGTCTGTACCTGGTTGCCAAAGTGTTTTGTCACCCTGCATTCGGTGAAATCGTGTCAGGGTGTCCATGATAGTATCTTGAAAAGCATGCCCCATATGCAGACTGCCTGTCACATTCGGTGGAGGGATCATAATGCAGTAACTGTCTTTTTTTGAAGTTTCAGTAGAGTTCAAATCAGGGGAGAAATAACCATTACTTTCCCAGGTTTCATACCAGCGTTGTTCTATTGCATGGGGATTGTATATTTTTTCCATAGTTGCGGTTTTCTCTCAAATATTAGTTTTTCTGAATGAATTTGTCTGAATAGGACAGAAAAATTAGACCTGATATTATAGTATGATCTCTGGGGAAAGGTAATACTTTTATGCAGACAATTTGCTTGTCTGCATTATAAATAATTTCTACGTGACTTTAAGGCGAGGTTGATTATGAAAGTGCTTACTTCTTAGGCAGGTTATCAAATAGCTCGTTAATTTCAGATTTTACTGAATCCAGTAGACTGGTTTTGAGTTCATTGATTTTTGTTTCAATTTGTTTTGTCATCTGTTTTTTCAATTGTGCTTTTAATTGATTCATTTGAATATTTTTGGATTCACTTTGTTCAAACTTGTGCAGATGCTCTGGTTCAGTAATAGAAGCGACTTTCTGTTCTAACTCTTTTACTGAATCAGCAAAACCATCCATATCAAACTGATCATCATCATCATCAAAATCAGAAATATAATTATCCAGATCGACTGAGTTAGAGCCATCAGCAGGTGAAGAGCCATCAGCGGGTAAAGAGCCATCAGCAAGCAAAAAGTCTTTAGCTGGAGATGTATCTCTGTCACCCTGCAAAGTTAAAGAATCAAAGTCAGAAAGAGACTCGCCAATGGGCACAGGGTCTGTTTCGTTCTCATCAACAACTGTAATCGTTCCGTTAAGCACAGGTAGGTTAATCGGAGATATTGCATCGTTGTTATAAGGAATATCTGCTTGTTGAATTGGGTATTCAAACTGATCTGAATTGTCTTTATCAACTGTTTTTAGTGTCGGAATTATTTCTTCGTCAGCTGTATTTTCTGAATCGTCAATTGATTGCTTGATCAATTGCTCAGCAGATTTTAAGTTGATCCCTTCTTTATCAAGCAAGCCTTTCAAATCACCCATGGCTGAGGTAAACCGGCTGCCCTTGTTGTTGTCTTCGTCATTCACAAATAATGATACCAAAATAGATAATTGTAACTACTATAAATCATACTTATTCAAAGTATAACCCTGCTGAAGGTAGGAACGATAGCGACTTCTGGCAATTTCTTTTTCATCGCTCTCTTTGCCTACTAATTCCGCTACCCGCTCAAATTGTTTAAAAAAAACGGGTATGTTTGCTGTTAAGTTTATTAATAAATGTTTATACGAGCTCGAGACTTCATCATTACTGATAATAACAGGGTACGGATATGAAGTTTCAATATCTGTTTTATTCAGTCGATTTTCATGAGCAATAAAACTATCTGTTTTAAATGTCCACAAAAGGTCATCCAGCTGCTGAGCTTGATCTGAAGACTCTGTGTAGATAAATACATTCATTTGTTGAGTCAGTGCTTTTTCACAGAGTTGACAAACCATCTGGTTAATATTTCGATGTGAACTTTCACCTAAGATGTAAAAATCAATTTGTGTCATTTTGTTAGTTTTCTAATTGATCAATGACATATTGGGTTAATAAGGAGACCGGGCGACCGGTAGATCCCTTGTTTGCACCTGATTCCCAGGCTATACCAGCAATATCAAGATGTGCCCAATTGTACTTTTTGCAAAAAGCAGAAAGAAAAACAGCCGCAGTGACAGAACCGGCTTCTTTACCGCCGATATTGGCTAAATCTGCAAAATTACTCTTTAATTGTTCCTGGTATTCATCCCATAAAGGCATTTCCCAAACTCGGTCACCAGTTACCTTCCCGGCGTTAAGCAGCTCGTGACATAAGGGGCTGTGGTTACTGTATAATGCAGCGGCATGTTTACCCAGGGCTACGACACAGGCGCCGGTCAGTGTTGCCACATCTATAACAACGGATGGGTTAAAGCGTTCGCAATAACTTAGAGCATCACACAATATCAGTCGACCTTCGGCATCTGTATTTAATACCTCTATGGTGGTTCCAGAATAGCTTGTAATAATATCACCAGGTTTACTAGCCAGTCCATCAGGGAGATTTTCAGTTGCCGGTATGACTGCAACAATATTTACTTCAAGTTGTAATTCAGCGATAGCATTGAGCGTGCCGAGTACTGTGGCTGCACCGCACATATCATATTTCATTTCATCCATGGCGGCTCCGGGTTTTAATGAAATACCTCCGGAATCAAATGTAACTCCCTTACCAACAAGACAGATTGGTGGGGTTGTTGGATCACCGTTTAAAAAATTCATGACGATTAATTTTGCTGGTTGACGACTGCCTTTTGAAACGGATAGAAAGGCATTCATACCCATTTCTTCTAATTGTTCCTCTTCAAAAATCTCTGCACTGAGGTTGGAATAGACGCGACTGAGGTTTTTGGCTCGTTCGGCCAGGTAAGAAGGGGTGCAGATATTACCGGGCATATTACCCAGATCTTTGGCCACTTTTATACCCTGGGTAATCGCCATTCCTTCACGTACTGCCTGTTCACCATCAGCCAGATCACGGCGGTTTGGGACGGTTAGGACAATTTTTCTCAAAGGACGTCGTGCAGTGTCTTTTTTACTTTTGAGTTGATCAAATCGATAAAGTGAATTTTGTGCGGCTTCAATTGCATGACGAATCCGTTGGGAGCTGCTGCATCCCTTTACTGGGAGTTCAGTCAGATAAAAAACGGCTTCCATTGAGCCGGTATCATTTAAAGTGCTGACGGCATGGGAAATGATTTTTCGATATTGAGTAAAGTTAAGATCACGTTCACGACCACAGCCAACCAATAAAATGCGATCGCAGAGTGTATTGCCAATATTATGTAACAATAAAGTTTGTCCTGCTTTGCCTTCTAAATCGCCTCGTCGGATCAGGCTGGAGATGTAACCGTCGGTTAAATCATCCAGTCTCTGAGCTGAAGGGGTTAATCGCCTGGGCTCATAAACTCCAACAACAACACAGGCGGTGCGTTGTTTCTCAGGGCTTCCGCTTTTTACACTAAATTCCATGTTGACTCCATAGCGATATAATCAATATCTCAGTAAAAAGGCTATTGCCTTCAATTTTTGTACTTTGCGTGTAACTAAATGAAAAAATGCTTGTCAGATAGTTTGTCTCATTATGTATTCTATTTTTTTTATTGTAAGATAGAACTCTGACTCAGTTGTTATTAATGTTAATTCATCAATGCCTGACAGGGCGAATAATAATCGTTCTAAAATATATTTATATAAGTAGTTTAACTAATAATTTAAACAAATCCAGTAAAATATACAATTATGTGGCCAAACGGCTTGGAAATGCTGAAATATGTCTTTCAAGTTATTCGGGTATCTATGTAAATGATGCCTTTAATTAGCATCTAAATGACTTATTGCAAAGGGCAATAGATTGATAATCAGAGATTATGTAATAAAAGAGGTAATAAGAACATTTGCCGGGGTTTTTCTCGTGCTGTTTCTCATAATACTGAGTACCCAGTTACTTCGCGCTCTTTCTGCAGTTGCTGAGGGTAAAATTGCACTTGATTTTCTTTTTTCTCTTCTCTTTTTAAAAAATGTGGCCAGTTTAACTCTTATTCTTCCTTTAACACTGTTTATATCAATTTTGCTTGCTCTGAGTCGACTTTACAAAGACAGTGAAATGGTTGCTCTCTCTGCTTGTGGTATCGGTCCAGGGACATTGCTAAAAAGTATTTCAATCATCCTCTTTTCATTTATTTTTCTTGAAATTACTCTGGCCCTGGTGCTTGCGCCATGGGCCAGTAATAAAATACAACAGGCAGAGGAGTCTTTTAAAGCAGAAGCGGACATAGAGTTGATCACACCTGGGCAGTTTAACGTTGCGGATGGTGGGCAACGTGTTTTATATGCCCAGGATATGCCGGGACCTACTCGATTAAATAATGTATTTCTGCACGTTGACAATGGTGATACCAGTAGTGTCATGGCATCAGATGATGCCAACATAGTCACTGACAAGAGACAAGGAGCTCGTTATATCGTTTTTCAAAATGGTAATCGTTATGATGGCACCGCCGGTTCACTGGAATATCGGTTTATTAAATATAAAGATTATGGTGTTTTACTGGAGGGTAAAATTCTGGGTAATATGACTCTTGATAGAGAATCGATTCCTTCTACTGAATTATGGAACAGTCAAAAATTAAGTCATAAGGTTGAGCTTCAATGGCGTATTTCACAGATTATAATGATGATAATTCTTGCCTTACTTGCAGTACCTCTCAGTAAAAGTGCACCACGGCAAGGGCGTTATGCAAAAATGGCACTTGCTATTCTTTTGTATGTCGCTTACTCAAATTTACTGGTTGTTGCAATGAACTGGGTGAGAAAAGGCTTAGTAGAACCGCTGATTGGTATGTGGTGGGTGCATATTATCTTCTTTACATTATTTGGGGTATTATTTGTTCGTCAGATGGGATGGTTAAGCCGTTTAAAACGCAACACATATAATGCACTTCATTGCCCAAATGAATTTGACGAATTGGTTAAACGCTGACTTTGTTTATTATTTGACGAGCATTAATTTGTATTAATTTTGGAACAAAAGGAAAACTAATGAAATATCTTACAATGTTATTCTTGCTGCTTATCAGCCAGTCTGTATTGGCCAATAGCTGCATTGATTTAGTACAAAGTAAAGATTTCTATGAAGCAGCAGATATCTGTAGTTCGATGGCAGAAAAAGGAGACCGTGATGCTCAATTTGCATTGGCTGTTATGTATTATCAGGGCAATGGTGTCATGAGTGATATGAGTAAAGCACAAAAATGGATGCGTGAGGCTGCACAGAAAAACCATAATCAGGCACAATACAATCTGGGGATTATGCGGGCAAATGGGCGGGGTGGAAGTGCTGACCTTGTTGAAGCTTATGCATGGTTGAAAATTTCTGAGGACAATGGTTATTCTGCTGCAGCTGATTCAGTGTCACAATTAGGAAGTGAGTTATCTTCTGGTGAGAAAAAATCAGCCCTGGAAAAAATTAAAGCAATAAAAGATGAGTTTAAATTAGAATAAACAGATTTAGGCTAGCTGGTATAAGAAGTATACTAACAATGTTATTTATTTATATTCACGGTTTTAATAGTTCGCCGCAATCCTATAAGGCTCAGTATTTGAAGGCAATCCGCCCTCAGGATGAGTTCCTTGCTCCTCAACTGATTGTTGAACAAGGTGGTGATCATTCATTTCAGAATTTTCAGCTGCATTGCGATGCTATTTATCAATTTTTAAAGGGTGAATAGAGATTTATTCAGGCTAAAGCTTTAATAAAGTTTATTTCTCTTTGGTTTTTTTGGGGTTGAGACAATACGAGTCCGCGTCAATATATCCTGTAAGCTTCGATTTTTTTTGTCAATGAGCATCCAGAAAAGCCCGAAAAAACCGATAATAAATGCGCTGTATTGAAAAGGTGCAGGAAGTATTTCATTGTTCATTAGTTGTTGATATGCAAATAATGAAAGGAGCCAGGGGGTACCGGAAACCAAAAATCTGAGCAATGTCTGAACCCAGTTAAGACTTTGTCCACCCTCCGTTTCTAACCTGAGAGACCAGCTCCTTAAACCCAGAGTTTGACCTCCATGAGTCCAGAACCAGGCAAAAAAGAACCAGGTAACAAAAAACAGGTAACTGTAAAAAACAGGACCGGAAAATTCGGTCGTGCTCAGATTGTTTTTTTGACTGGCATCAATATCAATAAAAATCTGAGCGGGGATGATATAAACAAAGCCAGCCACTAGCCAGACTGCACAGAGCAGCATAAAATCATATAGCCAACAACCTAACAATTTAAAAAAAGAAGCAGCAGGCAAGTCTTTTGATTCAGTCGCCTGATCTTCAGATGGACTTTGTTTTTTCTCACTCATAATTACCGCTCTGTGTCGAATGTCTGATCCGGGAAAAGCGCCCAGGACATCACAATTTATAGAATAACTAAAATTAAGTAAATTATTTTACTTTTTTTCTTATAATTTAAATAGTCTTCACCCCAAAATGCTCAGTTTTTGCTAGAATATGAGGCTTATCCGTTATCTTTCATGTTATCTTTAAAAAGAGACCAGCAAATGCTAATTCTGCGCGGCAAATCAGCCTTATCACCCTTTAGAATTGAAAAATTATTACACAAACTGCGCGCAGTTGTACCTGCTATACAGGCAGTAACCAGTCAATATATCCACTTTGTTGATTCAGAGAACCCCCTAAAACCAGTGCAGCAGACCGTATTAGAGAGAATTTTAATGTATGGTGCTCACTCGATTGAGATCAACTTTTCAGGGGTTGAAATTCTGGTAGTACCACGCATTGGCACAATTTCTCCCTGGGCGAGTAAGGCAACTGATATCGCTCATAATTGTGATTTGAAAGTGATTAACCGTATTGAGCGAGGCATATTGTATACGATTGATATTCCGAATAATCTACATTTGACTGATCTGCAGCGGGATGAACTCGCTCAACAATTACATGATCGAATGATTGAAACCTGTTTCTATGACATTGATCAGGCTCATGCTCTGTTTGAACAACATCATCCTCAACCTTTGACTCATATTCAAATCCTGGAAAAAGGCCGTTCAGCCCTGGTTGATGCCAATATTGAACTGGGCATGGCATTGGCAGAAGATGAAATTGATTATCTGGTTGAAAATTTTACTCAACTTAAACGTAATCCAACTGATGTTGAATTAATGATGTTTGCCCAGGCAAATTCTGAACACTGCCGGCATAAGATTTTTAATGCAGACTGGACTATAGATGGTGTGCCACAGGATCAGTCTCTCTTTTCGATGATACGAAACACCTATCATCAAAATTCTGATGGTATTCTCTCTGCTTATAGCGATAATTGCGCGGTGATTAAGGGGTTTAATGTGAAGCGTTTTTATCCTTTCAGTAATACATCAGAATACAATTATTCTCAGGAAGACAGTCACATACTGATGAAGGTCGAGACACATAATCATCCAACTGCAATTTCACCATGGCCTGGGGCTGCTACGGGTGCAGGGGGTGAAATACGTGATGAAGGAGCGACAGGGCTTGGTTCAAAACCCAAAGCAGGCTTGAGTGGGTATTCGGTGTCGAATCTGAAATTAACTCATATGATGCAGCCCTGGGAACAAGATTATGGTAAGCCTGATCGTATTGTATCAGCGCAGGATATTATGCTTGAAGCGCCCATTGGTGCAGCTGCATTCAATAATGAATTTGGTCGACCTAATATTTGTGGGTATTTTAGAACCTTCGAAGAAAAAGTTAAAACAGAAAATGGCACTGAAGTTCGAGGTTACCATAAACCCATTATGCTTGCTGGTGGTGTCGGTAATATCAAATCAGAACATGTTCTTAAAGGTGATATACCTGAAGGTTCAAAGATTGTATTACTAGGTGGCCCAGCTATGTTAATTGGTTTGGGTGGTGGTGCAGCATCCTCAATGAACTCCGGCAGCAGTTGCGAGAACCTGGATTTTGCTTCCGTGCAAAGGGGGAATCCTGAAATGGAACGTCGCTGTCAGGAAGTGATTGATCGCTGTTGGCAGATGGGGGAAAACAATCCAATTCTGTCAATACATGATGTGGGGGCTGGAGGCATATCGAATGCTTTGCCCGAACTGGTGAATGATGCTGGCAGAGGGGCGGAATTTGAATTGCGTGAGGTTCCTAATGATGAACATGGAATGTCGCCGATGGAAATCTGGTGTAACGAATCTCAGGAACGCTATGTCATGGCTATCAGCCCTGATATGATTGAGCAATTTGAACAGATTTGTCAGCGTGAGCGTGCACCCTATGCCATACTAGGCAGTGCGACCAGTGAGCAGCGTCTTATTCTTAATGATAAACATTTTGATAATAAGCCTATTGATATGTCCTTGGAGGTTTTGCTGGGTAAGCCGCCTAAAATGTCACGCAATGTGACTCATTCTCAAGTTCCACAGGATTCATTTGATACACATCATATTAATCTTGAAGAGGCGGCAAATCGCGTTCTGCATCTGCCAACAGTTGCTGACAAATCTTTTTTGATCACCATTGGTGATCGATCTGTAACGGGATTAGTCGTACAGGAGCAAATGGTTGGCCCATGGCAAGTGCCTGTTGCTGATGCCGCTGTTACCTGTAGCGGTTATCAGGAAGTAACTGGAGAAGCGATGTCTATTGGCGAGCGTACACCTATCGCACTCATTGATCAGGCTGCTTCTGCTCGCATGGCCATTGGCGAAGCTCTGACTAATATAGCATCAGCTCGTATTAATCAACTCTCGGACATTGTTTTCTCAGCAAACTGGATGGCTCCAGCTGGCCACAAAGGTGAAGATGCTGGACTGTATGATGCGGTAAAAACAGTTGGTATGGAAATATGTCCGCAGTTGGGTATTACCATTCCGGTTGGTAAAGACTCCATGTCAATGAAATCAGTCTGGAATGACAGGGGTGAGGAAAAATCAGTCACGGCACCTTTATCTCTGATTGTTTCTGCTTTCGCCAGAGTTCAGGATGTTCGCATTACTTTAACACCGCAAATAAAAATGGATCGGGGCGAAACTGAATTGGTGCTGTTTGATCTGGGGCGTGGTCGCCACCGATTGGGAGGCTCGGCCCTGGCCCAGGTCTATCGACAAGTTGGTCATGTTGCCCCGGATTTTGATGATACTGATACCTTTAAATCCTTTTTTGAAGTGATTCAGGAGTTAAATGTAAATGGTAAATTGCTGGCCTACCATGATCGTTCTGATGGCGGCTTATTCACAACATTGTTGGAGATGACATTTGCTGGAAATTGTGGTCTTGAAGTTGAAATGAATCACATTTGTGTTAATCAGGATGAAATTATACCTGCATTGTTTAATGAAGAACTTGGTGCTGTGATACAAATTAGAAAATCGGATCATGATGCAATCTTCAAATATATTGAAGAAATGAAGTTGGGTAGTATGGCTCATATCATTGGTATTCCTACACAGTCTGATCTAATTGATTTCAGGTTTAACCATAATATTGTCTTAAGTGACTCAAGAACTCAGTTTCATCGATCGTGGTCAGAGACATCTTACCAAATGCAAAAACTTCGTGATAACCCTAAGAGTGCTCAGGAAGAATATGATGCGCTGTTAAAAGCAGGGAATTCAGGGCTGCATACAGAGGTTGGCTACGATGTAAATGATGACATCTGCGCACCCTATATCAATACTGGTGTCAAGCCAACCATGGCAATATTGCGTGAACAAGGTGTGAATGGTCAGGTTGAGATGGCTGCAGCCTTCGAGCGAGCAGGATTTTCGACTCGTGATGTCCACATGTCAGATATTCTGGATGGTGATTTATCACTTGATGCTTTTAAAGGCATTGTTGCCTGCGGTGGTTTTTCATATGGTGATGTTCTTGGTGCGGGTGAAGGTTGGGCTAAATCCATTTTATTTAATGACAGAGCCAGAAATCAGTTTGAAAAATTCTTTACTCGTCAGGATACTTTCGGGCTTGGAATTTGTAATGGTTGTCAGATGATGTCAAACCTTCATGAGTTAATTCCCGGGACATCACATTGGCCGCATTTTGTTAAAAATGAATCTGAGCAATTTGAAGCCAGAACAGTAATGGTTGAGGTTTTACCGACACCTTCTTTATTTTTTGCTGGGATGGAAGGTTCCAGAATGCCTATTGCGGTAGCTCATGGTGAAGGAAAAGCTGAATTTCAGTTAGGTGGCTCAGCACGCCAGGCAATTAACTCCGGTCTGGTTACTTTGCGTTATGTTTCGAATGACGGTAGGCCAACTGAAGAATATCCGTTAAATCCAAATGGTTCACCGGATGGGGTGACTGGTATGTGCAGTGAGGATGGTCGCTTCACAATCATGATGCCGCATCCGGAACGGGTTTTTCGCTCCGTACAAAATACCTGGGTGACAGACCATAAAGGGGAAGATGCTCCCTGGATGAGAATGTTCAGAAATGCCAGAAAATGGATTGACTAAATAGCTATTCAAAAATAGTGTCCATACTGGATGTATAAACCGTCTATGAATACTGGGTACATTATCTCATTCAGACTGCATCAATTCACGAAAGAATAGAGCAGACTTCATAGACACAATTTGGAATACGTATTGAGATATCTGGTACATCAATTTGACTGCTTGAACATTATTAAGGTAGTAAATCAGTATGAAAGATACAATTTTATGGCTTCAACTTAATGAAAGAAATGTGTCAGATGGCAAGGATCTTTATTCTTCAATTACTGATCTCAACCAGTGGATAAAACGCAATTCAGGCCTAAAATTAGGTGAGCGGGCACGTCTTTATTTTCAACTCCTGGTGGAGGTGAATGATTTAGATTTACCTGTTCACGAGCGCCTGCTCTTTCTTGAACGCATGCATTCACCCATTCTTAATATTATTTCCAAGTTATCAATAAAGTATTCAGGATCGGGACTGCCATTAGCTGGCGACAAAATAAAATTTGTTGAAATGGTTAATACTTTTTGGTCTGAAATGGCAAAAGGTCATAAAATAATTATTGATGACTTATCAGAAAGTCATTTTTTTACTCCTTTTTTTAAACAAAAAGAAAAACAACAAGATTTAACTTGTGCACTCTATTCTGTGATTTATTATCTTAATGCTCAGTTGTATTCCAACTATATGTTGTATTCATGCTGTAGTGACAATGTCTGGCGGGATATTCACCAGGTTTATCGTTTTGCTTCAAAAAGAAACCTGATTAATAAAATAATTAATCGTCAGTTCCTGAATGAAAAAAATGCAGAAAAATTAGAACTTACCATTGATGACCTCTATAAAAAAGTGTTACTTTTTTCATTAGCAAATCCTTATCACTTATCTGTATCAGAAATGGAGTTACTCTGGGAAGCTCTTAATCTTTGGTCTAAATATACGGAAGTTAATATTAATACGGCTAAAGTCCTTGAACGCGAATACCCTTTCATAATTAAACCCTATAGTGACCAGGCACCTTTCTCTAATTATAATCATCACAACTCTGGAAAAATTGCTGATTTGGACTTGCCTGATTTTAACTCGGATTCTGTCTGGGGGCTGGAAACGAAAAAACTCATCGCTCACCTGGAGACAAAAAATCATTCTACCGAGGCTTCGGCTTACTTTTTTGAGCGCTTATTTCGTGCCTGGATGGGAACAAATATTCGCAAGCTTTCGAGAAAGGAATTAATTGAACCCGTTGTTATTGCTATTGGTGTATCGTGCATTTCTCAGTTTTTATCTCAAATTGATATTTCACCTAAGATATTAAAACTTGAAGAAGAAAAAAATAATACACTGGAACCCACATCTTCAGTTTATTCATTCTATCAGGCATATTTAGTCGATGAATCCCCTCAAGGGAGCCGTCTTAAAATCAATCACCACTCAGAGAAATCTATTTTTCCAGACATGGGTGAGGTCATAGCTATTAAACATGCAGATGATAATGTTCAAATTGGGTATCTTCGCTGGATGAGAGAAACACAAGAGGGGAATATTGAATTAGGCATAGAACATCTCAGTATAATGGCAGAACCCGTACAATTGTCAAAGTCTTCTTATACACAACAAAATAAATCGCTGGCAGGGCAGGATGAAATAGAAAATAGCAGTGTCCTTGATAGTTTTGTTTTTCCGGGAGGTAAGGAACATCGATATCAACCCATTCTATTTACTCATACCTTTATAGAAAAATTTTATAATACCAGGACGGATTATTTAAAATTAACCCATAAAACAGGCTCAATAAATATCAGGTTAACTCAGAAGGTGAATGAAGTATTGGATTACTCACTCTATCTTTTTGAAAAAGCTGAGACCATGCAGTTGACGTCTGAAGAGAAAAAAATTAAAGCGGCTCAATTTGAAAAGATGTGGGATAAAATTTAAAATCTGAATAAATTAGATGATACTGCTTCTTCGTTCACTATTAAGTCGTCTGTCCATGCTGAGGCCGCTTCTGATATGGTGGCGACGTGCTATTTTAATTCGCCGATTTTTAATACGTCGTTCACAAGTGACACCTTCGGGAAGCATAACCTTTAGCTGCATGGTTTCAATGTAACAAACACCACCCAGTCCATCGATGTGTAAGGCATATTGCAGGGCATCCTGTTGATTGAGATTTTTTTTTAGTATAATTTCCTTACCTGAAAACAGGACATTTGTTTGAGTTACAGACAGTTTAAAGTGTTTTCTAAAAAGATTTCTAACAGCATCTAATTGAAATGATTCATTAATTTCACCAAAAAAGATTAACTGATATTTGAACATAGGGTGCTCTTTAATATGTCAGAATAATAGGTTGTTTCCCTGCACAGTATAGAATCTAATTGATTTGTTGTAAATATGATTTTTTTAAAAAGTCGGGGAGTTTTTGGGCTGAATGTCCCGGCAAGGAGAGTCGGGACGGAGTAATAAATATCTATTTAATGGGGCTGATTTTTAGAGTGTTTATAGCATTTATCAAAAAATAAGCGTTAATTATTCAACCAGCCATTGACTGTTTCTAGATCAACTCTTGCCAGTTCACCAGAAGCCTGTTTTAACTTAAGAACATTTAAAATGTAAGTATATCGTGAGTTAGAGTGTTCCTGCTTGGCACGAAAGAGATCTCGTTGAACATTCAGAACGTCCACAATTGTACGTGTACCAACTTCAAAACCAGCTTCAGTGGCCTTTAAAGCACTCTGATTTGAAACAACGGCCTGCTTTAGTGCCTGAACCCGACTGACCTCAGACAATACATTCAAATAACTGCTGCGGGTATTTTTTTCAGTGGCATTCAGCACTTCATTATAGGCATCCTGACTGCTCTGATAATCATATTGAGCCTGTCGTGTTTTAGATGTCACAGAGTTGCCTTCATAGATTGGTATTGAAAGGTTTAAGCCAATTGAACTTTCATGATATTGTGGGGCAAAATCCGAAATAGGGCCATTTGCTTTATTATAGCCATAAGATGCTTTTAAACCCAGTGTGGGGTAATGCCCGGAACGTTGCAGGTTAATGTTTTCTTTTTGTGCAAATGTTTCTTCTTTAGCTGCCAGAAGCGAGAAATTACCGACAAGCGATTGATCAACCCAATGTTGAATCTTGGCGGGAGTAGGCGGATCCAGGGGGATTTTATCAGCCAGAGGTGTAATATTATCAATATATTGACCCGCAAGTTCACGCAGTACTTCTTTTGCAATCAGCAGGTCGTTTTCCGCGGCAATAACCTGTGCATTCGCATTATCATACCCGGCCTGTGCCTCATGGACATCAGTAATTGCAATGATACCCACTTCATAACGGCGCTTGGCCTGATCAAGTTGTCGGCCAATGGCTTTTTTCTCTGCATTGGAGAATGTTAGCTTATCGATGGCAGAAAGCGTTGTAAAGTAAGCTTCAGAAACACGGATAATAAGGTCTTGCTGAGCAGCGCTCAGGTTAGCTTCAGCTTTATTAATATTGATATTTGCAATACGGTAGTTTACATAGTTTCTATTGTTAAAAATATTCTGGTTTAAGTCGAGGCTGTAGCCATGTTGGTTATAAGAAACATCACTATTTTTTGATTGCGGCTTATCCTGGTTGATACCGGTGGTACTGGCTGACGCACTGATTTCAGGTAAAAATGCTGCAAATGCCTGAACTGAACCTTCACCAATAGATTGTCTTTGTGAAATAACCTGCTTAAGTACCGGATCGGTCTGGTAGGACAGACCATAAACTTCAAGTAAATCCTCTGCCTGGATTGCAGCACTAAAGCTAAGAGCACTTGCAATGCAGGTATGCGTTATAATTTTTGTAAATTTAACTTGTTGATTTGGGTTAAGTTTTCTATTACTAAAAAAGGGGATTTGAAAGCTTGAGGAAGCATTGCTCAAAAAAGATTTAATTATCAACATATCCTGTTTCATCAATTATTATTCCATTAAAAAATTCAGTCTTGTGCTGGTAAGCAGATGGTAACT
Organism: Gammaproteobacteria bacterium; assembly: GCA_016744375.1. Lineage (GTDB taxonomy): Bacteria > Pseudomonadota > Gammaproteobacteria > GRL18 > GRL18 > GRL18. Next base: position 106,958 of record JADGEM010000001.1, read on the forward strand.
CTATCCAGCTAAGATAAATGTCTGTTAAGGGAAAGAAGAGGGTAAATATGTACCAAGATAAGCAATTATCCCTTGCCTGTCAATAGCAGACAAAGGAATTGATGGATGGCTTGGCCTTTGTTTTGCAGGGCCTCTCATTAATATAATCTCCAATCCAGTATTAACATTGGATTAATAAGTGGCTTTCTGCGAGTTTATGTCTTGGTCTTTGAACTAGTCTTCATTATTGTCAAGAAAACGTTCTGCATCCAGTGCAGCCATACAGCCGGTTCCTGCTGAAGTAATTGCCTGACGGTAAACGTGGTCGGCAACATCACCGGCAGCGAAAACCCCCTCAATACTGGTCTGGGTAGCATTTGCTTCAGAACCTTTTTGTGTTTTCAGATATCCGTGTGACATTTCCAGTTGGCCTTCAAAAATATCTGTGTTAGGTTTGTGCCCAATCGCAATGAAGACACCCATTGCTTCTAGTTCTTTTGTTGAGCCGTCTTGTGTGTTCTTCAAACGAACACCTGTTACACCAGCATCATTACCCAGAACTTCATCAATACTGGCATTCCACTCAATTTTGATATTGCCTGTTTTTGATTTTTCTATCAGTTTGTCTGCGAGTATTTTTTCGGAGCTGAATTTATCGCGACGATGGACGATAGTCACTTCTGCAGCAATGTTAGATAAGTAAATTGCCTCTTCAACTGCAGTATTACCCCCGCCCACGACAATAACTTTCTGATTTTTGTAAAAGAAACCGTCACAGGTAGCGCAGCCTGAAACACCCCGCCCTTTAAATGCTTCTTCTGATTCAAGGCCAAGATAGCGAGCAGAAGCGCCTGTTGCAATGACTAGAGCGTCACAGGTGTAGCTTTTGGAATCACCTTTAAGTTTGAAGGGTCTGCTGGAAAAATCAACTTCACTGATATAGTCAAACACAATTTCAGTATTGAAGCGTTCTGCATGTTTTTTCATTCTTTCCATCAGATCGGGACCTTGCAAGCCCTCTACATCGCCCGGCCAATTATCGACTTCAGTTGTTGTCATCAACTGGCCACCTTGCTCCATTCCAGTGATAATGACTGGATCAAGATTAGCACGTGCAGCATAAACGGCTGCTGTATAACCAGCAGGACCGGAACCAAGGACTAAAAGTTTGCAATGTTTTGCATCACTCATGAAATAACTCCTAAAAAAGGTGGAAAGTTGTATACATTAAATTATAGTTAATTATGGGGCTTGTTAAAATAAATTCCAAGCATTATTCCAGGATTAATTACTGTGGGTGAGTTCCAGGAATTCCTGATGAACGTTTAATTGAATTATTTTAGAGATGAATAATATGAAAATAGGGATACCTAAAGAAATCAAACCCAAAGAAGGGCGAGTTGCTTTGATTCCAGAGGCAGCTGCACAGCTTGTTGCTCAGGGACATGAGGTTTATATTCAAACTCAGGCTGGTATACTCAGTGGATATAGTGATGATGAATACATTCAATCCGGATTAACAATCGTGCAGGATGCTGATTCTCTTTATAAAGCATCTAAGATCATTGTTAAAGTTAAAGAACCTGTTGAACCTGAGTTGTCTCTTTTAAATAAGGATCACATTCTTTTTTCTTACTTACACCTGGCTGCAATACCTGAATTAACAAAACATCTATGTACTATCGGCCTAAAGGCCATTGCTTTTGAAACGGTACAAATGGCCAATGGTCAACTACCGCTGCTGGCGCCAATGAGTGATATTGCAGGGCGCCTTTCTGTGCAGATAGGGACCCATTTATTACATTCTTCCATGGGAGGTAAAGGGGTTCTTCTGGGGGGCGTTCCTGCAGCACCCAGAGGCAAAGTAGTTATTCTTGGTGGTGGCATGGCTGGCGGCAATGCGGCCCGGCTTGCCGCTGGTCTTGGTGCTGAAGTCATTATATTCGATAGGAGCCGTGACAAAATGGAGCTTTTACGTCAAATTGGGCACAATGTGACGGCTTTGTATCCCCATCAGGCCAGTATTCAGAAAGAAGTTAAAGAAGCAGACTTACTTATTGGTGCTGTGCTTGTCGTCGGTGAAAAAGCAACTCATCTGGTCAGTGAGGAGGATGTGCGGCAAATGCAGGCAGGAAGTGTTATTATTGATATTTCTGTTGATCAGGGTGGTTGCATTGAAACAACTCGTCCTACGACTTATGATGAACCAACGTTTGTAAAGCATGGCATTACACATTTTGGCGTCACTAATATGCCGGGTGCTGTTCCTAGAACTGCGTCACAATCTTTATCAGCCAGTCTGATTCCTTTTTTACTTGAGCTGGCAAGTGCGCCCGACAATTTGTCCAGGCCGCTTCAGGCTGGAGTCAATATTGATGCTGGCGAAATAATTCATCCTGCTTTAAAATAACAAATATATTATTCTCCTTATTTCTGCCACTTGACATGAAGACTAAAAATTTTGCCGCAAACTGTAAAAAAGAAAGCACAGACCCGTTCAACAAAGAAAGTCAAAGCTCGAGTGTCTTCTCTTAATGCCTCAAAAGGGCAATCAAAATCTAAAATTTCTGTGAAAAAAACTCACTTATCTGCCCAGGTAATACGAGGTATCAAAGAAAGTGCCTTCTTTTTGTTTATTGCTATTAGTTTGTATCTGTTTATGTCTTTATTGACTTATTCACCCTCTGATCCAGGGTGGTCTCATAGTATTGCAGAAAGTATTGATCCATCCAAACTCAATAATAACGGTGGCAAGTTTGGTGCCTGGTTTTCTGATCTGTTTCTCTATTTATTTGGTTATCTGGGCTTCCTTTTTCCAACAATGCTTCTTTATAGTGGCTGGCTTATTTATCGGGGACGTAATGAAGAAGAAGTTTTCCATGGCTGGCATGTCTCACTACGAACCATTGGTTTTATACTGACTGTTATTGCTGGTGCGGGCCTATCAAGCATGCACTTTACCCATCCCTCGGTGATTTTTCCTCTTAATGCCGGTGGTATTCTAGGTGACGTGACGTCGACACAACTGCAGCAATTATTCAGCTTTGTAGGTGCTACACTCTTTTTGTTGACTCTGTTTCTCATTGGGATTACTTTTTTTACCGGTTTATCCTGGTTGTGGCTGATGGACACCATTGGCGCAGCTGTCATCAATGGCAACAAATGGCTGATAAACCGTTGGTATAAATGGCGTGATGATGTTGCACGTCAAAAAGCTGAGAAAGAATCATTACAAGTTTTAACATTCAAGCAAGGTTTCTCTGATGCAGAACAAAAGCAACGCATTAAAGAGCATAAGAAAGCAGAAAAGGAAGCATTGAAAAAAGCTGCACTGCAAAGAAAACTGGATATAAAAAATGCCAAATCCAGCAATGCACTAAAAATTGAGCCAAGATTTCAGAGCAAGACTAAAAGTGATCGTGTTAATAAAGATAAACAGACAAAACTATTCTCTCATGATGCCATTGATGGTTTGCCTTCACTTTCACTCTTAGACAATGCTCAGCCTTCAACTCATGTTACTTCACCAGAAGAGCTAGAAGCCACTTCACGACTTATTGAAGAAAAGCTTGCTGATTATAACCTATCTGTAGAAGTGGATTCCGTCAGTCAGGGTCCCGTTATTACACGCTTTGAGTTAATGCTGGCTCCCGGCATTAAAGTAAGCCAAATTACCAACCTGTCAAAAGATCTGGCCCGCTCATTACGGGTGGTTAGTATTCGTGTGGTAGAGGTGATTGCCGGTAAATCAACGGTTGGTATCGAAATACCCAATGAACATCGTGAAATCGTTTACTTTAGTGAAGTTCTGGGTGCAAAAGAATTTTCTGACAGTAAGGCTAATATTCCACTGGGACTTGGACATGATATCAGTGGTAAACCTGTTGTTGCTGATCTGGCAAGAATGCCGCACCTGCTGGTGGCAGGTACTACCGGTTCAGGTAAGTCGGTTGGAGTCAATTCAATGATATTGAGTATGCTCTTTCAGTTGTCACCGGATAAGTTGCGTTTGATTATGGTTGACCCGAAAATGCTGGAATTATCAATCTATGAGGATATTCCACACTTACTGGCGCCAGTTGTGACTGATATGAAAGAAGCGGCCAATGCATTACGCTGGTGCGTTGCTGAAATGGAAAAACGCTATAAACTCATGGCTGCAATGGGTGTGCGTAATCTGGCTGGTTATAATAGCAAAATTGAAGCGGCTATTGATGCCGGTGACCCGATAAAAGATCCTCTGTTTGTTGAGAATCCATTGACCCCGGAAGCCGAAGCATCAGAACTGGAAGTATTGCCTTTTATTGTCATTGTGATTGATGAATTTGCTGACATGATGATGATTGTTGGAAAAAAAGTTGAAGAACTTATTGCACGCCTGGCTCAGAAAGCCCGTGCCGCTGGTTTACACCTTATTATTGCGACACAAAGGCCATCGGTTGATGTGATTACTGGTTTAATTAAAGCCAATGTACCCACAAGAATTGCCTTTCAAGTGTCTTCAAAAATTGACTCCCGAACCATCCTTGATCAAATGGGCGCAGAAAATCTTCTGGGCCATGGTGATATGCTTTACCTGCCACCTGGAATGGGGTATCCCCTGCGAGTTCATGGTGCTTTTGTCTCTGATAACGAGGTACATTCGGTTGTCAACGATCTAAAATCTCGTGGTAAAGCAGATTATATTGATGAAATCTTATCAGGGGAGGGCGTTTCAACTGGTGGTATTATTCCTGGTGATGCTGATCCACAAAGTGAAACTGACCCCTTATATGATCAGGCCGTATCGATTGTTACTGAAACTCGCCGAGCTTCTATCTCAGGCTTGCAGCGACGTCTTAAAGTTGGTTATAACCGTGCAGCACGTATGGTAGAAGACATGGAAGCTGCAGGTGTTGTTAGCGCCGTACAGTCTAATGGGCAAAGAGAAGTTGTTGCTCCACCACCCATCTAAATTGAGTGAAATAAATTAAATGTAAGATAAAGATGATATTAATTTGATTCATTTTGTGCAACGATGATCCATCAATGATTCAGGAGCAAAGTCTTATGTCTCAAAGTAATGATGTCGCAATTATACGTTCAGATGATGATTATGTCGGTGTAAAGGATATTTTAAGCGGCAGGCATGACAAGGCCCTTAAATATCTAACTCAATATGCTGCTTTAAGTGTCAAGGTGTATGAGGATGATGAAGAAAATGAACAGACGACAGAAGCTAAAAATATCATTAATGACTGGGTGGCTGACTGGCACCTCTTGAATTTTAATTTTGATGACTTTAGGCCAACCCAGAAAAAAGGGAAGTGGATTAACGGCCTCAAAGTTGTTTCATACTATAAGATCGAAAATAATATCACCTATGTCACTATTATATTTCGCGGAACTCGTTTTAATAAATGGCAGGACTGGTTCTCAAATGCAAACTGGCTGTCTCGTTTTATCCCCTTTGTACATAATTCGTATAAACAAACTCTTTTGCAAATTAATGCCTATATCAATGAGATAAGTCAATATCTGGTTGAGCAGAATATTGCTGAGTCAGAATCTGCTATCAAATTTATTTCTACAGGTCATTCACTCGGAGGTGGTTTAGCTCAGCAGGCGGCTTATGCTTCCAACAAGATTGTTACGGTTTATGCTTTTGACCCTTCACCAGTCACTGGCTTTTATTCTGTAAAACAATCACAAAGGCATCTAAATTCTAAAGGACTCAAAATATATCGAGTCTGGGAACATGGTGAAATTCTTTTATATCTACGACAAATAACCAAAACGGTTCAAAAAATTACTTTCAGGGCCAACATTAATCCCAGAATCGTTGAGGTTCGATTTAATTTTGTTGAGCATGAAAATGCCATTTCTGAACATAGTATGATCAATCTCGCTGCATCGTTAATTGATGTAGAAAACAGTGAAAATACAGCGGCATGAATAAAGTTATTTGATACGTAACCAAGTAAAAAATATATTTCATATCAATTGAAGCTTATATGCGGAGTATAGAAAATGGCTGATAACACAACAACTGATGGTTTTATTGACTATGATAAGGATGATGCAAAATACGCTGGAGCCAAAGTTGTGGTTGATGCTGAGTTGGAACATCTTCGTAAACGCCGTGATTCTGATCCAGAAAACCTGAAAGGCCTGGCACTTTCAGGTGGCGGAATAAGAGCAGCCAGCTTCAGCCTTGGGATCATACAGGCACTGGCTAAAAATGAAAAGCTTGAAAAATTTGATTATATGTCAACCGTTTCAGGTGGGGGATATATAGGAGGGGCTTTATCATGGTTATGGTTAGACAAGTGGAAAAAAAATAATCATTCAAAAAGAAAATTTAGTACAGGAAAAGATGATTTTCCCTATGGAACAGGGATGCGTTTTTCAAATAAATCAGAGGATATGGATCGTGATCAGGCCTCCCTCATGCGTCATTTACGGCAAAATGGTAAGTATCTGATACCGGGTAACGGAATAACACTGCTGTCATTTGTGTCTGTTATCTTTAGAAGTATCGCTATGGGGTTTATTACTCTGATAGTTCTGGCAAGTTTATTTTTTCATTTATTACATTATACCCCCATACGTACACATGAAACACTGGTCATTGTGTTTTCTATAGGCCTATATGGCATAAGTTTATTATCTTATGCCATCCTTTCTGCTGTATTTAAATCTAACCCGGAGGATGCCTATCAATGGCGAAAACGTTGGGAAATATTAATTAATTACATATTCATGATATCTGCTGTATTGCTAATGATCATTTTTATCCTTAATTTAAATTCATTTCTTTCAAAGTTCTCATTGGAAAGTGTTGGTGGTATCTCTGCTTTGCTGGGCGCATTATTGACCTGGTTTAGCAAATCCTCCAATAATAAAAATCTCTTTAAAATGATACCGACATCAATATTAGTTAAGAGTGGTATCATAATAACACTCATAGGAATGCTTGTTTTATCTGACCAAATCGCCCTGGGCATTAAAGAAACGTATTATTATTTTTCTGATGTCAATCCGATGGCTAAAGTTATCGTTCATTTTTCCATTGCCATCTTAATACTCTTTTTGGCTTACCTCGTACCGATAAATAAAGTGTCTATCCATCGTTATTACCGTGATCGATTAATGGAAGTTTTTACGCCTGATATTGACGGTGTTCTAACAGGAACAAATACCTCAGTTTCAGAACAGGCAAATCATTTCAGTCTAGATGACAGCTTGCCTGATGAAGATAATAAAATGCCCTATCATATTATTAATAGTAATATCATTTTAGTTGAGTCGAAAATTGCTAAATTTAGAGGGAGAGGAGGGGATAATTTTATTTTAAGTCCTTTGTTTTCAGGTTCAAATGCAACGGGTTGGATAGACAGTAAGGCGTTTGCAAACAATTCAGTAACACTGCCCACCGCTATTGCAATTTCCGGAGCTGCGGCAAATCCAGATTCAGGTGTTGCAGGACAGGGATTAACCATTGATCCACTTATCTCCGTATTCATGTCAATTTTTAACTTGCGATTGGGCTACTGGGTTGTTAATCCTAATCCCAAATATCAACCTGAACAGGATGCCAACCCAAATTACTTAATTCCAGGATTTAGGGAAACCATTCATCGAAAAAAACTAAATGAAGAGGCTGATTTTGTACAATTGTCAGATGGTGGACATTTTGAAAATCTTGCCATGTATGAACTGATAAGGCGTCATTGCCGCCTGATTGTTTGTTCTGATGCAGAGCAGGATAAAGGATTTGTCTTTGATGGCTTGTTAAATATTATAGAGAAAGCCAGAATTGATTTTGGTGTAAAAATTGACATTTCAGAAGATTATCTCAATAAGCTAAAATATAAAAAATCTGAAAATGGTGAGTTAATACTAGCAGACCGTGGTTACATTGTTGCTGATATTAATTATCCTAATAATGAACCACCTGGAAAACTTATTTATATTAAAACAACGTTACCCAAAAAATGTCTGTCCATAGATTTACAAGCCTACAAAAACAAACATAAAGATTTTCCAGACGAAACAACCATTGATCAGTTTTTTGATGAAAAACAACTTGAAGCCTATCGTGTTCTGGGTATGAATATTGGTGAATTATTGATGGCCGATGCATCTATTTCTTGGTGATGAGCTGGTAACTTCTCAGCGTCTTCGTCTCTTGCCCGATTTCGGTGTTACTTTTGTACTCTAGCCTCAAGAGGCACCCGGAAATGCTTACATGCAATTATATGCTCATATTTTCCGTGTGCTTCTTTGAGGTGCCGTAGGTATTATTGTCGCTTTAACACTGGCATAATCTAGACACGTTGAATTGTTACATTAATTGTTAAAATACATTTTTTCTTTATTTAATTTATACGACCAGGGTAATCCTGAGTTTTTCCAGCCATTGACCCGACGCCAGTTTTTCTGTTTACCTTCTTTAATTTTGCCACCCTCAAAACCATCAGTTACAACATAAACCTTGCGATAACCCTTACCCCATAACTGCTTGGCACTAGGTGCCCCTCGAGTCCCACCTGAACGACACATGAGGATTATGGGAGCATCTTTTGTCAGTCCTTTATCTGCAAGAGCGTCAGCTATATTTTTTTCAAAATCAGGATTAATTTCCATCAAATAAACTGGCTTTTTTTGATTCCATGCATCTTTGTTTGCTATTTTAAATGGAATATTTATATCAACGACATCAGAAAAGCCGGTAAACATAATTTCAATGGGATCACGCACATCGATAAAGAGTACTTGATCACCCATTTTTTGTTTCATTTCATATGCTTCTTTTGAATCGACATAAAGCTTCCATGGGGTTTGTTTCTTTTGGTTGGCAGGCTCCTGGGAAGAAAATGCTGTCATTGGAAGCAGGCCAAGAATGATAGAAATATAAACTATTTTTATTAATCTCATAAGTATCTCCTATAATTTTAGTAAGAGTTATTTTAATATGATGAAAAGTCTTTGACAGTGATAAAATCACAGAAAGGTTTACTCAGTATTTATTATTGAATTATATTGATCAGGTCACGATGTGTTAGATCTTGCTAATCTTGACTGTAAATTTTACTGAGGAAATGTTAGAATACTTTCATAATATAAAAGGAATTATTATTATGATGGCTCAACAGGACGAGCATAGTGTGTTTAGCTCACACTCTTTAATACTGCAAGAACTTGCCGAATCACTTGATTTAAATTCTATTTGTGGTCAGAAACCTGCTTCATATCTCAACCTGGGATGTCAGGGAGCACTTCTGTATGCCCTTGAAATACTTCTTAAATCCCATCTTCAATCAGTCGGACAATCTTACCACCAAGAGCAAATAATTGACAGTCGGACAATCTTACCACCAAGAGCAAATAATTGATGACTTTTCAGTCACGATTCTTATTGCTGAAATTGATAATAAAATTAAGCGACAGATTGATGCAATTCTGCATCATAGTAAATTTCAGGCTTTGGAATCTGCATGGCGCAGCCTTTACTTATTAGTTAATCAGACCCAATTTAAAGAAAATATAAAAATTAATTTGCTCAATGTTTCAAAACAAGATTTGCAAGATGATCTTGAAGATGTACCTGAGATTGTTAAGTCGGGTTTATATAAACTTGTCTATAGTCAGGAATATGGACAGTATGGAGGAGAGCCCTATGGTGTCATGATTGCTAACTATCAATTGGGCCCTAAGGGGCCTGATATGAATCTGATGCAGAAAATGGCCAGTATTGCTGCAATGTCACACACACCTTTTATTGCGGCAGCTGATTACAGTTTTTTTGATATTGATAATATGCAGGAACTGCCGGCAATTGTTGATTTGCATGATATTTATGAAAGCCCAAAATTTAAAAAATGGAATCTTTTTCGTCGCCTTGAAAATGCCCGTTATATTGGTTTAGTTCTCCCCAGATTTATGCTTCGTCGTCCATATAGCTCAAATTCTGAAAAGTTATTATGTTTTGGACTGGATTATCAGGAAAGGGTCCATGCACAACAGGAAAACTGCTTATGGGGAAATCCAGCCTTTTTATTGGCCTTACGTCTGGTCGATAGTTTTGCCAGGTACCGCTGGTGTCCACATATCATTGGTGCCTCAACTGGTGGGCTGGTTGAAGGTATGACCCATGATTATTATGAATCTCTTGGGGAGATTGAAACCAAACTGGCTACTGAGATTATGGTGACTGACCGTAGGGAATATGAATTAACTGAGGAAGGTTTTATTGCTTTAACGCTGAGAAGAGGCAAAGAAAATGCATCATTTTACTCAGCAAATTCTGTTCAAAGCAGTAAACACTTTGGTCATTCACGAGAAGAAAAACAGTTACTTACAAACTTCAAACTGGGAGCTCAACTTCCATATCTTTTTATAATCAATAGAATAGCACACTATCTTAAAGTGATTCAGAGGGAAAATATAGGTTCGTGGAAAGAAAAAGCAGATGTAGAGCGTGGGTTAAATCAGTGGATAAAACAATATGTTTCGGATCAGGAAAATCCCTCGATTGAGATCAGAAGCCAAAGGCCTCTGCGTAAGGCTAAAATTGAAGTGTTACCAGTTGAAGGTGAGCCAGGCTGGTATCGAGCATCGGTCCAGATCAGGCCGCACTTTAAATATATGGGAGCTGATTTTACCTTATCGCTGGTTGGGAAGTTGGAAGTGAGTAAGGATGCCCAGCAACACAGACAGCAGGTTTAAATTTGATGAACTGAGCAACAAATTGTCAAATCAAGGGAAAACCCCGATGACCATTCATATATTATTATAATATTATATAGTCTAAGGGAATAATAACAATAACGCAGATGATTGCAGAAAATGATTTCAGAAAAGTCACTATTTGATCGTATCAACAGTGATAGCCATGGCTATTCACTTCGTTTTGATTATGGTTGTTTACACTATTCTATTTTGAATAGTCTTCAGAATATGCTCAATGTTCGTAAAGGAAGTCTTGTCTCATCAGAAGATTACGGCATTCCAGATTTCTCAGAATTTGTTTCCCAATTTCCAGATGCCATCAATAAGCTAAAATTGGCTATTCAAGATTTTCTATACCGCTTTGAACCCAGAATTCAGTCCGTGTTTATTACGCATGAGCCAGATATTGATAAACCGCTTGAGTTAAAGTTCAGTATTGTTACCAAAGTGTTTATTGATGATGATATGCAAAATTTGTCTTTTGAAACCGTTCTGACCAGTTCTGGTCAGGCAATTGTAAGAGGTTAGATCCTGCATGTCTGTTAATAAATATTTTCAGGATGAATTAACAGCTCTAAGAGGTTTAGGGGCGGAGTTTGCAGATGCTAATCCAAGACTGGCTCCTTTTTTAGCAACAGAGGCTCAGGACCCGGATGTTGAACGTTTATTGGAAGGCTTTGCCTTTTTAACGGGGCGTCTGCGTCAAAAAATTGAGGATGAGTTGCCAGAATTAACTCATTCAGTCATGAATCTCTTGTGGCCGAATTTTCTAAAACCGATACCATCTTTAAGCATCATTCAAATGTCTCCAACAGTGGGACTGACAGAAAAAAAATTGATCAAGCGTAAGAGTATGGTGTTATCAACACCCGTTGATGGCACACAGTGTCAATTCCAAACCTGCTTTGATGTTGATTTATATCCGCTCTATGTTGCAGATGTGCGCCATTCATTACAGGTGACAGGTTCTAGTGTGGTAATAAATCTTTCATTGCTGGATGATAAGGGAAATTTTGATGAGATGTCACTGGATTCCCTACGCTTTCACCTTTTTGGTAATTTACAGACATCCCATCTTCTGTACCTTTACTTTTGTCGTTATTTAAAGGAGATTCGTATCAGTGTAATTGATGCGGAAGGGGAGAGTGTTTATTTAAGTTCTATGGACTTAAAGGATATTAAACCTGCTGGTTTCTCAGTAGATGAGAATTTATTACCCTATAGCGATAATCTTTTCAATGGTTATCGTATCCTGCAGGAATATTTCGCACTTTCTGAAAAATATCTTTTTATTGACTTTAATCACCTTAATGTTTTGGTGACCAAATTAAAACAGTTAGGCATTGATGATGTAGCGGGTTTGGAGTTTGAATGTCAGTTTTCAAGAAAACTGGAGCCCGGGCTTGTCATTAACAAAAATACCGTTAGACTTTATTGCACGCCAATTATTAATTTATTTGAGCACAAATCGGCACCACTGCAACTTGATCATAAGCAAGTGGATTATCGTTTATTACCTTCTGCTATTAATCCCAAACATTATGAAATTTATCAGGTTAAAGAAGTAGAAGCCTGGGGTCATAGTGATCACAAACGTAAAAAATATCCTTTTTTTGAATCATTTGATCATAATCTTAATGATGCTAAGAGTCAGTTATATTATAAGATCAGTGTTAAAGAATCACAGGATGGTCAGGCACTGGACAGTTTTATCAGTTTTGTTAATCATTATGAGCAGAGTGAAATGCTTCAGGATGAAACTGTTGAAGCTCGTCTTCTATGCACTAACCGTAATTTGCCGATTAAGTTAGGGATTGGTGATATCAATGTTTCCGGTGAAGGTATACCGGAGTATGTGGACATCATGAACATTACTCAGGTAACACCTGAATTCTCCCCCCCCATAGGTAAGGGACTTCACTGGCAGCTTATATCCAACATGTCATTAAACTACCAGTCTTTAATGAACAAAGAGGCATTGAAAGTCATATTATTAACCTATGATTATCGTCGTTATTATGATCGTCAGCAGGCACGGGCGAGTCAACATCGTCTTGATAGTATTGATACAATAAAAGTGGACAGAGTGGATCGTTTGTATCAGGGGCGTCCTGTTCGAGGGATTCGAAGTACGATAAGAGTTCTGGAATCAAAATTTACTAATGAAGGTGAAATGTTTTTATTTTTTACGGTGCTGAATGAGTTTTTTTCACTCTATGCATCGCTAAATTCATTTCATGAATTAATTGTTTATGGAATTGAACAGGGAGAAATTTATAAGTGGCCAGCCAGGATCGGTCAACAGCCAGTCATATAATATATGATTTAATTAATCATAGTGAACAATATTCCTTCTTTCAGGCCGTTCAGTTACTTAATGATTATAATCATCTTGTTTCTGATAAAGGGGGGCAAGAGCTTTTTAAGGAAACATTGATTCAGTTTTCTGTTAATCCGCAATTGTCTTATAATAAATCTGACATTGAGCAGATTTCTATACAAGAAACGGATGAATCATGGGTCGCGACAATAACCATTAATTTTTTAGGTCTGTATGGATCTGTTTCTCCACTACCTGCTTTTTATAGTGAAGGTATTATACAGGCAAAACATGATGAAGATTTAACAAAAAGTTTTATGGATCTGTTCAACCATCGTATGATTTCACTGGTTTATAAATGTTGGGAAAAATATCGTTATTATAAACAATTTAAAAATCAATATGAAACAACAGATAAAAGAATCTTTGATCCGTTCACAAACTGGATGTTTGCTTTATGTGGATTGATCAGGCCTGAGCAAAGAAATGGTTCTCAAGTTGACTGGAATCGTTTATTGCCTTTTATCGGTATGCTGGGTATGAGATGTCACTCTGCCAGCATGATTGAATCAATACTAAGATTCTATTTTAAATTTGATACATTTTTTATTTGTTCAAATATAAAGCGTTTTGTACAAATTGATGGCGATCAACAGAACCGACTGGGTAAGCAATGCGCCACACTAAGCCATGATTTGGTTCTTGGTCAGGAGATTGAAGATCGTAGTGGTAAATTTCGTATTAAAATTACAAAATTATCTTATGAGTGCTTTGTAAAATTTTTGCCTGATGGTGAATATTACATAGCATTGAAGGAAATTATTGATTATATTCTTCGTGATCAACTTGAGTATGATATTGAACTGCAGCTCGTTGAGCAAGAAGTGCCGACTCTTTCATTGAGCCACCATAATCAGGAGAAATTAGGCTGGTCAACCTGGGTTGGGCTGCATGAGCAGGAACAGAAATCAATTACAGTCCCAGGAAGGGCATAATAAAGTTATTAATAAAGGATTATACAATGGATATCAATTTAGATGCATTGATTGCTCATTTGGGTGAAGATACACACTCAATTTTAGAAGGTTCCAGTAGTAAATGTATTGCAAGAGGTGGTTATGAAATTACCATAGAAGATTTTTTACTAGAATTATTAGAAACATCAAATAATGAGCTGTCTTATATACTGAAGCAATTCGATATTTCAGTGACCCGGGTAAGTAAGGCACTACAGTTGACTCAGGATTTGCGTTCAGGTAATACTTCACATCCTGTCTTTTCACCACTGCTTATTGACTGGCTACAAGAATCCTGGCTGTTGTGTTCTCTTAAATTTAAAATTAATTATATTTCTACTGGAGCGATGATCCTGGCTTTGCTGTCTAATCCAAATCGTTTTGGCAGAATGGCATACTATGATTTAATGGAGCCCATTTCATTAGAACAATTATTTAATTTATTACAGGGTAAATTGAGTAATGAAAAATCCAATTCTGGAACATTTCATGATGTCAGTGAGCGGGGTGTGTCGAGCAGCACAGAAAATGCATTACAGAAATTTACCCTTGATTTTACTCAGCAAGCTATAGATGGTGAAATTGATCCGGTTTTTTGTCGTGATCAGGAAATACGTCAAATAATAGATGTCCTTGCCAGACGTCGTAAAAATAATCCTATTGCAGTGGGTGAGCCAGGTGTTGGAAAAACAGCTATAGTAGAAGGACTGGCTCTGAAGATTGTTGGTGGTGATGTGCCTGATACTCTAAAAGATGTCCGTCTATTAGGGTTGGATATGGGCTTGCTGCAAGCTGGGGCCAGTGTTAAAGGTGAGTTTGAAAAACGACTTAAAGCGGTTATTGATGAAGTTAAATCGTCTGAACAGTCTATTATTCTTTTTATTGATGAAGCGCATACGCTGGTTGGATCCGGTGGTCAGGCTGGCGGCAATGATGCCGCAAACCTATTAAAACCAGCTCTTGCTCGAGGTGAGTTAAGAACCATTGCGGCAACCACCTGGAGCGAATACAAGAAATATTTTGAAAAAGATCCCGCACTGGCCAGGCGTTTTCAACTGGTCAAATTAGATGAACCTTCAGTTGAGCAATCTATGGTGATTCTACGTGGTTTAAAAGAAAAATATGAAGCAAATCATGGAGTCTATATCCGTGATGATGCCATTGAAGCTGCCGCACGATTGTCTAAGCGCTATATCTCCGGTCGTTTATTACCGGATAAGGCAATTGATGTACTTGATACAGCCTGTGCCAGAGTAAAGATCAGTATTTCTTCACAACCCGCGCTTCTTAATGAATACCTCTCACAAACAACTTCACTGGAACGTGAGCTAACAGCAATTCAGCGTGATATTTCTATGGGACTGATTCTGGATCATAATGACACAGATTTAATAAAAAAAGAATTATCAGAAATTGTAAAATTATCTGAAGAAATTAGATCTAACTGGAATGAAGAAACACTTATAGCGAATAAGATTCTTGAAATTCGCAGGAAGCTAATCTCATTCAATGAGCAATCAGACGTTGGTGATGATAAAGCGGTTTTAATTAAAGAGCTGTCAAAATTAAAAACAGAATTAGATAAACTGATAAAAGCAGATGATAGTGATCAAATTGCCCTGGTTTCCTATGAAGTAGATGCTGAATTAATTACTAAGGTTATTGCTGACTGGACCGGTATACCTATGAGTAAAATGATGCCAGGTAATAAAAGTGATTTTCTGGATTTTCAAAAAAAAATGAAAGATCGTATCAAAGGGCAGGATCATGTTATTGATATTCTTGATAAAGCAGTCAGGACTGCCGAAGCAGGATTATCTAATCCGGAAGCACCTAATGGAGTGTTTCTCTTTGTGGGCCCCAGTGGTGTTGGAAAAACAGAGACTGGGATTGCATTGGCTGATTTGTTGTATGGTGGTGAGCGTTTTATGACCACAATTAATATGTCAGAATTTCAGGAAAAACATACTGTTTCACGCCTGATCGGTTCTCCACCGGGCTATGTAGGTTATGGTGAAGGCGGGCTTTTGACTGAAGCAGTGAGACAAAGGCCTTACTCGGTTATTTTACTAGATGAAGTTGAAAAAGCTGATCCTGAAGTAATGAATCTTTTTTATCAGGTTTTTGATAAAGGGATTTTAAATGATGGCGAAGGCCGTGAGATAGATTTTAAAAATACCACTATCTTGCTTACGAGCAATCTGGCATCAGATATTATTACTCAAATGTGTGAGAAAACTGATACCAGTGGAAATCAACTAAGGCCGGATTATAATGCCCTGATTGATGCCATTAAACCAATGCTCAGTCAATATTTCAAACCGGCATTGCTTGCGCGAATGGAAATTGTGCCATACTTTCCAGTCCATGGTCATGTGATGAGAGAGTTAACTGAGCTTAAGCTGAATCGAATTGCTCACCGCCTTAAGCATGAGCATAAAATCAAATTGAAATATGACAGGGATGTTTTAGATCTCATTTCAAAACGCTGTCAGGATTTTGATGCAGGTGCAAGAAATATTGATCATATTCTTAATCATAATATGATCCCGCAAATATCAACTCATTTATTAGAAAATCTCTATCAAACCAATAGTAATGAAACTAAATACCATAGTCTGAGAATACAGGTAAATGAGCAGGGGCTCTTTGAGTATAATTTTATTTAATGAATGTTACTGTTAGAAATATGGATTTTAAGAAACATAGCAATCAGTCATTAGAAGATTTTATTAATCTGACTTGTGAACTGGCCAGTGAAAATGATATTAAAAAATTATTAGCTGCAATTTTAAAGGAAAGTATCAAGCTCACACATGCTGAAGGGGGAAAGATCTATCTGCCAGATATTACAAAGAAACATTTTTATTTAAAACAGGTCTGTATGACAGGTTCACCGATGAGAGAAATTGATTTTAATTTACCCTATGTTTCTCAAAGGCATGGTGTCTCAAAGATTCACCTTCAGGAAAAAGGCATTATCAATAGTAATAATTATCTTGTCTATTGTGCGATTACAGGAAATATCCTGGCGTTAAATCGGCAAGATAACTTTTCTTCCTATCAAATTAAGCCTGTCACTGAGTTTGATCAGGCTTTTACCTGCCAGACAAATTCTATTTTAGTAATGCCGCTTTGTGATCATGAAGGCATTACGATTGGTTTGCTTGAGTTATATAATTATTCATCAAAAGTTGATCATAAACTACTCACTGCTTTTTCTTCATTATCTGCCGTATTGATTAATAATACCAATCTAGTCACACATAATAATCATTTGATACACGTTCTGGATGAAACTAATCAGGCTCTGGAAAATGAAAATTTTTGTCTTAAGCAATCTATAAAAAAGAGAAATGACTATGCCATTATAGGAAAAAGTGATGTAATGCTTAAAGTTTTTGCTTTGATGGACAAGGTGGTTGATTCAAACGTCACGGTTTTGCTACGAGGTGAAACCGGGACAGGTAAGGAAGTTTTTGCCAGGGCTATTCATAAAAAAAGTCAAAGAAAGAATCAATCAATGATCAGTCAAAATTGTGCTGCTTTACCAGAAACGCTATTAGAAAGTGAATTGTTTGGACATAAAAAAGGTGCTTTTACGGGAGCTGATCAGGATAAGCACGGTCTCTTTGATCTGGCAGATGGTGGCACTCTTTTTCTGGATGAAATCGGTGATATGCCGATTAACCTACAAGCCAAGGTCTTAAGGGCAATTCAGGAGCAGGAAATAAGGCCTTTAGGCGACACGGTCTGTCATAAAGTCGATGTACGCCTTATTGCTGCAACTCATTGTGATCTTGAAGAAAAAATTTCAAATGGTGAATTCCGTCAGGATTTATTTTATCGACTTAATATTTTTCCTATTACACTGCCAAAATTATGTGAACGTGAAAATGATATTATTTTATTGGTTAAATACTTTGTTGACCATTATAGCCAGGCCTATCAACGAAAGATTAAAAGCATCTCCCCAGCAGTTATGGATGTATTGAGCCGTTATCCCTATCCAGGTAATGTCAGGGAGCTGCAAAATATTTTGGAAAGGTCAATTTTACTCTGTGATGAAGAAGGTGTTGTTCTGGAAGAACATTTACCTGTAGAAGTGGTAGAGCAATCAAAAAATGATTATCAATCTTCGAACAATAATCGTGACAATAACAACATTTGTTCATTCCCGCTTTATTCATTGAAAAATGCGGTTCTGAATTATGAAGCAAGTCTGATTAAAAATAATTTAAGGGCCAATGACTGGAATCAGACGCTGACGGCACAAATCTTGAAATTACCCAGAAGGACATTAGTGGAAAAAATCTCTCGATTAAATATTGTGATACCAAAATAGTTACAAATAACTATTTAATAATGCTATAATATGCGAGTTCATATGGATATGGACTATAAGCTGAGTAACGAACTTAGATGCCGGACATGGATGTTTATAATGGATTTATTACTTGAAATAATTAGTCATCAACGACACGCAATGAGTGAAGAACAATCTAAATTTGTCTTCAAAGCTGCGGGTGGTACTATCGGTCGAAATCAACAAAATGACTGGATGATTGATGATCCTGAACGTCTCATCTCAGGGCACCATGTTTCAATTCATTTTGAAAACAATCAGTATATTATTATAGATACCAGTACGAATGGTCTATATGTGAATAATGAGCAATACGCTCTGGGTGACAATGCACATTCGATACTGAATGGCGATATTTTTCTACTGGGACAATATTCAATTCAGGCCACTTTGATTGCCACACAATCGGCTCCTGTCTTTTCTTCAAGTGTGTCTCAACGATTGCCGCAAGAGGTAGGGACTTCTTTTCAGAACCGCATGCATCTTCAAACCAGTGTTTCTAATGAAACATCTGTTCCTTTGTTTCCACAAGAGATGAATCATCATGTTGATCCATTAAGTCAATTTAAAGATGTCTCTATACCTGGACGACTTATGGAACATGATATATTATCAGAACCTGATTCAATTAATTCAGTACTCGACCCAATATCTTCTACTCAGTCCTATTTTGAATTACCTAATGCAATCCCAGAAAACTGGCAGAATAATCAAGTAAAAAATAGCGGCTCAAATCAGGATAATTATACATCAGTTAATCCATCTCAATCAGTGGTTCATAATATACTTGAAAAAACGGATGATAAAAATGTTATCGGGAGCTTTGAAGATTTTAAAAAGGATTTTCATTCTTCAGATAATATAAAAAAAGAGTCCTCATGTTATAAAAAATCTAATAAAGTGACTGGGGTCATGGGCGTACAATCACTTTCTATTTCTGATGCTAGTTCTCAGAAAAAGTTACCATTGAATCAGTCACCGGATAACTTTGAGCGACAGCAGGATACAATATCTATTTTATTAACAACTATGGGAATTAGTTCTGATGATATTAGTCCTGAACAATTGCCAGAGGTTATAGAAAATATTGCACTCCTTGCAAAAAATTCTATGTCTGGTCTGATGAAAATGATGATATCACGAACCCATTTAAAAAATGAATTTCGTTTATCAATGACAACGATTCAATCAAATGAAAATAATCCTTTTAAATTTTGCATCAATGATGAACAATTGATTTATTATCTACTGGTTAAACCGATGCCTGGATATCTTAATGCAGAGCAGGCAGTTAAGGAATCTTTTGAAGAACTTCAGGCACACCAACTGGGTGTTATGGCTGGAATGAAGTCTGCTGTCAATTCATTGCTTGATAAGTTTTCACCTAAAAAACTTATCAAGAGATCAAGAGTAAAATCTCTGGGCCTCAGTAGTAAAAAATCACAATACTGGGATTCTTTTACTGATGCATATGAAGAAATTAAAGATGAAGATGATGCTTTTACAATACCGTTTTCTAATGAATTTTCGAAAGCATATGAACGCCAGGTTGATGATATTCGTCAGGCAAAAGTAAATGTTTAACACCAATAAAAAAACAAAATAAATATAATAGTGCTGTTTTTTAACAGTTTATTAAACAAACTATAACAAAAGGATTTGTTGTGACCTCAAGATATAAAATTATAACTGCGTTTTTCCTCGTTTTTATGAGCCAATTACTCATTTCCTGTACTTCTAGTGATGTCCTTCGTGAGGTTATGGACCCAAAAAACTTGTTGTCAACAAAAACAAAACTGGATTTAAAAGTTCAGTCTACCCATGACCTTAATCCTGATAATAATGGTCGTCCTTCTCCTGTTGTTGTGCGTATTTATTCACTAGTTTCACCTGCAAATTTTGAAAGTTCAGATTTTATTGCACTGTACCAAAATGAAAAAGAAATTCTTGGTTCTGATTTCCTGAGACGAGAGGAGAAAAACTTTGAGCCTAATGAATACTTTGAAGCTCAACTGGAATTTAATGAGAGAGCTAATTTCATTGGTATTGTTGTTGCTTATCAGGATATAGGGCAAGCTAAATGGCGACTTGTGCAGCCATTAGAAAGGGGTTCTCACAATTATCTTTCTTTAAAACTTACTGCGGACAGCATTTTATTAAACAATAATGATTAAATTGATGTGTTACGAAATAGATGATACATGCATATAATAAAAGGAATTCCCAATGTTTAATAGTAAAGTAATATGGTCAGAGGGCATGTTTTTAAGGCCGCAACATTTTCAACAACATGATCGCTATCTGGCTGATCAAAGATATAAAACTGTTCGTTTTCTTAATAGTTATGCATGGGGAATCAAGAAGCTTGCAATTGATGAACAACACCTGGGACTGGGAAAGATTGTGATCAATCACTGTGAAGGTGTTATGCCTGACGGCACGGTATTTTCAGTAAAAAATACCGATGAACTTCCTCTTATTTTAGATATCACAGATCAAGTCAAAGACGAGGTAGTTTATCTCGTACTTCCTATTATATTAGAAGGAATGCCTGAATCTGAAAAAAAATCCTCAAAAGATGCAAACAATACCCGATTTCTTGTTGAGGAGCATGATGTTCGTGATAACAATGTAGGGGTTGATTCGGTTGCCCGAGTTGATCTGGGTTCTCTTAAATTCAAGATACTGACTGCCAGCGAATTAGAAGGTGAATTGATTGTATTAAGTTTATGTAAAATTAGTGAGTCTCGATCGGATAAGAGCATTATTCTTGATGATGATTTTATACCAACCACATTAAATTGTTCAGCTTCTATTAATATTGAAAATTTTCATAAAGAAGTGATCAGCTTATTATCTCACCGTTCTGAATCGGTTGCCCAACGTATCACTGCTTCTGGCAAAGGAGGAACTTCGGATATTACAGACTTTTTACTATTACAATTAGTGAATAAAAATGAGTCTTTATTTAGACACTTGCTCAATATGGATATAGTACACCCTGAGTATTTGTTTCAGCAGTTAACGACACTTTATGGTGAATTATCTACTTTTACTGTTTCAGCCAGGCGGCCTGAATTTTTAGTCAATTATGAACATGAAAAACAAACGTCTTGCTTTGCAAAGATTATGTCAGGAATTCGTCAGTCTCTTAGCATGGTTCTTGAACAAAATGCCATTCAAATTCCTCTTCAAGATAGAAACTTTGGCATAAATGTTGCCACAATCAACGATAAAAACCTGCTTAAAACAGCACATTTTATTATTGCAGTGAAAGCAAGTATTTCCAATGAAGTTGTCCGTAGTAGTTTTCCAACACAGGTTAAAATTGGTCCTGTTGAGCACATTAGAGATTTAGTGAACTTACAATTGCCAGGAATTAAGTTGCAGGTATTGCCTATAGCACCTCGTCAAATACCATTCCACTCCGGTTTTACCTATTTTCAATTAGACAATCAATCAGAGACCTGGTCACAAATAGCCAATTCAGGAGGATTTGCGATTCATGTCAGTGGGCATTTTCCTGATTTAGAAATGGAATTTTGGGCGATCAAGCAGTCTAACTAACATCTGGTAATATTAGTGTGTCACTCCTGCCCAGTATGGTCAAGATGCGCATCTACCCGGAAGAATAAGTACTAATATGGATAGTCATTATGGATGATAAAACGATAATTCGCTTCCCCAACGATAATACAGTGATAAGACCTAGACCGGGAGGGAAACGTCAATCTGTTTTAAATTCGAATTCTTCAGACCGAACTCAGATTAATTTTAAAAATAACCGATCTATTAGTCTCCAACCTGGAGTTGTACAATCGCCCAAAGATATTATGGTGGATTACCACCCCCTACCTGATTTTGTGCCTGATGAAAAATTTTCGGTAAATGGATTAAATAAATTAGTCTCTAATGCATCCACATTATTATCTCTGATGATTAAGTTATCAAATTCTGTAATGCACAAAGATGTATCTCAGTTAAAACATAAACTGCAGGATGAAATAAAACAATTTGAGATCAATGCCGGTCGTTCAGGGATTGCCAATGACAAAATCCTTCAGGCCCGTTATCTCCTTTGTACTTCATTAGATGAAATTGTTGCCAGTACCCCCTGGGGACAGGATAGTGACTGGAGTCAGCAAAGCCTGCTAAGTCTGTTTCATGGTGAAACATGGGGTGGAGAAAAGTTTTTTTTATTGTTGGAACGTTTTTTAAAAGAACCCATAAAAAATTTAGATATTCTGGAATTAATGTGCATTTGTATGAGCCTTGGTTTTCAGGGGAAATATCGTGTACTTGAAAATGGTTATGGTGACGTTGAACATTTACGAGAAGATCTGTATCGACAAATACGCAGCTTAAAGAATGACTTTAATCAAGAGTTATCTAATCACTGGCGTGGTGTCACTGATAAACGGGGAGCATTGATTAGATACGTTCCCTTATGGGTAGTTGGAGCATTGTCTGGTGTGATTCTATTGGCCATGTTTTCCAGTTTTACTTATATGTTGGATCAATCATCATCTCCAGTTATTAGCGAAATTGTTAAACTTGGGCCTGAGGTTCTTCAAATTGATAAATCAGATAGTAAAAAAAATGAGACTCACCGCTTAGGTCATGAAAAGGAAGTGCACCTCGTTAAACCTGAATCTCTGCAAAGAAATACTTTACAGCAAGAGACCCATTTGTTAATCAAAAATCAATCATTTCGTCTTCTATGGAGAAATGTATGAAAATCATTAGAGTAATGTTTTTGAAAAAATGGTTTGTGACACTCCTGGGCGTCATTGCGCTGTCAATTCTAATCTGGTTTGTGGGTCCTCTGGTTGCTATTGCAGAAAAAATTCCATTGAAATCTGAAGTCATACGTTTGACTTCTATTATGGTTCTGCTTTTACTTTGGGGTTTAAATAATCTTCGTATTAAGGCTCAGGCAATGAGAAATAATGAACAATTAATTGAAGATTTGAAGGAAGATGGTCAAACAAATGATCAGAATAATTCTGATGAAGAAATCAAAGTACTGAGTGAACGCTTTGATGATGCTATGCACATACTTAAGCACTCAAGTAAAAACAATCGAGGAAAGCAGTACATCTATGATTTACCCTGGTATGTCATTATCGGACCACCAGGTTCAGGTAAAACCACCGCATTGGTAAATTCAGGATTAAAATTTCCTTTGGCTGAGAAATATGGACATGAAGCTGTTAAAGGTGTGGGTGGTACAAGAAATTGTGATTGGTGGTTTACAGATGAAGCGGTACTAATTGATACAGCTGGGCGTTATACAACTCAGGATAGCCATGCCGAAAATGATTCGGCTGCCTGGGGTGGTTTTCTAAAATTATTAAAAAAACATCGTAAAAGAAGGCCGATTAATGGTGTGATGGTCGCAATCAGCCTTGAGGATATTCTGACTCAAACGGAGCAGGAAAAAACAGCCCATATTCATGCTATACGAAGTCGACTACTGGAACTTCAGAAACAGTTAAACATTCAGTTTCCCGTCTACTTACTTATAACAAAAGGGGACATGGTGGCCGGTTTTTCGGAATTCTTTGATGATCTGGGACGTGATGATCGTGAACAGGTTTGGGGTATGACATTTTTAGAAAATTATGGAAATAATAGTGATCATACACCAGGACAATTATTTAGTGAACATTTTGATGAGTTGATGAAAAATATCAATGATCGTTTGTTATGGCGTTTAAATTATGAACGAGATCTTCAGCGACGAGGTAAAATTGTTGAGTTTCCTGTTCAGTTAAAAGCGATTAAAGACGGTGTATATAGTTTTATTGAGCAAGCTTTCTCATTATCCCGTTTTCATGAAAGACCCAATTTGCGGGGTGTTTATTTAACCAGTGGCACTCAGGAAGGGACGCCTATTGACCGTATTATGGGTAATCTCATTAATTCCTTTAATATTGATAAGCAGGCATTACCCGCATTGCAGACAAAAGGAAAAAGCTATTTTATAAAAAATCTTTTACAGCAGGTAATTTTTACCGAAGCGGGTCTTGTGGGTGTTAATCGCCGCTTTGAAAATAAAATTTTATGGTTACAGCGTATTTCCTATGGGAGTGCCATTTTTATCGCAACTGCAAGTGCTCTGGCCTGGTCGACAAGCTTTACCTTAAATGAGCGTAATATAAAAAAAGTAGATGAGCAATTAACGCAATATAATGATGGGTTGCTGGAGCTAAACCGGACTCGTTTTGAAGTAATTAACCGCCAGTTACAGCATCTCAATAAAGCCAATGAAATCTTTCCACCGGATCAATCTGTGCCGATGACTATGCAGTTGGGTCTGTATCAGGGTAATAATTTTCATGAATTAATGTCTGTTGCGTATACCGAACAGCTTAAACAATTGTTTATACCAGCTTTAAAACATCGACTTGAAGAGCAAATTCGACTGAGCATTAATGAGCCGGATTATTTATTTGAAGCATTGAAAGCCTATCTTATGATGGGATTACCAAAACGGTTTGAGATTCAATTTGTTGAACAATGGATGGAGCTGGACTGGTCGACACACCTGGAAGGCCAGGCTGAATTACAAACACACTTGAGAAAACACCTGCATAATTTATTAGTGACAGAATTTGGTCGTATTAGAATTAACCAGGCTCTAGTCGAAAAGGCACGAGCGGTTCTTAGAAAAGTACCTTTGCATCAACAGATTTATAATCGAATCAAACTAGAAGCTAAAAATAACAATGATGAAGCTTTTACGTTTTCAACAAAAGTGGGCCCTGAGATGAATATGGTCTTTTCCGGTACCACACATTCTATTCCATATCTGTATACTTATGATGGTTATAAAAATATCTTTTTGAAGGACAGTCTATTGTATGTTAAAGAAATTGTAGAAGAAAACTGGGTGCTTGGTACAAAGAATGGTGATTTTACTGAATCGGATATTGCCTTATTTAGTGATAAAGTAAAATCATTGTATCTGGAAGATTATGCACGCTTTTGGAACAATGCTTTAAATGAATTAAGTATTAATCATTTCTCGACGGTGAATCAGGCTATTAACTCATTGACTCTGATCACTGGTGCTTATTCTCCCTTTCGTGGTGTGATTGCCAATGTTGCTGAAAATACTCGACTGGGACAATTTCCCATTAATGGCAAAGTGTTTGATGATAATAAGGCTTTGACTAATAAATTGACACAGAAAGTAACAGGCCGTACCGGTTCTATGATTCGAATGGTGCATCGTGTTAATAATCGTAAACTGATTAACTTGCCTGATCGGCCGACTGATATTGTTGAGAAACAATTTTTTGATCTGAATAAAACCATTGAGCAGCAAAACAACAGGACATCACATCTTAATGAGATTATGATGTCTCTGGCTGAATTACAGGGGTATCTAAATAATCTTGCAAATACTATGGATGATGGTGAAACGGCTTATCGACTGGCAAAAGACCGCTTAAAACGTGGGGCACAAGATCCTGTAGGCAAATTAAAACTGCTGGCTTCCCGCTCACCAGAACCCTTAAAAAGCTGGTTAAAATCAATTTCACGAGATTCATGGGGACTGGTGCTGGCACAATCAAATCAGTACCTTAATAGTATTTATCAATCCAGTGTGATGGAATTTTATAAGCGCAGTATGAAAAATCGTTACCCACTGCATTCAAAAGCAAATAATGAAGCGTCTCTGGCTGATTTTACTGAGTATTTTAAACCGGATGGCATTGAATCCACCTTCTTTGAAACGTATTTAAAAGATTTTGTGAATACCCAAAAAATTCCCTGGACATTAAAAAAAGTGGAGGGTTTTAGTCTGTCTATTAGTAATAAGTCACTAAAACAATTTCAACGTGCTGAAAATATCCGTAAGGTTTTTTTTAAGGAACATAAAGATTTTCCAAAGATAAATTATTCATTACGGCCTATGTTTCTTGATTCAAATATAGCACGGTTTGAATTACGTCAAGGAAAACAGAAAGTTGTATACCAACATGGTCCATTAATCCCGAGCAAGATGACCTGGCCGGGAAATACGGATTACAATGAAGCTGAAATAATATTTGAAGATCTCCATGGTGATCGGGTTGTGTATAAAGAAATTGGCCCCTGGGCATTTTTTAGAATTATGGATAACTATGAATTTAAACGCACTAAATTAAATGATCATTTTATCGTTGATTATGTGCTTGAGGGGAAAAAGGCCAAGTTTGAATTAATTGCTAATAGTGTTAAAAATCCCTTTAGCTATAACTTATTAAAACGCTATAGGGCGCCTGTATCTTTGAAATAAAGGCAAAGTACATACTCCTTGAGTACGGTGGTTTGTCCTTAATACCCTGAAATAAAAAATTAAAAGCTGATTTAATGTGTAAAACATTATAAATGATCAAAGGTTTAAAATTATATGAGTAAGCTTAATGGATTTTATGGAAAACTACCCTCCTATGGAGATTTTCTCTCACGTAATTTGCCCAGAACATTTATTGATCCCTGGGATATCTGGCTGCAATCGGCAATGGCTACTAGTCAGGAACAATTAGGGAAGCAGTGGCTGGATTATTTTCTGGTTGCACCGGTATGGAAATTTATTCTATCTGATGACAATTGCGGTGAAAATGCTTTTGTCGGTGTGATTATTCCCAGTGTTGATCGAGTGGGGCGGTATTTCCCTTTAACCATTGCTTCGCATATTACAGAACCAGTGAAACCAGTTGCTCTCATTGATGAGTGCCACCATTGGCTGGAACAGGCTGAAACAATTGCCTTATCAGCACTGGGTGATGATTTTCAATTAAAAGACCTGGAAGAAAGCCTGATTGAATTAGGTGATCCGATTATCAATCGTATCTCCCCTAATGAACCGATCAATGAAATTCACAAAGAAAAACGCTTTCAAGGGCATTTTTCTATGGAGCCAGTGAACTCGAATCCATTAAGCTCATTTCCAGCCATCAGTCATTTTTTTATTGAACAGGCATTTTCTTCCTATAGTTTCTGGTGGACATCTGGTTCTGAAGATATTAAACCTTCATTTTTACTCTGTGAAGGATTACCTGAAATGGATGGCTTTGCATCGTTTCTTGATGGTAACTGGGATAGAGATGCCTGGCATAGTATTAAATCACTCTTTATTGTTGGTGACACACCAGCTTTGATTGGCGTTTAAAAAAGGTGTTTAAATGATCAGCAGTGCTCAGAGAACTCATCGAGGCTATGTTAGAAAACATAATGAAGATTCTATTTTATCACATCTGGAATTTAACTTATTTGCTGTTGCTGATGGTATGGGTGGACATGCAGCTGGTGACCTGGTGAGTCAGTCTATTGTTAGTGAGTTATCTCAACTCAAATTAGGAAGCAATAATCTGCAGTGTTCTATTGATAAAATAAAAGCAACACTTGTTAGTGTGAATAAAAAAATTATTTCCGGAGAACTTTTTGATGATGAAGAATTGATCGCCGGAAGCACTATTGTAATTGCCTACATCGCTGATAATATCTGCAGTTGTCTCTGGGTGGGTGATAGTCGTCTCTATATCTTCAGGGCAAATAAACTCTATCAAATTACTAAAGATCATTCACTCGTACAGGAAATGCTTGATAGTGGACAATTATCAGTTGAGCAGGCTCAATCTCACCCTAAGTCTAACGTTATAACTCGTGCAGTGGGTGTTGATAAGGAATTAAAAATTGATATCAATCAGTTTGAAATTCAAACGGGTGATAAATTACTCTTATGCAGTGATGGTTTGTATAATGAAGTGAGCAGTGAAGTGATTATCTCAGCCCTTAGACAAGATAAGACAGATCATATTGCTAATAAGTTATTAGGTGAAGCTTTACTGAGTGAAGCATCTGATAATATTTCTATCATAGTGATAGAGAAGCATTAATTTAATCAATTATGACTGATAATTTAACAGTATATCAAATAACAAAAAAGGATCATTCTACGGTTGAAACTTCCAGTAATATGGATCTAGATAATGATAAGACTGTTATTGCTCAATCTGATCCAGATACAACAATTATACATAAGCCCGGAGAAACCAGTCAAAAAGTAAGCACTGAAGGAATGACAACAGTCAGTGTCCACAGTATTATTAACAATCGTTTTGTCCTTGAGGAGATTCTTGGCGTCGGTGGCATGGGAAAAGTCTACAAGGCCATTGATCTTAGAAAAAAAGAAGCTCATGACAAGAATCCCTATGTTGCCATAAAAGTTTTAAATGATGAATTTCGAAAACATCCTGAATCCTTGATTGCTTTACAGCGTGAAGCAAGAAAATCTCAACAACTCTCACACCCTAATATTGTGAATGTTTATGATTTTGACCGAGATGGAGACATAGTCTATATGACCATGGAATTGCTTCAGGGGAGGCCACTTGATGAGATGATTAATGAAGAGTATCCCCATGGCTTACCTGAAGAAAAAGCTACACCTATTATTAATGCTATTGCCAATGCGCTTTTGTGTGCTCATCAGCATAGTATTATCCACTCTGACTTAAAACCAGGTAATATATTTATCACTGATGATAATAAAGCAAAGATATTTGATTTTGGAATTGCCCGTGCCTGTCAAATATCACAGGGGAAGTTAGATAATGACAATGAACAAAATAGAACCCTTTTTGATCCCACTGAACTGGGTGCTCTGACACCCACCTATGCCAGCCTTGAAATGTTGGAGGGAAAAGCCCCAGAACCTCATGATGATATATACTCTATAGCTTGTGTGTTTTATGAGTTATTAACAGGGAAGCATCCTTTTAATCGTTTATCTGCAGATAATGCTAAAAAGAATTCACTTAAGATTAATAAAATTGCATCTCTGGACAAGTCTCATTTGAAAACAAAATATACTGCTATAAGTAAGGCACTGGCATTTGAGGGAAAGAATCGTTTTGATAATGTTGAAGCATTTATCAAAGACTATAATTTTAAAAAGAAAAGTAAACAGCCAGTTTTATTATCTCTTGTTACATCAATGATTCTTATTCTGGTTGTTTTTTTTCCTCAGATTAAGGAACAATATTTTTTTTATCAACAAACATCTTTTATTAAAAAATTCAATACTTCAACACTGTTGAATATACATCATACTGAAATCCTCAACATTCATCAGCATATTAAGACACTTGATCCACAGACCAGAACTTATGTACTTGAAAATATAAAAAAACAATGGTTGAAACTGGTGCAGGACAGAATTACTAATCTGGATTTTATCTCCAAAAAGAATAACTATAATGATGTTTTCAAATTATTAAAAATTTCTCAGGTGTTTTATCTGGATTCTGCTCAGGTCTCGTCTTTGGAGGAATTCTTTGAAAAGAAAAAATACATTGAAATCAATCGTCTCAATGGTCAATTTAATGAGCTATTAGAAAGCCTTCAGTTTTCTCAGTTATCCAGTAGCAGCCTTGAACAGAAACAAATAATTGATCTTATTAACCGGGTAAAAATTATTGACAGCAACCATCCTCTAGTGAGAGATCAGCGCTTATTATTAATTTTCCAAGTGAATATAGAACGTCTACTCACTCACTATGAAATTATGGAAGCAAATAAATTGCTTACACAGGCACACATTATTTTTCCAAATGATATTTCATTACAGGACCTGGCTGATAAAACTAAATTACTTGAGAAAACTAAATTACCTGAGAGAAAAACTAATTATGAGCAGAGTCTTTTATCCATTAATCCTGAAGAGCATGCTTCATCACAAAATTTAATGCAATTAAAGCAGAAGTTATCGAAGCTTATAGAAGACCAGGAGATGACAGATGAGTGGGACAAAAATGTGGCAATTATATTTACCCAGCTGAATAAGAAATTAGGTCATCGATCATTATGGTTTAATGAGAAGAAACAAACACTGGCTTCCTTATACTTGAAAAAATCAGTATCAATGCGTGATAAGCAACGGCTGGCTGAAGCCAGACGTTTACTGGAAAAATCAAAGCAATATAGCGGTGAGATCTTTGGTATCGATGATGAAGAAGCGATATTACTGGCATTAGAAAAAATTATAAAGGTCAAACATCATGCTCGTCAGCGACTGGCAAAAATTAATGGCTTGAAGATCTCATTGGCTACTCAGCTCAAAGCTCAGGAGATGACATCTGCAATCAGAACCTATGCAAATTTGAAACGAATTCTGGGCCGCAGCGATCCTTATATTTCCAGGGAAGCAAAACACAATATTGCCCAAGCCTACTACCATCAGGCACGGCAAACATTTGCGTTGAAACACTATAAAAAAACAATCAATATTGTTAAAAATGGATTGAAATTTGAAGGACATCATAGTGGTTTAAGAAGCATTAGAAATAAAGTGTTAAAACAACAAAAAATATTAATAAATAGCAAACTCTTAGCGCGGCAATCATTAAAAAGAAAAACCACTGAAAAAAAATAAAACAACAATAATTAATCTTGTTAAGAATGGTTTATTTTCTTTCAGCTAGTTTTGATTCCATAATTCGCTCAACTGTTTCTACAATGGCCTGAGTTTGTGGATCAATTTCGATATTGATTCGATCGCCTGGATTTCTACTATCAAGATTAGTCCGTTGCAGTGTTTCAGGGATGAGGTTAACATTAAAAGTGGAATCTTTGACCTCGCCAATGGTAAGACTGATGCCATCTATACCAATATAGCCTTTGCTGAAGATAAAACGTTGATATTTTTGTGGAATTTTAAACCAGATCTGGCAGTTGTTTTCACTATTAACGACTTCAATCACATTGGCTGTAAATAATATATGCCCTGACATTTGGTGGCCGCCAATTTCATCACCAAAACAGGCAGCGCGCTCAATATTGACACGGCTGCCAACGTTTAAGTCCCCAAGGTTTGTGACCTGAAGTGTTTCCTGCATTAAATCGAATGAGACCAGATGGCCTTTTACTTTTGTGACTGTGAGACAGCAGCCGTTGTGAGCGACAGAAGCACCCGTTTCTATGCCTTTGAGTAAAGTATCTTTAAACTCAATGACGTGGGTTTGGAAATCCTTTTTTTTTATTATCTCAACAACAGGTGCGGTATCTTGTACAATTCCGGTAAACATGGTTTTTTGGTGTCCTCGGGTTATGGCGAAAAGCTTAAGTAATAACCGTGGCTTCTGTACGGCCAGTCAATGCTTCAAGTTCACTGATTTCAACAGAAATCTTAATCAGTTCATCCAATGCCAGCTGTGTTTCCATGTTCATATTACCTGGATCTGTTTCATAGCTTTCGTAGTAAATCCTTAGAGTCGCACCACTAGTACCTGTTCCTGATAAGCGGTAGATTATTCGTGAATCATTAGTGAAGCCAATGCGGATCCCTTGATGTTCACTGATACTATTATCAACGGGATCAGTATAGCAAAAATCATCACTATAACTGACGGTGAGGTTGCCCAGTTGTGACCCAGCCAGGTTTTTCACTCGTTCACGAAGATTGGCCATCAGTTGATTGGCTGAACGGGTTTCTATAGCTTCATAATCATGGCGGGAATAATAGTTACGACCATATTTATGCCAGTGTTTATGAACAATGTCGGCGACCGATTCATTGCGTACTGCCAGGATATTCAGCCAGAAGAGAACTGCCCAGAGACCGTCTTTTTCACGTATGTGGCTTGAACCGGTGCCAAAACTTTCCTCGCCGCAAAGAGTTACTTTGTCAGCATCCATCAGATTGCCAAAAAATTTCCAGCCTGTAGGCGTTTCGTAGCTGTCAATGCCAAGTTTTTTAGCCACATGATCAGATGCCTGGCTGGTTGGCATTGACCGGGCAACACCCATTATTTTACCTTGATAAGAAGAGACCAGATGAGCATTGGCTGTTAAAATGGCCAGGCTGTCACTGGGGGTAACAAAAATATTATTGCCGACAATCATATTTCTATCACCATCGCCATCGGATGCGGCGCCAAAATCAGGTGATTGCTCTGAAAACATCACTTCAGCAAGGTGGTGAGCATGAACCAGATTGGGATCGGGGTGGCCGCCGCCAAAATCTTCTTTTGGGACACCATTGATAACAGAACCTGCTTTTGCACCCAGCTGATTTTCCAGAATTTCCACAGCATAGGGACCAGTTACTGCATGCATGGCATCAAAGCACAGACTAAAACCATTGGCAAACAGTGTTTGTACGGCATCAAAATCAAACAATTCGTTCATTAGTTGGGCATAGTCTGAGACCGAGTCAATAACTTCAACCGTCATACCATTTAAATCATGAGTTGCCAGATGGTTGATATCAATATTTTTGTCTGAATCCTGTATTAAATACTCAGTAATTTCTTTAGTCTTTTCATAAATAGCATCGGTAATTTTTTCCGGGGCGGGGCCACCATTAGCCGTATTGTACTTAATACCAAAATCTTCATCGGGTCCGCCGGGGTTATGACTGGCAGAAAGGATAATGCCGCCAAATGCCTGTTTCTTTCGAATGACAACAGAAGCAGCAGGTGTTGATAGAATTCCATTTTGTCCTACCAATACTTTGCCAAAGCCATTTGCACTGGCCATCCGTAATATTATCTGAATGGCATCCTTGTTGTAATAGCGACCATCTCCACCAAGAACTAATGTTTTTCCTCTAAAATCGCCTATGGATTCAAAAATAGATTGAACAAAATTTTCCAGATAATGAGCCTGCTGAAATTGGCTGACTTTTTTCCGCAGTCCGGATGTACCGGGCTTCTGATCAATATAGGGGGTCGTAGAGATAGTTCTGGTGGGCATAGTTGGTCCTTAATCTTATGAATCAGGAAAATGTTTCTTTAAAGCTCAATAAATCAGTTTGTTAAAGTAATTTATTTAGCTCTAAAGACATTATTTTACCTGATTCAAGTAAAGTATTCGAGGATCACTTGAAACTGGGCAATTAAGCCCCACATTTTCTAACATTATTAATTAAACCTAAATAAAGCAGCAACTGATTTATTTAGACTAAATCTAAGTTTATCCTAAGGGGAAAATGAATGAGTGTTGAAGCACATAAGGAAACACTAGGCTTTCAGACTGAAGTGAACCAACTATTAAAATTAATGATTCACTCTCTTTATAGTAATAAAGAAATTTTTCTGAGAGAGCTGGTATCCAATGCGTCAGATGCTATTGATAAATTGCGTTTTGAAGCAATCAGCGAAAGTAAATTATATGATAATGATACAGAGCTTAAGATCTCGCTGTCTTTTGATAAAGATGCCCGCACCATAACAATTTCTGATAATGGCATTGGTATGTCGCGTGATGAAGTAGTAGATAACATCGGCACCATAGCTAAATCAGGCACTCGTCAGTTTTTGGATTCACTTACTGGTGATCAGAAAAAAGATGCCAATGCCATTGGTCAGTTTGGAGTGGGTTTTTATTCTTCTTTTATTGTTGCTGATAAAGTCAGTTTACTTACTCGTCGAGCAGGTACTGCATCTGATCAGGCTGTACTATGGGAATCAGCTGGAGAAGGTGAATTCACCATTGAAACGGTAGATAAAGATTCACGAGGTACAGATATTATTTTGCACCTTAAAGAAGACGAAGATGAACTCATTGATGGATTACGCCTGAGAACAATTGTTCGTACCTATTCAGATCATATTACTGTACCTATTGAGATGATCAAAGAACCTAAGCCTGAGATGCCAACTGAAGATGGTGAAACGGATGATGATAAAGTCATTGAAGATGTTATTGAATATGAAGTAGTCAATAGTGCTTCAGCACTCTGGACCCGTGCGAAGAATGATATTTCTGATGAAGAATATACAGAGTTTTATAAGCATGTCGGTCATGATTTTGAAGAACCTCTGGCTCGTTCACACAATCAGGTTGAAGGAAAGTATGAGTATACTTCCTTATTATTTATTCCTAAGCGTGCCCCTTTTGATCTGTGGGAACGTGAGCGTCAACATGGGATTAAACTGTATGTCCGACGTGTTTTTATCATGGATGAAACCCAAAAGCTGATGCCCAATTACTTGCGTTTTGTGAAAGGTATCATTGATTCAAATGATTTGCCGCTGAATGTTTCTCGTGAAATTCTACAAAACTCAAAAGTGCTTGATAGTATCCGCTCGGGCTCAGTGAAAAAAATACTGACCCTGCTGCAGAAAATGGCCAATAATGAGAAAGATGACTATCAGACATTCTGGAAAGAGTTTGGTCGTGTTATGAAAGAAGGCCCAGGAGAGGACTTTGCCAATCGTGATAAGATTGCAAAATTACTGCGTTTTTCCAGTACCACGGATGATAAAGAAGAGCAGGACGTTTCACTTGATGATTACGTCTCACGCATGAAGGATGGGCAGAAGGATATCTACTATATTACTGCAGATAGTTTTGCTGCAGCTAAGAACAGTCCGCATCTTGAAGTCTTCCGTAAAAAGAACATTGAGGTTTTACTGCTGACTGATCGTGTTGATGAGTTCCTGATGTCATCATTGCCGACTTATGAAGAGAAAAATATTGTTTCTGTCGCACGTGGTGAACTTGACCTCGGTGAAATGGAAGATGAAGAAGAGAAAAAGGAGCATGAAAAAACTCAGGAAGAATACAAAGACTTCCTGAAAAAAGTGACTGACTCTCTGGGCGATGATATCAAAGAAGTTCGAATGACTCATCGTCTTACCGGTTCTCCAGCTTGTCTGGTAACAGGTGAGCATGATATGAGTGCCAATCTTGAGCGTCTGCTGCAACAAGCAGGTCAGGACGTCATGGGTCACAAGCCCATCTTTGAGTTGAACCCGGAGCACCCATTGGTGAAACGATTAAGTACTGATGTTGACGGTGAACGTTTTGATGACTGGGTTCGTATTTTATTTGAACAGGCTTTATTAAGTGAAGGTGGTCAATTAGATGATCCTGCGACCTTTGTCAGCCGCTTGAATAAAATGCTGCTTGAACTGACCAGCTAAGGTTACAACTCATCCCTTTTATCCTCTCTCATTTTTTTGGGGAGGAGGGGATTTCCTTATCTTAAACCCTGAAAATTTATATTTATAATAAAATGTCTTCTTCTCATCAAACACACCCTGAAAATATAAGCCCTTATGATGCTTTGGGTGGCGAAGAACGACTTCATGAAATGGTTGAGCGCTTCTATGATCACATGGATTCACTATCTGAAACACAGTCAATCAGGGATATGCATGCAAAGTCTTTGAAAGTTTCAAGAGAAAAACTTTTTCTCTTTTTATCTGGCTGGTTGGGTGGTCCTGATCTCTATATTGAAAAATATGGACATCCAATGTTGCGCAGACGTCATATGCCTTTTTCTATTGGGCACAAAGAGAGTCAGCAATGGCTATTGTGTATGAAAAAAGCAATGGATGATATGTCAATTGATGGTGATTTACGTACGACACTTGATCGTTCCTTTCATCAAACAGCAGTTCATATGCATAATACCTAGGCTCTTCAGAGCAATTGATCTATACTAATTGGTACGCGAGCCTGAAAAAATCACTGCATATCAACTGAGTTATTAAATGCATTTTATTTTGTATCCTTTTATATTCTTTCTGGTGCCTATTTTTTTTATGGGGCAGGGTAATTTTTTTGTAGCATCAAGTCAGGCTGCAGGAGGGCTTCCTAGCCAACAAGCCCGTTTTGAAGGAATGGGTGCGACCTTTAAAGCAAAAAAGAAAGAAGCAACCGCCTTATCTGCTCAGATGATGTCTGAGAATTCAAATGAAAAAAATACTTCATCGTCAAACGATTCACCTACTTACTTTAAACTGCATACTTTTGTGGTCAATGTTATTGATCAAAAAAGTAAAGATAAGCTGACATTTTTAACCCTGGAGATCTATATAAAAATTAGTGATCCGGATGAAAAATGGATAATCGATCATCATATGGCAGCGATTAAAGATGTGATTATTACCTATATTTCAGGGTTAAACCGTCAAACAATCCAGACTCAAAAACAGAAGAAAACTCTGCAAAAAAAATTAACGATGAGAGTTTATGATCGTTTAAAAAAGCTGAGTGGAAAAACAGTTATCAGCGATTTATATTTGACCCGAATTCTGGTTCAGTGATTGAGTTCAAAATAAAGATAAATTTAGTGCATGCCATACAATCTGAAGTAGAGTTCGTTACTATTGACGAGCTCCTTATGAGTGCCTTCAGCAATGATTTTTCCCTTATCTATCACGACAATTCTGTCAGCCTGTTTTACAGCCGTTATGCGGTGAGCAATGATTAATGTTGTCTTATCTTTAAGATAAGTCTGGAGAGAGCTGTGAAGTTTATTTTCTGTTTCACTGTCCAGAGCCGATGTTGCTTCATCTAAGATAATTAGTTTAGGATCTGTTAGTATCATACGCGCAATCGCCAATCGTTGTCTTTGTCCTCCAGAGAGGCGGATTCCCTGGCGGCCAACTATGGTATTGAGCTGTTCAGGCATTTTTTTTACGGTTGTATCCAGTTGAGCAATTTCCAGCGCCTGCCAGAGTTTGTTGTCATTTATGTCATTGCCTAAAGAGAGATTGGCTCGAATGCTATCATTAAATAAAGCGGGGTGCTGCAACACTGCTGCTGTATTTTCTCTGACGCTATCAAATCCAATTTCAGAAATTGAGATATCATCAAAACATATATCCCCGGAATCAATGGGATAAAGTCCTAAAAGAATCTGGATCAGGGTTGATTTACCACCTCCGCTGGAACCGACCAGGGCCAACTTTTCTCCTTTATTAATCTTAAGAGAAAGATTGTTCAAAATGTATTCACCTTGCGGTATGGTTTGTTCATCAAGTAAAGAATTTTTATCAGCCGCTGTTTTATTAGGGTATTTAAAGCAAATATTTTTAAGCTCAATAGTAATGGTTTTTTTATTTATAAAAGGGTCAGTTTTACATGGAATATATTTTTCCTGCTCCAAATCAAATATTTTATTTAAACGATTAATGGACGCTTTTGCACTGAAATAGGCGTACTGAATATTTAATACCTGTTGAACGGGTCCCATCATATACCAGAGGTAGCCGAAAACAGCAAACATGAGTCCAATGGATAGGTCTGATGTCAGAACCATGATCATGCTGACAGCACGAAAAATATCAAAACCAAACAAAAAAACCACATGGGACAGCTGACCTGCTGCATCAGTTTTCCAGGAGTAGGCAATGGAATATTTCTTGACCTGATCGGCTTGATTGATCAAGCGTTGAATATAATGTGTTTCACGGTTTGCAGCTCGTATTTGATGAATGGCATCAAGAGTTTCAACCAAAGCCTGCTGAAACAATGCAATGGCATTGTTTTCTTTGAGTTTGAGCTTTTTAACTTTTTTACCCATTCGAATGGTAATGAAAATTACGATGGGGTTAAAGATCATAAGGATCAGTCCAAGCTGCCAGTCAATCCATAAAAGGACTGCAGCGGTACCTAAAATGGACAGAACTGCAACAATAAATTTGCTGATGGTGGCACTAATAAATTCGTCAATGACTTCAATATCTGTGACAAAGTGTGAAGCAAATCCGCCGCTGCCAATTGTTTCATATTCGCTGATGGCAATTTTTTTGAGATACAACGATAGTTTTTCTCTCATTTGCAGGGTAATAGATTTGGCCAAAATGGTAAAAATACGCATCTGCCAGACATTGAGTGCGACAGAACATAAACGCAAAAATACTGAAAATAGCAATGCGGTAATAATATAGAAAATGGCACTTTGCAAATCTTGCGGCAGTATAACGTTCATCGCTGAAATAGCCATTGCTGGTTTATCCAGGAGCACTTCATCGACCATTAAGGGTAAGATTAGTGGAATGGGCACTGACAATAATGCTGCAATTATAGCAATAAAATTGGCATAAATGAGTTTTGACTTGTATTGAAAAGCGGAGGTAATTATACGGCTAAAAGAGAAAGATTCTTGTGAATTATTCGAAAGGGTCACATTCAGGCCTCATCAGGGTGTTTTTTACTGTATAGCTCATAAAGAGCCTGGATTTCTTTTACATAGGTGACAGGCTCTATGCCGCGAACGTACCCATATCGGGCTTTTTTATGATATTTTGGCTTTGAAAGTAATAAAAAAGTTTTCTCAACATTGCCGAACCAGCGATCAGGGTTTAGTCCCTGTTTAATTGCCAGACTTCGGGCATCCTTGAGGTGTCCCAGTCCAGCATTATAAGCCGCCAGGGTAAACCAGACCTGGACATCAGCCGGCAGTTCACTAGAGAGTTGTGAGTCAAGCCAGGCCATATATTTCAGGCCTGCCCGCAAACCATTTTCAGGTTCTTCAAGATGATCAATGCCCACTTCACGAGCGGTTCTCGGCATCACCTGCAAGAGACCTTTTGCGCCAGCCCAGGATTTTGCTTTGGGGTTAAACAGACTTTCCTTATTAACTTGTGCTGCAATGAGACGCCAGTCGAAGTTATATTCTTTGGCAAGTGATTTGATGAGAGCATCGTAGGGTGAAATGGTTTTATCATTATTATCACGTTTTTCTGCATCAAATAACTTACGTGAATTTTTTAAATATTTATTATAAGTAATGTTATAAAACAGTTGCTTATATTCTTTTTTTATAAATTTATTTAATTCATTCAGAAGTTCCTGGTCCTCTTTACGAACCAGCCAGCGTTGACCTTGTTCTCCTGTTAACGTAAGTGAGACCTTGAGTTCATTATGCCAGCTTTGTTCAATAGCAATGATAAGGGAGTCAGCCAGTGTAATATCAAATTTACCATCAATAACCTGCTTAATAATTTCTTCTGTTTCCATCGTTTCAGGGACTGTTTCTATAGAAAAGTGTATGCCTTCAGACCTGAGTTTATTTTGCAGTCTCAGCAGGGTGTTGAAATAAGAGCTGCTTTTTCGTATGTAAAAAGTTCTCTGTGCAAGATCAGATTGTGAGTCAATGGTTTTATCATTTTTACGTTGAACAATTAGTTCCTGGACATTGAGGTAGGGCTCAGTGAATGCAAAGGGTAACTTCTCTCTTTCTGCTGTTTTAATAAGCCCTGCAGAAATAATATCACCATAACCTTGTTCCAGCCAGTCAGTCATTTGTTGAAAATCATTAGCAACCAGAACTTTCAAATTCAGTTTTTGTTGCTTGGCGAAGTGTTTGATAAGATCGTATTCAAAGCCCATTAACTGATTTTTCCACAGAAAGTAAGTGGAAGCATTATTGCGCGTAATCAATCTTAATTGATGGTGTTTCTTTATTGTCTCGAGATCACCAAATCGTGCATCCGGCAGGTGCTGAAGTAATTTTTCTGTTTTTATATAACGGTTGAGTCGTTTTAAAAGGTTGGGATTACTCTTACGAACTGCCCAGGCAATTGGACGTTCTTTACCCAGATTGAGCACGGTTTTAATATCATTTCTATATTCTAAAAAAAGGTTAAGCCGATTACTGTCTTCAATCACAGCATCAATTGTTCCCTGAGTAATGAGATTGAATTTCTCATCAGCAGAGAGCTTACCATCAAGTTTAATAATGTTAATTTCCTGGGCATTCGTCTGCTGTGAATTTAAAGCAGAAAGAGTTTCCCAAAATGAAGTGTTTTCTCTGACTCCAATTTTTAAGCCACTGAGTTTATCTATGGTAATTTTTTTTTCAAATGAATTAGATACAACAAGTTGTTCCGTACTGTGAGTAACGGGAATGGTAAAATTAATGCGCTCTTTTCGAGCTTCTGTTATTGTGAGATTTGCAACAACAATATCCCCTCGGCCTTGTTCAAGCTGGGGCAGCATGCTAGAAAACTTTTTGCTTGATATGAAGATTGGAGTTAGATTGTTTTCTTCAAAAAATCTTAATATTAATTTTAACTCATTATCATAAGATATTGATTTTCTTGGAAGAAAGTCGTTGTGCTGGAATGAGTAGGGGACAATTATTCGTATAAAACCAGATTCTTTAATGGCTTGCCAGTCAGCCTGACTTATTTTTTCTAAAAGGGCATCCTGTTCTGATGAAGAAGCTTTAACTTCTTTAGGAGGCATGATTGGGTTTGTTTTTTGGACCGCAGCAGGCTTCTGCTTTTCAGTTTCATCTGAGCAGGCAGTTAATAAAAATATGACCAGGAAAAGCAGCAAAATGTTCAGTCGGTTTGAAGTAAAGCGGGTAGTGCTGGAGGTGTGTTTACTTCTCATTACTTTTCTCATTACTTTATCAATACTTTTATCATTACTTTTATCATTACTTTGTTTATCACTTATTTTCCAGTGCTAAGGGAAGTTAAGAAATGCTTTATTCAGGTTTAATAGCCATGGCAACAGTATAGGTTTTTCCTTGTTTCACTTTTTTATAATGATTGAAAACTTCTTTGAATGAACGTTCAATATACTTACGAATTCCTGTAATTGTCACGACATAAAAGTGTCCACCGGGCTCAAGATGATTCCAGGCATCAATTAAAAACAGGCTTAGTAATTCGTTGCCAACCTTTGCCGGAATATTGGAAACAATGAGGTTGAATTTTTTTGAACCGATATTATTAAAACCATTGCTTAAAAATGTTTCACAATTTTGTAAATGGTTGAGTGTTATATTTTTTTCTGTGTATTCTATAGCGACAAAATCTTTATCGATTAATACAGTGTTACCCTCAGGCGCTAATTTTGCCAGCGTCAGCCCAAGAGGACCATAACCACAGCCTATGTCAAGGCAGTTATCATCTCTATTGACTTTAATGTATTTCAAAAGAAGTTTTGAACCGTCGTCAATGGCGCGAGGAGAGAAAAGTCCCCAGGTAGTGGCAAATTGCATGGGTTGTCCACAAAGCTCTGTTTTAATCAGCATGTCCTTACGATACTGTTCGACATCCTGGAAATATTTACTTTTCAATGGCATTATTAATATGAGACCTGTTAGTGACCGTAAAGACGGTGGACGTTATTAACTCAAAATGAGTAATTTATTGTACGATTATTATAGAGGATAAATTCTCTTCTGTCAGAGTTCACTGTCTGGATGCCTGACCCGAAGAGCCGTTCGCTTATGGCAATAACCGGATGATTATATGAGCATCCGCATAGCTCAGGCGATGTCTTCCTTGAGTTAAAAAAACTTGAGCACCAGAGCCAATAGCAGGTACATAAGCCATATTCTGACTACGGGGTGGTACTAGCCAGTCACCATCAATAATAGAGCCGTCAGCTCTAATTATTGAGCTATAATGCATGGGTGGGTGAGCTTGTTGATTAAGCCAGTAAAGGAAATGGTTTACATCTTCTTTACCGAGTTGTCTGTATAGGTGCTCGGCTCGATTAATTTCACTTGCGCCAATAATCGGTGCAAAGAATCCAATGGGTGTATCGGATGCTTTTTCTGCCATATTAGCAATGGGGGAACCTAAATGTGGTGAAGCAATGGTAATGAGTTGTGCCACATTGTACTTATCAGCCTGAGTATAATTATTGACTAAAGCCAGACGAGTCACTATACCTCCGGCAGAATGTGCTATCAGGTGAATTTTCTGATCCGGAAAACGTTGGCTTATGTCATCAATATATTGATTAAGCAGGTTTGCCTGAACTTCAACAGATGCTTCTGAAGGCAGTTCAACAGTAATGAGCTGTTTGCCTGAATTGCTTAGCGGTTGATTGAAAAGGTCAATGTATCCCTGAGGTGTGTAGGTGCCAGTATCTTTCCAGCCATTTGAGGCCAAAAGGGATGTAATGCCATTATTGCGCCATGTATGCCCTGAACTATGATAACCATGGATCAGAACTGCAATATCTGCTAAAACGTAGCCTGGTAAAATAATAAGCACGAGCACCAGAAACGTTCTCAGCTGATTTTTCATATCAATATCCTTCTATCGACAGTGGTTAAATTATAATAAAATATGACAAATATTTTTTTATTAGTTGATAATATACCAAGTTTGGCTTTATAAATTAATGATTAAATCAATTTATTGTCTCAGTCCGCTAGTCAAAACTATGCACTTTAGTGCAAGGCTTTAGCTGCTACACATTTTTAATGCTAAATGTTAACCTAATTCTATGAAA
>JADGEM010000100.1 GCA_016744375.1 Gammaproteobacteria bacterium
CATCAAGGTTCGATCAGAAATGCCATCAATTTTTTTTTTTTTTTTAGCCTGTGAGATTTGTATAGTCCTGTCATTAAGCAAGGTATAACCCTGTGCCTGGAAACAGTTTTTTGGATCATGATGTGCTTTCCAATAGTGAGTATTTACAAAAACAATCGAACCAGGGATTTGTTTATGCCTGTTAAACTGAAATTTTTGAGCATAAGCACCATGGCGAGGAAAAAAATCTTTTTCCTGCACATTCATTGGTATTCTTTTTTCATACCAGTTTTTTGGAAAGACTGGTGATGTTCTGGAAATAGAAACAGCTTGTTTCACCATTGGAGTGTAAAGCAGGTTAAAACTCATTAACAAAAACACTAAGAACCAAACTGACGTGAGATATTGTGTCTCTGTGAATGAGTCTGGTTGTGACACTGCTATTTTTTCATACGTTTGCGTCTTTAACAAAGAGACTAATAACCGACCCATCATACAAGCCATAGCAAAGCCAATGATGCCCAGGCTATTATGCATTAAATCTGCAAACTGAGACTGATGAAAAATAGTTTCCATCATCACCATTAAAGTGATCCTCAAGACATTAGTCGCTGCAACCAATGCTAAAAAAAGGATTAAAGATACCAGCCAGCGGACATTAATGACTTTTTGTTCTATCCAGGTCAATAGCACAAAAAAGCCCATTCCAGACCAGAGACCATGAACACCACTACAACTAAGATCCACCGAGGTTAACTGATTTTCCAGTTCAATAAGGGTTTCTAAATTTTGAGGGGCATACCCCAAAACAGTCAATAAATCACTGGCAGCCTGTGCCGATGCCAGGCGTAGAGGAAATCCAAAAAACACATCAAAATAATCACCAAAAGGTAATAAAAGGATAAAAACAATCGTGAATATCACCCCCCTTTTCCAGGATTGTGAGTCAATAAACAAGCCCAATAAGGCATAAAAAGCCAAAATGGTGAACGTGGCCGAAATAATATTAATCGCAATATAATATTCATTCAGTAGAAAAAGTAATCCTGCACTGATAAGTCCAAAAATAGCCC
Organism: Gammaproteobacteria bacterium; assembly: GCA_016744375.1. Taxonomy (GTDB): domain Bacteria; phylum Pseudomonadota; class Gammaproteobacteria; order GRL18; family GRL18; genus GRL18. Next base: position 1,053 of record JADGEM010000100.1, read on the forward strand.
AGGGATTGAAATTCATTTGAATTTTTGGATGATGTTTAGAATTACTGATTTGATATATCAATAATGTACTCAAAATGACCAGAGAAATTTGTGAAAAACGATGTTCAGGTTGAATTAATTGTAGAAAAATCCAGCTGATCGAGTTTGAAAAAAGACTAACACTCAGTAATACGATCAAACCATGACTGAGCCATAGCGAATGAAATGGTATTCGTTTAATAGTTTGATAATACACGAAAAATTATTCCTTTTAACCGTCAGTATTTGTTCCTCTATGAAAGAATATCTTTTCAATTTCAATCATTCATTACATGATAGTCTAAAAAAATGACAAAAAAATATCTGAAAAATGATCAATTCTGTCAGAAAAGAGAAATTGTTTGATTTAAATGATGGGATGGTCGTTTGAAACGGGTGTTTAAATTCTGAATGTAGAGACATTACAGCCACAATTTCATTTCACTGAGGCTGAGCAACACAAGGCATAAGAAACTACTAATGTCTTTAGACATCATCTCATGGATATCAGCTGGTTCATGCGCTGTTTAAACGAGCCGATTGCTCGTCAAATCTTCAAATTATGCCTGCCTTGAATCACTTTTAATCATCTTGATTCGTTGATCATGAACGATTTTAAACCAAATCAACCTATTTCAGGCTTATTTCGCATTGGACAAGGCTAGATCTTTGAACAATTGAAGCAAAAAGGTATACTGTGCAATAAATTATTGCACATTAGCAGTTTGACAGACAATTGATTGGCGCAGCACATAGGGATGATAATGGATATTAATTATGGATAAGCAATCAAATGAAACCATTTAATATTATTCACTTTGTACTGTTCTTCATCTTATTGCTCATTATTCCAGTATGCCATGCGAAAAACTGGGAAGTTATCGATCGCTTAGATTCACAAACAGGCCTGCACCAATGTGTTCTTCAATCCCATTCCCATTCTCTTTTTGATGGCTACGGTGATACCAATATTAGTTTGAATATTTTTCAGGATCGGCTGCTGGTGAAAACCGATTCCAATATTGATGCTACTGACAAAACCTTGAAGGTCAATATTGATAATAATACAAAGCAATTTACAGGACGTTTGAGTAACAAAACCGATATTGTCTTTGATCAGGAATTTGAACAAATCATCAGCCAGTTTATTGCTGGCAATAAAACCACCCTATCACTACAATTCTGGCCTACATGGCCAAATACAAAGGTTTATCATGCAACTTTCAGTTTAATTGGTTTCACCAAAGTTTATCAAACCTATCGCGAATGTTTAGCTAAGTAGTGCCCGCCAGAAATCGAAAAAAAACATTTTATAATGGGTGCTCATTTACTCTGTACAGTACTATAACAACACTAATAAATAAAAGGAGTTAAAAAGCTATGGGGATCAGGCTTAAATTTAACCTTGTACTAATCATAACTTTGTCATTAGGACTGGCTTTTGCCGGTTTGATGTCTAATGAAATTTTGCAGAAAAATGCCGAAAACGAAGCCATTCATAATGCAAAAATTATGATGCAGGCAGCTCAATCCATTCGTACTTATACCGTAAACCAGATTAAACCACTGCTGGCCTTACAAAATAAACGTCAATTTATACCACAAACGGTCCCTGCTTATGCTGCGACACAAAATTTCCAAGATCTACAAAAACATTATCCTGAATACACTTACAAGGAAGCCGTACTCAACCCAACCAATCCAATCCACAGAGCGACTGACTGGGAAGCTGATATAATAGAAGCCTATCGTAATGATGACATTAAAAAGTCGTTGCAGGGTACTCGGGATTCAATAACCGGAAAACAATTATTTATCAGCCAACCTATCAAAATTAAAGATGAAGGCTGTCTGAGCTGTCATAGTATCCCTTCTGCTGCTCCAGAGACAATGCTGTCCCTATATGGTTCTGCCAATGGCTTTGGCTGGAAGATGAATGAAGTGATAGGTGCGCAAATCGTTTCCGTACCTCTGAAGATCCCTTTAAAACGTGCCAGGCAAGTATTTTATACGTTTATGAGTTCACTATTAGGTATATTTGTGTTTATTCTGTTTATTCTAAATTTGATGCTGCACTTTATTATCATTAAACCAATCGTTAATATGTCACATCATGCCCATGATATCAGCATGGGTAAACTGGATGTACCTGAATTTGAAATTAAGGGAAAAGATGAAATCAATGATCTGGCTGGTTCTTTTAACCGTATGCGCAGAAGTCTGGATAATGCCATGACCATTTTAAGTTCAAGTAAATGAACACACTTACCATTTGCATATGTTTAACAGCGTTAGCAGTAATAGTAAAACATAATGTCTGAAGTAAAATGCATCAGTAAATTCGAAATTTTAGAAACCCTTGGCGAAGGTGCTATGGGAATCGTTTATCGCGGTTTTGATAAAGACCTGCAACGCTCTGTGGCGATTAAAACCATTCATCCTCACTTATTAAAAGAGAGCAACAGGAGTGAATTTTTGCAACGCTTTCAGCGTGAAGCACAATCCACCAGCCTTTGCATGCATCCCAATATAATAACTATCTTTGAGTTTGGGGTATCAAAAGAGGTTATGCCCTATATTGTCATGGAGTATATTGAAGGAGAGGAGCTATCAGCTTTTTCCGATCGGGGTATTCGCTTCGATCTTGAAGAATGCATCGATATTATGCAAAAAATACTCTCCGCTTTATCTTCTGCTCATCACCATCATATTATTCATCGAGACATCAAACCCAGTAATATTTTTATTCTTGAGGATGGTAATGTAAAAATCGCGGACTTTGGTATTGCCAGAATTGATTCATCAAAACTGACACAGACAGGTATGTTTATTGGTACACCCAATTATATGTCACCGGAGCAATTTACTGGTGAAAAAGTGAGTGCCTGCTCCGATCTTTTTTCTGCAGCAGTGATATTTTATGAGCTGCTGACTGGCGAAAACCCTTTTCATGGTAACTCGGTGACTTCAATGATGCATAGTATTATCAATCATCAACCGCTCAAACCTTCTGAACTTAATCCTTATCTGCCTGCAGCTTTTGATAAAATATTAACTCATGCCCTGGCTAAAGACCCTGCCCACCGATATACAGATGCACAAAGCTTTGCCCAGGCAATTCGAGAAGGCAATGGTATGCTAGCAAGTACAGATAACAATAATGATCAGCAAACTTGCATATCACCTATGAGGCACAAAGAAAAAATTTCACAGCTGAATTTCCAGAAAAAAAATCATTGGCCTGAGCATATACTTGATAAAATTATTACGGATCTAACACCTTTCATTGGGCCTATGGCTGATATTCTGGTGCATAAGCAATCAAAAAAATATGATGATATGAATAAACTATGCAAAAGCCTGTCTGACAGCATACCAAGGCAGGATGAAGCTCTGACATTTATCCTTACATCCAAAAAATACTCGTTTCCTCATTTAAAAATCAACAATCTTGCCGCTATGGATGAGACGCCTAGTCATTATAGTGCTCAGCATACAGGTATTCATAAAAAAGACAGTGGCATCTGTTCAGCTGATAAATCATTTTCAGGTAATTCGAGACATTCTTCACTAAAAAACAACATCAGTGATTCAACTGTGTTTCCAATGGATGAAATAACCCAGGAGCAGTTAATAATTGTGGAAGAGAAATTGCTGGAATTTATAGGACCAATGGCGATAGTACTAATACAAAGAACGATAAAGAAAACACAACTCACTTCAGAAGTGTATCAGGCTCTGGCAGAATATATACCCAACGAAAAAGATAAAGAAAAATTTCTCAGCGGACTGAAAGCTTAGTCAAAATTTGACAAGCTAATCCTAGACCATGTTTTGTACAACCTGATTTCTTCCCTGTTTTTTAGCCTGATATAAACATTGATCTGACATTTCAATTAGAGATTCCATTGTTTTTTCTGAGCCGGTAGTCAGACTAATAACACCTATGGAAATGGTGACAGAGATCTGATGTTCATCATAGCTGATGATCAGATTCTCAATATTGCTGCGGATACGTTCGCAAAATGCTGCAACTTCCTGACTGGATGTCTTAGGTAACAGCATTATAAATTCTTCACCACCATAACGGCCAATCAGATCATTACATCGCTTATTTTTATTGAGTACACTGGCAATGGTTTTGATCACCAAATCACCTGCAGGATGACCAAAAGAATCATTAATTTGTTTAAAGTGATCGATATCAAACATAACCAGTGAAAAATGCTGTTGTTCACTAGAACAAACTTTAAGCTGTTGTACAGAAAGGTCATTAAAACAGCCACGATTAAGTAAACCCGTTAAGCCATCAGTGGTAGCAGCGGTAAACAAATTTTGCTCATATTGTACCTCATAGGGTGCCTTGTGTTCTATTTTCATAACATAAGGACCAACCTGTAAACGCTCATCAAATTGCAGCACCTGGAAACTGATTGGTTTGCCATCTATCAGAGTACCATTGGTGGATCCCAGATCTTCAACAGTCAACTGATCGTTTATTACATTAATTTTACAATGATTCCGTGATATCAAATCATCATTGAGCTGTATATCAACATCACCACCCCGACCGATAATCAGGGGCTTATCATTCAATTCATAGCATTTGCAGTGGATTTGGGGATAGATGATACGTAAATACAGTGAATGTTCCTTTCTCAGATCGTTGTATCGTCGGAGTGTAGAGGCTATGGCTGTTTTATAAGTACCCTTGGTATCTTTCATTTTACTTCTCAATAGCAATATTATTTAAAAATGATTTCAGAAAATATCATAATTTCAATTCAGCAAGTTAATGAAGTTTATTCAATAACCGCCAGAATACCAGGAAGTGAAAAATTGACATTCCATAAAATCAAAAAACACTTGTACATGACCAACAGAGAGATTATACGTTATTTTTAAAATTAAGATGCGTACAAATATAAATCATGCATGTATCTAAATAGCTATTCCTGAATAGAGGACTTACTACAGGACATAATTTCATTCCAGTATAGAACAGACAAAAACCTAAAACAAACTACCTGCCACAGAAAACAGTTTGATTATCGTACAGTTCCCTAAGACCATTGCACTGGTCACTTCTGGGACTGGTTTTTGCATCCTGCAAAACCAACACACATCACATCCATTAAACAGCGTATTGAGCAGGTCACCCAAACAGCAGTCGTCGATAAGTCGGAAATGGGTACGCTGGTGGCGTAATAGCATGTTTAATACCCCTATGATGGAATCATTGGGGTATTTTAATCACTATATAGAGGAGCTCTATAGGCTCTCGGAGGTTTTTCAACTATTACTGTGTGCTTTATTTTCATTTATTAGCGTATATACCGCAACAGCCATAAGTCCCAGATTTCCAGCCAACCCGAGAATGCCTTTACCGAACAGACTAGACGCAGTATAGACGGTTCCCAGTAAAGCCCTTGCAGCTATGTAAACATGGGACCCGAAATGAAGCGCACCAAAACCAGCTATAGCTACAGTCGCGTATTTTGACTTGCGGCTTTTCTGGTTACCAGCCCACTCAATACCTGCGTAAGTGCCTATAGCAGAGCCTACTGTCAATAACCCAACAATGGTAAGCCCCAACGTACCAACAGATGAGCCAGCGAGTAAAAGATGAGCTGCAGAATCGAGAAGATAAGCGCCTGTTAAAGCTCCTATACCGATCGTCTGAGCCCTTTCCTTTTTAAAACGAGGTATATGATAGAATAGGTTGCCTAGTCCTATACCACCAATGACAGCACTCACATGCGGGCTATGTGTAACCGCGTGCAATATAGTATTAACTGTAGTTGGGTCTACTAATAATAAATTTGTCAGCATAGATAGAATCCTGGGATGTTAATAAGTTGTTTGTAAAAAAATTGGTTGTTTTGTCAAGATTAAGCAGCCTTAGGTATGCATTCGTCACACATACATAACTGAGGTGGTTTCAACAATTTCTGTTTAACAATATGATGCCAATTCATAGGCAGATAAGTTTACTTTCATTGTCTATTCACGATTCTGAAACCTTAAATGGTATGTTATAACATAACATTATGACTCGACACAATGAAAATAGCCAACCGCACGAACAACAACACCATCAAACTGTCATCATTATTGCCTTTGAGCTCAATGAACACATCTGGATGGAAACACTGTTTTGTCAGCTCACCCCTGCCTGAAACTTACAGATTCATCCATACCAACATGTTTTATTGTTCTTTTTTAATCTTCACGGAGCTGATGCAAAACAGGGTCAGCGTCATAGGAATTAACTGTACCCTCCATTTGCATTACAACTACTCCTCCATCTTTGTTAGTTATGGGTGATGCTGATGCACCAAAGCCAAATATTGGAATTCTCGGAATTCCATTATCTCTTATAGCTAGTGCAGTAGATTGATTTTCTAAGTGATAAATGGATATCATTTTACGGGTAAACAGTGTTGAACAGGGCACCTCAGAAATTTCTTTATACACCAAAAAATTATCTTTTTCTTGCAGTTTTGAGGATGATTTTTCATCAGCATTAAAACATTTTGTCGTTTTATTTAACGTGAATTTTTCATCCTCAGATGTTTTCCCTTTATATATTTTCAGTACAATTTCACCCTCAGAAAAAACCTCTAATTTACCAGCGGTTATAAAAATTTCAGAAGATGAATCCTCTGCATTAACAGTTGAAAATAACGTAATTGTTGTGAACACAAACATATACAAGCTAATTTTTATCATGGCTTTTTATCCTTTTTTGAATGGAACACTCTTTAAATTAATTTAATTAGTGCCCATCCGTAAATAGCATTTTTTTGTGATTCAGCCTAAAAAATTCTATACAGGATTGTCATCAGTCTTTTTAAGTTTCAAAAAACTGA
>JADGEM010000101.1 GCA_016744375.1 Gammaproteobacteria bacterium
GATCAGTTTTTTGAAACTTAAAAAGACTGATGACAATCCTGTATAGAATTTTTTAGGCTGAATCACAAAAAAATGCTATTTACGGATGGGCACTAGTTATCATGAACCCAATTAAACGAGTAAAAGAAGCATCATAGAAGTGTGTTTTATATCATTGTCTCAGGCGGGATATTTCATACAAATGTAATATTAGGATTGTATGATGTAGTTTTATTGATTAGCAGGAACCATGACTAATAAAACCTCAAATACTATCCCAGTTTACAAAACATTTATATTGAATCAAGAATGGCACTCACGTATTGTTGGGTTTATCATCGGTATCTTTATGATCATAATCTACCTTTGGATGGCCTCTGGATTCATTAGCTTAATGTTAAACTTATATCACTCTTACCCTGATCAGTGGGCACATGGGGCTGAGATGATGATTAAAGATATTGTCATTATTCTTGCTTCACTTGAGCTCATTAGAGTTTTCCAGGCTTATCTCTTTATGGGGCGAGTAAAAGTGACATTTATTCTAGATGTCGCACTTGTTGTATTAATAGGAGAACTAATAAGTCTCTGGTATAGAGAATACAATATGAATGAAGTTTTTATGAGTAGTTTCGTAATTTCTGTACTCGTAGTGCTCCGAATCATTACAATCAAGTTTTCACCTGATTGTAATGATGTCTCAGCGGAGGAGGGTACTTTATAAGTTTTTTATTATAATGTGACTGCCTGTATAAGATCTTTTTATCAAATTAAACAATAATTATTCTTATCAACGTTCAAATCAATGCACACTGGGGCTTTGAGGTGAGCAATTAAAAAATACAGGAATACACTTTTCAACACTTATTTTTTGTTGAATGGAGTTTTTAGTTTGTCTTTCGTTATAATGATTAATAGCTCTTTTAACTTTATTATAAGGCCACGATAACAGAGTAATTATATTTAGAGTATTATAGCTGCCTGCATTACTTTGTATGGTTATTTCTCTCATCAATCCCGTCAGTAACAAAAATAGAGAAATCATACTAAATAAAAAAAAAGTATTGCTTAAAACTGAAATAACCCAACTTTTAGTATTTGTCATTAATAAAATCTTCACTTATATACATGATCCATTGCAAATTTCTGTTATGTGCTGACATTCTGTAGCTCAAGTATCAATAATGCAGCGACCGCAGAAATGCCTACAGCTCCACCAAAACCAAAAGTGATAATTTGAATTAACCACCTTTTTAACGGATCGGCATATAACAAAGCAACTGTTCCACATGATGCGGATATTGCTAAAACTACAGTAAACAATGTAAAAACAGGTTGAAGCTTTGTCCCATCGCCATAAATGTTAACTACAGAGACTATTGCGATTGCCGATAAAGAAAATATCAATAGTTCACAGAAATTCCATATACGTTTCCATGCTCTAGTTTCAGACTCTTTATACCATTCAATTTTTTCAGATAAAGATTTCATTTTTACCTCTGAAGAAGATATGCTGGACATCCATCATTCAATATTTATTATTCAGTATAAGTCAGCTAAAACAGTAAAACAAATACCCAAGAGTTGAGGTTTATTCGATAATCGTACAGCCATATTTTATACTCTTTTTAGCATTCACAAAGTTTCATTTAATGGGTAGCCTATTATTAATCAAAAAATGACTGTCATTGCTCTTATTCTCATTCAGATAATTTTTCATCTTATAAGATAGGTTGTTCTATGTAAAATAATAACTTACAATCTGAATATGACTGATCATGGCCCAAGAATTCATTTTACGATCTCATCTCATGGATATGGACATCTAAGCCAATCAGCGGCTTTAATTGGTGAATTAGCGAAACAATTACCTGACCCTGTATTTCGTATTCAATGTAACTTACCTGAAAAAATAATAGCCGAACGCATTGGAAATATTGCTTTTGAGCATGATAAATGCTCCATGGATATAGGTTTAATTCAAAAAGATCCAATTACTCCTAATTTAGAAGCAACATACAGGGCATATAAAGCACTTCATGATAATTATAGTGAGCGGGTAACCCTCGAGTCAAAAGAGTTCAAAAATTGGCAACCCGATTTGGTTATTTCAGATATTCCCTATCTGCCTATCGCTGCTGCAAGCCGAGCAGGAATAGCAAGTATTGCCTTAGCATCACTAACTTGGGACAATATTATCAGTCGTTACTTTAAGCTACATAATAGTTATCCCAAAAAATGGTATACAGAGGCACGTTCATCATATGGTGAAACTGACTTGGCATTGCTGCCATCACCCGCAATGAATGGTGATTGTTTTAACAATATAAAAAAAATACCTCCAATTGCTATTTTAGGAAAAAGGCAATCAAATTTTCGTTCAACTTTAAATATTAATACGAAGGACGATCGGCCATTGATACTCTGCAGTTTTGGTGGTATATCAGGTGCAAAATTGCCCCTATCTATTTTGAGAAAAGAAATTGATTTTCATTGGTTAATCAATATTCCTGAGGCTTCAACATCAGAGAACATTCATAACCTAGAGACATGTATAAACTGGCCGTTCAAAGATATTATTGCATCGGTAGACGCTGTCATTAGCAAACCAGGCTATGGTATTTCAGTTGAAACGGCTGCTCATGGCCTTCCTATTGTTTTCCTTCGAAGAGGTGATTTTCCTGATGAACCATTTATCATTAAATGGTTGCACAAAAATGCTCGAGCAAAAGAGATTTCTACTAATGATTGGAATACAGGAGGATTTGTAGAATCATTAATGGATTTAATTAGCTCACCATCCAATAAGTCATCTCAATGCAATGGTGCTGAAGTTGGAGCTTCAATTATTAAAAATCAATTATTCTCACATTTGAAATAAATGGTTTTTAGAGTTTTATTTGATGGGTGGCTTGTTAGCTACTTATTTAAATCCAACCTCAGCTGTGTGCTTTTCGTAAAAATATTTTTGACGTAAAACGGCCACATGTATAACGGCAGGGATGGTAACTCGATAAGCTGGCCCTGCAACATCGATGGTAGTCCACAAGCCAGTAACCCCCCAGCCAATTGGCCCAGTCAGAACTGCCAATGTTCTAGTAAGTGCAATATTACCTGAGAGGGTCAAGCTTCTACCTATAAGTGTATTCATAAAAGCATTCACTATCATCAAGGTAAGGTGATAAGACTTGAAACCTCCTGCATGGAATACAGCCTGAAACACAGCAAGCATGACTTCAGGAGTTATGTTGATGATATTTGTTACACCTGTAGATTGGGCAAGTTCTTTTAACTCCTCTGGACTCATGCTTTTAATTTCATCAATGAGAATCTTCATCAGCAGGTGGTTTTCAATTTTTTCAACACTTGAATCACTGTTGTAGTTAACTTCCATTTTGTCGCATACATCTGTTAGAACTGCTTTATACTCAACACCCTTGCCACCACGCAGCATTGTTGCAAATGAATTTGCACCATAGCATTGTATTTCAGCGGCTATTAATTCCCAGTACTGATTATGATCAGGGTGATAAGTCTTATAAGCATCTGACATCGTCAACGTCTCTGTGAACCGTATTTTCCCATTCTTGTCATGAGTAAGGCAATCAACTATATTCTCAAGATCATCTGACTTGATTTTCTTTAAAAACTCCAAGTCACTGTCGTATTGGTGTGTGATGTCTTTCTCCTAAGTTTAATGATTCTGTGCAGCTAAAAGTTTAATGTACGGAAGCATACATGTTGGATAAATACGATTCCGTATTTCTGTTTCCAATAGTATCAGATACTATTGATTTTAAAGGATAAAACAAATATAGCACAGTAAAAAATAGGAGTCAGTATTTTTCTTGATAGACTGCAATCAAAATGTCTGCTTTCTGGAAGGGCGCAGGCCAATTGGACAGGCCGTCAGGTCAGAGATGATAAGCGGAGCGCTATTGATGCCAGTACGTCCTGTGTTTTATAAAAGCTGTCACTTGATAAACAAACCTGGATGGAAACTGCTCAGCATCATTTGATTGGTGGCCTGTTATCGGTTGTTTGATGGATGGACTGTCGTTGTCTTATTAGGATTTTCTTGTTTGAATATCCAAATATCTGGTTAATCTAATGGGAGTATTTTGTCCGTTGATATATACATCGGCCCTTATTGTGAATTCACCCCAAGCGGCCGTTCTTAACTCAAAATTTGTTTCCCTTTTATTAATTTCACGCACAGGATTTCTAAATGTTTTATGGAGAAAATAAACTACTTTTTCTACCTTCTCGAGCGCTTGAGTATTATAAGGATCGAGTGAAATAATAATTCTATAATACTCCCGACCATTTTTCATTTTTAAATATCTTGAGGTATGAACAAGCTGTAGATTTTCTACAGGATTTTCAGTTAACTCTTTCTCATAAGCTTTTTCTGTTTCAATTAACTCTGGAGATAAACTTTGACTTTCTCCATCGTCAATCATTTCTTCAGGATCTGGATCATCTGGTAATTGTGGAGCAGATCCTAATGTAAATCCCTGAGGTCCAACACCAACAGAACTACCTTCTTCAATTCTTTTTTTTATAGATGCTAAAACACCACTGAATTGATTTCTAAATTTATAAATAAAAAAGCCTATAAAAATTGGCCAAATAAGACTTTGAAAAAATGGTACCCAATCTTTCATATTTAATCACTCTACTTTATTTAATCTGGATGTCCAGTGGAGGCGCGTCTTTTCGCACCAGAACGAGGCTTGAGCAGCTTGTTAGGATGCTAATCTCCACTTTTGGACAAATATAAAAGATGTGAAACTGCTATTACAGGCCCAATAAAAACAAATAGCATAATGACAGGGGATATGCAGGACATCCATCATTTAAGGGGATATGCAGGACATCCATCATTTAATATTTAGTATAAGTCAGTTAAAACAGTAAAACAAATACCCCAGAGCCGTAGCTTGTTTGATTATTGTACAAATATATCTTATACTCTTCTTAGCATTTACAATGATTAAAACGGAGTTAATCAATGCCTACCCCAAGAAGCCAGCAAATCAGCCTATCTGATACGCCTTACTATCATTGCATTTCACGCTGCGTCAGACGCACCTTTTTATGTGGTATAGACCACAGTACAAACAAAGACTACAGCCACCGAAAGCAATGGCTTGTTGAGCGCCTGGCATTGTTATCAAAAACATTTGCGATTGATGTCTGTGCTTATTCAGCCATGTCCAATCACTTACATCTGGTTTTGAAAATCAATGAGCCACTGGCACAAAGTTGGAGTGATGACATCGTTATCAATCATTGGGGGCAACTCTTTTCAATCCCTGTATTGATTGAGCGCTATCTTAAAGGGGAATGCCAGTCTGATGCCGAGATTAAACGAGCACAAGAGAGCATTGACACCATCAGAGAGCGGCTAATGGATATCAGCTGGTTCATGCGTTGCTTAAATGAGCACATTGCCCGCAAAGCCAATGCAGAAGACAAATGCACGGGACGATTCTGGGAAGGGCGCTTCAAGAGTCAGGCTCTGCTGAATGAACAAGCCATTCTTAGCTGCATGATTTATGTTGACTTAAACCCTATCAGAGCCGATGTTTGTCAAACACTGGAAGCCTCTGAGCACACTTCGATTAAGCAACGGATAGAACACGTTGCTCAAACAGACGCCGTCAATATCACAGCAAGAGTCAAACTAGCCCCCTTTATTTCAAGTTCACTCAAAGAAAACGGCATCGCTTTTTCTCTTAAAGATTATCTGGAGTTGGCCGATTGGACAGGCCGTGTGGTCAGAGATGATAAGCGGGGCGCTATTGATGCCAGTACACCCTGTATTTTACAAAAGCTGCAACTTGATGAACAAACCTGGATGGAAACAGTTCAGGGCTTTTCTAAAGATTTTCATTCTTTTGTTGGCCCGGAAGCACAATTAAAAGCACTCTGCCAAAAACAAAAAAGACATTGGGTGCGCGGCATCAATGCTTGCAGGAAGTTGTTTAAAAGCAAACAGTCTATCCCTATCACTATTTAAATTTAATTCTTTACCCTTTTGTCTGCCATGTAAAGTATTGCAGATTATCCCCTGTCTAATGTACTCCGTTTTACCTCTCTCTAAATACATTTACCTCTCTATTTCTCAAGTTATCCCTGTTTTTAGGTAAGCTCTTTTTTTTAACCCATATTTATGGAATTTATACAGAAATTTTAATGGGTTATAATCTTCATTTTATGGGTGGCCTGTTAATATGTTTTTTAAACGATTGAGAAAATCTTTTTTTCATTTTTTGCCTCTAACTGTAAAAATTTAGAGGCGACAACTAGTCTGACACAGGGGGGGGACACGGAAAGACTTTGTTAAAAAAGAATGAATATTAAACTCACTCGGTTTTAAAAAATCGCTGAGTCCCTGTGATCCATTGCAAATTCTTGTTGGCTTTTTAGTTGCTCAGAGCATTCAAAACTGCTTGAGGTTCTTTAGCTACAACATTAAGTAAGACTAAAGCTGGACCATGAGGAGTTCGATCTCCTCGCTCCCAATGCCGAAGTGTACTAACACTAATGCCAAATGCTGAGGCAAATTCATTTTGTGTCATACCAATTTTTGCACGGATATTTTTTACATCTAAAGGTGTAAATTCATGCACAATTGCTTTTGTTGATTTTCCTTTTGAAAAGTCCAACGCTTCTTCAAGACCTTGTTTAATGCTATCAAATGCTGTGCTCATTTTTTACCGCCATAATTCGAAATAAGTAGTGATGTAAATTTTGCTAAATCATTACGCTCACCTTTAGTAAGGTTGTCTTTTTCGCCTTTACCAAATAAAGTTAGTAAGAATAATGGCATCGATTGATTGTGATAATAATATATCACTCGAACACCACCACTTTTTCCTCTTCCTTGTGATGCCCATCGTAATTTTCGAATGCCACCAGTACCCTGTATAAGACTACCTGCGGCTGGATGAGCAGCTAAGTAATTAATAATGCTGTTTGATTCAGATTCGTTTAGTAATTTATCTGATCTTTTGGTGTATTCTGGTAATTCAACGATTGTTTGCATGACTTATATTGTAATCCAATGGATTACATGTTGTCAATATCTACTTTGATATGGTGAAATTTGATAAGCCAACGTTCACTTCAATGTGCAGCGGGGCTCCCAGAGCAGAAATTAAAAAGGGAAAGCCGTTTACTACACTCTAAATTTTAAATAGGCGCTAAGCCCCACTGATACATTGCAAGTGCTTGTTAGCACCATTGCTACCAACCAGGCCATGATTCATCAACCTCTATTATTAATGACATTGTATTGCTATATAAATGTTCATGGTCACCATCATTAAGAAAAGACAGATTTAAATTAACCTCTTTAATCTCCTCTTTTTTAACAGATAGGTCAAGCCAATTATCTTCATTTAACATCAAGCTTGAGTCACCTTTACATTTTGTAATTTTTAGCCCATTTAAAAACTCATCATATGGTGAAGGTGTACCAAATGTCTCTGTTGTAAATAAAATAGATGAATTATCTGACTCTATAAAATCGTTCACTTTCTTCATGAACTCTTTAAGTCCATTTGAAGTAAGTAAAATCATGGGGTCGCCATCATTTGAATTAAAAATTCGTATCATTTTCATTTTGTGTGCTAACGCCTGTTTCTTTGGGCACAGGGACATTCCAGAGAAGACATTTAAAAAGGAAATCTTTTCGGTTTCCTCCAGGTTTTTGATAATAGCTCCGTCCCTGTGATCCAAAGCAAACTTTTGTTGGATCAGAGCTTTATTTAAAGCACAATTTGTAATTCAAACTCTGCTCTTGTTT
>JADGEM010000102.1 GCA_016744375.1 Gammaproteobacteria bacterium
ACGAGTTGTTTTATCAATGTGCATGATGTCTGATGGGCAGATATCAACGCAGTGACCACAGCCATCACAGCGAGTCATATATACAAAAGTAGGCATTTCATTTCCCTTTATTATTAATTCAGTCTACTCACTATTTACTAATAGTGATGAGGTGATTCACGTTTAATACCAAGCCCCATATTAGCTGGGTTTTTGCCCATATATTCAGGGATATCTGGAAATTTTGCCTGTACGGAAGGATCCGTCAGGTCGAAATCTTCGGGCAGGTTCTCTCTCGAACCATCAGCTTTTGTAACGCGTTTTTGGAAAGCTGCAGCCGGCTTGAAAAACATATGTGCAAATTTTGACCATAGCACACCGCCAAATAGTACTGTGCTTGATAAGATGAATAATGCAAAGAAAAGTGTAGACCAGCCAGCAACACCTTGTGCCTGTAATAATGACCAGATCAAGGCAAATGTTGCCATCGTAAGAAGTGAAACAATAAACATGTCTGCACGAACAAGACGATACCAGGGGTGCCCCTCTGCAGACACATCAACCCGAATTGCAAACCAGAACCAGTAGCCGCCAGTACAAAGCATCAGAGCACCAACATGCCAAAATAATGGCAGAGCGACAGGTATTGCACTCTCAGGGGTTGGATAAGAAAAAATCATAATAGCAGTGGTTGCAACAAATAGGATGAAACCATACATGGTGAGAAGATGAGACATTCTTCGCTGCTGGTTTGAAAATTCAGACGAAGTTAACACTTCATTAGCAACCGTTTTTAGGGCAAGTGATGCTTTATCACTACTGCTCACTTCACGAGCTGCATTTTTCTTTGCTTTCTCTGAGTTTTCAAAAAAGTATTGGGCACTTTTTTTATGGATGGTATCGATTATTGTACCTCCGACTACCATAACAAACATTGCAATAACATATATTTGCATAGCTACGGGGGGGATAAATGCCGAAAGTTCAGCAAAAGGATTGGTAGTGAACATTAATGAGACTCCTAAGTGACAAATACAATTGTCTGCAGTAGTAATAAAAGTAACAATAACAATAATGATAATCATTATCAGCGGAATGAATATTAACACTTCCTAAAAGACATTACAATTAATCTCATTTAAATAATTATCATTCATTTGATCTTTGTCATGAATGAAATGTATTCACTGATTATATTTAAAATAATAAGCAGTTTATAGACAAAGCTTGACGCACGCAGACCAATGAATGATAATGATAATCATTAGCAAATAGAACTTGGAAATACAATTATGAAAGACTTTAGCACCTTTGTTTTGCATTCTTCTATTTATAAAGATGCATTTGATAAAATGTTCAACAGTATATCCTGGAAGCCTCATAATCTGGATTTTATGGCAGACGTGGAAACAAAAAGCATGTGGTTTTACCGAACACTTCTTTCAGAAGAGTCAAAACTTAATATATGTACAGCTGAGCAGGCAAGTTACCAGGGTGAACAAATTCTCCTGGTATTAGACCGCCTGTATGTTTTGATGGATGACAATGCTGAAAACCACCATTTACTGACTATGCTTGCTGTATCAACTGGTGTTTGGATAGCAGACCACAGCGGAACGATAAATGAGCTCGAACTTATTGTCAGTGGTATTGCATCCTTTGCCAACAAATCGACTTATCAACAGGATCTTGAAGAACTTTATGAAATCAGTTTGCAAATCATGTACGCGGCTGATGACTTTATAAAAGCCGATCTTGATAAACGCAATAGTCAACGGCCATGGCGATATCTGTGTATAAATCATTGCATTGTAGCAACACGCACCGGTAACGGTGAGCTTGCCAGATTATCCTATGATCGTTTAATTAAATATCTACCTGAAGAAGCTGAAGCATTTTTTAAAATGGGGATTCAAAAAGTGAACTCTGGTAAATACTCACTACATTGCCAAAACATGATTCGAGCATACTATGACATGTATCGTTCAGAAACACCTCAACAGCATGAGATGAGTATGCGCCTGAACTGAGTTTTTACAATTTACAAGGATAATCATAATGCAAAAAAAAATGAATATAACTGAGGCACTGCAATGGGCAATACATGACTGGTCTGATTGGTCATACAACTGGAACAACAGCTCTGATTTGCATTCCGGCACTCTGCAGGCTTTTGGTACTGAAACGGTTATTGGATATACTTCATCTTCTATTTATAAACGTTTTTATACTCTGATAAAGATGGCTCAGCATTATTAATAAAAGGTTTTCATTATGAAAAGAAATGAAAAAAACAAGCCACACACTTCCTGGGTCACACTGGAGTTTCAACCTTCAGAAAGCTTTTCAAATGTTATAGTCAAAGGCGCCTGGGATGGTTGGAAAGGAAGTATCATGCATAAAAAGAAAAATGGTGCATTTTATGTTCGGAAAAAAATTCCAGTAGGAGCCTGGGAATGTGGATTCAAGTGCAATGATGATATATGGCAGATCAATCCCGACATGAAAGCAACACCCTCCCCTTTTGGCTCTCTTAATAACATTATTACCGTGAGATAGTATTTATGATTCTGGCAAAAATGAGTAATTCCAGCTGGATAGAACAAATTTCAGAACAGTGGCTAGATATTCATTATGGCCAGGTAACCATTCACATGAGTATGGATGATTTCTACACTGTTGCTTCAATGTTTGATAAAGAAAATGGGGAAGAGATGCCTGACGAAGAAGTATGCAGTGTCATTCTATTAAGTGATGGAAATTATATAGTGGCTTATCGCTCTTTTGCAATGACAATGTGTGAACTCGCTCTTAGCCGTTTTGCCAATCTATGTTTAATGGGGATCGAGCAGCTTGAGATAAAGAATTGTGAAAAACAACAGAATCACAACAACAATAGATGGGGACACCTGTCACTTGCATCTTCTTCAGGAAAAATTATTTTGTAAAAATATTTAAAACTCAGTGAGTTGGGTACTCGTAGTAGATTCAACTGATTTTTCTAGATTAAAGACTACTATAGTATTCTAGTTCAACTGATATCTGATGTAAGGATTTTTGAGCCAATGCCGTATTCGATGGCACTTTATCCACATAAGGCAGCTGATTCAAGCGGTTTTCAGCTAATATAAATAAGCCCAGGCTGATACCAACTAAAAAAATAAAAGGCAGAATCTGACGGGGTAAAACAAGACTTCGAACAGTTAGCTCCCGTCTCAGAATTTTGGCAAATGAGCAGTTATAAGTTTTCATTAAACTTCCAGTTCCAAGTATTCCTCGATAATTAATGAATGCAAATTCATCAGCCTTAATTGTAACTAATAATCATTCTCATTACAAGAATATTGTTATTATTTTTTATTACCCCTTTTTTATAACCCTTTTTTTATAACCAATGTTCCTGCAAGTTTGTCATGCCAGCCTTGCTTTCGTTTATCAAAACCAATCCAAATGATACCAAGGAATAATGGTATCATTGAAATATAATAGCCAATATAACGGATAATGAATTGGCCCGTTGATGGCTTGTCTCCCGTTTTTGCATCAACAATTATTAGTCGAGTTGCCATTTTTCCTGGTGTGGCTGATTTGTACACCCAAAAAAATATCACTGCGATAGCGGGTAATACATAGTTAAATATAATATCCCACACACCCTGGTTCATTGATTCATTAAACCAGTAATCCGTCCCATATATGGCAGTAAGGATGGGAGCAACAATAATTATAATAAGAATACTGTCTATTATTGCTGCACCTGTTCTAATCCAGAATCCGGCGTATTCCTGCTTATGCATTTTAATTCTCTCCATGTGAATGATATATTAAATTATTTTGAGATCAGTGTCGCTGTGGTTGATTGCACGGCATTATTTCTTAAATATTTGAGATTAATCACTTGGCCAACTTTCAGTGCTTTTAATGCTATAGAAATATCTTTTATATTATTAATGACCTGCGCATCAATTTGTAAAATAATATCCCCTTTTTTTAATTCAGCAATGTCAGCAGGCGATCCTGGAACCACACCATCCAATTTATAGCCTTCGCCCGTCCAGGTAAAATCAGGAATAGTGCCCAGGCTGACTTTACGCACTTTGCGCAGTTTATTATGCCTGCTGGCTTGCTGATTAGCTGTATTCAGAGTCACTGTCATAGGAGATTCTCTGGAGGCTAGATATTCAATGACTGCATGGCTAACCTTTGCAACTTGTAACAAACCCTCCGGATCAATTTTTTCACTGGTATCACTTGGACGGTGATAATCCAGATTGACGCCAGAAAAAAGCTGTACAGCAGGAATACCAGCTTCATGAAAACTAATCTGGTCGCTGGCATCAAGCTCTTCTTTAACCTGGCTTATCTGAATACCAGTGACAAATCCAATTCCTCTAAATATATGTGGCCATTGAGTTGCTGAACCAGCTCCAAGAACCAATAGTTTTCTCCCCTCCAGCCGTCCCACTGTATCAAGATTCAACATGCCTATAATTTGATCCACAGGAAATTTCTTTTGTTGTTTAAGGTATTGCTTTGACCCTTTGCGTCCTGCTTCTTCTGCCGAAAAAGCAACAAAAATAATACTCCTCTCCGGTTTCAATATTTTAAAATTAGTTTTCCCATAGGTCCTGGCCAGTTCCAGCAAAACAGCAACACCACTGGCATTATCATCAGCGCCATTGTGAATTTGACCTTTATTTCCCTGGCGAACATCAGGCCATCCCAGGCCCAGATGATCATAATGGGCACCAATCACAACACTTTGGCCGGCATAGTCAGGATTTGTTCCAGGAATGATGGCCACCACGTTTTTCAGCTCAGTGTCCTGTTCATCCGCCCCTCCCTTTTCAGTCCAGCTCTGAAAGTAAGACTCACCATCACCTCCAGGCAGTAAGCCTGCTTTTTCAAAGGCATTGGCAATATAATCTGCAGAATTATTAAGACCTTCTGAACCAAAACCACGGCCTTTGTGTTCATCTGCTGCCAAATAATTAATGCTATCAAGCATACTATAAGCACTAAATAATGAAGGTTTATCAACTAAAGCAGAACGTTTACGCAGAGTTGCCAATGAAGATTGTTTATCAGTGGTGAAAAATCTTGTCATTGGAGAATGTTTTACGGGCCATCTTCCTTTATTCTGATTAGACGGCTCAGCCCCAGTAAAAGCAACAAAGCTGTATTTATGATAATGTGGTAATTTACGTGCCAGACCAGGTAAGGCATCAATGCGGCTGCTCACAATCAAGCTTAAAGGTGTTTTAGATGGATTATCTTGACGAACCGTCAGAGCAACTGCGTGTTCAGCATACGGAATGATTTCAGGTTTAGAACGATGATGCTTGAGTATCAGTTCTTTTTGTCCGAACTGGATATCATAGCCTTTTGCCGCTTTTTTAAAATGCTCCAGAAATTGATTTTTCCAGCCCAGGAGTGTTATTGCATGGTTTTCAGTTAACTCAGTAATTTCGTCATCCCATTGAATGATGACGGATTCCGGTCCCATTTTTTTCATTGCATCTGCAAAAACCGTATAAGCTTTCTTCTTTTCTAATGAGGCATTACGTGGAAGAATCACCAGCAGTTTCTTACTGCCAAAAACTTGTGTAAATGCAGGAGGTGTTTCTTCAATTGCCAGTTTTCTAAAGATGTCAAACTGGGGATCAATATCAAGCCGTATCGGTTTATCTTCCAGTTTTAACTCATATTGTTGATTTTTTTGTGTCATTACAACCGTAGATTGATGTGCCTGCTCCTGATTTTCAAGAGTGACAGCAATAGGAATAGTCAACTGATAAGCTTGTTCTTTTTGATTTTGTATCAACTCAAATGATAATAAATAGCCATCCTGAACCGTGGTAAACTGAGCATCTCCCAATAATAATTCAGGTGCACCAGTCCTGTTTACCCATTGTTTAAAATAATTTTTAAATGACTTTCCCGCAACCATTCCAAAAACTTCAGACCAGTCTTCATAGGAAGATTGATGAAACTGGAAGAGCTTATAAAAATCTTTTAAAACACGGCCAAAAAGTTCATCACCTAATTCAATTCTTAGCATATGAAAAATCATTAAGACTTTGCCATAACCAACGGCTTCCGTTACGGAGTCATGCCTTCCTCTGAATTCAGAAACAGGAAAATCATGTCCCTTTGCTGCGTAATCTGCATACTTCTGTAGACTTTGCTGGCGATAGGCCTGACCTTGCCCCTGTTGTTCTTTAAGTAAATGATCAGCTAGGTATGAGGTTAGTCCTTCACTCCAGTTACCACTTTGATAGTCAACATAGGCGCTATTGCCCCACCAGTTATGTAATATCTCATGAGGATAAGAGGAATTTATGATAAAAGGAAGGCGGATAACTTTTGAACCCAACAGGGTGAATGAGGGCATGCCGTAACCGGTTTCCCAGAAATTCTCAACTAGAGCAAATTTGCTATAGGGATACACACCCAGAAGTGCCTGATACATCTCAATGTATTGAGTGGTTGCATTGAGGTATTTATTTGCCAGAGTTTCATCAGGGCTGCGTAAAAAAACCTGTGCAGTTATGCCATTGGCCTGTAGACTGTATTCGGTAAATTGGGCCGCAATTAAATAAATTTCTTCCTGAAGATGAGATTCCTGCCAACGTACTCTGGACTTATTATTTTTCTGCTCTTTCGCCTGAACATGCTCTCTTCTTGTTCCCTGACTGATTGCAGACCATTGTCCGGGAAGTTCTATTGTCATATCAAAGTTCACACCGGTTTGACCCGTAAACTCAGGATACCAGTTTGTACTGCCAGCAAGATAGACACCTTCAGATGATATAATTCCTGCAGTATTACGAAAACCTCTGGCCAGTTCTTTGTCCGTGTTTTCCAGAGCATTATAAATTTTCCCCTGATATATCAGTTTGAATGATCGTACTCCATTGGGTAAAACAACACGATAAGAAAGTGACTGCCTATCTTTTATTAATTGTGGCTTGCTTGCTTGAGCTTGAGCTGGATTAATCAGCTCAAGTTGAACATGTTCAGTTAATACTTCAGGACTTAGACCCGGGTGAAGTGTAAAAATGAGTTCTTTAGCAGGAGCAATTGTGGTGAATGTTATCTCATCGATAACCTGGATACTATGTGTTTCTGGCTCTATCTGAACATCCATTTGATGTGAAATCAGGCCATTTTTATCCATTT
This sequence comes from Gammaproteobacteria bacterium, assembly GCA_016744375.1. Taxonomy (GTDB): domain Bacteria; phylum Pseudomonadota; class Gammaproteobacteria; order GRL18; family GRL18; genus GRL18. The sequence continues at coordinate 7,162 of JADGEM010000102.1, forward strand.
GAGCATAGGCCTGCAAGTGAGACAAAGATCCTATAAGTAACAGCAACGTATAGGCTAAAAACTGAAAATTTTTAATGGTCATAAAATCACGGTAATTATTATTAATTGAATGGTTTAATTGATGGGTTAATGAAAGGGATGGTAAAAATTCCAAATGAAAAATAAGTTAAAAACTAATTGTAAATGACAATCATTATCAATACAATTAATTCTATGAAAGATCTGGTTTTAAGTGAATAGACTAATACTTCTATTCATTTTATTCCAGATTGACTTTCCCCTGGTCATTATGAGGACATAAACTATGAAAAAAAAACTAGCAGGTTTGTTATTAGGAGGATTTATTGGCTGGTGGGTTGGAATGAACATCGGTATGGAACAACCCATACTCAATAACCCACTTGTAAAGGGGCAGAGCTTAAGTCCCCCTGAATGGAACGCAAAATCAATAAAAGAGGATATGAGCTCCAAGAGTAAAGACTTATACAAGAATACGGAGTCAATCAAGCACTATTAGACAAGAGGTTTTCTTGAAAAACAGCTTTATGAACATCTCCCATACTTAAAATACCAACCAGTTTGTTATTCTCTGTTACTGGAATGCGGCGAAATTTCCTGAGCCACATCATT
>JADGEM010000045.1 GCA_016744375.1 Gammaproteobacteria bacterium
ACTGAGGATTGGGCGATCGGGGTTGCCGTGTTCAAATTCAATAAAGACTTGCTGGTTGATCCTCGGGAGCATGATATTGCCCCAGCGATGGCCGCAGAGCTCATTGTCTCCACGCAGCCAGCAGGTGGTTTTTTCATCGTACTGGCCTTCACGATCCCAGAGGAACTGGACTTTTACCTGACCATCATCATTGACATAGATTTCTTCATCTTCCGGGCCTGTGACAAAAGCATTTTGTTTACCATGGATTAAACAATCTCGGGTTATGGCTTTCGGACGAAAAATTATATTCGCTGGAATACTGGTGAATTCATTGTAGTAGGTACTGTGTTCACTGGAATCTGCTGGCACATCTTCGTCTAGTGATTGCGGTTGTTTGCCCTTATGTTTGATCTTAATGATCAGTTGGTCAGCATTATTCGTGTTATAACGATGGCCCGTCTGAGTGAACAGTCTGCCTGCTCTTAAGCGTTGGACATTACTTTTGGCAGAAGCAGTTTTGAACAGGGTGTTATGTTGTTCCTGTCTAAGTCGTGTATAAAATTCGCCTTCTGATTCATTATTGTAAAAACCAGGATAGTGATAATCTTCCAATGAGGAGGTGTGTTTATTTTGTGCTGATTGTTCCAGTGTGCGCTGCGGGGTTTTAAAATTATAATCTCTCAGGGTGCTTTTATCACTAGATGTGTATTGTGTAAGGCTAAACTCATTGATGTGTTCTGATGTTTCATTCAGACCTGAGTTAGTGACAAAAGGGATAACGGTTTCCTGTTCAATAAAACTCAACGCAGTTTTACTATCACCGAGGAGCATCAGGTGTTTGTCAGCACTGTGGTGAAAATGAAAATGTATGCCCTCTTCTGACATTAAACGGGAGACAAAGTCCCATTCAGTTTCATTGTATTGAGCACAAAATTCTCTTTTAGGAAATGCTCTATCTGTTGACCACTGATATTGTTTTGTTTCTGTCAGACCTGCTTCATTAAATATCTGGCTTATGATTGCTTTGACACTAAGGTTTTGAAAAATTCGACAGCCTTTTCGATAGTTCAGAAACCATGCTATAGGGACTATTTTTACAAAGTAGCGGGCAAAGCGGGTACCATTTTCTAGACATTCAGTTTCACAAATAATGCCATTGAGATATTGAACTTCATTTTCGCCATGAATGGTCAGCAGGGCGCTTCTCTGGATCAATAGGCTATGATCAAGTAGCTGATCTTCGCAGATAAATTCCAGGTTGAGACAAAAGAGTTCGGAAAGACTTTCTTGCAGGTCAAATTGATAAACTCTGAGTTTATTAAGCAGGTTTGACTGATTGGCTTTTGTACTACTGGAAATTGTAAAATTAAAGCGACTGGTATTGGCGTGAGAGTGCTGCATAACTTTCCCTGTCGAAAATCTGAATCAGGCGGATCCGTTGCCTGATAGGCTATAAGTATTTTGATTATATTCTAATGTTGATTATAAATGCAATGAGGTTTAGCCCCAATGCTCAGATAACAAAAAATTATAATAAAAAAGCGGTTAGCTGTGATAGCTAACCGCTTTTTTTTAGCATTTCCACAATAGTATGTGACAATGAAGTGATAATAACTTAATTGCCTAGTTTTGCTTTAATGGCATTGATCACTGCATCACTTGAAGTGGCTTCAACAGTCAATAACATGCCTTCTTTTTCATAGAATCCAGCAAGTGGAGCTGTCATTTCGTTATACACTTCAAGGCGGTTGCTGATCACTTCAACCGTTTCATCATCACGTTGAACAACTGGGCCGTCACATTTGTCACATTTGCCTTCTTCTTTAGGTGGGTTAGATTTAACATTATAAATCTCACCACAGGAAGTACAGGTACGACGAGTGGTTAAACGATCAAGAATTACATCACGAGGCACGTCAATATTAACCACAGCATCAAGTTCTTCACCCATGTCTGTTAATAATACTTTCAGAGCTTCAGCTTGAGGGATAGTACGAGGGAAACCGTCTAATAAGTAACCGCTTTTACAATCATCTTCTTTCAGACGCTCACCCATAATACCCATGATTAAATCATCAGAAACCAGATCGCCTGCATCCATAGCTGCTTTAGCTTGTTTGCCCAGATCAGAACCCGCTTTAACTGCTGCACGTAAAATATCACCGGTTGAAATTTGAACAGAACCGTCCAATTTAGTTAATAATTTAGCGACAGTACCTTTACCAGCACCTGGTGCACCTAAAAGAATAAGTTTCATTGTGACTCCAAAAAATATGTTAAGAATATATCGGTAGAAATCAATAACTTATGGTTATTTGTTTATGGCTACCGAATAAGAAAAATTTAACTGGCAAATATACACTTTTTCTTATCAATATGACAGTACTTTTTACATGTGTTTTTATTTTCCGACAATTTGCTAGAATAGCGCTAATTTCTATAAATTCAGGGAAAACAAGCCAATGCCAAAAGCCGCCGATCTTAAACGAGGTGCAATTGTCGAGATTGATGAACAGTTATATAAAGTCCGGAATATTGATGTCCGCAGTCCATCTTCACGTGGTGCAAACACCTTGTACAAGGTAACTTTTATGAACATTCTAAAAAAACAGAAACTTGAGCAGACTTATGGGGGAACTGATTTCATTAAGGATGCGGATACCATGCGCCTTATGCTGCAGTTCTTATTTAAGGATGATCAGTTTTATACTTTTATGGATGGTGAAGACTATAATCAGTATACGATGTCTGTTCAAGATATCGATAAAGATGCGGGTTATTTGCCAGATGGCCAGGAAGGGGTGCTGGGTATGCTCTATGAGGGAAATCTTATTGGCATCGAACTGCCAGCCTCTGTGAATCTTAAAATTATCAAGACTGATCCTGCAATTAAAGGTGCCTCAGCTTCAGCCAGAACAAAACCGGCAGAACTTGAAACTGGTCTTGTTGTTCAGGTGCCTGAATATTTAGCGGAAGATGAAGTGATTCGCGTGCTGACTGCAACGGGCAAGTTTGCTGCCAGAGTTTAATAACTAAATAAAAATGAGATAAAAGGAATGATAATGTATCAACTTTTAATCCGCATGATCTGTGCAATTGCTTTTATGGGGCTGACTATTTCTGTGAGTGCAGATACGGCAGTAAATTCACCAGGTGATCAGACGATTACTCTCAAAAAGCCCCCAAAGATTCTAGCTGAATGGTATAAACCGGCAAATAAACGTCAGGTATGGCTGCATACGATGTTTCGCTTGCGCAGAGAAATCCTGGCAATGAATGATTATTCAGAAAAAGGCAAACAGGCTGAACTTGAGAAATGGTCGCAAAAATTCATCAAAGATTACAAAAGTATTGCGGAAATGGTGCCTCAATGGCAGGATTACCTCGATTTGGATAAATTAGATGATTTAGAAAGTGCCGTTAAAAATCATGAATATTCATCAATATCGACGATATTAAAGAAAACTTCTAAAAGCTGTATGCATTGTCATGATGACTATCAGACGGTGGCTACTCTGATGTTTCGTAGCCCGGTATTTAATGAACGAATCATTAGTGAAGGCTTCTCTGGCGAGAAAATTACTTATGATGAGATTATGGTCCAGCTTTCGAAGTCAGTGAATCGCATCAATATTGCCATCAAAGATGGTTATTATTCCGATGCACATGAGTTAATTGAGCCTCTTGAGCAGCAATTAGAGCACTTATCGACCAGTTGTGGTGATTGTCATCAGGAAGATGAAGTCCCAGTTGAACGTATAATGGGCGCTTCACAATCATTACTGCCTGAATTGGCAGAACTGCTGGAGTTAAAAGAACAAAGACCAGCGGGAGGAAAATTGGGTGAATTCGCAGTAAAAGTCTGTGCCAAATGCCATTCAATTCACAGGCTTTCCTCTGACTTAAAATTTATCTTTGATTGAACAGGAATCATTGTGAGCAAACCGACTGTATCTCCACTGAAACAAGTGTCAAAAGAAACTCTGGTTTATACCATTGGTAATAATTTATATATTAATCTCACGGATCGCTGTACTCTTGCCTGTGAGTTTTGCCCTAAAATACAGGGCAGTATGGATGTCCATGAATACAATTTATTGCTGTCTCAGCGACATTCTGTTGAGGAATATATCAAGGAAATTGGTAATCCGGGACAGTATGATGAAATTGTCTTTTGCGGTTTTGGTGAGCCCACACTAAGAGTGAAAGAGCTGGTTAAGATTGCCTGCTACTGTAAAGAATCAGGGACTCGGGTTCGAGTTAATTCGGATGGTTTGGGTAATCTGGTTAATAAACGTAATATTCTTCCGGAACTCGCCAAATGTGTGGATGCGCTGTCTATTTCCATGAACGCTCAGAATGAAACGGTCTATGATCAGCACTGCGTACCGGCGGTCAAAGGCTCGTTTGATAGTATGCTGGAATTTTTACGATTAGCACCGAACTATATTCCAGATACAACAGCGACTGCGATAGATGGCCTGGAAGGCGTTGATATTGCTGCTTGTGAGTCAAAAGCTAAAGAACTAGGAGTTAAATTCAGGCACAGAGTTTTAGATATTGTCGGCTAACTAAATTTTTATTTGCATTTTGCTAAAAGTCAGGTAGAATACGCACCACTTAACTGCTGTGGGTGATTAGCTCAGCTGGTTAGAGCATCGCCCTTACAAGGCGGGGGTCATAAGTTCGAATCTTATATCACCCACCACTCTTTACATCAAACTGCTACAATCTTTCCTGAAGAGTGGTTCAATAATTCCAAATAAGCAAATTATCCTAATGTTCGTTTTAAGCCTTTAGAGTGGACAAATAACTGACGATCATAATTTTTCATATCCTATTAAGTCTATCCGTAATCCATTACAAGAACCATTATAAAAGTCATTTCTTAATAAATAATTCTTCTCTCACTTCAAATGACACTGTATGAACAAATTTCAACAGTGTTTTCTACAATTGCCTTTTGCTATTAAGGCTCGATGATATCACGGCCATCCAATGGCGGCTGAATAGAATTTCATTATTGTTAAATTGCTTAGTGTTATTGGATCACCTATTATTAATAGGTGATTTGGTAGAATCTAACGGTAAGGAAATACTCACTATAAATTTTATCGTGTATACCTCAGCGGACATGATGAATTTAAATGGAAGGACGTACAATGAAGGTACTAGCAGGAGATATTGGCGGAACCAAGACTTCGCTTGCCATATTTGAAGTGATAGGCACACAGCTTGATATGCTGGCATTGGAGAAATTTCCCAGTCAACAGTATGATTCTCTGGATGAGATTATCCGCCTGTTTGTTGAAACGCAGGATTATAAGTGTGATTGGGGTAGTTTTGGTATTGCGGGTCCAGTGCGTAATGGCCGAGTTGAAACCACCAATCTGCCCTGGTTGATTGATGCTGAGAAACTGGCTGATGATATAGGCTTTCGTAAAGTCTGGTTATTAAATGATCTGGAAGCCAATGCCTGGGGTATCAGCGCACTGGAAGAGAAGGATTTCTTTGTGTTGAGCAGAGGAAAGCCTGATCCACTGGGTAATGCGTCAATTATCTCTGCCGGGACAGGGCTTGGTCAGGCTGGCCTTTACTGGGATGGCATGCAGCATCGACCGTTTGCAACCGAAGGAGGGCACAGCAATTTTGCTCCTCACTCCAATCTGGAAATTGCTCTGCTGCAATATTTGAAACAACGTCATCCACATGTTAGCTGGGAACGAGTGGTTTCTGGAATGGGGGTGGTTAATATCTATGATTTTCTGAGTGAATTTCGTAATCTGGAAACGCCCACATGGCTTGCTGAAGAAATGAAGGAGGGCGATAAAGCCGCTGCAATTTCAAAGGCAGCACAGGAAGGTAAGTGTCCAGTATGTGCTGAGACATTTGAGTTGTTTGTTCATCTGTACGGTGTTGAAGCCGGTAACCAGGCACTGAAAATTATGTCCACTGCCGGGATTTATCTCGGTGGTGGCATTGTGCCGAAGAACCTTGAACTCTTTCGTGAGGGAACCTTTCTGAGAAGCTTCTGGTCCAAGGGACGCATGGAACCTCTGATGCGTGATATACCAGTGAAGGTGATATTGAATGACAGCACTGCGCTTTATGGTCCTGCCGTATTTGCTGGATATGAGGTTAAAAAAATGGGGGTGAGATAAGGGCTGAAGCAACTTTAGAAAACCTGAGCTTCCAGATCATGATGATTTAATATCGATAGAATGATAGTTTACTGTGACTTTCTTAAGAAACCAACAATCGCCAGTAATACCACAGCACCAGCTGTAGAAGTAATTATTGCTCCAATTAAACCACTTCCAACTGAAAAACCAATCAAGGTAAATAAATAATTACCAACAAATGCTCCGATAATACCGACCAGGGCATTGATGATAAATCCCATTCCCTTACCTTTTAGTATGAGTCCTGCCAGCCAACCGGCTGTTGCACCGATAAGAACTGTCATGATTAAACCCTGAGTTTCCATAAATCTTTATCCTTATGTTTATTAGCTGATAGGCATGAAATGATTCAAGTTGTTATTTGTAAAGTAATTATTACACATGAGCAATTGTTTGAGAAATCTATTACCTGCAATCAGCTAGGGAATAGGGCTGACAGATAAGGCTAAAAAGTTATTTATTTGGAAATTTAAGAGTTGTTTGGAAACCTTTATTGAGGTTCCTGTCCAGATGATATTTTCATATGAATTAAAAAACACACATATTGATCATAAATCAGATTATTTCAAATGTCTGAAAATGTCATAAATTGTGTCTGAAATAGTCATGAACAGGAGCATAAAACTATTTATTATAGATACGAAAATAAGTAGCAGCCATTGTAGATGTATGGTGAACAACTTTGTTGAAGATGTAAATATTGGTTAAGGATTATTAAAGCTGGGGAAATGAAAATGGCTATTGATATAATCTATGTAGATGATGGTAGAGGTGTGATCATAAGAACCTGTGATCAAGTGTCTGGCAATGAGCTGATCCAAGCTCATTTAGAGGTTTATGAACAGCATAAAATAACTAAGCAGGAATATCATCTTATGGATAATTCCTGGTGTTCTGAGTACAATGTGACTGTTGATGAACTTAAAGTTATTTGTCAAATAGACTACAAAACATCATTAATAAACCCTGATATTATTAAAGCAATTATTGAATCATCACAATTGAGTTATAGCTTAACAGATGTCTGGCAGGCTTATACTGAAGACTATATCCATCACTCAAAATCATTTTCTGATCAAACAAAAGCATTGATCTGGATTCGTGATTTGCTATATTCTTGTTCTTCATTGGATATCGCTAGCGATTAAGGTATTATTGATTTTTATGATTAGTTTGATATGTCCTAGATTAGTATTAACTTGTGAAAATTGGCTTAATGAAATATAAATCAAATGTGTTTCTTCTTTTATCCATTTTTATATCGATTTTGCCCATTAATATCAATGCGGCTAATTGGCAGTCTAAAGCTATTCAACAATTAAATGGCGGCTCAGCAATTGTCCAGGAACCTTCAGGGAAGATTCTTTTTTCTTACAATGCTGAGCAATTAATGGTACCTGCTTCTATCCTGAAAATTGCGACTGCAGATGCTGTTATTACACATCTAGGTAGTGATTATCGCATTAATACGGAATTTTACCTGACCCGAGATGATTATCTGGGTATCAAAGGGTTTGGTGATCCGACGCTGGTATCAGAATCACTGGAAGCAATTGCACGTCAGCTTAAAACTCGGCTGGAAAAGCAAAAAAATTATGAATTAAAAGGCTTTTTGCTGGATACTCATTTTTTTAAGCCTCATTTGAACGTGGATGGCCAGTCAAAAAGTAATAATCCTTACGATTCATCAGTTGGTGCTTTGCTGGCAAATTTTAATACGATTAATGTCTATAAATCGAAACAGGGAATCGTCACCAGTGCAGAACCGCAAACGCCTTTGACAGCAACGGCATTACAATTGGCCAAAAAATTACCCTATGGAAAGCACAGGATTAACCTCGGTCAGGATAATGAGCTGACTTTACGCTATTTTACGGAGTTGTTACATTTTTTTTTAAAGCGAGAGGGGATAAATATTCCTCTTCGTATTACGAGTCGAGTCATCCCGGACAAGTCAAAACTCATTCTGGTTCATCAATCTCAACCTGTCTCTGAAATTATTAAAAAATTATTTAAATTTTCTAATAATTTAATCGCCAATCAGTTACTTATTATCCTAGGTGGCCTTCAGATAGGAGAGCCAGCCGATCTCGAGAAAGGTAGACAGGTGATTGCTGATTTTTTATCAAACAATATTGGTATGGAAAATTTTATCCTGGAAGAAGGTTCGGGACTTTCCAGAAAAAACCAGTTCACAGCCAGCCAAATGATGAAATTACTGGTACATTTTAAGCCATATCAGCATTTATTGAGAATAGATAACAGACGTTTTCAGGCAAAAACAGGGACATTAAAAGGGGTCTCAAGCTATGCGGGTTACTTTCTCTCTCCTTCTGATAAAAGTTCTGATAAAAGCTCTGACAAAAGCCATCCATTCGTTATTATGATTAATCGTTCCAACAGGAAGTACCATCGGAGAAAAGTAGCGGATACTTTGTATGATGGGATTTTTAACTAATTATTACTATCCTGTTGATGGATGAATCGTTTTATTCTATAGTGTGATAATTACAATTTATTATCTTCCCCTAATAAATGATATTGGTAAAAAATCTATGAAATTTAGCCATTCTTTTTTTATTCTACTCGCTATTTTCATACCCACAACTATTACACAAGCGTCTGGATTCGACAGTAAGACGCATTTGACAGCCATTCGTCTGGCAACAACAACCAGTACAGAAAATTCAGGTTTACTTCATTATTTGTTACCGGAATTTGAGCGATCAACTGGATACAAAGTCCATGTAATTGCTGTGGGTACAGGTAAGGCGCTCAGAATGGGGAAGGATGGAGATGTTGATGTTTTATTGGTTCATGCCTTGGAAGCCGAGAATGATTTTGTCAATAAGAACTATGGGGTTAAACGACACCCGGTCATGTATAATGATTTTGTGATCCTTGGACCTGCGAGTGATCCAGCATCTTTACATAAATCAGAGACCCTGCAAAAAGCCTTTCAAAGTATTAAAAATAATCAGGCATTGTTTATTTCACGTGGTGATGATTCCGGGACCCATAAAAAAGAAAAGAAAATCTGGAGTTCCGCCAATATCAATCCTGCTGGTCATTGGTATCGAGAAATAGGTCAGGGAATGGGCAAGACGATTCAGATGGCTAATGAACTCAATGCTTATACCATTGCTGATCGGGGCACCTGGTTAAGTTATAAAGATAAAACTGATTTAAAAATTCTTTATCAGGGGGCTGACTTTTTATTCAACCCATATGGAATTATCGCGGTCAATCCAAACCGTTATACTGATATAAATTCTGAAGGTGCCGATGCGCTTATTAACTGGATGATCTCAGAGAAAGGTCAGCAGCTAATCGGTCAGTACACAATCAATCAACAAGTTTTATTTACACCTTCAGCACAATAACACCGTTATTAAATAAGTATATAATTAAATAATATTGAAGCAACCCTCTTTTTAAACGTTCGCTTAATAAACTAGATGGAGAATCCTGAATGGAAAAGTCCCTTGTTATTAATCCAGATAATTGTACTGGATGTTTACAATGTGAAATGGCATGTTCATATGAAAATGAAGGAGTGTTTAATCCTTCTAAATCCCGTATTAAAGTTTTTACTTTTCATCAGGAGGGACGTTTTGTTCCTTATACCTGCACTCAATGTGCGGATGCCTGGTGTCAGCAAGCCTGTCCTGTGGATGCCATCAGTTTGAACCTGGTGACAGGGGCAAAAGAAGTCAATGAAAGCAGTTGTGTAGGCTGCAAGGTCTGTACGATTTCCTGCCCATTTGGAACGATAAATTATAACCAGAGTTCTGGCAAAGTGATTAAATGTGATCTCTGTGGTGGTGATCCCAAATGTGCCTCTGCCTGTCCAACCCAGGCCATCAGCTATGTTGATGCTGATCAGACCGGTCTGGATAAAATGCGTAAATGGGCAACTGAAACTGACCATGCCTCAACTAACACACCCGCTAATGCGTAAAGGAGAATAATAATGTCTTGGACAGGAAAACTATTACGTATCAACCTGACAAGTGGAGAAATTACCACTGAAGCATTAAATGACCAATGGAAAAAGGATTATCTGGGCTCTCGTGGCCTGGCAACAAAATACTTATCAGAAGAAATAGACCCCGCCTGTGATCCTTTGAGTATTGAAAATAAAATGATTATGGCCACTGGCCCTTTAACCGGTACCATGGCTGCTACTGGGGGGCGTTATGTGGTTGTGACTAAAGGGCCATTAACCAATTGTATTGCGTGTTCAAATTCGGGTGGATTTATTGGTGCAGAAATGAAAAGTGCCGGCTGGGATATGATCATTTTTGAGGGCAAGTCGCCTGAACCCGTTTATCTTTATATTGAAAACGATAAGGTGGAATTATTACCTGCTGATGAAATTTGGGGTACATCTGTCTGGAATACAGACGAATGGTTACATAATAAGCATCAGGATCCTTTATTGCGTATTGCAGCAGTGGGCAGACCAGCAGAAAATGGCTGTCTGTATGCGGGTATTGTGAATGATCTTCACAGGGCTGCAGGACGTTCAGGTGTTGGTACTGTTATGGCATCCAAAAATCTTAAAGCTGTGGCGATAAGAGGAACTCTGGGTGTTGGTAATCTAACTGATCCTGAAGCTTTTATGAAAGCCGTTAATGAAGGCAAGGCTGTACTTGCTGATAATCCAGTCACTGGCCAGGGCTTACCCGCTTATGGTACTCAGGTCTTAATGAATGTCATTAATGAAATCGGTGCCTTACCCACAAACAACATGAAAGACGTACAGTTCGACGGTGCCCATGCAATTTCTGGTGAGGCCATGAGTGAACCAAGAAAATCAGATGGCCGACCAAACTTAACAACAAATGCGGCTTGTTTTGGTTGTACTATCGCCTGTGGTCGTATTTCTACAATTGATCAAGGCCATTTTAGTGTTAAGAATAAAGCAAAATACTGGGGTAACTCCGGAGGACTTGAATATGAAGCCGCCTGGGCTTTAGGAGCAGACAACGGTGTTGACGATCTGGATGCTCTGACTTATGTTAATTTTATCTGCAATGAAGATGGCTTTGATCCCATTACTTTCGGTGCGACTGTTGCGGCAGCAATGGAAATGTTTGAAGCTGGAGATCTGACGCTTGAACAGACCGGTGGTATTGAATTTAAATTTGGTTCTGCAGAAGCATTAACTCAATCCGTTGAATTAGTGGCATTAGGTGAAGGCTTTGGTCAGGATCTGGCTCTGGGATCGAAACGCTTATGTGAAAAATACGGCCGTCCTGAGTTGTCTATGACGGTTAAAGGTCAGGAATTTCCTGCTTATGATCCACGGGGCATACAGGGTATTGGCTTGAACTATGCCACCTCTAATCGAGGTGCTTGTCATGTGAGGGGCTATACTGTTGCCTCTGAAGTCCTGGGCATACCAGAAAAAACGGATCCATTAACGGCTGATGGCAAGCCGGGTCTGGTTAAAGCATTCCAGGATATTACAGCTTCTGTTGATTCGAGTGGCTTATGTTTGTTTACCACTTTTGCCTGGTCTCTGGAAAATATTGCACCACAGCTTCAAGGTGCTTGTGGCAATGAGTGGACAGTGGATTATCTGCTTGAAGTAGGTGAGCGGATCTGGAATATGGAACGTGAATTTAATCTTAAAGCTGGCATAACCAGTGCAGATGATACGTTACCACCACGTCTTCGTGAAGAAGCTGCAAAAACAGGCCCCGCCAAAGGTATGGTCTCTCAAGTTGAAGCAATGATGCCTGAATATTATCAGTTAAGAGGCTGGAGTGAAGATGGTAAACCAACTGATGCAACATTAATACGTCTAGGATTGAAAGGGTAGACTTAATATGCAATATATTATTGTCGGGGCAGGGCCTTCAGGGGTCATTGCCTGTGAAACCATTAGAAAACTGAATCAAAGTGCTCAAATCACTTTGATTACAGGACAAAGTGAACCACCTTATTCACGAATGGCCATTCCCTATTTTCTGGAAGAGAAAATTACAGAAAGCGGAACCCATCTAAGGCATAATTCTGAGCACTTCAGTTCATTGGGTATTATTGTCATTAATGAAAAAGTGAATGCTATTGAAACCAGTAAAAATTTTGTTAGATTAGCAGATGGTACTGAACTGGGCTATGAAAAGCTTTTACTGGCTACCGGGGCTCAGGCTGTCTCTCCGCCTATTGATGGCATCCATCTGGACAATGTTCATAATTGTTGGACTCTTGAAGATGCACGCAACATTGCTTCAAAGGCAGTTGCTGGCTCGTCGGTTGTCTTAATGGGTGCTGGATTTATTGGCTGCATTATTCTTGAGTCTCTGTTAAAGCGGGGTGTCAACCTTACCATTGTTGAAATGGGTGACCGCATGGTGCCACGAATGATGGATGATACTGCTGGCGGCTTATTAAAATCCTGGTGTGAGTCCAAAGGTGTTAGAATCTTAACGTCTGAACAGGTCACATCCATTAATGATGCCGATAGCAGCGATCAAAAACCTTTAAAAGTAAACCTCAAAAACTCACCAGCATTACCAGCTGATCTGGTGATTTGCGCTACTGGAGTAAAATCAAATATTGATTTTCTTAAAGGCTCTGACATAGCATTTGATCAGGGTATTATTGTTAATGAGTTTTTACAAACCAATATTGACAATGTATACGCCTCGGGTGATGTGGCACAGGGATTGGATTTTTCCGATCAATCATGGCATGTCCAGGCGATTCAACCTACAGCGGTTGAGCATGGACGAATTGCAGCTATTAATATGGTTCAGAATAATAGCTGTAAACATCATGGTAGTATCAATATGAATATATTAGATACCATGGGACTGATTTCGACTTCATTTGGTCAATGGATGGGAATTGAAGGTGGCCAGGAAAGCATTTTACTGGATAAGAAGAATTTCCGTTATCTTAATCTTCAATTTAAAGAGGATTGTCTTGTTGGTATTAGTTCACTTGGCCATACGCAGAATATCGGAGTTGTCCGGGGATTGATTCGTGGCAAAGTAAAACTGGGAGCTTGGAAAGAGCGTTTGATGAAAGATCCCAGTCGTCTGATGGAAGCTTATCTTGCAAGTCTTTAATGGTGACCTTAAAGTTAAAAATGGATGACACTAATTAATGAACATTACACTTAAATGTTTTGCCGGTTTAAAGCGACATTTGCCGGCCCATGCAAAAGCGAATCAGGCTGAAGTTGAAGTGGATGCTGGTATCAGTGTTTACCAGGCCATTGATCATTTTAATATTGATCGTGAAGAAGCTTATCTTGTCATTTTAAATGGGGTTTTTGTTTGTCCACCAGACCGTGATACGATGATACTTAAGGAAAATGATACCCTGGCGCTTTGGCCGGAAGTTGCTGGTGGCTGATACGATACCTCGGATTATTAATATAGAAAAAGAAATGGGGTATTCACGACTTGAGTTTCTTGTTCAGTTTAAATTATTTTCCCGGCACTTCCCTCAGGAACTCACCCTCGTTATTTCTGATTATACGGTCATTCTCTATTCTTGTACTGAGATGACACTGACTATCACTTTGTCTGAACTTTCAGACCGTATCATTGGCTCATTAGTCCTTCCTCGTCTATTGGTGCAATTTCAGTTTCTTAATTATTCACATGAACAGCAAAAAGATTTTATAAAAAAATTTGACAGCTCTTTTCATAAAGGCGGTGGCTAATGAATGATGATGATCTACTACGCTATGGACGCCATATTATGCTGCCTGAGATTGACTTTGAAGGACAGAAAAAATTATTAGCGGCCAAAGTTTTGATTATTGGTGTTGGCGGCTTAGGATCACCTGTTGCGATCTATCTTGCCGCCAGCGGTATTGGTGAGATATCCATTGCAGATCATGATATAGTTGAGTTAAATAATTTGCAACGTCAGATAGCTCATGATGAAAAAAGCCTGGGTCAGTCCAAGGTCAGTTCGTGTGCGAATCGCATGAATGCTATCAATTCTAAAATCAATATTATTCAGCTTGACATCAAACTGTCCGGTGAACAATTATTATCTTCTGTCGCAAAGGCCGATATTGTTGTGGATTGTACTGATAATTTAAAAACACGGTTTGAGATTAATCGAGCCTGCGTACAACAAAAAAAATGGCTTGTTTCTGCTGCGGCTATACGCTGGGAAGGTCAGATATCTGTATATCATTGTGGAAACAAAGACAGCCCCTGTTATCATTGTTGCTATGGTTTACGAGAATCAGGATCAAAGGAGCTTGATCAAACATGCAGTACCAATGGTGTCCTGTCACCCGTTGTTGGTGTTATGGGTAGTATGCAGGCAATAGAAGTTATAAAATTAATTATTGCTAAAGGTGATTTGCTGGTTGCACGTGTTTTATTATTTGATGCACTTTCCATGCAGTGGGAATCAATGCAGTTACCAAAAAATCCAGACTGTCCTGTTTGTGGCCAGGTGCAGAAATAAGGCTCATATTATTTTATGGATGATTTATCTACAGCATCCCTACAGGCTATCGCTTTATTATTTAGCGGCGATGCTCAGCTTTGGGAGATCATTTTTTTATCGTTCAGTGTTTCGTTTAGAGCGATTTTATTGTCTGCACCATTGGCTATATTGATTGCTTTTTTCCTTGCCTACTTTCATTTTCCTATGCGCCGCTTTCTAATCGCACTGTTCAATACTGCCATGTCAATTCCTGCGGTAGTGGTTGGCCTAACCTTATATCTATTGCTTTCACGGGTTGGTCCACTGGGTGATTTAAGATTATTGTTTACCCAGGAAGCTATGATTATGGGGCAAATGATTCTGTGTTTTCCTCTTTTGGTGGCATTGAGTCATGCAACTTTACAATCGGTGGATAGACGTGCATGGGAAACCGCAATTACATTGGGTGCGCATCCCTTTAGAGCTTTTTTTAGCATTTTAAAAGAAGCTCGTTTTGGTTTGATGGCAGCAATTATTGCTGCTTTTGGGCGAATTATTGCGGAAGTTGGGAGCTCGATGATGATCGGAGGTAATATACTTCACTATACACGTAATATACCTACGGCAATTGCTCTGGAAACAAGTAAGGGGAGTTTTTCGCAGGGGATAGCTTTGGGTATTGTGTTATTAATTATGGCTTTGGTATTAAATTTATTATTAACAAGTATTCAAGGCAAGGGAGAATTTGCACTATGACTTCTCTTCATTTGAGCAATATTTCTTACTCGATAAAAAAGCAGGTTATTTTGGATCAGCTGGATTTTGAATTGAATTCAGAAAATTTTATTTTAATGACAGGGCAAAATGGTTCTGGTAAATCAACGTTACTTAAAATTGCCTCTGGGCTGCTCAAGCCTGATCATTTTTATTTGTCAGACTCACAGGATCCACGGGTAAAAAAGAACTGGCATGAATCAAAGGGCTATTTACGAAAAAATCTCTGCTATCTGCATCAGACCCCCTATCTTTTCAACGGCACTGTATTTGATAATATTGCCTATGGTTTAAAACAGCCTTTATTTTCAAAAACTCGGCTGAATCATTCGGAAATTGAATTTAAAGTGAATGACGTACTCAAGATGATTGATTTGCAGCATTTAAGAAATAGACAAAGCCACGCATTGTCAGGCGGAGAAAAACAACGGATTGCTATAGCCCGTTCCTGGGTGATAGAACCTAGCTTTATTTTATTAGATGAACCCTTCGCCAATATGGATAAGCAATCTCGGCACAGTACCTATGATGTTATTAATCAGCTGAAAGAGGATAATATTGGCATTATCTTAACCAGCCATGATCCCCATCACGGAGAATTGGCCTTTAACCGGCACTTTCACTTACATCAGGGAGAAATGATTGAAAAATCACTTCCTGATAACATCATATAACATAAATTTTTTTTAAATCACTTATTGGAATTTTACTATGACGACAATGATTTCAGTTGATGAAGCACTTGTAATTATTAAGGCCAAAATCAAACCACTGGTCAATCAACAGACGGTGATTTTGCCCAATGCGCTGGGCAAGACTCTGGCCGAAGATATTATTTCCCCTATGAATGTGCCTGTATATCAAAATTCAGCTATGGATGGTTATGCTTTTCATTATAAAGAAATGCCTGCTAATGCTGAGAAGACATTAGAAAATATCGGAACTTCTTTTGCTGGAACCCCCTTTGAAGGCGAGTTAAGAGAAGGGCAGTGCATCAGAATCATGACTGGTGCAAAGATACCTGAAAATGCAGATACTGTGATAGAGCAGGAAAAAGTCACGGTAAATGATAACCAAATTTCCATTTCTTCCGGGATTAAGCAAGGGCAAAATGTTCGACACATAGGTGAAGACATTGCTCAGGGTAGTGTTGTCTTATCCTCGGGGCAGAAATTAGGTGCTGCACAAATGGGGGTTTTAGCCTCATTAGGTCTGGCTTCATTAAAGATAAAGCGCCCAATCAGGGTGGCTATCTTTTCCAGTGGTGATGAAATCTGCAGCATTGGAGAGTCACTTCATGGCAGCCAAATCTATGATAGTAACCGTTACACCATCAGTGGTCTGCTGAAAGACCTTGGTGTTGATGTCATTGATCTGGGGGTTATTCCTGACAATCGTGAATCAATAACCAGGGCATTGCTTCAAGGGGCTTCTGAGGCTGATATGGTGATCACATCTGGTGGTGTATCAGTTGGTGATGCAGATTATATCAAACAATGTCTGCAAGAGTCAGGGCAGATTCATTTTAGTAAGTTGCATCTGAAACCCGGAAGACCATTAACTTTTGGCCAGCTCAACAAGACTCATTTTTTTGGCCTTCCCGGCAATCCCGTGGCCGTTATGGTTACTTTTATGTATTTTGTCAGGCCGGCCATTAAAATGTTGATGGGCCATAAAGATATTTCCCTGTTTCAATTTAAAGTGCCTTGTCAAACAAGCTTACGAAAATTACCAGGAAGAACTGAAATACAACGTGGTGTACTGGAACAAGATCCCAAATTGGGTCTGGTAGTTAAAACCACTGGGAAACAGGGTTCAGGAGTTTTAAGCTCGATGTGCAAGGGAAATTGCTTTATTTATCTTGATCATGAGAGCCAATCAATTAACACGGGTGATAATGTTACTGTACACCCGTTTTCCAGCTTTTAAATTTCTCTGCCGAAAAAAGGTGAATAGTAGCGGAACTTTGCCGGTGCATGAGATGAGATACCTGAAATAAAAATAATACTGAGCAATAAATACTGCTCATATCCAGGGAAATAAGGGAGTGCTGTAAAAATGAATAATTTGATAATGATGGCTATGCCTCTATTTTGTAACAGCCATTTTCCATGCGACCAGACACTGAGGAAAACCATTGCCAGTCCAGATAGAATCATCGCATAGTAATAACCTATCCAAAGAGATTTTTCAGCATGAAAGAGCAACCCCCCGGATAAACCCAATAGTCCCATTAAATGGACAGTACGAAGACTAATATCCAACCAGCGTTTACCATAAAACCCCCTGCTATTTTCGGGGAAGAACACTTTATTTAAAATATTCACTTGTTATGAACAAAAATTTTATGAGCACTTACCAGAAGTTCTCTGGGTTTCTTAATACTAGAGGAGTGTGCGGAAGCGGTACGCATCATATGCGTATAGGAGCGATGCAGAGTACTTGTGGCTGCAACCCTGCGTGAACCTCTGAAGGTTCTTGATGGGCGGGGTGTGCTACACATAGTCTCTCCTCTCATTTAAATTTTGATTAATGATTAAAATGACTGAATATGTCCAGTATATAAATCATCAATATCCTTTTTGTAATTTGCAATAATCTGATTACGCTTAAGCTTCAATGTTGGAGTTAACATGCCGTTATTAATAGTCCATGGCTTCAGTACCAGCTTGACTCGGCGTATTTGCTCATACCCCGGGAATGAGGATAATAGAGCGGATATTTTTTTTGTCACAACATCACAAAGTTTTTTATTTTCCAGGGCATTCTTTTCTACAGCATCAATATGCGCCTCATTTGCAACATCTTGCCACATTTCTTCATTTAAAACGACTATAGCACTCAGATAGGGCTTTGCTTCGCCAATGACAATGGCCTGTTCAAATATAGGAGCACTGCAAATGGCCATTTCCAAGTCCGCTGGAGGCACTTTTTCTCCATTGCTTAAAACCAGAATTTCTTTAACTCGGCCGGTAATGTATAAATGGTTATTTTTTATCTGAACTTTGTCTCCAGTATGCAGCCAGCCATCCGGATTAATGATTTTACGAGTTGCTGTTTCATTATGCCAATATCCCTGCATAACATTCTGTGCTTTGATTAATAACTCTCCATTTTTTTCGATGCGAGTCTTTATGCCGGGTAAAATCTGGCCAACACTAAATGGATCATTATCATTGAGCTTGTTGGTACTAATAACGGGACCAGCCTCAGTCATGCCATAACCTTGTGTAATGGTAAGTCCAAGGCCTATAAAGAACTGAGCAATTTCATTTGAAAGAGGGGCACCTCCACTGATGGCAAGCCTGAGTTTACCGCCTAATTTGGCCATGACTTTGCTGGCAACTATTTTATCTAATAAAGGCCAGAATAAAAGGCCTGGAAACCAGTTTTTCTTACCTTGAAGATAAAGAAATCGATTCCAGCCGATTTTAATGGTCAAATTAAATAATTTTGTCACCAGATGAGGTTTACTTTTTAATTGCTGCGTAATCTTCATATGAATGCGTTCAAATATTCTTGGAACAGTGACCAGGACTGTTGGCTTGATGGTTTGCAAGTCAACCGGTAATGCATCTATAGAACGTGCATAAGCGACTTCTGCCCCTGCCATCATGGGAATATAGTAACCAGCAGTTCTTTCAAACATATGTGATAGTGGTAAAAATGATAAGAATTTATCACTGCTTTTGCAAGGCACTGCTGAAATTGAAGCCCAGGTATCAAATAATATATTTCGATGGCTGAGCATAACACCCTTTGGTTTTCCTGTTGTACCTGATGTGTAGACAATGGTTGCCAGGCTATCAGGATCTCTGTCAGAATTTAAATCAATAAGAGGGTGTCTTTTTAACGTTTCTGGTGTTTCTTCTGATAATAATGGATTATTATGAATATCTTCAAGTGAGATTATGGCACAAAGTTTTTTTAGTTGTTTGTCAATTGATGACAATTCTTCAATTTTTTTATTGGTGTCAACAATCATTAGTTTAATGCTGGCATCATCTAGAATATAAGCAATGCTTTTGGGTCTGTCATTAGGATATAAGGGTACAACAACCATGCCAATACTTAAGGCAGCCTGTTCTGTAAACACCCATTCAGGACAATTTCTAACCATGATGGCAATATTGTCTTTTGCTTTGAGGCCCAGAAGTAGAAAATATGCCCGCCACTTTAACATTTCAATATAGGCTTCAGACCAGGTCAGGTTTTGCCACTGATTAATTGAATTATCGAAGTAGTGATAGGCTATTTTGTCTGGTGTGCTATTGACACGCTTAAAAAAAAGACCGGACAAAGTTCCGGCAGATCCGGGGGTGATAGGTTCGACCTGTTTGTTGGTTTTCATAATCAATACCTCTTATTTACTAATAGCTGATGGCTAACATTTACAACGCCTGAAGGCTAACATTTACAACGGCTGAAGGCTCTTTATTAAAATAGCTGAAGGCTCTTAACTAAAAGCAGCGAGTGCTCTCAACTCTTAAGTTATTTATAAATTAGACTGTCCCATCCTATAACTGGATTAAAGCGTCGACCATAATCTTTTGACAGGTCGATTAGTGTATGATCCATTTCCTCAATTCCTTTATGTTTTATATAGTGCATTGGACCACCTAAAAATGGAGCAAACCCTGTCCCAAAAATAATTCCTGCATCCAGGAGATCTTCATTTTCTACGACTTTCTCGTCAAGACAGGCAACAGCCTCATTAAACAGGCGAAACATTAAACGATTGCTGATCTGAGCTCTTGACAGACCATCATAATGGCTTGCTTTATAAACTGGCTTGCCATTTTTATAATCATAAAAACCTTTGTGGGTTTTTATTCCTAATCGGCCGTTTTCTACCCATTGGATTAATTTTTCAGGGACACGGACTGATTGTGATTTTGACAAGTTTGTGGCGACAGAAAGACAGATATCCAGCCCGACTTTGTCGGCAAGCTGTATAGGTCCCATGGGCATTCCAAAATGAGTAGCCGCCTTATCAATAAATTCAGCAGGTATACCTTCACCATAGAGTTCAATGGCTTCTAGTAAATAGGGAGTCAGTATGCGGTTAACTAAAAAGCCGGGTGTACTAGTAACAGGTAAAGGGAGCTTTCCAATTTTTCCGGCAAATTGAAGAGCAAACTGTCTGGCGGCGGTAGAGGTCAGTTTTGAACTCACGACTTCAATGAGTGGCATTCTGGCAACAGGATTAAAGAAGTGAATACCAACCAAACGTTCAGGACTACTGAGTACCTGTGAAATATCATCCAGAGGAATACTGGAGGTATTCGTTGCAAAAATACATTCAGGCTTTGCGATTTGTTCAGCGTATTTAAAAACACTTTGTTTGGCTTTTGTGTCTTCAATAATAGCTTCAATGATCAGGTCGGCTTTTTTTAGGCCATAATTTTTAAAATCAGGGATTAAACGATCCATTGATGACTGGTATAAATGATTTTCTTTGAGTTTATGTTTAAAAAATCGATGCCCTCTTTGAATCAGTCGTGCTAATACTTCATGAGACTGATCATGAACTGTGACTGTAAATCCCCTATAAACACATTCAATGGCAATGTCTCCACCCATAACACCACCGCCGATAATATGTATGTGTTCCAGTGGTTTGTCTTTTTTTGAATGAGATAGGGTTTTTAATCGATCCTGTAAATGAAAAACACGAATAAGGTTTTGTGCTGTGTCACTTGTGATTAAACTGGCGACTGATTCAGCTTCTTTCTTCATCATGAAATCATCATTTCCAGCGTGAAATTGCCAGAGATTAATTAATTCAAAAGGTGCAGGATAATGCGTCTTTTGAACTTTTTTACTGACACTTTTTGTCAGCATATAAGCAATAAGAGGTCGAACAAAATCCATTTCAAATAAATTATAATAGAAGGAACGTTTCTGTTGCTGCTTAAAGTATTTCAACTTGCTTCTTGTTTGTCCTTTTGCCTTGTCTAGCCAAAGATTAACAAGTTTTTTAAAATATTTATTTTTGATGTTTTTTGAAATAATTTCATCAATCAACCCCAATCGCATGGCACCTCTCACGGAGAGTGTACGCCCTGAAAGCATGAGTGACATGGATTTAAAGACACCCAATAGACGATTTGTCCTAACTGTGCCCCCGAAACCGGGATGGATCCCTAATTTGACTTCAGGTAAACCCAACCTGGTTTTTGAATTATCCAGTGCAATTCGATAATCACAGGCTAAAGCAAGCTCCATTCCACCACCGAGACAATGACCATTAAGTAAAGCAAAAGTAGGAAAAGGTAAATTCTCTATGCTGTTCATCACATGCTGACCAAGCTGGACGGCATGTAATGCTTGATCATAGGCTGTGTCGCTTTTTTTCAGATCAGACTGGTTTGGTAAGTTATCAGATGAATTAAGGAAGCTTGAAAACTCTTTAACGTCAGCACCGGCAATAAAGCAATTGTCTTTTTTTGACTGAAATATTAATGCCTTAGCTGGAACTTTTCTAATGTCATCGAGGATGCTTTGCAATTCAATCAGAACATTTTGTGATAAGACATTGGTTGTTGTATCTGGTTTATCTAAACTTAGTGTAATAATTTGCTCATTGTCTTTTTCAACAAGCCAATTGGTGTAGGAAGTTTTCATGATGAGTATCCTTTTAAAAAGTAGATTAATGATTACCAGCTGATTCAATTAATATGGCACCACCTTGACCACCACCAATACAGAGTGCAGCAATACCCCGGAATGTTTTGTTTTCAGAAGAACTGTTTTTTAATGTATGAAGCAGGTGTAAAACAATTCGTGCACCACTGGCACCAACCGGATGCCCCAAACTAATACCTCCTCCATCGACGTTTATTTTGTCATCAGGAATAAGACCTAATATGTTTTTTAGTCCCAGTTCGTTGCTGCAGAAGTTATCATCATTCAGTACTTTTTGGCACGCCAGGATCTGAGCGGCAAAGGCTTCATTAATTTCCCAATAGTCAATATCATTAATTGTTAATTGATGTTTCTTTAACAGTGGGGGAATTGCATAGGCTGGCCCAAGGCCCATTTCTTCGGGTGTTAGTCCAACCCAATGTGAATCAATTATTTTGCCGAGGACATTTAATGAGTATTTTTTTACGGCTTTATCACTGGCAAGGAAAAGGCTGGTGGCACCATCGCTGATTTGTGCACTATTTCCAGCGGTGACAGAGCCATTTTTACGATCAAAAACGGGTTTTAGTCTGGAAAGTTTTTTAATACTCGAATCTTTCCTCAGACCATTATCATGTTTATAATAATGGTCGTTAGTATCATAGATTGGCGTGATTTCATCATCCAGTCGGCCATGCTTGGCGGCATATGATAAACGTTCATGACTTTGCAATGCATAATTATCCATATCAGAACGTGAAATATCAAAGTGATAAGCCAGGTTTTCGGCGGTTTGTCCCATAGAGAGATCAACGAGTGGATCTTGGAGACCTTTTATTAGAGAGAAAACCGGCTTCAAAAAAGAAGGTCTAAGATTGAATAATTGCCTGATATATTGAATGTTATCAATGAAACGGTGAGTACGAATATTAAACCAATGTGAGAGCCAGTTAATCATGGAATTATTCCACATAACAGGGGCTCTTGACATTACTTCAGTGCCTCCAACTAAAACAATATCTGCTTTACCGCTGATGATACTGTTCATACCACTATCAATTGCCTGCAGTCCGGATGCGCAATTTCTCTGCACGGTCCAGGCTGGGGTTTTATTATCGCAACCGATTCTTAAAGCAATTTGTCTGGCAATATTGGCCTCACTGGCATCGGGCATGACACAGCCAATAACAACTTCATCGATATCATGTGCTGTAAATGGCATTCTGAGCAGTAGGTCACGTGCGGATGCAACGGAGAGATCACTGGCGCTAAAAGGTCCCGGTCTGCCTGTTGCTTTTAGTTGTGGTGTCCTTTGGCCATCGACAATGTAAACTGTCTCTATTGGTATCTTATTGCTAATCATCTTTGTCATGATTATCTCCAGGATTATATTGTTATCTCAGATAAATTTGTTTAATCTTCCCCTCTATATCTTATAAAAAAAAGAGGAAGTAATAGTTGTTATTCTATTTGCTCTCTTCATAGTTTAAATTTTGATTAAAATCATCGACCTTAATGACCTCATTCCTTGCTATGTGTGCCTCGTAAATGCATTTAAACTCATGCTCTGTTAACAACTTTTTCTGAAGTGCCAAATTGATGGTGTCTATAAAATCCATCGGTCTTTTTTCGGATGAATTATAGCTATCGATTTGTTTGTTCTTGATTATTTTATGCAATTTTATTTCAGCTTCCCGGGCTGAGATGACTTTATATAATGCATCATCCAGACGCTTAATGGGATCATGCTTTTCCCTGCTGCTATATATACCTTTCGTTAAACGATCTCTTGCAGAAGAGGGAGCTAATATCCTCTGTGTTACCTGCTCGGACAGTTGATCAGATGGTTTTTGGTAAGTTTTTCCAAAAGGAAAAATTAGAAATTTTAAAAGATTAGCGACAAAACGATTAGGCAAGTTGGACAATACACCAGAAAAGGACTCTTGAGTTTCATACAATAAGGTTTCACAACTCCATTGCATTAAAACCTGATCATCATGATAATTTTCATCATGATGATACTGCTTTAATACAGCTGAGCTCAAATACAGATAACTTAAAATATCAGCCAGGCGACCGGATAAATTTTCCATCTGTTTAAGTTTTCCTCCCAGGCTTAACATACAATAATCACTCAGAAGAGCGAAAGCGATGCTCATGCGTGATAATTTCTGGAAATAACGTTTACTTATCTGTTGAAATTTTTGATTTTTATTTTTAGGTGTTTGACAAAACAAGCCATCGGTCAGTGAAGTTGATAGAGTTCGTGAAAAAGAGCGAATGACATGTAGAATGTGAGCCGTAAAAGCCCTGTCAAAATTAATCAGGCCGGTCATTTTATTATTATTATTTGCGGATGAAATCTCTTTAAAAATATATGGATGACAACGTACTGCTCCCTGCCCGAAAATGATCATACTTCGAGTAAGAATATTTGCACCTTCGACTGTAATACTGATTGGAACAGCTTGATAAATACGCCCCATAATATTTCTAGGACCCATACAAATGGCGGCCCCACCATAGATATCCATAGCATCATTGACAACTTTCCGCATTTTCTCAGTTAAATGATATTTAACAACAGCACCTGCAACCGATGGTTTTTCTCCCATATCAATGCTGCTGACTGTTAAGTTTCTGGCTGCCTCCATAATATAGGTGTTTCCGACAATTCGAGTCAGAGCCTCAGAAATTCCACCAAAGTCACTGATTGAACGGTTAAATTGTTTTCTTATTCTTGCATATGCTCCGGTTGTTCGACAGGCAAGTTTACCGGCGCCAGTACTTAGGGCTGGAAGTGAAATGGAGCGCCCATCAGCAAGACTTTCCATAAGCATACTCCAGCCTTTTCCTGCGTAATCTCTACCGCCGATTATCCAGTCAACAGGGATAAAAACATCCTTGCCGGAGTTGGGCCCGTTTTGGAAAGTCTGACTAAGAGGGTAGTGACGTCTGCCAATTTCAATGCCGGGTAAATGGGTAGGGATAAGCGCAAGTGTGATACCGGGTTCAGTGTTAGAAGACAGCAGTTTGTCAGGGTCATAAAGTTTAAATGCCAGACCTAACAGGGTACATATGGGACCCAATGTAATATAACGCTTGTGCCAGTTTAATCGAATGCCAAGGGTTTGCTTACCCTCGTAGAACTGTTGACAGATAATGCCATAATCTATCATAGAGCTTGCATCACTACCTGCGTTAGAGCTGGTGAGTGCAAATGCAGGTATTTCTTTGCCAGAGGCGAGTCTTGGCAAGTAATGTTCTTTTTGTCTGGTGGTCCCATATTCCATAATCAGTTTTGCCGGCCCTAAAGAATTAGGCACCATAACTGTAACGGCAGCAGTGATGCTTTTACTGGCCAGTTTCATGACCATGGCTGAGTGTGCAAGGGCTGAATATTCAAGGCCGCCATACTGTTTTGGTATAATCAAACCAAACAGGCCGTTGGTTTTTATGAAAGTCCAGACTGAATCAGGTAAATCTTTGGTGTCCTGTGTGATTTTCCAGTCATCAAGTAAGGTACATAATTCTTCAACAGGGCCATCTAAAAATTTTTGTTCTTCTACTGATAATTGTGCCAGCTCAATATCTAATAATTTATCCCAGTCAGGTCTGCCGCTGAATAGATCGCCATCCCACCAGACTGTGCCAGCTTCTAAAGCCTCTTTTTCTGTTTCAGACATATTCGGTAAAGCTGCTCGAAAAAGATTAAAAACAGGTTGCGAAAAGTACTCAATCCTTAGTTTTCTAAAAAGGCTTTGGTGATTTATTTTTTCACCATTAAAGTATTTGTCTTCATTAGTGATAAATGTCATGTTTCCCCCTAAAAAAACAGATGGTTTAACAGGTCGAAATTAAATCTATGAGTGGTTTTAACTTTTCTTTTGATCAGATTAATATTATGTTTGATATGAGTTTCTGGATAAGTTCTGGCCGCTAACAGATCGTCTGGTAGATAACAATCACCAGGACCATGGCACACGAGTCCCTCTTCATTCCAGGGCATGGTTTTATACATGGCGACTTTGTCAAAACGATAAATGGGATATTTAATAATTTCAAAATAGGGTGAATAATCAAAGTCCTTGGGAATCATTAAGCGTGGATTTCGCATATAAAGATTATATTGTCCATTTTTTAATTGCTCTGTTACTGGCAATATAGGAAATTTGATTTCAGCAAATGCTTCAGAAATCATGCTTGAACAAACTGTATTGGTGGCAGTCCCATTTTTTTTTGTCGGGCTCAGGTTATGCATAAACAGGCTTGAACGCCAGCGTCTTGGAAGAAGACTATAGGGAAATAAAAATCGAGCTAAATCGAGCAATTGTCTGACATGGTATTCGCTGCCGAGCTTATTAATACCATATTCGGTGACTTTTTGGGCATCTCTGGGGGTTATATTGCTTGGACGGCAAATTCTAAGATGGTCATGTCGATATTTGTCAATAGAATGAACCACTGTCCCTTCACCAAGCAGGGCTTCGACAATTAATGCATCATCTGGATTACCTGAGTAATATGAAAGTACTTTTTGACGTAATTGAGGGTTGCTGATCTCATAAGCATGGCCGATATAAAGGGCAGAGTGGGTCCATGGGCTCTGTGTAATGAGTTTGATGACTTCTGCAACATGGCTACGTCCTTCGACCAGGACAACATCCCCCGGACGAATTTCATAACACAGTTGTTTAAAATCAGAAGGAGGAAGATCAGGATTATTTTTCTCAGTATTAAGCCATCTTACGGTAGCATTCCAGATGCGATCCCATACTTTGATTCTCATATACAATTTTAATGAGAGAAACAGATTAAACTTCATTCCTACCCCCAGTGACATTTTATGTGACAGTCGAAGGTTATTCTCTGCCGAAAAAAAGCCGAAAAGATATTGAAAAAAAGTTAAAATCTAATAAATATATGGGTTCATCTTGATTGTAATGAACGAATTCTTTTTTGAGATTTATTAATACGCTTAATTATAACTGTATCGTGGTTTTTATCACTTTATTTAAAATCTCAATAGCGCCATCTATGACTTCAGTTGAAGTGTAGTAGTGGGGCGAAAATCTTACATTTCCATGTCGCATGGCGCAGATAACATTTTGAGCCATGAGTTCATTGTAAAGAGTTTCAGACGAAATGCTATGATGTCTGAAAGCAACAATTCCACTTATTCGTGTGTCAGTAGTATCGCTTTGTACGGTGATTTGAGGAACTGTTTTTAGTTTTTTTACAATGTATCTACTGTTTTTGACTAATAAGTGTTCAATAAATTCAATTTTTCTGCTTAAAATGAGCTTGATACTTGTATTTAATGCATGAATACCTAACATGTTAGGGCTGCCGCATTCAAATTTACGGGCAGTTTTTGCTTCACTCCAGGTGCTTGAGTCAAAGTCAAATTGATTTTCTACCATATGCCAGCCATATTGTGATGGCTTTATCTGACTGCGTAATCTTTTGTGGCAGTAAAAGAATCCCAGACCTTCAGGACTCATTAGCCACTTATGACCATCTGCCATAACAAAATCTGCCTGGATTGACTGGACATCAAAATTAATAGCACCGATGCTCTGGATTGCATCAACACAAAACAGTACGGATGCATTATGACAATAATCCCCTAATGTCTTAAGATCCATTTTTAAACCATCAGCATATTGCACAGAACTAACTGATAATAAACGTGTTTTAGAATCAATTGCCGCTATTAATTTATCCTCTGGCGATTTCTGAGAGCTTTCATAAAGATCGATGAGTTTAATTTCAACACCCTGAGCTTTAAGTGACTGCCAGACAATACGGTTAGAAGGAAATTCCTGTTGTGCTATAACGACATTATCACCAGCTTCCCAACTTAATCCATAGGCAACAAATGACAGGGCCTCAGATGTATTTTTGACCAATGCAATATCATCGCATGAAGGCGCATTAATGAGCTGAGTTATATTTTCCCGTAATTCCTGTTCAATTTTAAGCCATTGAATATAATGAGTTGCTCCAAGTTGAGCATTTTCATTGGCAAACTTCTGAACTTCATGAGCAGTGACTGTGGGCCATGGAGAAACTGCGGCGTGATTAAGATAGAAAATATGACTTTTTATGGAAAAATCTAATGAAATATCAGTTGCTTGCATGAATTTCCTTTAAAAATATGTAAGTTTAAAAAATGTATCATAGTGCACAATTATTAATTATTTTACGATTATGGCACAAATACATTTACTTTTTGCTTGTTGGGCACTATATATATACTTACGAATGTAGGGGGTACATTTTTTTATAGGAGGTCGTTAAATTTCTCTTTAGGATTAAGAGAAAAACGTGTTTGTAATGTCTATTATATCGAAAATTATTACATTTTATTTTATTTTAAGCAGTATTTTCTTTGTTCAAGCTGTTTCAGCGTCACAAGATGATTACCTCAAGCAACTGGAAATGGAGGCGAATGATGAGGCGAGTAGCCCAGCTTCGGTTTTAGATTCTCAGTCTGGGATTTCATCCGATGACACATCACTTGATGCACCATCTTCTGATATGGCGCTCATCCTTGATAAAAAAGAATTGATTTCTGATCTGGCGGGTTTTGAAAAAGCATTGGAAGGCACTTACCCGGAAAGTTTCTCTCTTTATCAGGAACTCACAGGTGAGCAAAAAAATAATATCTATCAAGATTTTACTGAAAATAAACGTCTTTACAATTCAACTGTAAAAATTATATCAACCTACCTGGCTTCTCACTAGGCGAGTTTTTTTGGGTTCGTTTGTTTTAGGCAGTATGCTTTCAAATTCATGTTTTTTATACAAAAGGTTGTATTTAATGAATAAAAATTTACTAAACTGTATTTTTAATAATAAAAAAAATATTAAAGCAATATCATATACTTTCTTCATCATGATTTTTTTATGGTCAGGCAGTTCTTTCGCACTGGATGTTAACATCAGCAAAGGTGTTTCTTACGTTGATATTGATTATAAAGATAATATTATTCGAATTCAGCGAAATCAGGACAGTGCCCATACTTTGAAAGGCGGTTTTTCTAAAACCTCAAGAAATTGCCCACCATTCTGTATTCAGCCAATGTCTGTTGCACAGGGAGTCAAAACATTTGGATCTTTGGAAGTTGTTGACTTTATTGATAAAGATGTCAGGCAAAAGACTGGTATTATTATTGATGCCAGAACACCCGGTTGGCATAATAAAGGGACCATACCTGGTTCCATTAATATTCCTTTTACACTTTTCGGTATGGATGAAACCGATCCTGAATTGGTTAAAGCGATGAAATCCTTAGGGGTCAAACAAAAATCAACTTCGAGTGATGATGATAGCTTCTGGAGCTGGACTTCAGATGATAATAAAAATAGCAATTGGGATTTTTCAAATGCCAAAGATTTAGTTTTATGGTGCAATGGTATGTGGTGCGGGCAATCACCCAGAGCAATTAAAAGCTTGCTCAAGCATGGCTATCCGGCAAATAAAATTAATTATTATAGAGGGGGAATGCAGACCTGGCTTATACTGGGGCTGACTGTTGTTAAACCTTGATAGAAACTATCAAAGATTAACAGATTTAACTGTTGCAATACTTTTTTTAATTTTGGAGGATATAAATGGCTGATTTATTCGATGATGAATGGATGAAATCTTTTCAAGGCATCTGGAATGCAGAACCTGATTTAAAAGATGCCCTGGCAGAAATTGGTTTTAATTCAGTAATTGGTTATGGCATACCAGGTGATGATACTGCACGTGGTTATATTGATGTACAAAACGGCGAAGTCGTTGCCGCTGGTACTTATGATGGCCGTGATTTGAGCTGGGATATCAGAGCGGATCAAAAAAACTGGGAAAAATGGCTGAATAAAGGCATTGGTATGGCTGGAATGGGCATGGCAGTGACCACGGGTAAGATGAAGTTTTTAACTGGTGATTTTAAAGCCATGTTTAAAGATCCAAGAATGGCAGGTCCTTTTATCAAAAGTTTTGCTGCAATGGGACAAGTATAAAACAGTTCATTGAAAAACAAATCATTTAGAATGGAAAGGGCTGGCAGAGAATCTTTGCCGGCTTTTTTTTTGTTTTCTGTATTAGTATTTAATTTATTGTTAAAATAGGTGATATTTATCAAATGACAGAGTATAATGCCTGGTTTTCCTACTCCTGTCCATTGAGGCTCGCTAGATGTCATCCGCACCCAGTTCCAAATATTCATCCTTTGATTCACTTGATCTTGTACCGCAAGTTTTGCAGGCAGTCCAGGAATCAGGTTATACGACACCATCAGAGATACAATCTCAAAGCATCCCACACATACTTGCCGGCAAAGATATAATCGGCCAGGCTCAGACTGGAACAGGTAAAACGGCAGCATTTGCATTGCCAATTTTATGTAATATTGAGCTGAATCTAAGAAAAACTCAGGTTCTGGTACTGGCTCCAACCCGTGAATTGGCCATCCAGGTTGCAGAAGCATTTCAAACTTACGCAAAGCATCTGCCAAAAATCAATATTGTGCCAGTTTATGGTGGTGCGCCTTATAGTGAGCAGCTTCGAGGTTTAAAAAAAGGGGCTCATATTGTGGTTGGTACACCTGGAAGGGTGATGGACCACATTCGAAAAGGCTCTTTGAATCTGTCCCAGTTACAGACTCTAGTACTTGATGAGGCTGATGAAATGCTCCGCATGGGGTTTATTGATGACGTTGAATGGGTGCTGCAACAATCACCAGAGTCTCGTCAAATAGCTCTTTTTTCTGCTACTATGCCAACAGTGATACGCCGAATTGCCGAAAAGTATTTAGTTCAACCTGAACTGGTTAAAGTTGCAACTAAAACCGTCACTGCAAATACGATTCACCAGCGTTACTGGCGTGTTTATGGCGCGAGTAAACTGGATGCATTGACCCGCATTCTTGAGCTTGAAGATCATGATGCTATGCTGGTTTTCGTTAATACCAAAAATATGACACTTGAACTTGCCGACCAGCTACAGACGCGTGGCTTTGCTTGTGAGGCACTCAATGGGGACATTCCACAAAATGGGCGTGAGCGTATTGTTGAACGCCTTAAACGCGGACGTCTGGATGTCTTGATTGCAACCGATGTTGTTGCACGAGGTCTTGATGTTCAACGTATTAGTCATGTCATTAATTATGACGCACCACGTGATAACGAGTCCTATGTACATAGAATTGGCAGAACAGGTCGAGCTGGCCGTCAAGGGGATGCCATTTTATTTATTTCTCGACGTGAGACTCGACTTCTAAGATCAATTGAAAGGACAACCAAACAACCTATTACTGAAATGGAAATTCCTTCAGTTAAAAATATTAATGAATTACGCATTACGCGTTATAAGAAAACTATTTTATCAACAATTGAAAAAATAC
Source organism: Gammaproteobacteria bacterium (assembly GCA_016744375.1). Taxonomy (GTDB): domain Bacteria; phylum Pseudomonadota; class Gammaproteobacteria; order GRL18; family GRL18; genus GRL18. Next base: position 31,376 of record JADGEM010000045.1, read on the forward strand.
AAAAGTCTAAAGATTATGGTGTTTTTACAAAATTAATTACTGAACTCAATGAGCAGGATGATGTCAATATCATCGATATTGCAGCGGCCTTAGCTCATATGTCTAATAATAATAAATCCTTTCTTCTCAATGAATCGGAATTTAAGCATCTAAAAGATAAAAGACCATTTAAAGATGATTTTGATGACCGGGGCGGGCGTCCGAACTCAAGAAAGGAGCGTGGCGAGAGAAAGAAAAAAACTCCAGTGGGTAGTAAGGCAACTCCACTAAAAGACATGCCTGATGTCCAAATGAAACGCTTTCGTGTTGAAGTTGGTTATGATCATGGTGTTAAACCTGGAAATATCGTTGGTGCTATTGCTAATGAAGCAGGTCTTGACAGTAAGATGATAGGCCAAATTGAAATCTATGATGGTTATTCAGTCGTTGATTTACCGGATGGCATGCCAAAGGATGTTTTTCGTGATTTACAAAAGGCCTGGGTCTGTCAACAACAATTAAAAATTTCTGCCTTTTCTGGTGAATCAAATAGCGGAAGTGCTTCATTTAAAGGAAAGAAAACCAGGAGTAATGCTGTCAGAAAACAGGGCAAGGGAAGAAATACAAATAATCGTGCTCATCAACAACGTAAGCGCAAGAGTGATTAATGGCAAGGCATATTTTTTAGAATAGATGTAATCTCATTAAAAAATATTATCTTCTTCGTCTGAGAGAATTGATTGAATATATTTTTTTCTGATTTTCTTTCTTTTCAATAGTTTTTTCTGAGCTGCCTGCGGTAGATCTGTGAGCAGCAATATATGTTTATCCAGAAGCACATCGATTAAATCTTCTAAAACCCGAATAAAATCAGTATCCGACTGATTGAGGAGATGGTTTGTGTATTCACTATAATCATCACTTTCTAAAAATTCAATAATTTCCTTGTTATTGACAGCGAGTTCTTCCTCGGCATCCTTTTGCTCTTCACAAAAAATACCAATAATTCTTCCACTTTCGTCTCTTTTTATAAAAGGCATAAAAAATAATCCCTTATGATTTCAGTTGATGTACCTTGTTTTTTTAAATATAGCATATACAATTAAAAGAACATTATAAAAACAGATTTTTTGCAGGACTTGTAGCTGCAATGATAAGCAATGCAATGATAGACAAAGAATGAGCAAAAAACAGACTTCATCACTGACTGAACTTGCCAGTGGGACTAATAAAGATTATGAATCACAGGTCTATTGTGAAAAATGCTTAGACGATCCGTTGCTGGAATGTCTGTTGATCATTACCAAATTACTTCATAGCCCCAGAACTGCAGATGAGTTGATCGCTGGATTGCCTCTAGTCAACGAGAAACTCACCCCTGAACTCTTTGTCCGAGCGACAAAACGTGCTGATTTAGACAGTAAGATTGTTTATCGACCGATTAAGCGTATACCAACATTGGTTTTGCCTGTTATTTTAGTGTTAGAAGACAATCAGGCCTGTATTCTTGAACAGGTCGACTTAAAAACAAATCAAGCAAAAATCATACAGCCGGTCTCTAAAGAACACACCAGTATTTCTATTTCAATCGATGAATTAAATAAAATATACTCAGGTTTTGCGTTTTTTATTAGTGAGGAATTCAAATTTGATTCACGTTCACCTGAAGTCTTATTAACTCATGATAAACATTGGTTCTGGGGAACCATATGGAACTCAGCGGGTATTTACCGTGATGTTTTACTGGCTTCCTTTTTTATCAACCTCTTTGTTATTGCTAATCCGCTCTTTGTCATGAATATTTATGATCGGGTAGTGCCTAATAATGCCATTGAAACTTTATGGGTTATGGCTATAGGGGTCAGTCTTGTTTTTTTCTTTGATTTTATTCTCAAGATTGTACGGGGACATTATCTTGAAATTGCCGGAAAAAAGGCAGACATTGTTCTATCAGCCTTAATTTTTGAAAAAGTGATGTCACTTAAAATGGAAGTGATGCCTGAGTCTGTTGGTGCGTTTTCAAGTAATTTAAAGGAGTTTGATTCAGTACGAAATTTTTTGACATCAGTCACAATGACGACTTTTATCGACCTACCTTTTTTTGCTTTATTTTTAATAACAATATCTTACGTGGCAGGTCAATTGGTCTTAATTCCTGTGGCTGCAGTTTTAATTATTTTAATCTATGGTTTTTTAGTGCATTTTCCACTTAAGAAAGTGGTTGAAAGCACTTATAGGGCCAATGCTCAAAAAAGTGCAACATTGATTGAAAGTCTCACCAGTCTTGAGACCCTCAAATGTTTTAATGCGGAAGGCATGGTACAACGACGCTGGGAGCAGGCTGGTGGTTATATTGCAACTCAGGGTGTTAAGGCTCGAACCTTATCTAACTCTATCAATTATACGTCGGCTTTTATTCAACAAATGGCTATGGTTGCGACAATTATCTTTGGTGTATATTTGATTGCTGAAAATGAGTTGACTATGGGGGCGCTTATTGCGACTGTTATGTTGTCATCTCGTGCTATACAACCAATGGCTCAGGTGGCTAATCTGACGGCCAATTACCAGCAAACTAAAACAGCTTTAGCATCGCTGAATGATATCATGCAAATGCCAGTTGAACGGGATGAAAAAAAATCTTATATACATCGTGCTACTTTCCAGGGCGGTATTGAATTTAAAAATGTTAGTTTTAGCTATCCAGAACAGGCAGATAAGGCGCTAAGCAATATCTCATTTAAAATTGAACCAGGTGAAAAGGTGGCTTTCATTGGCCGTATTGGTTCTGGAAAAACAACGCTTGAAAAATTAATTATGGGATTGTATTCACCCAGTGAAGGTTCCGTAAAGCTGGATGATTTGGATCTAAATCAAATTGACCCGTCAAACTTAAGACGAAATATTGGTTATGTGCCACAGGATATAGACCTGTTTCATGGGACTGTTCGTGAGAATATTGCTTTAAAGGCACCCTATGTACCTGGCGCTGAAATTATACGAGTAGCAACAGTTTCCGGTGTTGACCATTTTGTTAATCAACATCCTGCTGGTTTTGATATGAAAATAGGAGAGCGAGGAGAAGGATTATCCGGCGGACAAAGACAAAGCGTTGCGATTGCACGCGCGTTGATTATGTCTCCTCCTGTTCTGTTAATGGATGAACCCAGTAATTCAATGGATAATGCAACGGAAGCTGAGTTACTTGCCAAATTGAAAAAGGAAACGTCAGATAGAACGTTTATTTTAGTCACACATCGTGCTTCATTGTTAAAATTAGTGGACAGAATAATTGTTATCGAGCATGGCACCGTGGTTGCTGATGGTCCAAAAGAACAGGTTCTTGAGGCCCTGAAACAGGGAAAGATAAATGTCAGACACTAATAATAAGACGGGTTCTGACCAATCTAATAGTATTTTTGATTCCAGAGATCTTGATTTTATCCGCAGTACCAGTGCTGCAATGCTTGAACAAACTCCTAAACATTCCAGGTTATTGCTTTATTTGATTGCATTAATGGTTGCCGCTTTAATATATTGGGCTGACAATGCACCTCTTGATGAAATTTCCAGAGGTGAAGGTAAGGTTATACCATCTCAGCAGGTTCAAATTGTACAAAATCTTGAAGGCGGTATTGTTACTGAAATATTGATCAGTGAAGGGGATAAGGTAGAAAAAAATCAGATTTTACTAAAAATCGATGATACCAATTTTGAATCTTCTTTTATGGAGAGTCGACTGCGTTATCTTGAATTAATTGCCAAAGCAGCACGCTTGACGGCCGAGGCACAAAGTTTCGAAGAATTCCAGATTCCACCAATTGTTCATGATGAAGCCCCTGAATTAGCTCTAAATGAAAAAGCTCTATTTAAAACACACTTGAGAAGACTGCTGAGTAATCAGAAAATATTGCAAAATCAAGTTGAACAGAATGAACAGGAAGTCATAGAGGCAAAATCTAAGCAAAGACAAATTAAACGCAGTTACTCCCTCGCATTGAAAGAATTAAATATTATAAAACCCTTATACAAAGCTGGGGCTGTATCACAAGTTGATGTGATAAAAAGAGAACGTCAGGTAAATGAGCTTGAAGGTGAGCTTAATGCGGTGAAATTATCAATACCTCGACTTAATTCCAGTATTCGGGAATCAAAGAATAAAATTGATGAGTTGGTTGTCCGTTCACAAAGTGATGCAAGAGAAGAACTTAATGAAGTATCCGCTGAAATCCCAAGAATTCTTGAGTCAATTGATACTCTTCAGGATAAGGTTCAAAGGACTCTCGTCCGCTCTCCGGTGAAAGGTACTATAAAACAGTTGTTTGTGAATACCATTAACGGTGTTATTCAGCCAGGTATGGATCTAATTGAAATTGTTCCTCTGGATGATGCTTTGATTATTGAAGCAAAAGTGCAGCCTTCAGATATTGCCTATCTATATCCTGGTCTTAAAGCTATTGTTAAATTTACAGCCTATGACTTTGCCATTTATGGTGGCCTGGATGCTGAAGTCGTTCATATCAGTGCTGATTCTATCACTAATGATAAGGGTGAAAGTCACTACCTTGTACGAGTAAAAACTTTAAAAAGCTACTTGGGTGAATTGGAAAATTCTCTGCCAATTATTCCGGGAATGATTGCTTCGGTTGACATTTTAACGGGTAAAAAGACCGTTATGGATTACCTTCTAAAACCTATATTAAAAGCAAAACAAAAAGCTTTAAGTGAGAAGTAACAATAAAAGGTTATTGGTGAGGTATCTTGGAATGTTTAGGGTATACCCTTAAAATTAATTGTTTTTTTCATGAAAAATGATAAACTCTCCACAAAAATAATAATTTGTAAGCATTAATTGACAATAATTTCATCAGGACTATATTTAAGTTAATTAATTTTTACTCACTTTTCATAAATCCGGGTAAGTTAGTATGACGTGTCATTCAAGATTTAACTTTAATACTGTTTATCTTTTACCTTTTTGTGCCCTCATTTGTATTTCTCCGGCTGTATTTGCAGTCACATTGATTCAAGCTACAGAACAAGCAGTCAGTACTAACCCAGAAATTCTTGAGCAACTGGATCAAAAACTTTCCAGAGATTCTGAAATTCGTCAGGCACGTGCAGGTTATTATCCCAGGGTTGATATTACGGCTGGCTATGGTACTGAAACATCAGATAATGGTTCAACTCGTGTGACTAAGCACGGTCACTCCAGAAGTATGAATCGACAGGAAGCGGATATTATCCTTCGTCAAATGCTTTTTGATGGGTATGAAACATCCAGTGAAACTGCAAGGCATGGACATCGTGCTGATTCTGCAAATTTTCAGTTAATTAACTTATCTCAGGAAGTTACCATTGATGCGATCACTGCATTTATTAATGTACTTAGAACTCAGAAACTGGTTAAGTATGCTCAGGATAATGTTGAAATTCATGAAAAAATACATGATCAGGTTGAATTACGAGCAAGTATGGGGGCAGATAATCAGGGGTCACTTAATCAAATTATAGGCCGACTTAATCTTGCCTATTCAAATCTTGAAGCTGAAAAAAATAATCTTCAGGATGCTATAACTGAATATGAAAAAGTCATTGGTGTTATACCTTCTGATGCTTTGGAAGAAGCTTCTTTTGAACTTGAATTTCCAGCTGATTTTAAAGATACAATGAACAAAGCATTGGAAAATCATCCTGCTATTAAGGCTGCACAGTCTGATATAAACGCCGTTAGAATGCAGCAGAGGACATCACGAAGTAATTATTATCCTGATTTGGAACTTGAACTTGGCAGTGAGTGGGCTGACAATCAAAATGGCACTCGGGGCCACGATAATGGTCATTATGCAATGATTAATGTTCGCTATAATCTCTTTCAGGGAGGAGCTGATAAAGCTCGAATTAATAAAGATGCTCATTTAATTAATGAAGCACAAAGAAGACTGGATGTCACTCGTAGAAAAGTTGTTAAAGCAGTGGAGCTCGCCTGGAATGCTTATGAATCTTCAAACAAACGTGTTGAGTTTCTCGAAAAGTATGTTGGTGCAACCATAAAAACAAGAGATGCCTATGAGCAGCAATTTAAAATAGGAGAGCGTACTTTACTGGATTTATTAAATACTGAAAATGAAATATTTTCAGCTCATTCGGAAAATATAAAAAATCAATATGAAAACATTCTGGCAAGATACAGAGTCATTGATTCTATGGGGATTTTACTTCGAGAGCTGCAATTATCCGTTGTTACTGAAGAAAAATTGGAACCTTAATCGCTTGTGAATATTCTATTTTTTTCTACTAATCCGGAAGCAAGACTGCATATACTCAATGAATTTTCTAATAATCAATTGAGTGTGCAAAATTTTTCTGAACTTAATCAATTATCTTCGGCTCTGGAAAAGGAACAAACTGTACAGCTTGTTTATCATCTTGGACTAAGAAAAAATGATGAAAATGAGCTGGCTTCAATACAAACAAAATTTAAGCAAAAACTAAAGACACTCGTTCTAACAAATTCGCCTAACTCTGATCAAGGTGTTCGCTTATTGAATCTAAATGTTCGAGGCTATGCTAATACCTATATTTCAGATGACAAACTTATGATGGCACTCTCTGTCATTGATCAGGGTGAAATCTGGGCGGGTGCCGCTCTTATCCAACATCTGCTGATTAATAGCAGATCTTCTGATGAAGAAACGACAGATAAGCAATCGGGTGGTTTATCTGGTCATAATAACAGTATTTTTCATCAGCTTACAATACGAGAGCAAGAAATAGCGCAAAATATTTTAAAGGGCCTTCAAAATAAAATAATTGCTTCTGATCTTCATATTACTGAAAGAACTGTTAAGGCACATCTAAGTACTATTTTCAAAAAACTTGGCGTCAGGAACCGTCTGGAACTGACCTTAAAGTTACAACAGGCAGATCGCCGCACCGATTCTTAAACTTACTAAGCCCAATCAAATATTGTACTAAAGTACAATATATTTCCTTTTATATCTCTCTATAATTAATATATCCGGGACTTTTCCTGGAAAATGCTTAATTTCATGAGGTTTAAAATGGCACAATTAATTGGTCAAGTAATATTCATTTCAGGTAATGTTAAAGCGGTTGATAGTTCAGGTAATGAACGGATATTAGACATTAACTCGATGGTATTTCTTGGTGAAACTATTGCTACAGAAGGTACTGATAGCCGTGTCATGCTAAAGATGGAGAATAATCAGTCTGTTACTTTGGGAAGAAATGATAAGCTTATTTTAGATGTCGATATCTATGACCCTGAGCAATATCCCGCAGAAGAAAATATTGCTTCAGTAGCAGATATTCAGGAAGCTTTACAAAATGATCCAAATTTTGACCCATCTGAATTAGAAGCAGCTGCTGCAGGTGGAAACCAGGCTGGTATAAGTGATAGCTCATCAAATCCTACCGTTATAACTCATACTCAACAGAGTGTTGAATATGAGTTTCTTAATACTAATGGTGTTAATAATGAAATAGCACAAACAAATGACAGGGATAATAATGAAATAGCACAAACAAATGATAGGATTAATAATGAGGTGCAATCCACCACAGATTCTATTACAGCGACTGGCATAGGTACGATAGCACCAAATGCAGATAATGATTCTTCTGCCAATAATATTACCAATAATCCAGTCACCATTGATGTTATTGATGGTGATACCGATCCAGATGGCAGTATTGATCCCAACACAGTACAAATTACTGGCACCGCCAATGTGGGTGATCCACTGGTCGTAGCCGGTGAAGGTACCTGGACGGTCAATGGCACAACCGGGGCCATTACTTTTACGCCCATAGTCGGCTTCACTTCCGATCCGACTGATATTACTTATACTGTGGCCGATAATGATGGCAATGTGTCTAATGCTGCGACGGTCAGTGTGGACTATGCGACTCAGGGACCCACCGCAGATAATGACAGCTCATTAAATAATGTGACTAATAATCCAGTCACCATCGATGTCATTGATGGTGATACCGATCCGGATGGCAGTATCGATCCCACCACAGTTCAGATCAGCGGTACGGCCAATGTCGGTGATCCACTGGTGGTGGCTGGAGAAGGTACCTGGACGGTCAATGGCACAACCGGTGCGATTACTTTTACGCCCATAGTC
>JADGEM010000046.1 GCA_016744375.1 Gammaproteobacteria bacterium
AATTAATAAATCCATTAAATTATTAAAAAAGGATTTCACAGTCTTAATGGCAATTCCTTATCAAGAGGGAGATGAACAAGATTATTCTCTTCCAATCTCCCGGTATACTGCTCAATTGCTTCGCAAATCTAAAAATACAACCAGACTTTATATCAAATTAAAGCATGAGTTGTCTCAAAAAGCATATAAAACTACCCAGCAGCATGCAAAGTTAGAGGGTTAGTCATATTCATTAATTAATGAATAATTTTTTGAAGCTTTCGTATACATGAAATATATAAAGAAATTAAACAAAACGAAAGCTTCAATTAAAAACTGTTACTTCAAACATTAACTGAATTATTAACGATTAAGGTGAGAGAAAGTATGGACTTTTTTGAATGGACAAGTGAATTTGAACTAGGTATCCCTGTTATCGACACTCAGCATAAACGAATTGCAGATTATATTAATAAACTACATACTGCTATAGAAAATAGCAATGAAGAATTAATGAAAGAAGTTGCAGAAAGTGTTGTTAATTATACTTGCGAGCATTTTGCATATGAAGAAGCACTTTTGAATAAATCAGATTATATTCTTACTGAACCTCATATTATCGTTCATAATAACTTTAAAGCGTCAGCAGCAAAAATGAGAGATGAGGTTTGTAATGGTGATAATATTATACCTGCTGCAAAAAAAATGCGCTCTACTTTAACTATTTGGCTTGGTTCTCACATAAAAAAAGAAGATGCTGACTGGGCTGAATCAGTAGGTCATCTATTTAAAAAGAAATCATTTCTTGGAAGTGTATTTAATTTTTTCTCAAAAGGATAAATAACAGACTTGATAGACTTTTAGTGCCTTTTTTTAAAACTTTACAGTTTATTGAATCTGTAATTATTATACTTTTTGAAGTACTTCAGGGGCTAAAATATTATGTAGTATAGTTTACTAGAGATATATCATCATCCTCTAGTATGCATTGCAATTTCTAGAAATCTTACATAATTTTCTAAATGCAATAATGGTTTTATATCATCTTTCCCTTTTTTAGAAAGATGATATCTCTAAGTTTTAGATGTATAGCAAAAGAATACGATATCATTTGTATAAAAGAGGATAAGCAGATGGAAAAAAAAGATATTTTAGAGCAACTGCGCCGTGCTAAATCAGCCCATATTAAATGGCGTGCCTATGCACAAGCACTTGTTTCTAGACTGCCGGTAGAAAAAGATCAAGTGCCAGTGATACATACGGATTGTGCATTTGGAAAATGGTACTATGGATCTGGTCAACAGATATCTCATTTAAAATCTTATAATGCAGTCGGCACACCACATGAAATGCTTCATCAGATTTATATAGAAATATTCAAGCTTCTTTTTGGTGAAGATGAACGTTCTGCATTTCAAAAGATTTTTGGCTCTAAAAGCAAAATAAAAAGTGAAAATCAAAAGAAAGCTAAAGCTTTACTGCAGGACTTAATCTCTATTTCAGGAACTTTATTGGAGGCAATTAATCTTCTTGAAAGTGAAGTGAAAGATACCTCTCAAAATGATTTGTCAAATATTTCATAAGATTTGAATGAGGTCAGCTAATGAATGCCTCAGATAACAGCTTTGTTGCTATCTGAGGCATTCAAATGGTCACGATTTGAATTATTAATTACACCAGCCATATCAACAGATACAAAGGAAATTTTGTCATTTGATGCTTGGGTTCTATTTTTTCCTTGTTATATGATTATTGATACTTCCGCCTATTGTGCTCAAGCCAACCATCAATATGCTTACCTCTTGGATCATGGTGTGTCCAATGGACGACACCTCCTTTAGAATTCCATTCATACTCACCATAAAATTGCACTGAATCTCCATTTTTTAAACTATTTATTCTTGGAGCCAAATCAATGTTATGTGCAACTAGCACTGTTTTACCTGAGGATAAACGTAAAATAAATCGTTGATGACGAGTACCTTTAGTGTCATCACTTAGAATATGACTCACCTTGCCTGATCCTCTGACTTGTATATCACTTAATCGGTTTTGATAGGCATCTGAAATCGCTTGACTGCTAGTTATGCCTTCCTCTGAAGATGAGGAAACAATATCGGGATTATTTTGTAAATACCCATAACCCCCGAAGCCGATTAATAGCACAATTATTAGTTTTTTCATTTAATGCTCAATTTTTCCATTTCTCATATAGTCAGCTATGAGACACCCGCATTTTTAGCCGCATTGGTTCTACCGCCCCGCATTCATATCATCAATGCTACAGGGTTCTAGCTCCTAATTCACCTTTTCATACTTCCGTAACCGCTATTTCTTGCCCAGGTAAACAAATAGCCTCTTTTTTATTGTCCATATTCCTGGTATGCTTTTGAGCCGCCCAGAATTAATGCTCCCAGGCCTGCGCCAATTAATGTAGATTTACGGCTATCGCCAATAACCACTCCGGCAGCAGCACCTCCAACAGCGCCTATTGCGGCACTTTTTGTAATTTCAATACCTTTATTATTCGTTGTTGTATTATAGGGATTGCTTGAACATCCTGAGATTAATATAAAAATAAAAATAGCAGTCAGGCTTTTCATCGTTATTTCTCCTTAGTTAGCTTATAACCCATTGTACGAATCTCTATATGAACAAGACATGAATCCTGTTAACTATTTTTTGTTATAATATTTGTTTTATCCTATGTTTTCGGGTGTAAACTTATGAAGTTAAAGTTAATGATTTCAGGAACACTGGTGATGATGGTGGCTTTTGCAGGTATCAGTTATCTATTCACTCAGAAACAACTCATTTCAATGCAAAAAAAAATTGACAACAACTGGCAGAACATTGAAATTTTACTTGCTCAGGAAAAACAGACTGGAACGAACAAGCAATTAGATGTTGCAGGCACTCAGTATAATCGCCTGGTTGAAAACTATAATGCCAGTATTAAGCGTTTTCCGGGGAGTTATATTGCTAAGAAAAACGATATGCATTCACGAGTGTACTTTATACCCCACAAAGAGAAAAAACAGCAATAATAATCAAACAGAATCAGTACTGCGGTAATCCTGACTAGTCTGAAGGATCCGGTTGAGTTCATCCTGAGTCATGGCTTCTTCTAATAAGGGAAAAAGTTGCCTCTCTTCTGTTCGAGTATGTTTTTTAAGCAATGTGCCAAACTCTTTAAGGACCTCATAGTTTCCCTTTTTCATCTGTTCATAGTACTCATCCATTGTCCGGTGTTCCTGCTGCAGGGACAGACAAAGACGGGCCAATTCTCCCGACTGAATACTTTCATCTGCACTGCCTATATAGCGTTTAAAAATACTGTCTTCTTCTATTTTAAAGTGAACTTTCCAGACACCTGGATAGTCATAAACAATTTCCCGGCATAGTTTTTTAACCGCAGCAGCATCCTGTGCATCACTGGTTTTAATAGCTTTTTGTGCCAAAGTCAGTGATTGATGATGTTCACGGGATAAGCTTTGTAATTGTTCAATACGTTTCATATAATTTTTAAAGTAAATGAGTTCAAGATGCCTTAGTAAAAACAGGAGAGGATTTAGTATACTCTTTATCATTCACATCGTCATTCCAAACGGAACTGATGCTAGCGTTGGTCTTATCAGGATCAACCAAGAATCTTGGTAAATCTGGAGTTATGAGGGAAGAACACGCGTGGGGACTTCATTCATCCTGAGCGATGTTGTATAATATATGACCAGTATAACCAAAAAGAACCAATTTATGGATCATCCCAAATTAGCTGAATATCTTGAAATTCTATGTCAAAGTGGTTGTGAAGCCGTTAATGCTACGATTACAGCCATGGAGAATAATCAGTCCATCAGTGCTATTCATGACTTGTCAGCAGATGAACGCGATATTGTTCTACAGGAATTAAAAGCCATTATGTCTGTTTATAAGCATTAACTGTTTCACATCTTAGCCTAACTCTCTCTGTCCTACCTATATTTATTGCGCTTCGTTGCTATAATTATTGTTATAGTCATTAACAATAATTAACCTAACCAACTTGAAGGCAAACTATGGATATCACCAAATTCCTACAACTAATGGTTGAAGAAGAAGCCTCTGATATTTTCTTCAGCACGCACGCCTCTGTCTCAATGAAAGTCATGGGGAAAATTCGCCCTGTGAGTAAACAGGCACTGACGTCATCTCAAGTAGAAGCCATTTTGTCCAAATTGGTTGATGAGGAACAATTACAGGAATTCCATGACACTCTAGAGTTAAACTTTGCCATTTCAGTACATGATGTCGGTCGTTTTCGTGCTAATGCATTCCGCCAACGGGGAGATATTGCCATGGTTATTCGGCATATTAAAACTGATATCCCTAAGTGTGAAGAGTTGCATTTACCCACAACATTAAATGAGCTGGTTGCACATAAAAATGGACTGATCATGGTTGTTGGTGCCACGGGCTCAGGTAAATCAACCACATTAGCCGCGATGATTGGGCATCGTAATACCAATATTGGCGGTCACATCCTCACAATTGAAGATCCAGTTGAATTCATCCACTCACATAAAAAAGCCATTGTGAATCAAAGAGAAGTTGGTCTGGACACTCTGAGCTATGAAAATGCATTAAAGAATGCCATGCGTGAAGCTCCTGATGTCATTTTAATTGGTGAGGTCCGGGATTCTAATACCATGGAACATGCTATGGCTTATGCCGATACGGGCCATCTTTGTTTAACCACTCTGCACGCCAGTAATGCCATTCAGGCTCTGGATAGAATCTTTAACTTTTTTCCTAAAAATGCTCATCGCCAGTTATCTGAAGATTTATCACGTAACTTAAGAGCCATCGTTTCGCAACGCTTAATCCCGGGACAGGATGGCAGTCTGTATCCTGCCGTTGAAGTGCTGATTAACACACCCTATGTGACAGAAATCTTACAGCAGGGTAAATTGGAAAAGCTATCTGAAGCAATGGAACAGGGCACAAAATATGGTATGGCAACTTTTGATGAAGTACTCTATAAGATGTATAAGGCTGGTACCATCGATGTGAAAACAGCCCTGGAATATGCTGATTCATACAATAATCTACAGCTGAAAATCCGTATGAGTGATGGCAGTGCTGGAGATGAGGTCTTTACTGATATTGAGTTTTAGGCGCAAGAAACAGACTCCAGCAAATTGATGTGTCACCAAAGACAAAGAAATCCGGATTGAGTAATGATTCTTTGGTATTATACATCATAGGCTGCATCTCTGTATTTGTGAGCATACCACCCGCTTCTTCAACAATGCATTGTGCCGCAGCGGTATCCCACTCAGAAGTAGGTCCCAGCCGAGCATAGATATCAGCCTCACCATCAGCAATCATACAGGATTTTAGCGAACTGCCCATATATTTCATTTCATAACCGCTGAACTCGACAGAGAGGTTATCTAAAAAAACTTGCAATGCCTCACAGCGTGAAGAATGCGTTCCCGCCACAACGATTTTTCTATTCGCATCTCCGGGACAGCGCGCGCAAACCTGAATTGGCCGTGCTTCATTTACATCATTTAAAAAGAAAGCACCACTCCCCTTGCAGGCATAATAACCCTGTTTTTTTACCGGACTGTAAATTACTCCGATTACAGGACGATGGCGATAAATAAGTGCAATATTAACGCTGAATTCACCTGTTTTCTGAATAAAAGCCCGGGTACCATCCAGAGGATCAATCAGCCAGTAGATTTCCCAGTCACGACGAATTTCATAGGGAATTTCATCCGACTCCTCAGATAAGACAGGAATTTCCGGAGTCAGTTCAGAAAGTGTTTTTACAATTAAATCATTAGCGGCCATATCCGCATTGGTGACCGGAGTGTTATCTTTTTTGTTTTGAATATGAAAGTCAGTCTGATAGATTTCCATAATTATCTCACCCGCCTGACGTGATAATTCAATCGTTTCAGGCAAGACTCGGCGCAGCTCTGCTTTCACAGAATCCGGTAATTCTTGTTCTTCTACTAAACCAGGCGTTGAATTGGTATCAGTTGAATGCATGTCATCCCTTATGTTGTACGTATTATAGGCCTATTTATTCTCTAACTGACGCTGTTCAAGTAATGATTTAACAATATAAGCAGCAGCAATGGTTCTTGCTTCTGTTACATCGCTTCGCATGGATAACTCCTGAATATTCTCCAGCTTCCATTCAAGCACTTCCAGAGGCTCCGGCTCGTCGCCTTCCAGTGTAGCAGGATATAAATCTTCTGCCAATACGACATGGGTCAGGTGCCCCATATAACCGGGAGCAAGAGTCATTGATTTGATTAAGGTGAGCTTTCTGGCGGCATAACCTACTTCTTCCTGCAGCTCCCTATTAGCCGCTTCTTCAATCGGTTCATCATTTTCAATTCGACCCTTTGGAAACATCAGTTCATAACCTTCCACACCCGCGCCATATTCTCTGACCATCAAAAAGGTTTCATCATCCAGCAGCGCAACCACAAGAACACCACCTCGACTGGAGCCTTTTAAACGTTCATAGACAACTTCTTCACCATTACTAAAAGTAATATCCAGCTGCTCAATGCGGAACAGGCGGCTTTGAGCAACCACTTTACACTCAGTGATTACCGGTGTATTTAATATGATTGATTCCGGAGTAGATAATTTCTTTGACACAAAACAGCCCTAATTTATTAAAGTTGCTATAATAACAGTTTTCTTGAACATAAAAAAATAGAAGGCAAATCCTTGTTAGACTGGAATGAGATAGACACGGTGTTACTTGATATGGACGGCACACTGCTGGATCTTCATTTTGACAATCATTGCTGGCTGGAACACGTCCCTCAACGCTATGCGGAAAAGCATAAGCTCTCTCTTCAGGAAGCACGTGATAAGTTGATCCCTCTTTTTAAGTCCATTGAGGGGACCATTAACTGGT
Source organism: Gammaproteobacteria bacterium (assembly GCA_016744375.1). Classification (GTDB taxonomy): domain Bacteria; phylum Pseudomonadota; class Gammaproteobacteria; order GRL18; family GRL18; genus GRL18. Next base: position 6,911 of record JADGEM010000046.1, read on the forward strand.
ATTGTGTTGATTACTGGACGAAAGAACTTGGGCTGGATATTGCTTTACTCAAAGAAGAGATCAAACACCTGATTCAAGTACATCCATTCGTCATCGAGTTTTTAGAAAACCTGGCCAATGCCGGAAAACGTCGGGTACTGGTTACCAATGCACATCAAAAAAGTCTTGAGCTGAAAATGAACAACACACCATTAGCCGGATTGCTGGATCATATTATCACTGCCCACCAATTGGGTATACCCAAAGAAGAGACGGTATTCTGGGATAAGCTTAAAACCCTGGAAAACTACGATCCTCAAAGAACTTTACTCATTGATGACAACCTGGTGGCACTCAATTCAGCCAAAGAATATGGTATCAAACATTTACTGGCCATCTATAAACCGGATAGCCGAGCCGACCTGAAAGATGTGGGGGCCTTTGAGGCCATCCATTCTTTTGAGGAAATTATGCCTTAACTATACTTCCCGAAAATAAAGAACCGAGCTCTTAAATTCGATTCTTTTTCTCTGCTATGACACCTAAAGCAATAAACACCCCCAAAACCAGCGGCCCAAGATAGATCATCCCCATAGAGGCCAGTAATTTTGCCAGCATTGGAGTGACATAAATCAGTAAAGCACCATAACCAAAAGTGCATAATAATATAAACAGGATGGTGCGAAAAATAAAATGCAATCCACTAATCTGACGCTTAAACAGGCGGTTTACCGTTTCACCATAAATCACCAGTATCGTTGCCATAATCGCCATAGCAATCTCGCCTATCCAGGGATATAACCACTGTGACAGCTGAATAATGGTCAATTTAATTTCATACATTGGTCATGTGTTCTCTTAATTTGTTTGTAAAAATGTCACGATTATACTAATCGGCCTAATAATACTGGAATTGCATTCTCTACTCTGAGAATCCGTTCTCCTAAATGACAACTGACAAAGCCAGCCTGTATAAATTTATCAACTTCATAATCTATAAACCCACCTTCAGGACCAACAGCCAGGCAAGTGTGTTGTTTGTTCATTGTCTTTTCCTCAAAGCAAAAACGTCCTTGTCCGGGATGGGCAATAATAGCCCGACTTTCAGCAATTAAATCAGGAATGATATCTTCAACAAAAGGTTTAAAACGCTGATAATAGTTAACTTCAGGAAGAACTGTGTCTTTAGCCTGCTCAAGCCCAAAAATCAAATGCTGCTGCAGTTTTTCCTGTTCCAGCCAGGGACTCTGCCAATAACTTTTTTCTACTTTAGCTGAATGAATTAAACTCAGTTGTTTCACTCCCATCGCGCTGACCGTCTGCAAAATACGTTTCAACATTTTGGGCCGAGGTAATGCCAGAATCAAGTGTACATCTAATGGTGCAACCGGCTCTTCACCCAGTTGAATCTCAAGTTCTACCTGATATTTATCAATAGAAATAACACGTCCCTGCCCCAGCTGCTGATTCAACACACCCACTTCAAGTCTATCATTCATCGATACTTTTTTTATGGTTCTCAGGTGTTCCAGACGACGACCAGTGAGCCTCACTCGGTTAGCAGTAATAAAATCCTGTTGAAATAATAGTAATAAATTCATTGTTGGATAAAACGAAACTTAACTCGACTTTTCCATTTTTTTCAGCTTTTTATCCCACTTTTTAAAACGTTTTCGACAGTGGGCCAGTAACTCATCATGGGTTTTAAAATAGAGATCAAAGCCTTCTTCTGCAGGCGAGTCAAACTCACAGTAATCATTAGAGTATTCACGACAAATATCGGGGCGTTCATGATAGATACCGCAGTCACCATTTTTTTTGAGTTGCTCACAGGGCGTAATAAACATGAGGAACCAACCATCTTCATCTTTATAAAACTCAACATTGGCATGAGATATCTGCCAGAGCATCAACTGGAAATCATCTTTCTTTTTAGGGGTATCAATTTGCTGTGTTATGTACTGGCAGCATTTTGTGCCGGGGCAATGACCGCATTTATTTTCAGGCGTAATGGTAATCGGGTTCATATTAAAACTTTAGCTTCTTATGTTACACTGTGGAGTTAAACTACTATAAAAAGGATTTTTATGTAAGAATATTCACATAAGTGGGTAATCCTATTAAACTTCCAGTCAACTTACAATAAAATACTTTATGAAACGACATTCATTTTCAACCGTCAGACAATCAAAAGACTTTTATTCTGCGATGGTCCGCTTTAGCCTGGGGTTGTTCATTGCTCTTTACTTCTGGATAGGCATGTCCAGTGGTGAATTTATTATTACCCGCGAGCAATATGATTCCTTTGCCTCTTTTTATTTTATCTTTACAATCATTCTTGGCATTGATATTTTCCGCCAGCCTGACTGCAATGTGCGTCGCTATATTACTTTGTTTTTTGACTTTACCTGCACCAGTTATGCCATCACACTCACGAGTGTTGGTGGTAGTGAATTTATTCTGATTTATATCTGGCTTTATATTGCCTATGGTACACGTTATGGCTCCAGCTATTTACTGGCTGGCGTCATTATTGTTCTTGTTGAATACAATTATATTTTGCTCCTTAATAATACCTGGTCAACAAATCCTCTGGGAACATCCGCACAATTTTTCGTTCTCACTACCATGCCACTTTATCTGCATTCCATGCTGAAACAATTACGTGAAGCCAAAAAAGCTGCAGAACAGGCAACTCGCGCTAAAAGCAGTTTTCTTGCCACTATGAGTCATGAGATACGCACCCCTATGAGCGGTATTATTGGTACTGCTCACTTGTTAAAAAGAACTCAGCAAAACAAAGAACAACAAGAATACACGGATGCACTCCTGGATGCCTCAAAATCGCTGCATGCACTCATTGATGATATTCTTGATTTTTCAAAAATTGAAGCCAATAAGCTGCAATTACAGCACTCAACCTTTGACTTGCACCATACGATAAATGAAGTCATTGCAGTCCTCTCACCCAATGCTGAATATCACTCTTTAGACTTCATTTCCTATATTGACCCCAAGTTACCCACCTATATTATTGGTGACAGCCAGCGTATCAGACAAATTTTATTTAACTTACTCGGCAATGCCATAAAATTTACGGAAGAAGGACAAGTCACTTTAAGAGTGACTGCAATACCTTCAGTGAGTCAAGAGCCTTTTGCTGATGAAGAGTCCTCAACTAGTAAAGAGTCTTCAACTAGTAAAGAGTCCTCAACGAGTAAAAATCTTTCAGCAGATGAGAATATTACCCTGTGCTTTGATATTACTGATACTGGAATCGGCATCAACAAAGAACAACAGACAAAGATTTTTGATAGTTTTACTCAAGCTGAAAATCTACAGACACATAAATTTGGCGGAACCGGTCTGGGAACCACAATTTCCAAACAACTCGTTGAATTCATGGGGGGGGAAATAGGTGTTGACAGTATCTTAGGTAAAGGCAGCCATTTCTGGTTTAAACTGACATTACCCGTTGAGAAATATGGCAATATTGAGCAACGTTATAAAAATCTTTTTGCTGAAAAACGAGTTGCCATTTCAACCAGTCAAAATGCACTATATGATACTCTGGAAAGCTATTGCCGATATTTTGGTTTTATCGTGGACCGCTTTTATACTGAGTCAGAATTGCTTAATGGCCTACAGCAGGCAGCGAAACACAATGCACCTTTTGATCTGATTTTTTTATCTTCTGAACGAAGTCTGACAACGCCATTAAATCTTGCCACTAAAATCAACAGCCTGGATCCAGGCCAATATGCCAGACCTAAAAAAGTATTATTATCTTATCTGAGCAAACGTCAGGAATTACAGCAAAATAGCGGCACTCTATTTGATGCCTATTTTACAAAGCCGGTTAATTTTGAGCGACTGGGTGACGATTTATTAGAACTACTCAGCCCTGATAGTGTCCAAATCAAAAAAACAAATTGCTGTGAGCTGAATAATACCTCTTTAAGAATATTAATTGCCGAAGATGAAGATATTAATGCGATGGTTCTCAGCAGTTTTCTTCAGGAAGCTGGTCATCAGACAAAGCGTGTTCTTAATGGTGCTCAGGCAGTTGAGGAACTCACGCAAAATACCTATGATATTGCATTTATGGATATGCGCATGCCGGAAATGAATGGTCTGGATGCCGCTATAGCCTGGAGAAAACGTGAGGCAGAAGGACAGCATATTCCAATTATTGCACTGACCGCTAATGCCACAATAGATGATCGGAAAGCTTGTCTAAAAGCAGGTATGGATGATTTTATCACCAAACCCATTGGCCCGGAACAGCTATCCAGTGCAATAAAAAGATTTTATTCTCCCAAGACTTAACAACAGTGCAGCCCAGCCATTTCTGGATCTTTTTCCCTTATAGCCTACACTTAAATTTAATCTTGTATTTAAACAGACAGGCCTATGGAAGAGAATACTGTAACAATATCCGATTTAAACATTCTAATTGTTGAACCTTCAACGGTACAGGCTAAAATCATTCAAAGGCTTTTTCAAGATGCCCTGGTCAATAGTGTCCAACTTGCTCATAATGGTCATCAGGCACTGGAATTAATGTCTGAATCTGCCAGCCCTCCCGATCTGATCGTCAGTGCACTCTATCTTCCCGATATGACGGGTACTGAATTAGTTCAAACCATGCGCAATGATACTGAGCTTGAAAAAGTCCCGTTTATGCTGATCTCCAGTGAAACTTCATTTAAGGAACTTGATCCAATTCGTCAGGCTGGTGTCGTTGCTATTTTACCTAAGCCATTTATTTTTAATGATTTAAAAAGAGCTTTGTTTAATACTCTGGATTTCATCAACCCCAGTGCCAGTGAAGTTGAAAACCTGGATTTTAATGATTTTCATGTGCTGGTGGTTGATGATAGCTTAATGGCCAGAAAGCACATTAAACGTGTACTGGAAAAAATGGGCATTACTTCATTTGATGAAGCCATCAATGGTAAAGAGGCTATTCCTAAAATAGAAAATACTTTTTTTGACTTGATTGTTACCGATTATAATATGCCTGAAATGGATGGCGGTGAACTGACTCGTTATGTCAGAGAAAAAAGCTCACAAAGCTCAATTCCTATACTCATGGTCACCAGTGAAAATGATAATAATCGTCTTGCTGCCGTACAACAGTCTGGAGTATCCGGGATTTGCGATAAGCCATTTGAACCGGATACAGTAAAAGCTTATTTAAAAAATATTATGGCTGAAATCTAGGATCATGACCAGGAAACCTGAGGCATAACACTCTAATGACTCCTGAACAAACCTATCAAAATGCTTTAAAAAGCCAGAACTTCCTCCCTGATCCAGTCCAGGAAGAAGCCGTTCAGTACACTCAACAACTCTATCGTTGTCTCTGTGAACAATTTTCAAACACACAAAGCTTAAAAAAATTCTCTAGCAGATTTGATCTCTGGTCAAGTTCCTTAAAGTTACTATCCAGGTTTTTACCTCAATTGCTAAGCCAGAGACAGCCAGAAATAAAGGGGCTTTATTTCTGGGGTGGGGTTGGCCGGGGGAAAACCTGGCTTATTGATAGTTTTTTTAACACACTGCCCTTTTCAAATAAAAGACGGATTCACTTTCACCCTTTTATGCAGGGTATCCATGAGCAACTCAAATATCTACCCAAAACACCCGACCCCCTGCCGATCATTGCCAGACAAATGGCTCAGGAATTCCAGCTTCTGTGTATTGATGAATTTCACGTTCAGGATATCACCGATGCCATGTTATTGTCCGGATTGCTTAAAGCGTTATTTTCACAGGGCGTCGTCTTAGTAACCACCTCCAATATTCCACCGGATGAGTTGTATAAGAATGGCCTGCAAAGAGACAGTTTTTTACCCGCAATACAATTAATTAAACAACACACCCGAACCTTTGAGCTTAATAATAAAACGGACTATCGCACTTTAGTGCTGGAAAAAGAGGGCAGTTATCACTCCCCTCTAAACCAATATAACAATAATATGATGATGCAGCACTATATAAAAATCAGCAGTCATGCTCCTATTCAAGCGCACCTTATTGAAATTAATAAACGCCAGATTCAGGTATTGGGTGCCAATGATAGTTCAGCAAAACACCCTCAGTCTGTCATCTGGTTTGATTTTGATGAATTGTGCAATACGGCCCGTTCCAGTGCGGATTATTTGCGTATTGCCAGACAATACAGGCACATTTTAATATCAAACCTGTATAGGATGGGAGAAGAAAAAGATGATATTGCCAAACGATTTGTGCATCTGATTGATACTTTATATGATAATCACTGCTCAATAGTCATTTGTGCGGAAACAGAGCCAGATGAGCTCTATTATGGAAGACAACTTAAAGTTTCTTTTCCGAGAACAGCAAGTCGCTTAAAAGAAATGCGCAGTAAACTGTATCGATTTAAACAGTTTATTTAATAAGCCTTTTTTAACAGCTTGTTCACAGAGCATACAAAATTTACAAATCAGACAAAAGACTGGGATTGTGCATCAGAAGATTCTTCACAACATTCATTCATACCCGCAATTTTTTGCATCATTTCCCGATTTTTAATGACAATATGCTTACGCTCAGCGTCAATCAGATCATCTTCCTGGAAGCGGGTAAACATACGACTAACTGTTTCAACCGCCAGCCCCAGATAGTTGGCAATATCATTACGAGACATACTCAGATAAAATTCGGTGGAAGAAAAACCTCGTTGTTTAAAACGCAGAGAAATACTCAAAAGAAAAGCAGAAAGACGAGCTTCAGCTGTTTTTTTGCCTAACAGCAGCATCAACTCCTGATCATCAAAGATTTCTTTGCTCATCAGACGCAATAATTGATGTTGAAGGGTAGGAAGTTCCTGTGTCAGCCCCTCAAGATGTTCAAAAGGCACCTCGCAGACACTGGTGGTTTCCAGAGCTTTAGCCGCACAGGGATGTTTGCCTTTACCAATAGCATCAAGACCTAGTAATTCCCCGGGTAAGTGAAACCCCGTCACTTGCTCCTGACCATCAACCGTAGGGGAGTAAGTTTTAAGAGAACCTGAACGAACAACATAAATAGAATTAAAAGCACCACCAACCTGAAAAAGATGTTCATTACGTTTTAATGGCCGTTTACGCTCAATAATACTGTCGAGTTTTTCTAAATCAGTGCCTACAATTGAACGAGGCAAACAGAGTTGATGCAAGCTGCATTCCTGGCAGGCAACTTTGGCAGAATGGAAATCAACTACTTTCTTTTGCCGTGGCTTATTAAGCTGTGTCTTTTGCTGCATCGTATTATTTCTGCCTCGTCTTTAGTCGCTTCAAGTACCAGCCTGTGTATTACAAATACGCAGGTACGGCTAAACAGTTGATAAATGTCAATTCTATACTAATTTCGCTTAAAAAAACAGCAGCAATCTTAGATATTGCTAATATTTATGAGACTTCTATAATACTGAGTAGGATAGAGTATATGGTAAGTTTTAACCCTGTCTGAGCACATCATAGCACTGTGTATAAAATCATATAATTTCTTATATTTAAGTCAATGGAGCCCGTGAACTCATGTCGGAAAACAGAACAGAAAGGCAAGCCTCTGTAAAACGTGATACCAATGAAACACGCGTAGAAGTCAATATTAACCTTGATGGTTCAGGGAAAGGCCAGTTTGATACAGGCGTACCCTTTTTAGAACATATGATGGATCAAATTGCACGGCACGGCATGATTGACATTTCAATCAAGGCAAAGGGTGATATTGATATTGATGCCCACCATACAGCTGAAGATATCGGCATTACGCTAGGCATGGCAATGAAGCAAGCCTTAGGAGACAAAAAAGGCATTACTCGTTATGGCCATGCCTATGTTCCTCTGGATGAGGCCCTTTCACGCGTCGTTATTGATTTTTCCGGTCGGCCGGGGCTGGAAGATCGGGTGGATTACAAACGTGAAACCGTAGGCAACTTTGACACTGAACTGTTCCACGAATTTTTTCAAGGGTTTGTCAATCATGCTCTGGTGACTCTGCACATTGATAATATTCGCGGCCAGAACAGCCACCATATTGCCGAAACCGTCTTCAAAGCATTTGGCCGGGCAGTGCGCATGGCGATTAGTGAAGATCCTCGAATGCAGGGTACTATCCCTTCGACTAAGGGTAGTTTATAATAGCGCCTCATTAAACTTGGATAAATCAGTTGAACTAACTGATTTATCCAGGCTAAACGATCCAGAACTTCTAAATCGATGATCTCAAAGCTATGACTACATCTATTACAGTGGCTGTTATTGACTACGGCATGGGAAATCTACACTCCGTTGCCAAAGCACTGGAGCATGCCTCCCCTAAAGCCAAAGTACAGGTCACATCCAATAAACAACTTATTGCGAATGCCGATCGGGTTCTCTTACCCGGTGTCGGTGCTATGCGAGACTGCATGGGTGAAATGCAACGCCTTGATCTGATTGACACCATTAAACAGGCGGCAAAGAATAAACCCTTTTTAGGTATCTGCATTGGCATGCAAGCACTCATGACACACAGTACTGAAAATAGCGGTGTTAACTGCCTGGATATTATTCCAGGAGAAGTTGAACGGTTTTCCGATGATTTGCACGATCCGCTTGCAGCTCAATCAGCTGATGTTCGCTTGAAGATCCCCCATATGGGTTGGAACCAGGTCAACCAGCAAATAAAACACCCTCTGTGGAAAAATATTCCCCAAAATCAGAGATTTTATTTTGTCCATAGCTATTTTGCCGTACCGCGGACATCCGAGCCCATTGCCGGTTCAGCACACTATGGGCACCCCGTATGTGTCGCTCTGGCTCAGGACAATATTTTTGCAACACAATTTCATCCCGAAAAAAGTGCCGATGCCGGCTTACAATTATTTTCCAACTTTATTGATTGGGATGGTAACTAATCGTTCTTATAACAAGCAAACCATAGAGTGAGTAACCAATGATATTAATACCCGCTATCGATTTAAAAGACGGTCAATGCGTACGTCTACGTCAGGGGCGTATGGATGATGATACCGTTTTTTCTGACAACCCCGTTGAAATGGCGGGACGATGGTATGATGCAGGTGCCCGCAGACTCCATCTGGTCGATTTAAATGGTGCATTTGAAGGCAAACCAGTTAACGGTGAAATCATCCAGGAGATCACTCGAACGTATCCTGAACTGCCCGTAGAAATCGGTGGCGGCATCCGTTCAATTGAAACAGTTGAAGCCTATCTTAATGCGGGTGTCGCCTACGTGATTATTGGCACTAAAGCCGTTGAAGATCCTGAATTTGTCACCCAGCTCTGTAAAGAATTTCCCGGCAATGTCATTGTTGGCCTGGATGCTCTAGAAGGTAAAGTCGCCATTAAGGGCTGGGCTGAAGTGTCAGATGTGGATCTATTTGATCTGTCAAAACAGTTTGAAAATGATGGTGTGGATGCCATTATTTATACTGACATCAGCCGTGACGGCATGATGCAGGGCGCCAATGTAGAAAATACCGCAGCTCTGGCTCAGGCTATCAATATCCCAGTCATTGCTTCTGGCGGTATTCATGACTTAAACGATGTCGAAGCAATTTGTAAAGTTGCCCACCACGGTATCTCCGGGGCCATCACTGGCCGCGCCATCTATGAGGGCACTCTGGACTTTGCTGAAGGACAAAAATTAGCTGATACTCTGCTTGGAAACTAACAGGAACTCAAATGGCACTCGCAAAACGCATAATTCCCTGTCTGGATGTCGATAAAGGCCGGGTAGTTAAAGGTGTACAATTCGTCGATATCCGTGACGCCGGCGATCCAGTTGAAGTGGCCCGGCGCTATAATAGTGAAGGCGCTGACGAAATAACTTTTTTAGATATCACCGCTACACACGAAGGCAGAGACACTATTGTTCACGTGGTTGAACAAGTAGCTGGTGAAATTTTTATTCCCCTTACTGTGGGCGGTGGTATTCGTACCGTCGAGGATGTCCGTTTGATGCTTAATGCCGGTGCGGATAAAGTGGCTATCAATTCTGCCGCTGTCGCCAACCCTGATTTTGTCAGAGAAGCCGCCGAAAAGTTCGGCAACCAATGTATTGTTGTTGCCATTGATGCCAAGCAGGTTGAAAGTGACAGCGATGAACCTCGCTGGGAAATATTTACCCATGGCGGCCGTAAAGCAACGGGCATTGATGCCATTGAATGGTCCAAAAAAATGGTCTCCTATGGGGCCGGAGAACTTCTTGTCACCAGTATGGATAATGATGGTGTTAAAAATGGTTTTGACCTCCCTTTGACGCGTACCATCAGTGATAATGTTGCAGTGCCCGTCATTGCTTCCGGCGGCGTCGGTAACCTGGATCACCTGGCAGAAGGTGTTCTTGAAGGTCATGCGGATGCCGTTTTGGCCGCCAGCATTTTTCACTTCGCGGAATACAGTGTAGGGGAAGCAAAGCGCCATATGGCTGAGAAAGGTATAGAGGTTCGCTTATAATGGCAGCTGAAACAGAAAGTTGGCTCGATGAACTAAAGTGGGACGGTCAAGGCTTGATTCCCGCAATTGCTCAGGATGAAAAAACCGGTAAGGTAGTGATGTTTGCCTGGATGAACCGGGAATCACTGGCAATGACTGTTGAAATGGGCCGCGCCATCTACTGGTCACGGTCGCGGGCAAAAATATGGCCAAAGGGTGAAGAATCTGGTCATGTGCAGAAGCTTAAATCAATCCGTGTTGACTGTGATAAAGATGTTATCTTAATGAGCATCGAACAGATTGGCGGTATTGCTTGCCATACGGGTCGAGAGAGTTGCTTCTATTTTGAACTGGGCGAATTTAAAGAAGGTTCTCAGGAAAACTCCAAGCACTGGCAAGCCGTTGAACCCGTAATAAAAAGCCCTGATGAGATCTATAAGTAACTGATAGGAAAAGATGTGTCAAACGATATTCTGGAACAACTCGCACAAACTCTGGAAGCGCGCAAGCAAGCGGATCCCGAATCATCTTATGTTGCAAAACTGCATCAAAAAGGTTTGGATACCATCCTGAAAAAAATTGGTGAAGAAGCCACAGAAACCGTTATTGCCTCAAAAGGCGGAAAAAAAGACGAAATTATTTACGAAACAGCTGATTTATGGTTTCATAGCATGGTTATGTTATCCCATCATGGTTTAGGTCCTGGGGATGTACTCAACGAGCTTTCTCGCCGTTTTGGCTTGTCTGGCATTGAAGAAAAAGCTCATCGGAAACCTAAATAGCAGTCCTGAGTCTAAACTCAAGAGAAGTGAGGAAAATATGAGTGATTGCCTTTTTTGCAAAATCATTGCTGGTGATATTCCTGCTGATATTGTCTATCAGGATGACAAAATCCTGGTGTTTAAAGACATCGCTCCCAAAGCTGATGTACATTTACTTATGATCCCAAAGATTCATATTGAAAGTTTGGCTCAATTAAATGAATCTCACAATGACCTCATAGCCTATATGATGTTAAAATTACCTGAGCTTGCAGAGGATCAAGGACTGAGTAGCGGCTTTCGTACTATTATTAATACGGGAAAGGATGGTGGTCAAGAAGTTTTTCACCTCCACACCCATTTGCTCGGTGGAAATAATCTACCCGGCTTTTAACTTTTTTATTTTATTTGGTTTATTTATTACTGGAGAACCCCATGGGATTTGGCCCTTTAGAATTATTTATTATCCTGGCAATTGTACTGGTTTTGTTTGGCGCAAAAAAATTACGCAATATCGGCGGCGACTTGGGTGGTGCCATTAAAAATTTCAAATCAGCAATGAACGAAGAAGAAAAAGCTTCCGATGATAAATCAACGACTGAAAACCAGGTGCAACTCGATAAAGACGGCGGCACAACGATTGAAGGTAAGGTCGAAAGCAAAACAAACGAAAAAGTTTAACGTTTTCATTAGTTGTTCTTATATTTGTTATTATAAACAAGGTTGCTTTAGTAAAGTATGTTCGATATAGGCTTTTGGGAACTATCCCTGATTGGAATTGTTGCATTATTGGTCATCGGCCCCGAACGTTTGCCGGCAGTTGCAAGAACTGTTGGCAAATATTTTGGCCGTGCCAATCGTTTTATTACGAATGTAAAAAACGATATCAGCAAAGAACTTAAAGATGAAGATCTGAAACAGATTCTTGCAGAACAACAAAAACTGGCTGATGGCTTTAAAAACGCAGCCAGCTCAATGAATTCAGCAGTCAATTCTGAAACAGAATCACTGCGCAGCAGTGTCAGTATGGATGATATTCTGGAGATTGAAGAGTCTTCAACCTCTAATAAAGAGTCTTCAACCTCGAATAAGGAGTCTTCAACTCGTAGTAAAGAGCCTTCAACCTCTAATAAAGAGTCCTCAACAAGCAGTAAAGACCCTGAATCCGCACTGACCGAAACACAGACCAGCACAGAAAAATCATGAGTGAAAACCACCAGAATACTGATACTCAAATGGAAAATGAACAACCGTTCATGGCCCATTTGATCGAACTTCGCGATCGCATTTTACGCATTGTCATCGTTGTAACAGCCTTCTTTATGTGCCTGTTCTTTTTTGCCAACGATCTCTACCATATGGTCTCTACCCCTCTTCTGGCACAATTGCCCGAAGGCAGCACGATGATTGCTACTGGCGTAGCAGCGCCCTTTTTAACCCCATTTAAGCTCAGTTTGGTTGCTTCAATTTTTCTTGCAATTCCTTATATTTTTTACCAATTCTGGTCCTTTGTTGCACCGGGTTTATACCAGCATGAAAAGCAGCTGGCACTGCCTTTAGTCGCCTCAAGCGTTATTTTATTTTATGGCGGTATTGTATTTTCATTTTATATTGTTTTTCCATTAATGTTTGCCTTTTTTACGGCCACAACTCCTGAAGGTGTTGCCATGATGACAGACATCAGTCAATACCTCGACTTTATTCTAAAAATGTTTTTTGCTTTTGGTGTTGCTTTTGAAGTCCCTATTGTCACCATCGTTCTGACAATAACCGGCGTCACTAATGCAGACAAACTTGCAGAAAAACGGGCCTATGTCATAGTTGGCTCATTTGTCCTGGGCATGTTACTGACACCACCTGACATTGTTTCACAAACACTGCTCGCAATTCCCATCTGGCTCCTTTATGAATTAGGCATTATCTTCTCTCGCATCATTGGCAACAGAAAAGCCAGAGAAGCTGAGAGGCAGGAGTCTTCAACTAGTAAAGAGTCTTCAACCGATAAAGAGCCTTCAGCTAGTAAGGAGTCATCAACCAATAAAGAGTCTTCAACTAGTAAGGAGTCTTCAACCAGTGAAAAATCTTCTTCTCCTGATGACAATGAATCAACTGAAGCAGATGAACCTCGTTACAAGTCAATGACCGATGAAGAAATGGAAGCAGAACTGGATGCAATAGAACGCGAAGAAAAATCATAAGTACCCGGAAAACTTCCGAGTACTTTGAAGAATTATTTTGACTTAGAGCTGACCGTAAATGCCACTTGCTCAAATGAGTCTGTGGCGACTAAAACCTTTGATAACGTAACATAGTTTATTTTTTCATTATGCCAGACTTTAAGAACACTCCCTTGATCATAGAGACCTGATGGCACAATCAAGTGAAGTTTACCGCCCTTTCCTTTCGTGTCATTTTCTGAAATCAAAAATGCTCTTTGATACTGCCCTCCTGCACTTGCCCCCTTCATTCCTTTGACAGCAATTGCTCTGGATTGCACTGCAACCAGCTGCAAACCAATGGCCATACCTCGATGTGGATTCACCCGCAGCCATTTCACAACAGCAAGACAGTATGCTTTTTCTATATTTAAACGATAAGCAACCAGCATTCCAACTCCAATAGGTACATCAATGTCATTTTTACTGACTAACAACATGCCATGAGCACTTTCATTTTTTTGCTTCCAGTTTTCTTCTTTCAGGTGTTGATTAAGTAACTCTTGTGATGCAGAGAGGTTAGCATTAACAATAGAGTTGGCATAGATATGTTCCCATTCATCACCAATTACACTTGATTCCTCAACAAAAGGATTAACACTTTGCAATTCACCCATAGGATTTTTTTTATCTAATAGTCTAGCCTCTTCCAGTAAACCGACCAGATTAATATCTGAATCATCTTTTGACTGATTTACCTCCAGTTTTTGTTCCAGTTGTGCATCTATTTCACCCTGAGGATCGAATGTCTTTCTATGGCCAATAAAATGATGACAAGCCCTCAAGCCTGAAACCAGTTTAATCTCATTCCCCACTAATAAACGCTCTTCAGAACGTTCTGAATGCAGGCTAATCTCATTATCAATTCGCTGAAGCATTTCATTATGCATACGAGTTTGATACGAAGAAACATGATGTTTTTTTTCTTTATTCACTTTCTCTAAATGGGCATCTAAATACACCTGTAATTTATTTGTGGTAATGACGCGCCATTCAAATTTTTCTATTTTAGATTTTCCAGTATCATTTTTTTGATTAAAATAATGAGGAGACTGATCAGACAGTAATTCAACAACAAAATTATCTTCAGGTGCATGTTGCGAATAATTCTTAATATCACAATGCTCAACCCACGTTGCCATCAGGTGATAAATTTTTCGGGCTTCAAGTCGCATGAACCGATACGGATTCATAATTTTTAAAATAACAATTTGCAGATAACAATTGCTTATTGATGTCTGTTTTCTAACGACATAATCCTGAGCACCAATTCGTTCTGCCAGTAAATAGAGCTGGTTTAACTCCTGCCATATATAAGCAGGTTCAGATAAATAAAATTCAAAGCGCTCTACCAGTAATCTCGACAGATAGAATAATGCCATAAATAATGATTCGGGAACCAGACTGCCAAGATACTGATCAATCAAATCATTATCTTCGGCTATATCATGAATCACAACTTGGTAGGCGATTGAACTTTCAAGTAGCAATTGTTGCAATTGGTTTATAAGTAAGTGATATTCTTCACTGATAGGAAAGGCAATTGAGTTTGTTTTTTTTATCAGAACTTCCATCTCTTTCTGTATTTCAGTATCAAGAACAGCCATTATGGACATTCTGACATCCGGTGGGCATTTGATTCGGTTTAATTTAACAAGCGTATCTAAAAAACCCTGTTGATCCATGTGATCACGCTCATTTAACCAGTTTTGCACAGAGATTTCATCAGGCCTGATACCCTGATAATCATCAAAAACAACTTTTTGCACAGGAATACGTAAAGTAGGTGTAAACATAAATATTATCCAGAATGTTTAATTGATATCATAAGTATAGACCATGACAGCCTCTCACCAATAAATAAGGCAGATTTTCATAATAATTTGTGCCGTGGATCCAATAAACAATGCTCATATTCAAATCTTTCTATTATTCGCATCAAATTTATCATTGGGTTTACTAGCAACAAGCAATGGAAAACCACAAGTGGTCTCACTATATCCTATAGCTTATATATTTTTTTATGCTTGATATACTAAGTTGACAGTTCCCTTGAAAGTACTAAAACGAACAATACCCTTAAAATAATAAGGGCTGTAAATTTAGATTATTTCCAGGGTTTAGCATACTATTATTTTTTCTTAAGCGGTAGTTAATATGAAGCATGCATTTTTCAAATTTTTTCTACAAGCATTCTTGCTACTTTTCTCATCAACACTCATGGCAAGTAATGAATCAACTAGCAAAGCGAATACTTCTGATGATGTCCAGATAAAAAAAATTATCTGGACAGGCTGTGGTATCACCAAAAAGGCATTTATGGCTGATATTGCTTCAGCCTATGAAAAAAAATATGGAGTCATTATTGACTTAAAAGGTGGCGGTGCTACCAAGGGTATTCGTGACACAAAATCTGGTGTATCACATATTGGCGGTACTTGCAGGATTCCTTTACATAACCGTGAAGAGGAGAGTATGTTATTAAAATTAATTTTAGTAGCATGGGATGCTTTAGTGGTCATTGTTCATAAAGATACACCAATTGAAGATATCCAGAAACAAGAACTTATCGATGTTTTAAATGGAAAATTAATTTACTGGAATGAATTATCAGGCTGGCAGGGCAAAGAAGACAGTCAGCAAGAAATTGATATTTTTACCAGGAGATCAAAAATTTCTGGTGTTGGCTATACTCTCCGAAAAATACTGTTTAATGATACAGGTATGGAATTTAGCTCAACAAAATCATTTCCATCTTCAGGCCCATTGGAAAAAGGTATAGAAAAAGAAAAAAATTCCTTCGCTGTCACCGGCATCTCCAGTGCCAGAAAAAGAGATGTTAAAATTCTTAATTTGAATGGCATAACACCTGATTATGATACGATTAAATCAGGAAATTATTTTATGTACCGCCCTCTGTATCTGACTTATACTTCACTTTACAAATTATCAAAAAATGAAAAAAAAGAGGTGAAGCGTTTTCTTAAATTTATTAAAAGTGAAGAGGCTGCAAAAATCATCAAGAAAAATGGTGTCGTACCATTCAAGGAAGGCTTTCATCTTGTCAGACAGCGACAGGATATTTTTGGCAATTAAAATAAGAAAAAACGTTCAGCTCAGCACACTTGAACTCTCTTATTTTGCAATTGTAATAAAAATTGTGGCGATTTTAACTCTTTAAAATTAATTAGGAATCATTCTTCTAGCCACGCTCTACGAAAACTATCTCTTAGAGGACGCATTAAATATTCTGCCGGTGTTCTTTGACCTGTTCTTATGAACACATCCGCCATCATACCAGGTTGCAATTTTTCATTCGCAAGTTTTCCAACTTCATCTTCAGAAAGTGTAATACGTGCATGGAAAAAATTCTCTCCTGATTTCTCATCTATAATAGCATCAGCTGAAATATAGCTTAATTCTCCCCTCAGCTCAGGTGTTCGGCGTTGATTAAATGCAGTTATCTTAATTCCAGCTGGTAACCCAATATATAAATCATCTATATCTTTAGGTTCAATTTTGGCCTCAATAACCAACCTGTCTTTTTCAGGCACAATTTCTAATAACAAACTTCCTGGTGAAATAACACCTCCTATTGTATGTAAATTACTGTTCATTACTACACCATCAACCGGCGATCGTATTTCAATTTGCTCCATTACATACTCAGCTGTATTTTTTCTTTCCTTGAGATCATAGAGCTCTTCTTGTACTGTTTTGAGCTCTTTTACTACCGCTTCTTTAAAACTATTCTTTAGTTGATATTCTTCCAGTTGTTTTTCCGAAATAGCAGTTTCCTTAGCCGCAATATTTGACTGAATTTCACCAGATTCACCTTCTAGTTTTGCCGCCTCACGCTCTAACTCTAATACTCGTGTTTTACCAACCAAACCTTCTTTACGCAATGATTTAAGACTGTTCAATTCATCCTTAACAAACAATAGTTGTTTTCTTTTAGAATGCTTCTGAGAATTCAAACCTGCTATATCTTTGTTAATTGATACAATTTGTTTTTTTATGATATTAAATTGCCCCTGAAGTGAAGAGCGGCGTGCTAAGAAAAAAGTTATTTCAGTTTTAATGGTTTCAGAAACTTTATTAGAATTTTTTATCAATTTACTTTTACTTAAAAGTGCTTGAGGAAATTGTATTTTATCCAGCTCATCTCTTTCAGCAACCAATCGTGCATATTGCGCACTGGCAGCATCATAATTATCTTCCAAAATTGATAATGTTGCACCAGCCTTTGTATTGTCAAGGCGAACAAGAACACTACCCTGTCGAACGACATCACCATCACGAACAAAAATTTTTTCAACCACACCACCTTCAGCGTGTTGAATCTGCTTTCTACTTGAGTCCACTTTTAAAACGCCAGTAGAAACAACCGCTCTTGATAATGGAGCCAAAGTTGCCCAGGCAGTAAATCCGCCAAATGCAAAAACAATCACCATCAAGCCTGCAATAATTGGTTTTTTAGGATTAGTTGGAATTATAGGTATCGACTTCATGTCATTCGTCATGAATCATCCTTGGAGCATTCTCATGTTCAACAACTGATTTTCGGGTAATTTTCGGCATCACTTCATCCGTTGGACCAAAGTGAGTCATTGTGCCATTTTGAATAACCATTAAATTATCAACACCACCAACAACAATTGGTTTATGGGCGATAATGACTACAGTAGAACCAGATTTTTTCAAAATTTCAATAGCATTTCTAATCGCAGCTTCTCCAATTGCATCTAGATTTGATGTAGGTTCATCAAGAACAATTAATGATGGCTGACCATAAAAAGCACGGGCTATGCCAATTTTTTGTCTTTGACCGCCTGAAAGATTTTCACCTCCAGCTCCAATACTGGTTTCATAACCATCCGCTAAAGTCAATATAGTGTCATGAGCACCTGCTAGTTTTGTCGCCTGGACAATTTTACGTGGATCAATCTTCCCAAAGCGAGCAATATTATCTGCAACCGTTCCAGAAAAAAGTTCAACATCTTGAGGTAAATAACCAATGTATTGCCCTAACTGTCCTGAATCCCACTGAGTTAATTCAGCTTTATCCAATCTTACCTTACCTGAATAGGGAGTCCATGCTCCGACCATCAACCGCGCAATAGAAGATTTCCCTGCTGCACTTGGTCCAGTAAGACCAAGAGACTGGCCGGCTAAAAGTTGAAAATTAATACCGGAAACAACTGGAACTTCTGCACCTGGAGGTATTGCGTAAACATTATCAAAGTGAATGCTTCCTTTAGGAACGGGTAGCTCCATATGCTCTGGTTCTTCAGATAAGTGTTCTAGATATTCACTAAGACGCCGACGAGAATCACGAGCCAACAAAAATGATCGCCATCCTCCAATGGCTGATTCAATGGGTGATAATGCCCGGCTACTTATAATTGAAGCAGCAATCATTGTTCCAGGAGTTATAATTTCATTGATTGCAAGATAAGCTCCTACACCTAAGCTGCACACTTGAATAAAGAACCGAACAAATTTGGCACTGCCAGAAATGTAACTGGCTCGATCGCTTGCCTGAGATTGATAGGCAAGACCTGCATCATGCCATTTTTTCCAAATAGAAGTAAGACTGTTTAACATGCCCATTGCTTTAATAGCATCATGATTACGGCTACTGGATTCAGTAAATTGATTTGCCTGCGCAGTTTCTATAGCAGAATTTTGCAAAGGTTTACGTGTTAAAAGCTCATTAGTCACCGCAATAATAAACAAAACCAATGCACCAACAAGCACAACATGCCCCAACAGGGGGTGTAAAAAGTAAATAATTGCAATGTAGATTGGGGTCCAGGGTGAATCAAATAGCGCTAACAAACTAGGCCCTGTAAAAAAACTTCGAATAATATCTAAGTCCTTAAAAGGTTGTGAACTACTTCCCGTTCTCATAACCGTCTTAAAGACTATTTTAGATAAATCTTGATCAAATTTTCCACTAACTCGGATTAAGACTCTTGAGCGAATGAATTCAAGTAGACCAAATATGCAAAGCGCACCTAAGGCAACAATTGATAAAAAGAGCAAAGTATCATGGCTTCTTGAAACTAAGACTCTATCATAAACTTGCAGCATATACAGCGGAGCAGTGAGCATTAGCAAGTTTATAAACAAACTAAACATTGCTACTGCCCACAAAGCTGGCCGAAGCGTTTTTAACACTTCAGCCAGCGGGTTAACATTCTTTTCTATATTAACCATTATTTAAAACATCAAGATTTTTTTGTCAAGAACCGACGAGCAATCCATAAGGCTGGTAATAGCATCAAGATCAATGTACCTGGCTCAGGAACACTTCGAATAGTCTCACCCGCAAGGCGGTAGGATAAATTCAAACTAGCAGAATCTTCTTGCCAATCAGGAACCTTAAACCATGTTATCTCATCGCCTGTATTACTTTCTAACCAAAACCACTCAGAAAATGTACTTGAAGTATCGTCGTTAACAATTGAAAGATAATAGCTGGAACCTGCTGATAGATAATCGATTGAAACATCAATTGAATATTTATAAACCGCTTCACCTGCAATATCAAATAATGATGTTGCCTCTGAATGAGCAGTACCAGAATAACTCAATATATCTGCAGAATCTGATATTATATCAGAAAAAATTTGTACAGAAAATGAATCTGAACGAGGCAAGCCTGGTGTTGAGTTGTAACTTCCCCACCAACTAATTGATGAAAGATTCATATCTGAAGATACAAAAAAATCTTCTGCATTAAAACCAGCACCAGAAATTCCAGAATAAAAACCATCGCCTCGATCAGCTGGTGTCTGTTCGATAACAATTGCATGGCTTGAAACCGATACCAGTACCATAAGACTAAGCAAGAATAATTGTTTCATAAATATCATTTTTTTTCCTTGTCATTAAACGTTTGCCCTATTTTAAAAGAAAATAAGCGCTTTGATCATGTCCAAAGGTTTCAATTCAGAAAAATCAGGACGAGTTATAAATATCAAAATCATCATAAAAAACACAATTATGATGATTTAAATATTTTTATTTTAGTGAGTGATTAAACAAAATCACTTGAATCATTTTGAATACCAACCAGACTAACATCTTCTGATATCGTCATTAAAATACCATCATCATCAAAACTGAATCTGGAATCGCTCAATAAAGCAGTATCACTCAAGATTGATACAGGATGGCTTATTTCAACAGGAGGTTCTGTAGTCACGATGGAACTAAATTCAAATTCAATCGCATCCAGAACAAAATCACTTCCATCAAAAGTACCTGAGTGTTCAACTGGATTACTTTGATAAGCACCATTCTCATCAGCAAGACCACCAAAAATAAATTCACTTCCATGATAAACACCAGCCGTTAATACAACTGATGAAAATCCGGATGCATATTCAAGGCTTACCTGCTGTTCGTGTTCTCCATCTTCTGATGAAAACACAAACTCATCAACAACATTACCACTGTCATCTAAAAGCTGGATACGTCCAGCATCATAAAATTCACTCGTAGAATCAGCATCAAGTCGAGCCAGATCAACAGTTACTTTAGTCGCATGTTCATCTAGATCAAATTTCAAAGCTTCACTACCATCAATCTCTTGCCTCACTGAACTTGAATTGATACTTTGTCCACTCACGCCCAGATCACCCGTCGCAATATCTCCTCCGGATAGCAGGTGAGAACCTCGTCCATGTAAGGATGCACTCGTCCAACTCTCACTGCTATCGGTATAATCAGCTTTATGGCTAATTTGTACCGCATCATCAGTCCATGCATCTTCCCAGGCATCAGGGTTACGGCGACTTAAACGTGCTGGTGCATCACCCAAGTGAATAATTTCAGTAGTTTCTTCGGCATTTATAGTGATGTTATGCGAACCGGCATCATCATGGGTACCATCTTCATCAATCAGGTCCACCAAGATAGTATAATCACCTGCTACTGCGTAAGAGTGGTTTAAATCACCGGTATGATCGCTTGTTTCCAATACGCTGCCATCGCCCCAGTCAATAATATATTCAGTGATAGTATCATGACCAGGGTCCACCACATCTCCAAGAGTTAAAGTGAATACTTCGCCAACATCACTTTCTGAATCACCTTCGAGTGCTATTTCAGGTGCTACATTATTAACACTGATTGCTTTAGAGAAATCATAGCTGCCATCTTCATCGGTGGCAGTGACAATAATGGTGTGATCAGTATTACCATCAGCAAAGGTATGAGTCACATCACCCAGTCCTGTAACAACTGTGGCATCAGTACCGTCTCCCCAGTCAATGCTATAACTGGAAATTGTATCCTCTCCAGAGTCAGTCAGGCTATCAAGTGTCAATGTGTATTCGCTGCCTTCAGCAACACTTACAGCACCAGCCAGGACAAGAACTGGTGCTACGTTATTCACACTGACATTTTTACTGAAATCATAACTCCCATCTTCATCGGTGACAGTCATGATAATGGTATGGTCATCATCATCGGTAAAAGTATGAGTCACATCACCCAGTTCGGTCACCACGGTGGCATCGCTGCCATCTCCCCAGTTAATGCTATAACTGGAAACTGTATCATCACCTGGATCGGTAAGGCTAACCAATGACAATGTGTATTCACTGCCTTCATCAATGCTGCTTGCACCGCTCAGGCTGAGATCCGGAGCTATGTTATTTACGGTGACATTGAAGCTTTGAGTATCTGAATCATCAATCCCATCATTTACCGTCACGGTCACATTTTGTATCTCAGCTCCATCGCTAAAGATATGATTAATATCAATGGTATTGCTCAGGCTAGTTCCAGTTTCTTCTACACTGCCATCACCCCAGTTGATGCTGTATGTCCAACCCGCAGTTCCTGAATCTTCTGAATCGGTGAAACTAATGGTTCGAGTAAAGTTGTTACCTTCATCTATTGTTTCATCACCACCCACATTTAACGACACACCAGCTATTGGCTCTACAACTGTTACTGCTAATGATTCAACATCATTATGTGTACCATCTTCATCAACCAATGTGATCTGGATAAGATGGTCACCCGTTGCTGTAAATGTATGACTTACCTCTCCGATACTCGTATAAATATCATTAGAGCCATCACCCCAATCAACCCGATATTCACTGACACTATCATCACCAGGATCAATCACTGCACCAAGTGTTAAGACATAACTGGTGTCTTGAACAACTTCTGATGCACCACTTAAAGCAATATCTGGTATCACATTATTAACACTAACTTCTTTGGTGAAGTCATAACTACCATCTTCATCGGTGGCTGTGACAATAATGGTGTGATCAGTATTACCATCAGCAAAGGTATGAGTCACATCACCCAGTTCAGTCACCACTGTGGCATCAGTACCGTCTCCCCAGTCAATGCTATAACTGGAAATTGTATCCTCTCCAGAGTCAGTCAGACTATCAAGTGTCAATGTGTATTCGCTGCCTTCAGCAACACTTGCAGCACCGGCCAGGACAAGAACTGGTGCCACGTTATTCACACTGACATTTTTACTGAAATCATAACTGCCATCTTCATCGGTGACAGTCACGATAATGGTATGATCATCATCATCGGTAAAAGTATGAGTCACATCACCCAGTTCGGTCACTACGGTGGCATCGCTGCCATCTCCCCAGTTAATGCTATAACTGGAAACTGTATCATCACCTGGATCGGTAAGGCTGACCAATGACAATGTGTATTCACTGCCTTCATCAATGCTGCTTGCACCGCTCAGGCTGAGATCCGGAGCTATGTTATTTACGGTGACATTGAAGCTTTGAGTATCTGAATCATCAATCCCATCATTTACCGTCACGGTCACATTTTGTATCTCAGCTCCATCGCTAAAGATATGATTAATATCAATGGTATTGCTCAGGCTAGTTCCAGTTTCTTCTACACTGCCATCACCCCAGTTGATGCTGTATGTCCAACCCGCAGTTCCTGAATCTTCTGAATCGGTGAAACTAATGGTTCGAGTAAAGTTGTTACCTTCATCTATTGTTTCATCACCACCCACATTTAACGACACACCAGCTATTGGCTCTACAACTGTTACTGCTAATGATTCAACATCATTATGTGTACCATCTTCATCAACCAATGTGATCTGGATAAGATGGTCACCCGTTGCTGTAAATGTATGACTTACCTCTCCGATACTCGTATAAATATCATTAGAGCCATCACCCCAATCAACCCGATATTCACTGACACTATCATCACCAGGATCAATCACTGCACCAAGTGTTAAGACATAACTGGTGTCTTGAACAACTTCTGATGCACCACTTAAAGCAATATCTGGTATCACATTATTAACACTAACTTCTTTGGTGAAGTCATAACTACCATCTTCATCAGTGGCTGTGACAATAATGGTGTGATCAGTATTACCATCAGCAAAGGTATGAGTCACATCACCCAGTCCTGTAACAACTGTGGCATCAGTACCGTCTCCCCAGTCAATGCTATAACTGGAAATTGTATCCTCTCCAGAGTCAGTCAGGCTATCAAGTGTCAATGTGTATTCGCTGCCTTCAGCAACACTTACAGCACCGGCCAGGACAAGAACCGGTGCTACATTATTCACACTGACATTTTTGCTGAAATCATAACTGCCATCTTCATCGGTGACAGTCACGATAATGGTATGGTCATCATCATCGGTAAAAGTATGAGTCACATCACCCAATTCGGTCACCACGGTGGCATCGCTGCCATCACCCCAGTTAATGCTATAACTGGAAACTGTGTCATCACCTGGATCGGTAAGGCAAACCAATGACAATGTGTATTCACTACCTTCATCAATGCTGCTTGCACCGCTCAGGCTGAGATCAGGAGCTATATTATTTACATTAAGCGTAAATATCTGCGTATCCGTATCTCCTGCATTATCAGTGACCGTTACACTGACATCATGAGTTTCATTACCATCATTGAATACATGGCCAATTTCAAAACTTTTAACACTGCTTGTACCAGAATCTAAGCCACTACCATCACCCCAATTTATGACATAATCCCAACCAACTACACCATCGTCTTGAGCATCACTGAATTCAATTGTATAAGTAAATGTTGAGTTCTCATTAATTGAGCTATCAGGAATAGGAGTAATTGAAACACCGGAAGGAGGACCAAGCTCATCACCATCAATAATAGTTACTACTCCAGTAGCACCGTCTGTACCATTAGCAATAACAGGTTTTGGTGTCACATTAACCTGAAAAGTTTCACTGGGTTCATCAATATCATCACCAAAAACAGGAATCACTGCGGCTGTAACTGTTTGACCTGCTAAGAAAGTTACTGTACCACTCGTTGATGCAAAGTCTACTCCTTCTATTGCAGTACCACTTTCAGTATCAAACGAAAGAGTCAGATCTTCATCTAAGGGTCGTGACAAGCGAATATGACTCGCTACATTTTGTGTGAATCCATCTTCACCTTCTACAACCTGGGCACTTTCCACAAAAAGTGCCACATTGCTTCCTGAACCATCATCATCAAGAATCCAACCTGTTGCATGCAAACTATTCGCATTCCCAGCTAGTGTTGCACCACTTGGATTTGATACTTCCAGAACAACCGCCTCATCAAATTCATCAATATTATCAGCATCAATACGAACAAATATGGTTTTTGAAGTTTCCCCCGCAAGAATTGTTAAAGTTGAATCAACGTTATATGTATCAAGACCAGCTTCTGCTGTACCAGAAATAGCGCGATAATCCAACGTTACATTAGTACTTGACGCTTCTGACATGACAACTGTGAATGCCAGATGATTCGGATCACCTCCTGAGGTGCCTTCTATTACCGATGTACCAAGCACAGAAATTGTGGGGTTGCCTGCATCATCATCTAATATGATTGCCTCACCAAGTGAGGTTTCAGTTATAATGTCCGGGACAGAAAATCCCAAAGTAAATAATTCGCTAATTTCTACACCATTGTCACCTGTAACATCAATAATAACAGAAGCTGAGGTTTGTCCTTTTACAAACTCAACAGTCCCTGTTTTTGATGCAAAATCTTCTCCTGAAAAAGCACTTATATCCACTGTAGAATAATTAAGAGACATAGCCTCAGGGGTTGGGCGTGATAAACTGATTTCAAAAACAGCTTGTTCAACACCACTATCACCCTCTAAGAGAATGGGGCGCGATACAAACAGTGCCAGTTTATCACCCGTTCCATCATCATCCAGAATCCAGCCCGTGGCTCTCAACATCGGTGCATTGTCCGCCAACGCAGCGCCTTCGGCATTATAAACTTCAAGCACAATGGCTTCATCAGACTCCGCTTGACTGTCTGCATCAACTCGAACAAAAATATCCTTGGATGTTTCTCCTGCAAGAAATGTGACCGAGGAACTTGCATAGTAAATATCGGCATAGTTTTGTGCCGTACCTGATAGTGTTCGATAATCAACAGTGACATTGCTGCTGGATGCTTCTGACAAGGTTACGGTAAATACCAGATGATTCGGATCACCTCCTGAGGTGCCTTCCAATGTAGAAGCACCAGCAACTGAAAGAGTGGGGCTTCCTGCATCATCATCAAGAATGGTTGCTTCACCAATCGATACTTCACTGATACTCTCGGGGGTGTTTATGGCCAGAGTAAAGAAATCGCTGGGTTCTATATCTGTATCACCCAAGACATCTACTCTCACTGAGGCAGAAGTTTGACCGGTAACAAATTCCAAAGTGCCACTGGTTGCTACATAATCTTCTCCCGCAACAGCACTGCCATCAACGGTGTTATAACTCAATGATAAGGCTTCAGGAGCAGGACGTGATAAGCTGACTTCAAAATTAGCTTCCTGAACACCATCATCCCCCTCGACCACTGAAGGCCTGGAGACAAAAAGGGCAAGCTTGTTACCCGTTCCATCATCATCCAGAATCCAGCCCGTGGCTCTCAACGTCGATGCATTGTCCGCCAGTGCAGCGCCTTCGGCATTATAAACTTCAAGCACAATGGCTTCATCAGACTCCGCTTGACTGTCTGCATCAACTCGAACAAAAATATCCTTGGATGTTTCTCCTGCAAGAAATGTGACCGAGGAACTTGCATAGTAAATATCGGCATAGTTTTGTGCCGTACCTGATAGTGTTCGATAATCAACAGTGACATTGCTGCTGGATGCTTCTGATAAGGTTACGGTAAATACCAGATGATTCGGATCACCTCCTGAGGTGCCTTCCAATGTAGAAGTACCAACAAGTGAAATGACTGGCGAACCAGATTCGGCCTTTAAAGTAGTTGTTTCATTGATGAGAACTTCAGAAAGAATTGTTTGGTTGTAGGTTGATTGAAACTTATTTATTAAGCTTTTAATATTCATTGACCGAAACTTCCTTTTTCTTTTAGTCTAAATCAAAATCTAAATATTAAGATTTGGTTATTGACATACTGTTTATGTGAAATTTTCTTTTATCAATTTATAACAATCACTTTAAAAAATGTACTACGTATATTCGTAGGATGATAACAATTCTCAACAACATTAATCTATCACGGGTTGATCAATTTATAACGAAGGCATTTTACAACTGCAGAAATACGAGACTGGACATCCATTTTTTTAAATATATTGCGCATATGAAAATCGACTCCATGTTCGGAAATATTTAAAATTGCGCTAATTTCCCAATTATTCTTACCTTTTGACACCCAAGTTATCACCTCTTTTTCTCTAGGGGTCAGGCATGGGATTATTATATTATTTGATGTATCTGTAGAGTTTAAATGTCTGTAAACCAAATTAAATTGATTAGCTGCCGCATAAATCATAGATAATTGATTATCGTCTATTTCAGTTTTACCCCCACTACTAGCCAATCCCAAACCAGACAGTTCATATCCAGGATGATTGAATGAGACTGCAATACCATCCAATAATTTTGCTTCACAGCCTTCATTGAGTACTTTTTGTTGTTTGGCAGTTAATAAATAAATGTTTCCAAGCTCACTCCATTTAAAGATTCCTGCTTTATTAAAAGGTAAGTAATGTATAACAGGATCAATGTGTTGGTAATTTTTTTCTAAATAATATTGCATCCAGTCTTCTGGATAATTGAGCATAATCCCGTGACCGGATTTTTTATCAATTGATGGGTGGTCAGTAATAAGGCTAAAGATGACTCGATCTAAACCAAATTGTTTTAAATATCTTTCTAAAGATTCAAACAGTACTTTTTCATTTTTTGCACAATTTGAGAGTTCAACAAATTCAAAAAAATCGACTGCCAATACCATCTATGGGCCCCTGGACATTTTAATCGTACATTGCAATTTAAGATTACTAATTTACTTAATCATTAACATAAAACCAAAAACAGAACTAGTGAGTGCAATTTTTATGCCTTATTAATTAATGTCAAGCTAGAAGAGCATCAGACTAAAATAATAAATATAGAATTAATTGACGTGTAAATATTCCTGACATTATCTTTATTGATAAATATCATAAAATCTGGAAGTCCTACATAGGATTGGGCAAAAAACAAACAAATATTACATTTTAATAAAGAAAAAACCTACAAATATCTAGATATGTAAGAATGTTTACCTGTATTTTTTTTGACACTCAATAATGAATGGTTAGCTAAATACTCATGAATTTAAAGACAGCATGAATCGAAAGGGAAAGTACTGGGATATCACAAACCAGGCTTGTTTTAATTGAGGTCATGTTTCTTAATTTTTCGCCATAAAGAAACCCGATCAATTCCTAATATTTCTGCTACCTTTGTCCGATTACCTCCACATTTATCAAGCACCCATTTTATGTATTCAATTTCCTGTTCATCCAACGTGGGGAGTTTATTTTTATTAAAGCGCACCACTGAAATTGAATGTTCAGTCAGAGTTGGAGGTAATTGAGATAGGGTGATTTTTTTTTCAGTTGAAAGAACAATGGCTCTTTCAATCAAATTTTCCAACTCACGAATATTTCCAGGAAAACCATACTGATTCAAAATATCCATCACTTCAGGCTCAAAATCATCAACCTCTTTTTTCATATTCTGAGTATGTTTTTTTAGGAAATGATAGGCAAGTAAAGGGACATCATCAATGCGTTCTGATAAGGGTGGCAAATGAATTTGAATGACATTAAGTCGATAAAATAGATCCTGTCTAAAACGTCCCTCAGCAATCTCTACTTTTAAATCTCGATTAGTTGCCGCAATAAAACGAACGTTAATTGGATAAGTTTTCGTACTGCCCAGACGTTGTATTTCATTTTCCTGTAGAACCCGTAAGAGTTTGACTTGCATACCTAAGGACATTTCTGCAATTTCATCAAGAAAAAGTGTCCCTTCTTCGGCAGTTTCTATGAGTCCCTGATGAGTATTTCCTGCACCGGTATAAGCGCCTTTCTCATGGCCAAAAAGCTCATTGGCTAATAATTCTTCTTGTAAGGCTCCACAATTAATAGCAACAAAAGATTTTGTACTTCGATGGCTATTACTATGAATGAATCGAGCGGCTAATTCTTTACCTGTACCACTTTCACCTGAAATAATAATACTGCAGTCAGATGGTGCGATCTGCTTCATAGTATCCAATAACCGTAATGTAATGGGATCTTGAGTAATAATTGGATTGATGCTGTTGTTCTCAGCCAAGTGTGATTTTAGTCTTTTATTTTCACGTTTGAGTGTCACCAGTTCAATTGCATGTTTAACAATTTCACGAATTTCATCTAATTGATAAGGTTTGGTTAAGTAGTGATAAGCACCCTTTTTCATAGCCTGAACGACAGAATCATAGGAGCCATGGCCCGTTAACATAATGACGGGAAGATCCGGATCAATCAATTGTGCTTTTTTTAAAATGCCCATACCATCCACCTTATCCATTTTTAGATCGGTGATAACAACATCAAAATTCTGTTCTTCAAGCATTTTAAAACCACCAGTACCGGTGCTTCTTGCAGTAACTTCATACCCACATTTTGTAAATAAGTGAGTCAGATTTTTTATGGCAATAGTTTCATCATCAATAATTAATAAAGAGGGAGGTTGCTTTTCTTTATCATCAATAGGATCATTCATTTCAGTACTCATTGTTGATATATTTTGTCTTTATGTCTATTAAAGTTTATACCTAAGCCCTCAAGGCTTAATTATAAGAATCGGGGATTAAATCTTCGGCCTTGTTAAATTGAGTGCAAGGGAGTCGGATAATAAATTCAGCGCCACTGTCTGACCTCTCTCCTACTCTCTTTATTAACGAAGATTCAGGATGGCTGATCACACCAATTTCACCAGAATGTTCTCTGATAATTTCCTGCACGATATATAAACCAATACCCATGCCATTTCCTGGTGCTTTTGTTGTATAAAAGGGATCAAATATATGTTCAATCGTCTTCTCATCAATTCCTTTACCACTGTCTTTGATACTCAGGCTGGCATAAGCGATAGTTTGATTGAGTGGCTTTTTAATATCACCAATGACATAAGCATCATCAGGTAGAGCATTTGAATTATCCCAGCAAAAAGTCGCTTTTAATTCAATTTGATTATCTTCATCACCGGCATCAATGGCATTTTTTATAAGGTTGATCAGTACTTGTTGAAACCTTTGTTGATCAACATTAATAAATAATTCATCCGGAATATCCTTTAATATCACTGGTAATTGCTTCAGGTCATTATGCAATAAAAGAAGGGTATTATCGATTAATTCAACCAATCGGACCGGCTCAATAACAAAAGCCTTTTGCCTGCCAAAGTCTTTGAGCGCATTGACAATTTTATGTGCTCTCATTGTTTCACTGTCAATTTGTTCAAGCCAATCAATTAACAGATCTCGATCGGCACTGTCTATTTCTTCTTTTAATAACTGACAAGAAGATAGAATGTTACCCAAGGGGTTATTTAATTCATGAGCAACACCTGAGATAAGCACACCCAAAGAGGCTAATTTCTCAGTGTGTAACAATCTTTTTTTTCTTAAATCCAGTTCATAAAGCATACGATTAAAAGCATCAATAAAGGTAATGACTTCCTGTTCATTACTATCAACCTCAAGCTGTTCAAATTTTCCCTGAGCAATAGGTTTTAAGTTTTGTTCAAGTTCTCTTAAGGGTCTGACCACTAATCGACTGAGTCTATAACCAATAAGTACAGTGATCAGTGCCGTAATAAAAATTGCGCTGACTAAAGTCCATTGAGTTGCATTTAAAGACTGTACAAGAAATTCTCTTTCCCGTGAGGAAAAATTATCAGCAATGATTGATAATTTATGCCCCAGTGGACGAATTGCTCTGGCAACATCTTCTTTTTTTAATTGCTCCCATTGATCCCAGTATTTTGCCATAAGAATCTGGTAACTGTTTAATAATTTCTGCAGATTATTCAGATCAATCCTGGAGTGAAGATTGGAATAACTCTCATGATTTTTTTTTAGGTTATCAACGGCTTTCTGGCTGAAAAGTAGAATATGTTCCAATTCATTTTTATTGTGATAGAGGAATAAATTCTTTTCATGCCGTCTCATTTCAAGTATATCGTCTTTAAAGTTTGAGATGACAACCCCTTCTTTCACCTGTTGTTGTAAATACAGCAGATTAAAGAAAGCAAATAGGCAGAGTAGCACAATAAAAGTTGCCAGGAGATAAAAAGCTCTTGAGGTTTTACGTCGGATACTATTCATCGTAACTGTTCATCATAATGAAGGACTCGTGATTCCACTTACTTAGAGTTTTACAAATTTTCAATTTTGTTAAGGTCATTTTCCAGATCATCTAGGTTGCAAACTATGGGCTTTAGGCTGAAATGTTTTATTAACACAGGACTGAAGTTTAAATTGTGGCACACCCAAAAAGTCTTCGCAAACTTCCAATGAATCATTTGAAAATTATATTTCGTTTATGAAACAGCGGTGTTGCTTTATGCAACACTTAGTATAGGTCACTATATTAGTAGATTAGAATAGTTTTTTATTGCATGTTACATTTTGCAACAGAAACATTTAACTGAATAGTATTTATACATACAAAACAACAACTTATTATTTATTTTTCATTGGCATACTATTTGCTTAAAGCATGTTAATTAAAATTTTTATTAACATAAGGTATTTTAGAAATGATAAAAAGCTTAAAAAAAATAATGAATAGCTTTTCAGCTCAATATGCTGGTGAACATTTATCTACTGCAAACAAAATTAATATCCTTAACAATCATCATGTCAATGTTACAACAGATTCTGCTTTGAACAATGTTAATGTCATCAAGACAACCGCATCAAAGCATGAGAAAAAGCACATTGCTCTATTATGCAATGATTCAACTGATCAGGGTGTTCTGGATTATATATTGGGTCATTCTAGCGATTGTGAAGTTGATATCCTGTATCACGGTATACCTAATACGAAAAAATCTAAATCCTTCTATAAAAAAGCACGCTCCAGCTTTATCGAGAATAATATTGATATTCATCTGGTTAAATTAATTAATAACTCTATAAGTGAAATTAAAGATTATGTGTCACAACAACGTTCTTTACAGTATTTAGTGACTGATTCACATAATCATTTAATTAATGATTTTTTGAGTAATAAAATGCTTAAAGAACAGTTTAATATCCCTCTGGTGTTAATTAATTAGATCTAATAGTTTAATAATTATTTAGTTTTTGTATAAAGAAATGTAAAAGAGATGTTCAATGAAAGATAAGATTAAGTTACAAAAAAAGAAAATTATAGCAGGGGTGGTATTTTTAGCTGCGGCCTTATTTATGTCAACCATCGTACCCACTGTGCAAATGTCCTGGGTGATGGGATTATTGATCCTGACGATTTATTTATTTGCTTTT
>JADGEM010000103.1 GCA_016744375.1 Gammaproteobacteria bacterium
CAGTCAACTGAGAAGCCTCAAGCCTTTGCTTGGGGCTTTTTTTTTGCTTTCTTTTTTGCTGCTAACGGGCGCTGGGCACTTGCTTATGTCTAATTTATGCTTGTAGCTTAGGCTTATAACTCATGTTAATATGTTCTGCATAAGTCATCATTATCACCTTGCGTTATGAAATACATTAAATTTATCAAATAGGACTGTATGGAAGCAATAACTCGTTTATTTGGGAGTATCTGCCTATTTAAAAAGGGACCTGAAAGCGTTCCTGCTTCCATCAATCTATTAATCATACTACTTTTTTCAAATTTCCTTACTGAAACATTCCTTGGCTTCACTGTTTATTCTTTAGGTCTTCTATCTTCAGCACTTTTAAGCATTTTATCCGTTTCCTTACTCATGGCTTTTACCTGGTTCTGGTTAACAATATTCAAGCTAAGTGATCGTGCCTTGCAAACTTTAACTGCATTTATCGGTATCAGCCTTTTTATCAATATTTTCTGCTTCCTTCCAATCACTCTTTTATGGTCAGTTGGCATTTTGCGGGATGATAGTTTAGGTTTAATCTACTTGTTTCTTATCGTTTGGAATCTGGCAATTTATGCACATATTTACAGGAAATCGCTTAATATTTCTTTTTTTCTAGGTTTTGCCTTATCAATTACTCTGTTTATTACAATTAATACCCTTACATCTCAAATTTTAGGAGTCTAATTTAATGCATGTGCATATCCTTGGTATTTGCGGCACTTTTATGGGCGGCATTGCTCTATTGGCAAGAGCAAATAGCCATAAAGTAACCGGACAGGATACTAATGTTTATCCACCTATGAGTACGCAGCTTGAAGAGCAGGGAATACAGCTTATTCAGGGATTTGACAGTGATCCTATTAAGCAGCTTGAACCTGATGTGGTTGTGATAGGCAATGCACTGTCCAGAGGAAATTCAGCGGTTGAATATGTTCTGGAACAAAATATAGCATATACTTCTGGGGCTCAGTGGCTGGCAGAAAATGTACTGCAGCAACGTTGGGTTCTGGCTGTTGCAGGCACCCATGGAAAAACGACAACTAGCAGTATGCTTGCCTGGATTCTTGAATATGCCGGTCTGTCTCCGGGCTTTCTTATTGGTGGTGTACCAGAAAATTTTGGGATCTCTGCTCGAAATGGCAATAATCCGTTTTTTGTTGTTGAGGCTGATGAATATGACACCGCTTTTTTTGATAAGCGCTCCAAGTTTGTTCATTATCACCCAAGAACCCTTATTTTGAATAATCTTGAGTTTGATCATGCGGATATTTTTGAAGATCTTAATGCTATAAAGAAACAGTTTCATCATTTGATTCGAACTGTCCCCGGAAATGGTTTATTAATTTATCCTAGTGAGGATGTTTCACTTGTTAATGTTTTAGAAATGGGTTGCTGGAGTCAGAAAGAACGCTATTCCAATACAGATACTACTAGTGGTTGGTCAGTTAAGCTGCTCAATAGAAATCATAAATTACCAGATAAAGAGATGGAGTCGGCCGATGGTTCAATCTTTGAAGTTTTCTGGAATCGGCAATCTCAGGGTATAGTAAATTGGGATCTTCTCGGTGTTCATAATGTTAATAATGCTATCGTAGCAATTGCTGCAGCGAGGCATGTGGGAGTACCTGTTAAATACGCCATTGAAGCTCTGGCTGAATTCAAGAATGTAAAACGTCGTATGGAAATTAAAGGCAAAGAAAATGAAGTCACTGTTTATGATGATTTTGCTCATCATCCAACAGCAATTTCAACCACTATTGATGGTTTGAGGAGAAGAGTTGGTAATAAGCAGCGTATTATTGCCATTCTTGAGCCTCGATCAAATACTATGAAAATGCAGGTTCATAATAAAGTGTTGCCAGCTTCATTGGATCAAGCAGATAGTGTCTATGTCTACTTACCTGATGACAATGAGACTAAATTCTCTGATTTGCTTGAATTATTAGGTAAAAGAGGCCATGGTTATAGTGATATTAAACAAATGATAAATGCTATCTTAGCTGAGGCAAAATCAGATGATCACCTGTTAGTCATGAGCAATGGTGGTTTTTGCGGTATACACCAGAAATTACTGGATGGTCTCAGGATGAGAGGAATTAACGATTGATAGAAGATGGCGGGCTGATTAAAAAGACTGAGGAGGTTGTGACGCTTGCGGTGACAGGTGCCTCTGGTGCTCCCTACTTTATTCATTTATTGGATAATCTTCTTAAATCACAGGTTAAAGTAAACCTGTTACTTTCTTCTGCAGCTAAAGTTGTTATTAAAACTGAATTAGATATACAATTACCTGATAATGAGAATGATTATAAAGCATTTTTTCTTGAATACTTTTTAGGTTCAGAGGCGCTCAATGAATTTTCGGAGTCATTATTAAATTTTTATGGTAAAGAGGAATGGACATCTCCTGTTGCCAGCGGTTCGAACCCTTCAACTGCCATGATAGTTTGTCCCTGTTCCATGGGGACTTTATCTGCCATAGCACAGGGTGCGAGCAATAATCTAATAGAGCGTGCTGCAGATGTTATGTTAAAAGAAAGAAGAAAATTAATTCTATTAACTCGGGAAATGCCATTTTCAACGATCCACCTTGAGAATATGTTAAAACTCAGCCGTATGGGGGTGACGATTATGCCAGCCTCTCCGGGGTTTTATCAGCAACCACAATCTGTTTCGGAGCTGGTCGATTTTGTGGTTGCCAGAATTCTCGATCATTTAAATATTAATCAATCATTAATTCCCCGATGGGGGGATAATTGATTTACTGATAATATGAGTTAGAAGCAATGAACGATTCCAATAATGATAGTGAGATAATTTTGAAGCGTAGAAAATTGCCTTTATTCCCTCTAAAATCAATTCTGTTCCCACAGGGTGCTTTAGCTCTCAAAGTCTTTGAACCGCGATATCTGGATATGCTGACTCGATGTGAAAAAACGGGCAGTGGTTTTGGAATCTGTTTAATCCGCAGTGGCTGTGAAGTGGGCACTGCACCTGAGATTTATACGGTAGGAACTCAGGTAGAAATTACATTTTGGGAACACCGCAAAGATGGCTTGCTCGGGATTTCTGTTATCGGTGATCAAAAATTTAAAGTGTTGAATCATATGGTCCAGAGTGATCAATTAATGCTTGCTGATGTTGAGTTAATTGAGCAAGAAGCAGCACAGATCTTGCCAGAACAATATTTGTCGATGGTCAATGTTCTGAAAAAAATATTTTCAGCACTGCAGCATCCCTATATTACCCTTCCCAAAAAATATGATGATGCGAGCTGGGTTGGTTCACGACTCAGTGAGCTTTTACCGTTAGCAATGCAGAAAAAACAAAAGTTATTGGAGTTAAATGAGCCCATGAGCCGTCTGGCAATGTTATATGATGAAATGCTCAGTCTTGGCCTCTTGTCAGAGTAATTTCACTTGAGTCATTGACAAAGAGACGAGTGAAGCCAGAAGCAATGTAATGTAAGCAATATTTTTCTTAGTATGCCGGGAATATTTAATTATTAAGTAGGCAATTAAGGTACAGAATATAATTAACACTAAACTCCATAAATCGAATTGAATGTATTGCCTTACATCATTGTAGAGATCGCCCGCGAAAAAGCCCGGTAGAATATAAACGGGTGCCCATACCAGTGCAGAACAGATATTAACAATGAAAAAAGTGTGGCCTGACATACCTAGACTACCTGCAATCGCTGGAATGACAGCTCTTATGGGGCCAATGAAGCGTCCTATTGCGACACTATAAATACCATAGTCATGGAAAAAAGTTTCGCCTTTGGTAAAGGCATCCAGATGTTTTTTGTAGAGTCTGGTTTTTTTTAACGGCTCCTTATAGTAAGCGCCAATCCAGAAACTGAGGTTATCACCAACCACTGCACCAGCGAAAGCCCAAAATAGAGTAGGCCATAAATCAAGATATCCTGTGGCAACCAACCCACCAATAGCAACCAATGCCATGGAACCGGGGAAAAAGAAACCGACAAGCAAAAGTGTTTCTAAAAAAGCAATGAGAAAAACAATCAGTCCGGTATACTGGCTTTGCTTGATAATCTCAGAAAAATCAATCGAATTAATAATTTCCATCTACAGCCAACAGTTATAAAATTACAGATTATTTTTTAATACCAACACCCTTACGCAATAGCCATAAGCATATTGATGTCAATAATATAATAAAGCTGATGATAATAAGGATTGCGACACTTAAACTGGCATCAGACACGCCCAGCATTCCCATTCGAAAGGCATTAACCACATAAAGAACGGGATTCACTAATGAGACATTTTGCCAAAATTCAGGCAGCATTTCTATAGAATAAAAAACACCGCCTAAATAAGTAAGTGGTGTCAAAATAAAAGTAGGCACAATTGAAATATCATCAAAACTATTGGCAAAGATAGCATTAATTAAACCAGCAAGAGAAAAAAGAATTGCTGTTAACAGGGCCACTAGCAAGGTGATGATATAGCTATGAATTGATATCTGAGTAAAAAATAAAGAGACTAAAGTGACAATAATACCGACAATTAATCCCCTTGCAACACCGCCGGAGACATAGCCAGCAATAATAGTGAGGTTAGCAATGGGTGAGACCAGCAATTCTTCAATATGATGATGAAATTTAGTGCCATAAAATGAGGAAACGACATTAGAATAAGAGTTACTTATGATGGACATAATAATTAAACCCGGGACGATATAATCCATGTAGGTATAACCATCAATATCAGAGAGTTGAGAGCCAACCAGTTGGCCAAAAATAATAAAATACAGGCCCATAGTAATCGCTGGAGGAATAATTGTCTGCAGCCAGATCCTGGAAAAACGCAAAATTTCCTTAATAAGTATGGTTTTGTATGCGACAAAGTTTTCTTGTAAATACATTAATCAGGCTCCTGTATTTCTTTCTGAAGAAGAAACCAGATTCAGGAATAATTGTTCCAGGCGATTGCTCTTATTACGCATACTGGTGACATTAATCTTATTAAATGTCAGTAATTCAAAAAGTGTGTTTAGACTTTCCCCCTTGCTGATTTCTACTTCAAGTGTGGTTTGATTTTTTAGGCGTACGGGATAGTCACCTAATGATGGAGGTGAATTAATCGCAGTCTTTAAATTCAGTTCCAGACATTCACTATCAAGTTCAGATAACAATTCCCCCATGGCGCAATTTTTTATAATGACACCCTGGTCGATAATGGCAATATCTTTACAAAGTTGTTCAGCTTCCTCAAGATAGTGTGTTGTTAAAATAATGGTTGTTCCCTGCTCATTAATCTGTTGTAAAAAAGCCCACATACTGCGCCTTATTTCAATATCGACTCCTGCAGTAGGTTCATCAAGTATGAGTATTTTAGGGTTGTGCATCAGTGCCCTGGCAATCATTAAGCGACGTTTCATGCCACCGGAAAGATCACGTGCCATATCATGACGCTTATCCCACAAATCCAGTTGTTTTAAATGAATCTCTGCACGTTTGAAAGCCTCTGAACGGCTGACGCCATAATAACCTGCCTGATTGACTAATATCTCTTCGACCGGTTCAAAGACATTAAAATTGAATTCCTGAGGAACAACACCCAAATGTTTCTTAGCCTCATGAGGAGTTCGCTCTAAATCATGTCCTAAGATAGATACTTGGCCTGATGATTTGTTGATAAGAGAACATATTATGCCGATTATTGTCGACTTCCCGGCGCCATTTGGCCCTAAAAGGGCAAAAAAATCACCTTCTTCAATTTGGAGATTAATGCCTTTCAATGCTTCAAAGCCATTTTTATAAATTTTTCTAAGATTTTTTATTTCAAGTGCTTTCATTGTATTCGTCGGAGGGATGTTAACAAGTCTATTGGATGCTATTACTAAAATGAGGATTAATTCATTTTTTTCAATGGGCGGGAGGTGGGACGCCCCTGTTAAATCTCATAAATATTTGACATAACGATGGTCACTAAAGACAGTGAAATGCAGATAATGCCGGAGCAATTATTTGTGTTCGCTAAGGGTAGCTGGAATGAATTGAATGCATTCCCGTGTGGGCAACACGGGAAAGAGGACAGTCAACAACTTACAATGATTTCAAAACCCTGCCTGCGGCTTCAATAGTAGCATCAATATCATCGCTGCTGTGAGCCGCTGAAACAAACCCTGTTTCAAATGCTGAGGGAGCCAGATAGACTCCCTCGTCCAGCATGCCATGAAAAAATTTATTGAAACGGTCCTGATCACTTTTAGTGACCTGTGCAAAGCTTGTTACTTTTTCATCATCACTAAAGAAAAGTCCAAACATCCCGCCCACCTGATTAGATGTCATGGGAATTCCTGCTTCTTTTGCTTTGCCCATAATGCCGTTAACCAGACGCTTTGACAGTGTATCCAGTTTTTCATGGATACCATCCTGAGAGGCAAGAGTGAGAGTTTTCATGCCTGCAGCCATTGATAATGGATTACCTGACAGTGTACCAGCCTGATAAACTGGTCCGAGAGGTGAAATGTACTCCATGATTTCTTTCTTGCCGCCAAAAGCTCCTACAGGTAGACCACCGCCAATGACTTTACCCAGAGTCGTTAAGTCAGGTGTAATACCATAGTGAGTTTGTGCTCCACCTTTTGAAACACGAAAGCCGGTCATTACTTCATCAAAAATCAAGACAGTGCCTGATTGATCACAAACTTCCCGTAATGTTTCAAGAAAACCGTCTACAGGAGGAATACAATTCATATTTCCAGCAACGGGCTCAACAATAATGGCTGCAATCTGATCTCCAATATCAGCAAAGACTTCTTTAACTTGAACACTGTCGTTGTAGGTTAACGTTATTGTGTGTTCTGACAAAGAGGCCGGTACACCAGGTGATGATGGCACACCAAAGGTCAGTGCACCAGAGCCTGCTTTGACCAGCAGAGAATCTGAATGGCCGTGATAACAACCTTCAAATTTAACAATTTTATCTCTTCCGGTATACCCACGAGCTAGACGAATGGCACTCATAGTGGCTTCTGTGCCTGAGCTGACCATGCGAACCATCTCAATTGAAGGGACAAGTTGGCAAACAAGCTCAGCCATTTCGGTTTCAATTTGAGTGGGTGCGCCAAAACCTAAACCATTGGCTGCAGTATCCTGTACCGCCTTAACCACATCAGGATGTGCATGACCCATAATCATTGGCCCCCAGGATGCCACATAGTCGATATATTTATTATTATCTTCATCATACAGATAGGCACCTTCACCTTTCTTGAAATAAACCGGATCACCGCCGACTCCTTTAAAGGCTCTCACTGGTGAGTTAACACCACCAGGGATTGTTTTTTGAGCTTGCTGAAATAAATCATGTGAACGGGTCATAATAATAATTGTCCTGTTAAATAGGGTTAAAATTTATATTGTTAGTTTCTGTAATACGACCTAAGCAGTAGTTCGCTGATTGTTCGAAAATCAAGAGAAAAAGAAGTGGCGGCGTTCAAATAAATGCGTATAAAACGACTGCAAGGGCAGCTAATGCAACAATCTGGGGACGCTGCAAGTACGTCCATGTAACGCT
>JADGEM010000047.1 GCA_016744375.1 Gammaproteobacteria bacterium
CGTAACCCATCTAATGTTGATACGGGTAATATGATTCTTGAGTAAAAGGACTTTCAGTCCTGTAGCAACCTATGGACTTTCAGTCCATAGTCGTTGAGTACAGTAACTAATGCATCTCCTCAATATGATAGCAATGCTATCATGGGGTTGAAGAATATGTATGAGAAGTTGTTTTTGGGGCCTCCTTGGTGATATGTGTGCTTACTATGCAAAAAATAATTGTTAAATCACAGGGTAATATTTAATAAAATGTCATAGAAACAAATAAATAGAAGTTTGAGTATGTTATATAATTGGAACATACTCAAATTTATTCAGATTGTTATATTTTTAGTTGTCATCTAAAGATAACAAGCAGTTTTTCGAGTAATATCGAGATCGTTATAAGATATATTAAGTTCTTCAGCTAGAGCGAGGCTGTAAAACAAACTGTGTAACTGCCCGTTCTTAAATATGAGGAGCTATCTGTTCCTCATTCTCGATTATAAAACGATTCAACGCTGGTTTCCAATTCCTAATTGGCATAGTCCATTTTTTAGAGGCTGCAGTGATAGCCAAATAAATCACCTTCAATGCCGCATCATCACTTGGAAATAACTTCCGAGTTTTAACTGATTTTCTGATAACGCTATTGAGTGATTCAATGGCATTGGTCGTGTAAATCACCTTACGTATATCTGCTGGATAATCAAATAGTGTGATGAGATTCGGCCAGTTTTTTTGCCATGAACGGCTAATTTGTGGGTATTTTTCATCCCACTTTTCAGCAAACCTTTCAAGTTCCAAATAGGCTTCTGGCTCAGTCATGGATTGATAAATTAACTTTAAATCTTTAGTGACGGCTTTGTAATCTTTCCAGGGAACAAGCTTAAGTGAATTACGTACCATATGAACAATGCAAAGCTGAATCTTAGCATCTGGGTAGACCGAATTAATGGCATCAGGGAAGCCTGTTAAGCCATCAACACAGGCAATAAGAAAATGCTTAACGCCACGGTTCTGAAGCTCTGTAAGGACAGAGAGCCAGAACTTAGCCCCTTCATTTTCTGAGATCCACAGACCCAGCAATTCTTTCTGGCCTTCTAAGTTAATTCCCAAAGCCAGATAAATGGCTTTATTAATCACTCGTTTATCTTGTCGAATTTTAAGAACAATACAATCAAGGTAGACGATAGGATAAACCGCATCCAATGGCCTGTTTTGCCACTCTACAACTCGCTCCATCACACTGTTGGTCACCTGAGAAACAAGGCCAGGTGAAATCTCAGCACCATACATTTCATCAAAGGTGGCGACAATATCACGTGTACTCATCCCTTTGGCATAAAGACTCAATATTTGATCGTCCATGCCAGTGATTCGGGTTTGTCTTTTTTTGACGAGCTGAGGCTCAAAACTGGAATGTCTGTCTCTAGGTGTCTGAAGTTCAATTTCACCGTGATCACCTTTAAGCTTCTTAGAGGAATAACCATTACGGCTATTGCCTGTAGTGCTGCCTATTGTGTCATGCTTGGAATACCCTAGATGATCGGCCATTTCTGCATTGAGAGCGGCCTCTACGGTCAACTTGGTGAGTTGAGCACTTAATGTGCTCAGATCTTCTGGTGTCTTTATATCTTTAGAGAGTTCTTCGGCGAGTGCTTTTAACTTGTCTTGATCCATTATTCTGCTCATTAGTTTTTACCTGATTATTATAGGTTAACAAGAATGAGCAGTTACACACTTATTTTTACAGCCTCGCTAGAGCTTTCAAATTTTCTTTGTCTAAATTGTTTAGCCATATAATTACCTTAAATCGGTCAACCTCATGTAGTTGTTCACGCTTTTCATTTGCATAGTTTTTACCAACATTTTTTTCTAAAATATTACATGCTCGTTCAGCCAACCAGTTTAATTTTGGTGAATTACTCATATTATCTTTCCTTTTTTTAAACAAGGCTTTATGATTGGTGGTTTTTCTAATGACATATTAATTATTTCCTTTCTGTAGTTTTTTTATACGGCAACATTGCCATGTGTGCTTTATACACTTTTAATAATCTCTATTTTTTATTCTGTAATAAGGGGCATAGTTGCAAATCGATCAACTAATTCTTTATTTTTATTAGGCTGTAAATGGCCGTAATATTTAGTTGTTGTCTCAATATCTTCGTGTCCCATTGCATCTGATACTGACAAAAGATCTCCCCCATCAGCTATTAAATATGATGCAAAATTATGACGGAGAGTATATAGGTCTAAGTTATCTGGTAGGTTGGCAAGTTTTTTAATTTTTTTCCACGGCTTTCTCATTGCTTTACTACTATA
This sequence comes from Gammaproteobacteria bacterium, assembly GCA_016744375.1. GTDB lineage: Bacteria > Pseudomonadota > Gammaproteobacteria > GRL18 > GRL18 > GRL18. The sequence continues at coordinate 2,308 of JADGEM010000047.1, forward strand.
TCTACGATTTGTTTTAGGGCTTATAAAAACAAGACCAGATGTTGGGTTTCCCATTTGAGTTTGCCATTTTCGTAAAACTTTAATTAATGGTTCAGACATAGAAAAACTTTTAGGGGAGGGGCATTTATGTGCTGTTTTTTCAATAATTTTTCTAACTGTCTTGTTATCAAAATCAATATGCTCCCAATGTAAGCCGTAGATATCACCATTTCTGAACCCTGTGTAATACATAAATAGGATCCATGGCTTTACATAATCCACGTATTCAACAATATCTAAATTTGGTAAATGTTGGTTTCCGTGTTTCCGACTGTTTCTGCGTTGGCTTCTTTTTATTTCTTGATATGCATCTAATGCTTTAAATAAATCTGATATTTGACCTTTTGTGAGAATTAGTCTCTTATTGCTTGAGTCAATTACACTCTGAGTAATATGTGGTTTTTCTAGTTTCACGTTTTTTAATTGATGAGACTTAATATGTTTATTCAAAACTGCATGATTCAGCATTGTTGTAAATTTTTCATATGGACACTCAATACCTCTAAAACTTAGTCCTTCTTCTTCCTTTTTTTTCTGCCATATCGAAACATCATCTGAATTAATTTCATTAAGAGGTTTCTTCATCCAATCTTGAAAGTGGTGTTTTATAGATTGGATGGTAGCCTGACCAGTTTTTTTCCTGTTTTGGGTCGTTGTGTAAATATTCTCTATATAAGTTTCCACTGTTAAGTTTTTTTTTGACTTATTAAATTGTTTTTCCTCATCTATTGTTTTACGTATATCCTCACCTGCCGCAATACGACCAAGATATTGTTTAACAATATTTCGAGCCTGTTCAGCTGTTTTTGTCGGGTAGTGACCAATGGGTAAAGTATTTCTCTTTGATGAAATAGTGTAATCCAGGTAAAAATATATTCCTGTTTTACGCTTTCTAGCATAAAAACCTAATAATTCAGTATCTGATATTCTTTGCATGCCAGATGTATTATTACTCAGGGCTTTTAATGATGTCGTTGTGATTTTTTGTTTGCTCATGGTGGGTATATTATCTGGTCCTCAGAGGGTCTTCTAGAGGGCGTCAACAACTGACAACAAACAAACACAACTAAACACAGAAATCCACACAAAAAACTTTCATAATCCCTTAAAAACTAAAGAGAACAATAATTCTTAGAGGAGATTTTTTGAGCTTTTATCAACTTAAATGGGGAAATGACTAATTCAGATTAGTCAAAATGGTTGGAGTTAGTCGAAAGGCTGTTAAATATAATGATAGTAGGGCACAAACCGCTTGATATGGGGGGAGGCTGTGTTTATAATGTCCGCCTCAAACAGAGTATTTGATTCCAAATTCTCTTCTTGATTTCGGGGCATAGCGCAGCCTGGTAGCGCACCAGCATGGGGTGCTGGTGGTCGTAGGTTCAAATCCTACTGTCCCGACCATATTCCTTTTAAAAACAATCACTTACAGCGAATCAAAAATACCCAAATCACACCGAATACGTTCGGTTAAACCACAGGTTAAACATTTGAAAATAATTTAATCTTTTTTGTTTAACCAGGCAGTATTCTAAGCATCTTCCTTACATCATAAATTTATAGCGTTCCTGTTCAGTTTCCTTTTCTGCTTCAACTTCTTCAGAATTTCAATGATCGTTTGGGCTATATTCAAGAACTTCACGATTGAATAATTGTTTAACCCGCCAGGCTAAATGATGTTTAACCCAGCCCCGAAACCCCGTAAACATTGATTTCTGTACATTTATAGGTAATAATTAAACGGTGATTAATAAGAGGTTAAACCCCAATCAAAAAACAGGTGAACTATGCGACAGCGATTAAAACCAAAAAAGTGCAATTGTGGTTGTGGCGGATTTTCAAAAGGCGGTAATTTTATTCGTGGTCACGACAGTCAATTACTTTCAAAAATATTACAAAAACATAAGGGAATTTCAGGGCTGAAAAGTTATCTGGATTCCATTGAACGATTAACAAAAGAGGCAGCATAGAATGAACTCAGCAGTAATGAAAGAACCAGTAAATACACTGGCCGATAAAAAAATTGAACTATCCCGATTACGAAAAGAGGTAACAGCTATTGCAGGCCGGTTATCAAAAGCACAAGAATGGCTAGCCTCCAGACCTGATATTCAACTCACTGAACTGAGAAGTCAGATCAAAGATGCAAAAAATATTTTACAAGATAATGTGATCATCAATGAAACATCCGAAAAACCAACTAAGACTGAGACATCTCGCTTAGAGGTTGCACGAGCAACGCTTAACGATTTACAGGCAGACTTTAAATCGTTGCAGGATAAAGTCGCTCAAATGGCCGATAGCGTGCCCAGGCTCACCAATGAACTGGCTGATGCAAACCGTAAAAAAGCAGCATTGATAAGAAATTTGCGAAACTTGATCGCTAAAGCCGAGATGGAAACCTTTGGCCCACAGTTTATGCGTGAACTTGCACGGTTCCACATCACCTATTGCCATTCAATTCCAATGCCAAGTGGTGCAAGATCGCTGGGTGAAATTGTTGATCTGAGTCGGGGTAACTATTCAAATTTTAATATTGTGGCACAAGAAACGTATGATGATTTCCTTCACCAGGCCATTGCTGAATTTGATAAATCTAATGGCTTGGAGAAATAAAGATGGACTTACAAGAATTACTTTCACCACTTTCACTTAATCAACGTGAACTTTCTATGGTCCAGGAACAAATCAACGGTGTTTCAACACCTGGCCAAGTTGAAGCGATGATCAAAGAGTTGAGAGCCAGCGACACGATGAAGGTTTCAAACCAGCATCATAAAAGTGCCGTTGGTCTAAATTTGGCATTGAACGCTTTACGCAGTGAATTATCAAACACTGATACCCCGGAACCCGTTACTCGATACCCCGATGGTTCCAGCTTTGATCCTAATGTCGAAGCCACTGCAGAAAGCATCGCTAAGAATAAAGAGCTTCACTTTGGCGCTGAAGGCAATGAACGCTTCCAGGCACGCCAGAAAGCGATGAACGATGAATTTTCCAAGTGGGACGATCCAGATGACTTACCACCAGCTGCCTGAACCCAGTTCGGAAATTCAAAAAATGTTGCAAGAAAAGCAATATAAAATTTGCACTGATTGTGTGAAATTTCAATTGGCAAGGCATAGCACAGCGAATTGCAGCAAATGTGTTTTATTGAAAATACATAAAGGTAAAACGGGGTGAACAAATCAATTTCAGCCTTCTACAAAGGGAGTAATGGTTACTCCCCGCGTTTTGGACAATGCCCTAAATTTTTAAAGCAGTGGGAAAAAATAAGTCACGATCAAGTGAACCAATACCTTGAAGATTATTATAGCCAGGCTTGCACCAGCGGTTCAGGTTCCAGTGTATGCAACTATCTTCAAGGCGTTCACCTGGTGAGTGGTTCGGGTTTAGTGATTGAATGCAGTTATGACACGAAAGGCACTCAGTCGCTCGACTGGCCAATACTGCCAGCAATGACTGATTTCGGTCTTTATCACTGAAAATAGTGTTTCTGTGCTGCGTTTTAAGGGGTTATCTCAAAGGGGTTGGTGTGATTGCTTGCCGAATTTTGGCTGATTTTAATGGTTTTATATTAAAGGTGATGCATGCGAAGTAAGAAAATAGATCAAAATATTGCAATTGATTGGGATGATGCTGATCAGCTGCGTGCCATTGAATTGATGCAACAACCAAACTTTCAACATTTATGTACAATGCAGGAAGAAAATTTTATTCAACAATTCGCCTTGTCTGGTGATTTAGAAAAGAGCTATCAGATCGCTTTTGGTGATGCCTGTAATGGTTTATCAGGTAAAGAGATTAGGAGCAAAGCGGTTTACCTGGTTGGAACAGAGCGAGGCGATGAGCGTTTCCAGTGGATGAAAAAGTTAATGTCCGCAAAGATGAATGTTACCACTGAAAGAATTATGTCTGAATTGGCTAGTATTGCATTTAGTGATCCGCGTGATTTTTTTATACCAGGCACGCGACGAATGAAAGATGTTCACGCATTACCTGATCACGCAGCCGCTTGTGTGAGTGAGATCAAAAGTGGTACTACAAGAGATGGTGATTTTGTTGAACTGAAATTACACAATAAAATGCAGGCATTGAGTAAATTGTCCGATATTAAGAACTTAGATGAAAAAAATAAAAATGCCGGCGCTGTTAATATCCGATTGAGTTTAGATTCTAATCGTTCGACTGAAGCAGTAACTAATAATATTCAAATCAATAATGGCAATGATAAGAAAGGTATCGATTATGACGGCTGATAATGTGGTTTCTTTTAGTGATGCGCCTTATAAGTTTAATTATGTAACCAGTCTTCGTGAAAGGATGTATGCAAGAGAGTTGGCGATGCGCCATGCTTTCTTTGGTCAGTATTACTACGTTGATGCTTATCGTTTTGCATTTGAATTGACTGGTAGTGATGCTGAGTTGGCCAGTCTTGGTGATAAACAAATTTATGCCCGGGCTTATAATCTGGCGAAAAAGGATCGGATTCGGGAACAGTTTAACTACTGGCACCGAATCCATCATAATTCTATTGTTGAGAAAATGGCTATCTGGTTAGAGTATCGGGAATTAATGCAATAGTTTTTTATATTATTTTTAACTGTATATTTTTGAGTACACTCAAATCACGCTCTGAAGTTTCGAGCTCACTTTCTTGAGCTTCAATTATCCGCTCTAGAGTGTATATATATTTCTGTTTAGTGAGAGGCTTGGTTTGCTTTTGTAGTTCGTAAATGTATGCACCAGAAATAATCCAAAGCATTCCCAGTGGAATCGATTCAAGAAACCCAAAAACAGCCCCAGTAATAAAAATTATAGCTAGAATACTATTTTTTATTTTTTGCTCCTTATCAAGATCAGTATCAATATTAACTTGTTCCACTTTTTTTTCATGAATGATATTTTTTTTACCTCTGATTATATTATTTAACAGAAGCTCCATTCTATTAAGTAATTCACTTCGTGTGTCGTTAACTGTATCAAGAGGTGTTTTTAGAGCATCTCTTGATACTATTTGTACATCTGTCACAAGCAATGCATTATCAATAACACTTAATTCATCAGAACTAACAAATGCATCCATTTTTATAACATCTCCTTTAGTGCACCATTCTTGGTAGGAGGTTTTATGAATTTTTTCATTTCTTTTAATAATATTTTTTCTGAGTTCAATATTAAATGGCCTGATATGACCGACTAGTTCGTCGTCATCTTCACGCTCAGTCTCGTAAAATCCAAAGGGGTCAAACGTATAGGGGAAGTATTCTCCCTCATGTTCAATTTCATTAAACTTAAACTTAACGTAAATAGGGCTAGAAAATGACATTCGTTTTCTCATAATCTTATCAAAGGATTAACTTAACCAGTCTTGTAATGTTTTGGCTGGTGTTTTTTGGTTCAGCCTGGATAATGCTTTTCGGCATTGGGCGCTACAGGTTTTGGCATCATTACGTTTTTTAGGTATAAATGTTTTCTGGCAGTAGTGACAGGTTTTAGGTTCTGATGTTTTCATATTTTGATTATAGCAGTTAAGTGTGACTATGTTTCGGGTATTATTAAGTGTGACAGGGTTTCAAATAATGGATTAGCCGTGCTGGGCTCCCCTGGGACCTGGGACTTTGGCCAGGTTCGGGGTACGGCGTCCCAAAAGTTTTGTTTTGGGCCCGATAAAAATTTTTTCTCAGTTGTTAGATGCTTGGACCAGGAGAAACCGTCAAGGCATTACCTGTTTATGTCGGTAGCAAGATAGCAATACTTGAACCAGGTGTACTATTAACATATGCCTGATGATGTAAGTAATACCGCATCAATAACGACATTCAATGCAAATAGCCTGGTTAAACAGGAATAGTTTAACCTAATTGTTTAACCTGATGATGTCAGTCTGGCTGAAAGGTAATGATACCAATGGTTAAAGTGATATAGACCACTAGCATCTGTAGCTAGTGCATGCTTTTGGGGGATATCCAGAAACCTAAAAGCCGAAGGCAGTTTCTGGGTACTGGGGAAAGGGGGTGTGCGTGCAGGATAGACGGGTGAATTGCTACCGTTTCCCTTATCTGTGTTGCTACCGTTTCCCTTATCTGTGTTGCTACCGTTTCCCTCATCTGCTTATCTGCTTATCTGCTTATCCTTTATCTCTTTATAATGAATAGATCATCACATTTTCAACTAATACCTTTACCTGTCTATGCTTTGGTCGTAAGAATGTACACTGTCACTGCACACCCTGAAAACCTTACTACCACTACTCTATACCAATACTATGTACTTATGTGTTGTCTGTGTTGCCTTAATAGCTAGCTATCATCTGAACACAGCAAATCAGCAAAAACAGACCTATGCTGGCTCTGGCTTCAGTCGCATATACTCTTTTATCCAATCCTGATTCCCTTTTCGATGCCATAAATGACCAGACTGGTCTTCACGGGCCGAGTGATTTCTTATACACCATAGAAAGAAAGTAGGGCGCTTGCCTTCTTCATTCTCAGATTCACGGCACATACGAAACGGCACACCCATTTCTTTAAACGCTATACCGATACGCTTTTCATTGGTATGCATCATTAGATCATTATCACGAATGAATTGCATAACATCGTTGACTGTAACCATATCTGACTTAAAGGGTCCCTGGTATTCCCTGACCAATGTCTGTAAAACTAATTGGATATTACTCTGTGAATATTCCTGCATCGACAGTTTAAATTCAGTCAAAGGCGCAGGCTCTTTTGGATCAAAATGTGAGATATCTCGGTCCATTAACCAGCGTATAGTAATTGCATTGCCGTCTGCTTTGAGCCAGTCATACAAAACCTGATAATAGTCCTTTTCTGGGTGCGGGTGAAGCGGTTCACACCAAGTACAGTGATATCTTCCATCTTGCCGACTGATGTATAGACCGTCGTGGAAATTGGACATAAAAATACCGTGGGTGCGGTTGGGCTGTTCATAGCGCGGCTGATTAAATAATCGCAGTCTAAGTGTTTCAGGTGGTGCAGCTAAAACAGTCTTCATATCATTTTCAAAAGATGCCCAGTCTTTGTTCTTTTTTACTTCGTGGATAATGACCAGTTCAACATCTTTAAGCCAGTCCTGGTATTTTTCATTCACTTCTGAATGTGTTGGCTCACTGATGTTGTCGGAACCAATACCAAAGCGAAGCGGCTGCAGTGCTGCATCTTTTCCAATTCGTGGTGCGCCTGCAAATAATAGAGCGTGATTTATTTTTACATCTCGGTACTGCAGCTTGTGCGCCATCCAATCAAAAATGTGATTTCTTTCTTTATCATCAGGCAATAGCCATTTCATATGATCAAGCCAGGGCGATGTCTCTTTATCACTTGCCGTTTTAGGTAAATAGCTTAATGGTTTGCGCCAGGTATTCAATAACGCTTTACCTTTGTACTTAACTTGCAGGTTCGGATCGCCAGGTAAATAAATAGTGCCTGCTAGTTTGGCAGCGTTCTTTTGAGACATTAGCCAGTCTGATGCACGACATTGTTGCATTAAATGTTGATAGGCTCGGTCAAAGGATTTTGGTCTGATGTAGGTATCTTGCAAAGCATCGTAAAACATATCCACATTGATCAGAAAAGCGTATCGGCCCAGAATTGCAGGAAGGCTTGTACACAGACCGCGATTGTCTAAATGACTATTCACCTGTCCAAGTGTTAATGCTTCAGTAGGGGCTTGTGTGAGAGAGTTTTGTAAGGCGGTTATTGCATCCGTACCTTGTACCGCTTGCCTGATTCTATCGTTCTTAAATTCAGTGCATAGATTACGGATCCGCTTTTTATCCCGTGACTTTTTTGCTATGCGGATTGTATCGAATAATTGATCTTCTTGAGTGGCATACAGATCAGCATTGGCAACCTCAAAAACAAAAGTTTCTACCACTAATGCATTTGTTTTTAATAAATTATCTAATTTTTCTGATAAATAATTATACTTTTCCTGCTTTTCTTTTAACTCTGGTGACAAGTCTGGTGTCATGTTAGTCGCGGCTGTCATAGGGTGCTACCTCAAATTATGATAAATGTACATAATTCAAGTATAGCATAGGGTTTGGCGTTATTTAAAACTGGGATCTGATGAAATAGTCGTTTCTAAAATCTCTTTTACTGTACTTCCAGTAGAATTGCAGATATTGAATAATTGAAAGGGCGGTACTGCAAATTCATTAAGTAATATTATTTGCAGATCATTAACTGCTTTTGAAATTTCGTTTATTCTTTCTTGGCTCGGATGAACTGTTGCCTGCCTGATCCGAATGTAGGCTGCTAAATCCTGGCTGTACATTATTTTCTTAATATCTAATTCTGATAATTGTTTTAAATTATCTTCAGGTTCTGGAAAAGTATTCATTGTTATGATGCCTTTTTGAATGTGTTGTCAGTGGAAAAGTAAATGGTGCTTATGATGCGGTTCACGCCTTCTGGTGTGATGTCTAATAGATAACAGGTATCTTTAAACCAGTCTGATGAAAAGAAGCTGATAGCGCTTGGTGTACCACTGTTATCTGCAAATAAATCGTAAACAGCATTCGTTATTATTGCCAATAATAATTTTCGTTCTGGTGTTATTTCACCTTGAAGAAGAAAAGTAATTTTCCTGGTCACTAATTTTGCTTTTACTGATTTAATTGCAGGCATACTGTTTTTCCTGTTTTTGATGCCAGTCTTTTGTTAAGAGACTGGCTGTTGAATATCATTAGCGATTGTCTACTACTAATCCATATTGCCCGAACACTTTAATAAATTGATCTGCGTTTTCACCTTTATAAAAAACAACATTGGCAATAGTGGATCCGTGGGTCTTTGGTTTTTTACCTTGGTCAATTAAAAGATCATCAGTCACACTCCATTTCTCTTTCTGCTCTTCTGATGGAATAAATTGAATGCGACCCTTACGCAGCAGATAGCAATCAGCATACCCAGCCATTTTATGAAAATATCCGGTATCCGTTGCGGCTTTGATAAGGACAATAGATTCTTCAGGATCTTCTTTAATCAACTTATCACACCAGATACCAGTCTTGCCGCCATAAGGAGGATTCATAAAGATTGATCCATTCCACGGTAGCAGCAGACCATCTTGGTTATTAGCCCCTACATAATGCTTACGTGCAACAACCTGACGGGCGGCATTACTGCACGGATCAAGGTCAACGACCATTACCTGGTAAACCAATGACATAAAATTTGGTGGTGTGTACCATTCATTGGATTCGCTGGATAAAATTAATTGTGCTTTTGATTTCTTTTTCTTCGTATCGTTTTGCATCTTAACTACAATACCTTTAATTGTTTGCGCTGCTGCATTAAGAACAACTATCCTTTCTTCTGCTTTGCGCACTGCCTGGGTGTTCATAATATTTTCCTGTTTTTGATGCCAGTCTGATGAAAGACTGGCTGTTGGGTTTAATCTAAGCAGATAAAAGAAGTGTGACCGTCTATCTGATTTATACCTATGTAGCTGTTGGGGTAGATGTAGGCAACTTCTGCACCATCATCAAATTCCCGTCTAAGTGCTAGAAGTGGGTGAACATCAGGATCCCTTGGAAATTTAAATACACCATCGTTGTCAATTTTAGCCTGCTCAAATCCAGGACCAAAATATTTTGGGTCAAGGGGATCACTTAAATCAAAATGGTCTATGATTGGAAACTGGTATTCCATATCAAATACTTCCCTAAGAGATAAGTCTTTGTGTAACTGGTCTGTTGCCCAGACCGCTAGTATTCCAGCCGCCTGCATAATTTCCTCATTAGTGTGAGCGGTGTATTTTTTTGAAGGGTCAATACAAATCCCTACGTGAAATTCATTCATTTTATTATTCCTACTAAATTAATTTTTATTAAAAACCTAATCCATATTAAGTTCATAAAGTTCAGGTGTGTTGCCCATCCATAACAAGTTCACAACTTGTAGTCTTTTTTTATTTTCAAATCTATAAAAGTTTCCCCATATTAAGTTCATGTTCATTAACTTGTGAACTTGTTATGGACTTCCATATTAAGTTCATATGTTTTATGAACATGAACTTAATATGGGTAAACTTTTTTGGAACTCGAAGAAAAAAAAAGTACTACAACTTATGAACTTGTTGTGGGTGTGCCACCTTAGTTTTTAGTTAAATCATTAAACCAAACAGGGCCTGAACATAGCAGGGATGCATCCCAGGTTATGCGATACAGATTTCCTGCTGAAGTGTGTATGTGAAGTTCTTCCAAATGAACATTCATACAAGCCAAGGTTTTCTGAAAACGTTTTAATTTTTCAGCCATACCTTTTCCAGACTGTGGATATTGACTGCTCCACTTGTTACCCAGTCGCAGGTTATCAAGTAGCTCACCTGGTGCGCCTTCCCATTCATAGACTGGCTTACCTTCAGAGTCGGTACGTTTAGCCAACCATTGCAGCAGCTTACCGATGACGGGGGAACCTTCCATTGCACGGAACCGTAAATGTTTCTGGTGTGCATCCAAATGAACACTGAAATCACCTTCAATGTTCCGCACCTGGTAAACAGCCTGACCGAGGCGAGCAAAATCAACCAGTCTGACATCTGCTGCAATTTCAACATCATCAACAATGGCTAGGGCATCACTAAACAGATCTAAAATAGCGCCAAGAATTTGTCCCCTGACTTTTGCCAAGTCGGCTTTGTATCGGGTTTCACTGATATGAATGTCGAGTTTGGGAATATCAAAATGAACAGCACGATCAATAATGTCTGCATTTTGCATAACAAATGAAATGCCTTCAAAAAAGACAGGTTTTTTATACACTGCAATTGTTTCTTCTAAATTGTCGTACAGTGTTCTTTCTGCACTGCCAGAACCTGTTGCTGTTCGACATATTGCATCAGACAAGGCATTAGACAGGGTAGACATATTTTCGAATGCCATAATGTGAGAATTAACTGCACCGACAACAAAGTCTCGTACACTGCCTGGTGTACTGCGAGATTCCAAACCAGAAGGATCAATAATTGATTTAGCCAGCTTTAAAGTGGAGGTTTTTCCAGAACCTTCTGGACCTGAATGTGCTCCAATGGGATAAACAGTATCTGGTCTTAAAGCATCCAGAATGTTTGTTACCCATCGAATTTGATCTTCTTTGTCGGTAATGGGGACAAACTTCCAAAGAGTATTTAGGTTACCTTGTTCAGGTTCGGGTAGAGGTTTCATTGTTTTAGTGCGAATAAAATAGACTGGTGATTCAGTTATGATCTGATACCCAACACCAGGAATAATTTCAATTACTCGCCAGTCTTGGTCGCACATATCAAGGTAATAGTTATCGCCTTTCTTGGCTACACGGATATTGACTTCGTGACATTCACCATCAAATAACGCGCCTGCTGAAAGCCCTTCCATAACGGTTTTAACGCCAGAAGAATCCAGCACGGTGTTCAGGGTTTTATATGCGACGTGATTAATGAACTTTTTGAAACTTTCACTTTTAATTTTGTAAGTTTCTTCGTGACCTTTAATACTGATATGTGCATAGCAAGTTTCTTCACTGTCGTGAAAAAGAGTAGCAACATCTTTCACCACTTTAATGACTGATGCCGCAATAGTTCCTGGTGCTTGATCAATAGTGACAACTTCTGCTGTTTCGGTTGCCTGCTTTTCAGTCGTCAGTTTCAACCAGTCTTTGCGTAATTTATCCAGACTGGTTACGCCAATGCCGAGTGTTTTGGCCTGTACTTTACGATTCATAGAATAAGCGGCATCACTTTGACCGATGACTTTTTCAATTTCATCTATTTTTTCAACAGGTAGTCCTGAAAATAGATTGTCAATTTGAAGTTTAAGTTCATACACTTTTAGTTCTTTCTGGAATTGCTGAAAGTCTGGCATGACTAATTCCAACAAAACAGACTGATCACCATCGTGTGATAATACCGCTTCAACTGAAAATGCATCGTGCGCGTGAACATTTGCCAAAGGATCAGAAGTGCCGTGACTAAAAACACGATTCGATTCCGAAAAGTGTATTACACCAGCCTGGTTAGTCGTTGAATGTGGCGATAAATAACGACTGATTACTTCACCATTAACAGAAGTTTTACTTATAAATTTATATCCATGAGAAAAAAGTAATTCGCTAATCGGATGTGTAGTATTAAAGAATCCTATCGGTGTTTTAGGATCAACAATAGCGGGTGTCATTGCAGGTGCAGAGCGAATTGTTTCATCGACTGGTTGTTCAGCTTGCCAGTCTTTTGCCGTTTGAACATCGAATAATTGACCAGGACCTTCAAAAAATCTGAAATCATTAATACGATCTTCTGAACATCTTGGAAAATACCAGGGTTGTGCTGGTACTGCAGATTCTTTTGAATAATCAATATAAATGCCTGCATCATTTAATATGTGAAACACATAATTAGTTATTGCATCAATATCAGCCGTTTTAACCGTTTCGGATAAGGGTAATACTATTCGATAACGTGAACCTTTATTGGGCAAATTATGGCTGTACGATGTGTATAAGGCGTATTCCCAGCCTTGTTTATCAAGAAATGCTTTGACCAAATTAATATCAGGTGCGCCAGAAATGATTTCACCTGTTTCAATATCAATACGTCCATCACCATCAATAATACACAGACTGGTGTCAGTCAAAGTTTCATTAGTACGATGATCATTTTCACAGTAACCGCGTACAAAATACAAACCGTCTTTAGTACCAATTTCAGGTGATGCCAGTCTTTGCTTTAATTCATACCAGGTAGTATTTAAATCAAAAAGATCACCGCTTTTTACCGTTGCACCTTCAGATAATTTCAAAGGGTGATTGTCATTATCACCGACAATTTTTAAAGCAGGCTTTACTTTTTCAACTGCTTTTCCATCCGCCTTTCCAGTCGCATCACCATTCTGCGTTGGTGCCGATTTAGTTTCGCGTTCAGGTATTTTTCGGGCGGACATTCCGTCGGCAGTCCCGATTTCACTGCTATGTCGTGTGCTATCAGTTCCACTGGCTGTTGATACGTTCGAGTCGTCATTTTTATTACTCACTTTTGATTCAATGTATTGGTAAACTTCTATGGATTCTTCAGGTTTCAACACTCGACCGAATCCTAATTGCGCTTTAGCTTCAGTAATGTCAGCTTGTGCAGCACGCTTACTTAAATTCAGACGTTCGCGAATGTGATCACGTAAAGAGCCTGATAGCAAAAACTCATAGTTTACTGTACAATTATCAATGTCTGCTGCGGTTGTGGTGGCTTCGCTGGCCACCGCTTTAATAGAATTTTCCACTATGCAGCCTCCCCACCAATTAATGTTTCTTTTTTCTGTGTACTTTCTGCAATGATCCGTTTTGTAATACACGCTTCAAATTCATCCAAATACCAGAATTTTTTTCGTTCAATATAATGGGGCGTAGGTAGTTTGTTCTCTAAAATTTCTCTATTTAGAGTGGAAAGGGAACAGCCTCGAAGTTTAGCGGCTTGAGTTGAATTGATGCGAACCCGAACTTCTGGAAGTTCAGGACAATTAATGACGGTAGTCATAAGATTTACCTCTTTAAAAATGAATAGAGGCTTGGGAATTTATTTTAGGCAATAAAAAAGCCGTTTGATAAATTGACAAGCGAAAGAGTAAAACCAATTTTCAATTTCGCAATTTTCAATTTATCAAACGGCTTTTAGCTGCTCGAACTCAGAGTGGCAATCCGTGCCTTGAGTAAGGATATTTAAGCATAGATGGTTAAAAGGTGTCAAATACTTTTATAAATTAGATAGTTAAGCACACATACTATAATTGTTTATTTAATTCCTTTTCCCATAGCTGCAGTGCTGCCAATCTTTCATCCAGGTAATTATATTGGTTATAAACTTCCATAACTTCATTAAATTTATTCAGGCTATGATTCAAACATTTTTCTGCAATTTCAATCTTTACATCTAATCTTGATAAATGGGATCGGGTGGTGCGCCTTAAATCATGTGGTGTGAATGCTTCCATTGTTAGTGCAGGTTCTTTGCCTTCAAATAAGCGTTTTAATGCACGTGACAGGGTTTTATCTGCAACATTTAATACTTTGCCTGTGCGATTACCATCCTTATCAGCAGGCAGGCTTAAAAGTAATTCTATTGCTGTTTCAGGCAATGCCACTTGCCAGCTTTCGCCAGTCTTTGAATGTGATGCAGGAATAGTCCAGATGTTGCTATCAAAATCAAATTCAGACCAATCAGATTGAATTAATTCACCAGAACGAACTGGAATATAAGTTAAAAATTTTAGTGCAGTTTTAACAACAATTGACATTCTTTTATGATCATCCAGAACCTGAAAAAATGTTGTTATTTCATCCATTGATAAAACACGTTTTTTATTACTTTTATTATTATCACGAATACCAATATCAATTTTTGTTAAAGATTCAGCAGGATTTTCTTCAATTAACTTTCTGCCTTTAGCAAAAACAAACATTGATTTTAGATCAGAAAATACTTTTCCTGCGTGGACGTGTGCGCCTCTGCCAGTAATTTTTTTAATAATGTTGATAACATCATCAGTTGATAATTTGGATAGCTTGATACTGCCAAAAGGGGCTTTAACATCAGCTTCCAGGCGCTGCTTTACAACATCAGGCCGTCTTAATGGTTTGATACGAACATCGTAAAAGAGATCACATAAATCAGCTAATGTAGTTGTGCCATCCTGTTTTTTATCTAATTCGCCAGTCGAGTGTTGATCAATTAATTCTAATAGTTTGATCCTGGCGTCTTTCAAAGATACTTCTGGATATTTACCGATAGTGACTGCAGCCGCTTTGCCGTCGGATTTTCTAAATCTCCAGATAAAACTTTTTACACCATTGGGAGAAACACGAACGCGCAGACCTTTACTGCCTGTATCTTTTGCTTCGTATCTTTTTTCCCTGGTAGGGAGTCTTTTGATTCCAGCATCACTGGAAAATGTGATAGGCTTATTTGTAGACATTTTAATCACCTCATTGATTAATTTGTTTAGTTATCCAGGTCGGTTGCACCCAACCTGGATAATGCTATTTTGTTTAACCAGGTTAAACGTTGGGTTAAACTTTTGTCGTGAATTGCTATGAGCGGTTAAAAACACTCACAATTGAATGATAAGGCTAAAAGCCAATAATAGCAAGGGTTGGAAGGGTGAAAATGAGGGGTTGTGAGCGGTTATGAGTAGTATTCGAATCAGTATGGGGTGCTGGGGGTCGAAAGTTCGAATCTTTCTGTCCCGACCATATTCAGCAACGGTTTTGTAATATTAGAAAAACTCTATAAACAAAATTTTAGCAAAACTTTAGCAAAACCAATTTAGTACAATATTCTATTTTATATTAATTTCAGTCCACTCTTCATGCCCGTCAAGATAGTGAGCAGTCATTTTTTCGGTTGTATGGCCAAAAAGTGCCTGCGTGAATTGTTTGCCATATTTCTTATCATAAATATCGCCGCCCAGGGCCCGTATTTCATGAAAAGTAGGTTTTTTTACTGGAGCAAATCATCAAACAACCCTGATTTATCTCTATATTTTTTATTTTCAATATCTGTATAATCAAAATTTCCGGATGCAACAATTTTATCTAGGTTAAAATTATCAGATGTTTCAATGAGACTATCGAACAATTTACAACTCTATCTTTTATTAAAAAATGGGCTTTTATAAATGGAGTAGTAAAATGCAACGATTAATACACCTTTTTTACAATAGTTCCATTATTGAGTTATGTGTTTTTCAACCCTTGGCTGTAACGATAATGTTTGGTCTGGACTTTGCTACACTGCTGACATTACTCGTAGTATCAGTACTCTTTGCTCTGTTCTATGATATTTATTTTACCTGTTTAATGCGGACGAACTGAACATGCAAAATTCAATAATAAAGTTGTTTATGAAAAATGATACACCTTACCAAATACAGTTGTGCGTAGAATCAGGAACACAGCATTCACCTGAGTTTTTAAAGGAACAGATTACAGATGCACTTGATAATATGTCTATTCAATCTCGCTGGCTACGTTTCGCCTCACCAATAAATAGTCTGACTGATGAGCAACTAGATTATTTAGTCGATCTTGATGGCAAAGACAGAGTAGCCTGGTGTGCATTAATTGGTACTGATGACAAAGAAAGAGGGATTGGTTTAGCTCGTTACTTCAAATTACAAGATAAAAATAATGTGGCTGAATTCGCTTTAACAATAGTGGATGAGTTTCAAGGGCAAGGTATTGGTTATGAACTTCTAAAACAGTTACTCAAAACAGCTAGAAATAATCATCTGGAAAAACTGATAGGCTATGTTTTACCAATTAACAAACACATGCTTTCTTTGTGCCAGCATTTTGATGCAAGCTTTTACACAGATGATTCTTCTTTCGTGATAGTAAATATACCGGTAAGAGCGAGTTCAACTAGAAAATAAGTTAATTGCAGTGTTCTGAACTGTGACATAATCGAATCTAACTAAATTGTATATTTTTGATTTATAAGGATATATTAGTTTTATTGAGTTGCAAGTACATCTTGGTTATAAATATATTGATGAAAGTGAAACTGAGTGGATGGGGTAAGAATAAGAACATACTCCAAAAACAAAAGAAGAATGCAGAGTTCTTATCAATAATCAATTTGGTCAAGGTGAAAACACATTAATGTCCTCTTTTGTTTCTGCACTAAATGAAATATCCAGTAAAGTAACTTCAGACTGTATACGGCGCGTCACGTTATTTTAAGCGTTAGAGGTAAAAGAAAATATTAATGGTTATTGTGAAAAACTCAGAATTCATACAATTAACTGAATTTTGTAAAATGAATATGCAGCATCATGTAAAAGATTACTTAAGCGCAAAGTCTCTTAAAACTCATCAGCAAGAATTTGAAAATAATAACTTTGTATATTTAAGTGTTTTTAACAGCATAAATCGCCTGGCTGTCGACCTAATGCACGCTGAATACCATCAGTAAGTTTCTCATTACGGCCATCAAGAACGGTGATAAAAAGGTAATTCATTAGATCGATCATATCCTCTGGTATGCCTTTACAGAACCAGCAGGGAGAGCTGCCTCACCTGAGAGTATCATGTCATGCATAAAACCTTCGTTGAAATTCTGGCAGAACCAGCTCGAACGAATAATAGTCCAGTCGATACCTGCATGTTGTATTATCTGTTCACATTGTTGAGCCTCTGTAATCCTCGTGCAGGATTAGTTATTATTGATTTAGAGAATAATTCCTCACTAAAGAATGGGCTATAGCTTCGAGTTGAAAGCATACCTATACGTTATATCCAGAGATTAGCTTAAGCTTTAATTCATTTAAAGCCACTTTAAGTGGAAGTACGACACTTTTATTTTTTCCGCCAGCGATGACGATACCGACAATTTTTTCAGGTTGCTCAGGATTGTCTGTAACAACAAGTGCCCCCGAGTCACCACCAAGAGAAAATGGTGGTCCAATTGGGTTGATTTCGTAGACTTCGTCGTAATAGACAGTGCCTTTAAAGGTCTGTGAATTCATTGGGCCATAATAACAGGTAACGTTGTAGTCGATAGGCTCAGGCCGCTTGCTTTTTCCAACATATGTAATTTCACCATGAGTTAGGCCTGTTGATCTACCCCATTTTTTTACAGGCAATCCGACCACCGGTTTGGCAAAAGTTATTGGTGTATCATAAGCATTCTTACCCGATCCTTGCAGAGATGTTATTTTGGCATTTTTTCGAATTTCAAAACAAGCTAAATCTCGATTCTTATGAAATTGTGTTACACTGGGAAGGCCCTGTGCCATTTGTGCTGGACGCATATAATCGCCAATTACAAAAATATCATTATTCTCCACGCTCACGTCTTGAATACCCGGTGACACAATAGGCGTTCCGGGTTGAGCAATGCTGCAGCCCCCGACAATATGATTGCAGGACAATCCAAATATACTGTCATTCTCACCCCTTGCGAGTGCCGTCAGCGTTCCTGCATTTCTCTGGTTCCCTAATCCAATAGACGAGCCACAACAAATCGCCTTTTTGTGCATACGCAGTGGTTCAAATTTCCCATAGGCCTGTACAGCTTGGTCTACCTTGAAAGGCTTGGATGAATCAATCGTGAGTTCATACCTATGGTGTCCATAGGCATCCTCAAAACTTTTTTTAAGCGCTTTTTTTTTGGTGATGGCAATCGGCAATCTGGAAAAAATAGAAATACGGCGATGTTCAACCTCGACGCGCACAATTTTTCTCGTCCGAAAGTATTCAGCCATCACACCTTCAAAAGGAACCAGGTTAATGTCGCCTACCATTTCAAACGGAACGTTCTCAGAGAGAATACCATTGTTGCGAGCCCAGGAGAGAATCGCCAGACGTAATGCCTCAATCTCCATGAGACGTCTCCCTGATGTAGAAGGTGGTTGGCTCTGGATCGTCGATTGTCCTCTGGCAACGCAACTCGTAAAGACCGGGTTTAAGATTGTCTGTGATCGAGAAACTGAACAAGCTGACAGTTACACCTCTCAGCCTAATATTAATTGCAATTGGATCTCTTTGTGGATCTCTCTCTCCGGTATTTAAATCAATTGTAATTAATTCAAAATTTTCAAACGGGTCTGTCACATCCTGGTTGAAACTAATGACAACCTCAATTTCTTCGCCTGGATCGTAGACTTCCTGATTCACGCTAATTCCTATCGCATCGGGGGCTCCGACGTCAGCGATTTGACCGGCTGCCTGAGGATGAACGTTGGCAGGTGCATCAAGGAATCGGTAAAGATATTCACGCACCTTACGATCCGTGAAAATAGTACTGTGTTTTTTCTGAGAGAACAGGTGAGGAATCCCTGCGACACAGGCGCTGGAAATGGGTACGGTTCCGTCTCCAGCAGATTTCCGTACGATGGGAAGAGGATCTTGAGAAGCATTAATCCATTCGTTTCGGATATTGGTCTTTAACGAGGAACCAACGATAAAGAAATACTCAATGTGATCGGGCTGTCTGGCAAGATCAAGTGCTGACCAAAAGTCGCGTGCTAGAGTGATGTTTTGCGGGTTCATTTTTAGCCGGTTGGCGATCTGAGTGTCGAAGGGATCCATTGCAGAGGGTAGATTACCAGGTGATGCTTGTTTCGTGGTTAATGCCGTCAGGCTAGGAGGGACTAATTCGAATGCCGAGGAATAGCCCGGCGCATTGGCCAATCGTTTGATGTCCGATCCTGATAGACCCACTGATTTATCGGTTCCACGTAAACGAAAAAGGGCTAGAGAGGCACCGAAGTGTGGGGTTCCTAAGGTGATCAGTTGCGTAATATTCTGGAACCAGGAACGACTGTCATACTTTCCAGATTCAAGCAGATAACGCATTACAAGTCCACCCATCGAGTGGCCGAGAAAGGTAATACTAAGATCCTCGGGGGGATCTGCAAACATTGTATCCAGGAGATCGGCTAATTGGTTGGCGGATGTCGAATTCGGCTGCCGCCAGTCATATGGAAATGGAAGAAAGCGTTTGTTGTTATTTCCTGTGGAATATCCACAGATATTAATGTCATCTAGTAAGGTTTGGTATACACCCATAGGCCCTACACTTCTGATGGGAACTGTTGGCTGCAGATTGTTTGCGAGAAGATCCTTTATCCGCTTATACCCAAAAACTGCCTCCCAAGCTGTTGGCGGCCAGACAGAACCCTGTGCATTCCTCAGTCCGGAGCCCATGATTCCTGGCGCAAAGACAAGACATTTCATGATTCTCTCCTATTTAAGTGATAGTCCATGTATAACATTTAAGCCCAATGCCAAAGAGCATATGCACAATTGAAGTACCTCTGTACCACTACACCCCTGTCTTTTTGTGAATATTATTATTAAGGTAACTCGTAACGTGTACTTAGTAACACCTGCTATGAACAGGTTATTTTTGATTACTCAAAAGCAATCAGAGGCTAGCGAAGAACTGCTGGATTTCTTGTGTATGAATGACCTGGCATTGATTGATGAGATGAAGCTCTTCTTTAAGGTCGAGCACGGTCGGTCATCACCCTAAATATTTTTGGGTATTATGGCCATAACTATTTGTAAAAGGCAAGTGTCAACCTGTGAGAAATAATGTGAAAGAAGGTTGGAGGGGAGCTGTGTTTTGAAACAGAAAAATCATATTAGACCACAGCAATTCAGCCTTGTTTTTCTGTTAAGATTAAATGAGTGCTAACAGGTGTTTCAATTGCATCAAATTATCGACATCCCAGTCAGGTGCCGGCATATTATCTGGTAGTTTTTCACCTGGAGCGAAGCGACCGGTTCGGACTAAGGCTGTTTGAATACCAAGTTGCTGGGCACCTGCAATGTCTGTGTCAGGTCGATCGCCAATCATGAGACAGTCACTAGCCTGAGCCTGTAGTTCTTGCAGTGCAATTTCATATAGTAAAGGTTTTGGTTTACCAATAGTGACAGGCTGCTTTCCTGTTGCTGTAATAAATGGTGCGACTAATGCTCCTGCGCCAGGTAAAATGGCGCGTTTCCCGCGATAAAATGCATCAACACTGGTATCAGGATTGGTACTGATGAGTTGGGCACCTTGTTTAATAATTAGATTAATACCGGTTGTTAATGAGGCATAGTCTAATCCTTCACCTTCTCCAACAATAACGTAGTCTGCTTTTTCTTTATCCTCATAGCCATATTTCTGCAAACTCTGATGTAAACCGCCGGCACCAATTGCAAAGAAACTAAAGTTTGGTTTTTGTTGAGCAAGCCATGCTGCGGTTGCTTCACCAGAGGTAATGATGAGTTCTTCTGCAGGCCGTTTAAAGCCAATCTCAGCCATTTTGTCTGCCATTGATTTGGGTAATCTTATTGGGTTGTTAGTGACAAAAACGTGGGGGATATATTCTATGCTAAGCATAAAATCAATGGCACCCTCAATAGGATTCATACCGTGGAAAAGGACACCATCCATATCGAGTAAGATAGCGGAAAAAGGTAATTTGGGCTTTGAATTATTTTGATGCATGAAAACTTTTGTTTGGTTATAAGCTTCTTGCTCGCTAAATCAGTGTGACTAAATGATGTCCATACCAAATATATTAATCGTCTATGAATACTATAATCATAGACTCCATGGACACCCTTTAGAAAGACCAGTTAAAGAGCTCTTATTCGTTAAATACTTTAACCTGAATAAGCAGATGATAATAAAATAAGTGGTTAATTGTAGAGAAACAAAAAGTATTACTCAATATTTTTCTCACCAATAAACTATTTCATTTTGGTCGCTTTCATTTCTGCAGCTTTCATCTCTGCCGCTTTCATTTGGGCGGCTTTTATCTGAGCAGCTCTAACCTGTGCAGCACGTACCTCAGCGGCTTTCATCTGAGCGGCTTTTGTTTGAGCTGCTTTTATTTGAGGGGAGGGCGCACCAGGGGCATAGCCATAACCTTGATTGTCATAACGGTTATAACCTGAGCCCTGTAAATTATTATAGTAATTGTTGTAGCCATGGCCAGAGGCATTAGCGCTGCTACGGCCATATGTTCGGGTATTTCCACGTCCACGAGCTCGTGATTTGATGGTTATTACAATGTCGCCGTCCATGTCAGCGTCGCCTGAGCCATCACCCCAGCCATTGCCATAAGCATTGGTATTAGCATTATTCTGCATGTTTCCATAACCAGAGTTATTCCAGTTGGTATTGCTATTCCCATCATCCCAAAATGCGTTAGCTGTTAGTGAAAATGTTGCCAAAATAGCTGTTGTGCTCAATAGTATCTTTTTCATGTTTGTACCTCTCATTTCATGGTATTGAAGTGGAAATCAAATATCACTTCAATGATATTATTAACGATTATATTGATTTAACTTAGTTTGTGTTGAGTAATTAATTAAGGATAGACCATCTTTTTGGATAAAAATACTTATCGTAAAATAATAGGATTTAAAGAAATCTTGTTCAATTTGTGTCTTAAATAGGTCTAAAAATATAAAATGTGACTATTTCACAAAATGGATGGCAGTTGACAACAGAATATAAACTTAATAAGAAATAAAGTATCAGCATGCAGTTAAGATGAATTGTTTCACTGACATTGAAACAAGTCTATCGCATGGGCTGAAATTAATTTTCAGTAATGGATCTAATGCTAATGAGGATACATCATGATATATTTAATCAAAATGGATAAATTTTTATCGACCGTTATTTTAGTACTGGTTGTTTTGTTGATAGTGGTGCTGGGTATAGCAAGTACCGTTCCGGTCTGGGATTGATTTTTTATGAGGTCAGAAACACGAATGCGATTAAATGTAGAACAAATAGTTAAAACCTGTCCAGAGCCTGAGATCTTTGAGGCGGTATTATCCCTGGATAATAAAAAAATACTTGAACTGGGATGTGGTGATGCAAGTATTACTCGTTTGATTGCTACGACAGGTAGCGGGCGGGTTATTACTGCAACGGAAGTGGATACAATTCAACACCAGAAAAATCAACTGATTGAAGATTTACCTAACGTGGATTTTATTTTGTCAGGATGTGAAAAAATACCGGTACAAGACAATGCCTTTGATATTGTTCTGATGTTTAAATCATTTCATCATGTTCCTGTAGAAATGATGGCGCAGGCTCTGCTTGAAATAAAACGAATTTTAAAGCCCGGGGGGCTGGTCTATATTTCTGAACCGATATTTGATGGAGAGTTTAATGATATTTTGTGCCTGTTTCATGATGAAGAGGTTGTCAGGCTGGCTGCATTTAATACAATAAAAAAGGCAATAGATGATAAGGCTTTTGAATTGTCAGAGGAGTTGTTTTTTTATACGCCAGTGCTTTTTGAGAGTTTTGAGCAGTATGCACAGAGAGTCATTGGGGTCACTCATACTGATCATCAACTTTCTGATGAACTTTATGCCAGAGTAAAACAGAAATTTCAAAAGGCCTATGAACAGAATCAAGGTAATTTTTCTATTCCTATTCGAGTTGATCTCTTGCGAAAGTGCCAGTAATCAAGAGTGAATGCTTTTATCCAGGAAAACTTAATATGAACAGGTTGCCAAAGTCATTAAGAGTGATAAAGCAATGATAAAGGATGAAAAATTAACAACTTGGACTAAGTTTGACTGCTTTTTACCAGCCCAGAAACCCATTCTCCAGATAGGCTTATATGCATAGATTAATGTGCAGAATTGAATCAATAAAATAACTAAAACCAGATTGTTGAAAAAAATACTGGATAGATAATAGAGGATTAAGTTTATATTGCCGAATGTGTTTAGTGCGGCATATTGAAGGTATTCAACCGGACTTTGCCTGCACAAAACAGGATAGAAGTTCATTAGTAAGGCATAATAAATAAATGGGAAAATCCAGAAAAGGCCGTAGAATAGATAGCTTTCAAAGCTGGGTAGAGCAAATTCAGGCCAATATTGTGGGATCAGCAGGCTAAGGAACAAAAATGCAATGAACTGAATGAATGCACTGAAAAGAAGCATATTCATAGGGGTTGAACGAATAAATAACCAGAATTTCGAGGGGGATTTATTGTCTGAGGGACCCAATGGCAGTGCAACACACATTAATCTTTTCCTTATGATCACTGATTTTCCAGAATTATCGTTTAATTATAATGGATTGAGCAGGATAATGTGGTAACTGAGGTTACACAAAACGGTTTTTTTTATTTGGCTTTCATATAAACAGCAGATGGCATGGTGATTTTAATTTGATGTGATAGAATCTATAAGCTTCTATCAAAAATTCAAAAGGGAATTGCCGATCGGTTTTATTATTGTTCGACATCTTAATCGGTCATATTCTATTAATGAGGAGAAAATAATGACACCTACTTCAATTTTACGTACAGTTTTGCTTTTTATCACGCTGCTCAGTTTTGCTTTGGTTAGTAATGTCCAGGCAAAACCTAAACATGGTGCAAAATTTAAAAACTGGACGGTTGTTTGTGAAACACTGCCCCAGATAAAAAAAGAAATCTGTAATATTTTTCAAAATGTAACCAATGATAAAAAGAAAGTTGTAATGCAGGTTGCCATTGGGTATCCACCGGATTCAAATGAAGCCCAGGCTTTGATTACTTTACCTTTAGGTGTTTTGCTTCAACCGGGGATCGAGTTTCAAGGTGGTACTGCAAAAGCATTTAGAGTGCCTTTTAGTGTTTGTGTAAAAAATGGTTGTGTCGCAATTGTCAAACTGAATAAGGATGTGATTAAATCGATGAAAAACGGCACAAAAGGCAGTGTGAAATTTGCTGCGGCTAAGAAAAAGGTGATAGAAATTCCTATTTCTTTAAGTGGCTTTACAGCGGCTTTTAATTCCTTAAAATAATTTGTTCTAACACTACTGCCGGGGCATGCTCCGGCAGTATCAATTATAGATGCCCCAGAGGTAAAGCGGTTTTATCAACCACCTTGCGCATTACAAAGCTTGACTGCACTCCTGTCACCCCCTCAATCCTTGTTAGTCGGCCCAGTAAAAAATCCTGATAATATTCCATATCCGGGACAATGACCTTCAATAAATAATCAGAACTTTGACCCGTGATTAAATAGCATTCCAGTACCTCTTCATATTGTTTGACTATTGCTTCAAAATTTTCAAATCGTTCCGGTGTATGCCTGTCCATGCTGATTTGTATTAAGGCCATGAGTTTAAGCTGTAATTTGTGTTCATTGAGCCGGGCTACGTATTCATCAATAAATCCCGCTTCTTCCAGTTGTTTTACTCGTCTCAGACAGGGAGAAGGTGACAGGCCAATTTTATTAGACAAGTCCAGATTGGTGATGCGGGCATTTTTCTGGATTTCATCCAGAATATGATAATCTATTTTATTTAACTTCATTTTAATAATATAGCATAATATTTCTTATATTGTAATTATGTTGGTTATTAATTGCTTTATTTGCTAATTTTATGTAAAAAAAACAATCTAATATCAATGGTTTTTGTATATACTAAAAAACAGTTAAGTTCTTTTTTCTAAGGCCAATATAAGGATTGCCGACAATGAGTACGCACAATTCAAAGTTCAACCATAAAAAATACCAGGCGTTTAAGCCTGTAAATATGTCACAGAGACAGTGGCCGAATAATACAATTCAGCAAGCCCCTCAATGGTGCAGTGTGGATCTGCGTGATGGTAATCAGGCCTTGATTGAACCCTTGTCGGTTGCTCAGAAAATGACACTTTTTAAGTTGTTGCTTGAAGTGGGTTTTAAAAAAATCGAGGTTGGTTTTCCGTCGGCTTCTCAGTCGGATTATGATTTTGTCCGCGAGTTGATCAATGGTGGACACATACCTGATGATGTTACGATTGCTGTTTTAACTCCGGCAAGGGAATCTTTTATCAGGCGATCTTTTCAGGCATTAGAGGGTGCCCAAAAAGCACTGGTTCATTTGTATAATTCAACTTCAA
Organism: Gammaproteobacteria bacterium; assembly: GCA_016744375.1. GTDB lineage: Bacteria > Pseudomonadota > Gammaproteobacteria > GRL18 > GRL18 > GRL18. Next base: position 27,755 of record JADGEM010000047.1, read on the forward strand.
AAGTACAAAGAGAACAGGTGTTCAGATTAGATAAAGCGGGAATTATAAAAATTGCTGTGGATGCTGCAGTTATTATTAAACAATGTGCCGATGAGCAACCTCAAACTCAATGGCGTTTCCAATATTCACCTGAAAGTTTCACCGGGACCGAGTTAAATTATGCGGTAGAAATTTGTGATGAGGTTAATGCTGTCTGGCAGCCAACAGTAGATAATCCTGTCATTCTTAATTTGCCATCAACAGTAGAAATGTCGATGCCTAATGTTTATGCGGATCAAATTGAGTGGTTTTGCCGGCATATTAATCATCGTGAGTCCGTGATTATCAGTGTTCATACACATAATGATCGTGGCTGTGCGATTGCGGCAGCTGAAATGGCTTGTCTGGCTGGAGCACAAAGAGTAGAAGGTACTTTATTAGGTAATGGTGAACGTACAGGCAATATGGATATTATTACTATGGCAATGAATTTATACAGTCAGGGTATTGATCCAGAATTGGAACTGTCCAATATACAAGCTGTTAGCCAGCAAGTGAGCAACTTAATACAGATACCAATACATCCTCGCCATCCCTATATTGGCGAGCTTGTTTTTACCGCATTTTCTGGAAGTCATCAGGATGCGATTAATAAGTGTATGAAGGTTTATCAGGAAGGTGATAAATGGGAAGTGGCCTATTTACCAATTGATCCGTCTGATCTGGGCCGTTCATATAAGGAAGTGATTCGTATTAACAGTCAGTCAGGGAAGGGAGGAGTGGCCTATATTCTGGAGCAGGCTTTATCAATACAAATTCCAAGATGGCTGCAGGTTGAATTCAGCCAGCATATACAGAGCTATGCAGAAAAAGTGTCACAGGAGGTGACTGCAGATAAAATTGTGGCACTTTTTCAGGAGTATTATTTAAATAATGCTTTGATGGGATGGCACTTGATTTCATATGAACTTATCCAGAAAGTGGCTCTTCAGGAGAAAATTATTGTCAATATTAAGACTGAAACTGAAGAATACCAGCTGAGTGGTCAGGGTGTCGGTGCTTTAGATGCCTTTGTTCATGCATTAGAAGAACACTTTAATGAATCGATAAATATTGTGGAATATAATGAACATGCTATGCAGTCGGGCAGTGATGCCAGAGCCATGAGTTTAGTTCGTTTAAAAGTTGGAAGGCATTCATATACCGGCATTGCAGAACATAAGGATGTTATCAGCGCCTCGCTAAGTGCATTGCTTAATGGTATGAATCAATATTTTTCTGCTCAGGAAAATGTTAAGCAGTTGGAGCAAAAGGCAAGCTGAACAATGATTTAAGGCAGTAATTTTCTGCCTTAAATCATGCCTGGCTACTTCATTCCTGGCATTGCGGGCATTTTCATTTGAGAAAAGTCTGCTGGAATGGTGACTGTTTTACTGTCGAGTGTATTGGTTGAAATACTGCTCAGACGTGTTTCAAGTTTGACCGAACCATCGGGGGCAAAAAGCTTTGTGTGCAAGGGAATGCCCTGAATATCTGCATTGGATGCACTGCTTTCCATCATAGACTGAGCAACTTTCTGCATACGTTTCATAAATGCCTGCATGGCCATAAGTGCCTGTGCATCTTCAGAGCTTAATTTCATATCATCGGGTTCGGCGATGCATAGTTCACTATTTTTCATGCCATTGATATAAGTCTCGTGAACGGTACATTGCAGGCCGGAAATAGTTTCTGTTTGAGATGTTTTTTTCTGTTCAACTTTTGGCTGTGTTTTTTGTGCATCGACTTGAGCAAGATGGTTGCTCATCATTTGTTCAACCTGTTTTTTCTGCTCAGGCGGCATGTCTTTCATTCTTTCCATCATACGCTGACGCATCATGTCCATTTGTTTTTTTGCTTGTGCCGCCTGTATTTCAATATCCTTTTCAGTCATGACCAGATATTTTTTTTGAGTGACATCAATGTGTGTTAATTCACTTGTTTCACTATTATACAGGCTGAAATTACTGTCCTGATTGGGAGGAGTGAAACGGATTTTTCCTTCTTTAATCTGCATGCTGTTTATGGCTTTTTGTGTGCCGCTGATTTGCTCGTATACCAGTGTTGCATCAGAAAGTACTGCTTGAGAGAAGAGAAGGGCACAGGTTCCCAAAAGTAAGAAACCAGAATGAATTCGTTTGTTTGTGTGAGATAAATGACTCATTAATATGATTATCCTTAGTGAGTGTCTTCCCGATGAAGGTTTAAAACTGAATACATGGGGAGACAATGGTTAATTTATATCGTTATTGTTCTTAGATATTATTACATATTTTTTAGCTTGAAACCTATACGACTCGATCATTACCACCATCAATCGGCAGCTGAGCCGCGGTGGTTTTGGCAAACAGTGGACCGCACATCTCTACGGCCAGCTCTGCCACATCGTGAGAGGTGATTTCTGTACCCAGCAGGTTGTTGGTTTTATATTCCTCAACAGACAGACCATAATGTTTTGCTCTGGCTTCAAGTACTTCAGTTGTCCAAATGGCTGTGTCAAAGACGGCATTGGGGTGTAATGTGTTGATTCGGATATTATCTTTACCCCACTCCAATGCCGCTACTCTGGCTAATTGAGTCAGTGCTGCTTTAGCTGATGAGTAGGCAGCGGCACCAGGGCCGGGAGCAGGGACATTTTTGGAACCCATAACAATGATTCGACCACCCTTTGGTGCCAGCTTTAGAAGAGGATGTGCCTTGCTGAGTAAGGATAAATTGGCATCCAGATTAATGTTCATTACCTTTCGCCATTCTGCTAAAGCTAAAGCCTCTATTTTACAGCCGCCGGGAAAAATACCAGCATTGAGAATCAGCATGTCAAGGCCACCAAAAGCACGAGTTGTCATCTCTAAAGCCTGATTGAGCGCCTGTCCATCCGTCACATCACAGCTTATACCAAGATAGTCAGGACGTTGGTATAAATTTTCGATTTCAGGCAGTATATCCAGAGCAACAACACAGGCTCCCCGGGCAAGTAATGAATCAACACAGGCTTTACCTATACCACTGACAGCCCCTGTGACCAAAGCAACTTCACCTGAAAAGAGGGGTGTTGAACCTGATTTTTTGAGTTTAGCCTGTTCCAGCTCCCAATATTCTACATCAAAGATATCCTGAGACGGCAAAGCCTGAAATCCTCCCAGTTGAGTGGCACGGAGGATAATGTCCATGGTGTGCTGATAGATATCGGCAACAATACTGGCTTCTTTGATATTTTTACCCACTGTCAGCATACCGGCCTTCTTATCCAGGATAATACGGGGTAAGGGATCAAGTCTGTGTTTTTTCTGCCCATCATGAGGTGTCTGGGCGGCTTGCTGAAAATAACGGCTGTAGGAATCTATGTATTGCTCCAGTTTTGTTTCTAAGTCTGAGCCGTTTGTCAGCATCGGCAGCTGTTTGGTGCGGATCACATGATCAGGCGTCGCAGGCCCTTGCTGGCTAATGGTATTGATCTGTTCATGGTTGGCAAATGCGAGTGATTGTCTGGTTCGCTGCTGCTGGATGACCATAGGCTGATTCAGTTCATCTGAGAGTGCTTTTCTCAATTGTGCGATGTCTAGAATGCCCAGATCCTCGGATTTCAGACTTGTTTGTGCATAACTGCTGGCGACATTAAGTGCCTGAGAGCGGGCCAGATAATCTTCAGCCATGGCAACCAGCTTAATCATTCGATCATAAGACTGTCTGGCCGTATCACCAAAAGAAAAGATGCCATGGTTCATGAGTACCATACCAATGGTCTCATCAGTGGCTTCTTTGGGGAAAATTTCAGCACAGAGTCGAGACAGATCAAAGCCGGGCATGACATAGGGAATAATGACGACCTTATTGCCATAAATTGATTTTATTCGCTCTAAACCATCACTGGTATTGGTAATGCTGACCACCGCATCAGCATGGGTATGATCAACATACTTATAAGGCAGCAAGGCATGCAGAATGGTTTCGACAGAGGGGCCTGGCGCTGTGGACTGGATTAAATGGGTTTTTAACTCATTGACCATTTGAGCATCCGTCAGCTCTTTTAATTGAGCCAGCTTTAAAAGGTGTGACATTTGTACAGGGGCATAACCCTGAGCTTCGATGGTTTCTAAATCCCAACCGCTGCCTTTTACATAGAGAATTTTTTCTATCTCACCCAGGATATTTGTTTGCTCGATTTTAACTGAAGTATTACCGCCGCCATGCAGTACCAGAGACTTGTCCTGCCCAAGCAATCTAGAGCTGTAAACCCTCAGATCAAGTTCCTGAGCTGATAGGGCTGCATCATCATTAATTAATTGTTGCACTTCTTGTTCATTCCAGCGGTTTTGCATAAATTATCCTGGTTCTATTAATCGTAAAGTATGAGGATAAAGAAATGGAAAAAATTGTCAACATTTTTTACAACGGCTAGAAATAAATTATATACATAAAATTATTTTTATTAAATATCAATATGTTATGTGTTTATATTGATTTGTTCACATCCCCCTCCACCACATTTCCCCGATTTGTAAATATTTTTATCCTTATCTGATTTTCTCTATTCTTTCTACGTTAGTTGGCTTTGCCGTTAGATGGTCAGCCATTGCCGTTTATGATTGAGATATTTTAATGGTTATAGAGAAAGAAAAATATAAGTGGATGATATAAAACAAATAAATAAAACTGGTATAGCATTTGCTTCTATTAATACTACAGATAAATTACACAGTATTAATGCATAATAAATATTCATTTTTTATTATTTAGGAAGAGATAATAATGGCAATCAGTTTTGATAGTTATTTAGGACCTTTAGATGATGCGCTTATTTTGCGTTCCAGACGGTCTGAAGTTCTTGCCTCTAATCTCGCTAATGCTGATACACCCGGTTATAAAGCAAAAGATATTGATTTCAAAACGGCAATATCAGATGCCATGGGAACCGGATCAGAGTTTAAAAAAGATCGCTTAAAAATGGCAACGACCAGCAGCAAGCATATTCAGATGAGCCAAAATAATTTTTCTGCAGATGTAATGTATCGTAATCCGAATCAACCTTCTCTGGATGGGAATACAGTTGATGGAGGTGTTGAGAAAACTGAATTTTCTCAGAATGCGATTCACTATACTGCAAGTTTGCGTTTTTTAACGGGTAAGTTTCTAGCGTTGAATAAAGCAATAAAAGGACAATAGATAGAGGCCAAAGGTATAAATTATGGGACTTTTTAATACATTTGAAATTTCCGGTTCGGCAATGACAGCTCAGACGGTTCGTATGAATCTGGTAGCGAGTAATCTTGCGAATGTAAATAGTGCAGCAAGTAGTGTTGAGGGAACGTACAAATCCAGACAGGCTGTGTTTAAAACCATTGTGGATGAACAATCAAATGATCCCGCAGTTGCAAAAGTTGCGGTTGACCGAATTGTTGAAAGTGAAGCGCCATTAAAAGCACAGTATCAGCCTCATCATCCTCATGCTAATGAAGATGGTTATGTTTATATGCCCAATGTTAATCCTATTGAATCAATGGCAAATATGATTGACGCATCACGTTCTTATCAAATGAATGTTGAAGTACTTAATACGACGAAACAGTTATTAATGCAGACGATTAGATTAGGTAAGTCATAGAATGAAATCTCTTTATAAAGCGTTAGCTTTTTATAAACCTTTAACGTTAGCACATCGAGTGCCAAGTTATTATCCAGCGAACCTGGAGAAGGAGAAAGAAAATGTCAGCAATTAACAATGATGTTGCACTCTATGACAGTTTAGGGCTCTCCAATAATAATGAAACTAAGGTTGAGGAAACCAAGCAAGATCAGTTTATGCAATTGCTTATTGCTCAACTTAAAAATCAGGATCCTTTACAACCTCAGGAAAATGGTGAATTTCTAAGCCAGTTAGCACAGTTTGATACTGCAACGGGAATTAAAGAGTTGCAGGATTCATTCAGCAGCTTTACTCAGACAATGCAGTCTACTTCAGCATTACAGGCTTCGAGCCTGGTTGGTCGTAGCGTTTTGGCTCCGGGCGGTATTGCACAACTGGAAACAGGACAAAACGTTAGTGGTCAGATTGATCTGAGCTCATCAACAACAAATTTAAGCATTGAAATAACCGATTCAGCTGGACAGTTAGTTAAAACAATTCCTATGGGCACACAGGCTGCGGGAGAAGTTTCGTTTAATTGGGATGGTACGGATCAAAGTGGCAATTACTTGCCAGCGGGGGGATACCAAATTAAGGCGACTGCCGTTGTTGGAAGTGAAACAATTGCCCAGGACGTTTTAGTCAGTGCAAAAGTGGACAGTGTTACTATTGGCCAGGGAGGTCAGGGGCTGCGATTAAATCTTTCAGGTTTAGGAAGTATTGATTTTTCAGCAGTAAAAGAAATCAGATAATATCATTATGAAGGTGAAATGCTGAATTAAGTAATTTCATATTCATAAAAAAGAGAAAGGAGTTTATCATGCCATTTCGCATTGGTTTAAGTGGCTTAAATGCAGCCCAGGCGGATCTTAAAATCACAGGTAACAATATTGCCAATGTTGGTACTGTCGGTTTTAAACAATCAAGAGCAGAGTTTTCAGATGTTTATGCCACCAGTAAATTTGGTTCAGTTAGCACGGCGATTGGTAGTGGTGTTCGACTTGCGGCATCGGCTCAGCAATTTACTCAGGGTAATATCATTTTTACAGAAAACAACCTGGATCTCGGTTTAACCGGTGAAGGTTTCTTTACAATGGATGATGTTTCCGGTAATCGAGTTTATACTCGAAACGGGCAATTTAAAGTCGATAAAGATGGTTTTATTGTTGATAATAGCGGCTCTTTTTTGAAAGGTTATGGTGTTGATCCCATTTCAAATGCTATTGATACAGGCAGTATCACTAATTTGCAATTGTCTAATACCAGTATTGACCCTCTAGCGACAACGACGTCATCAATCTTTGCCAATCTGGATGCTTCAAATACCAACTTGGGAGTTGGGGCTATTGATCCCAGTGACCCGTCTAGCTATTCGCATACCACGGCATTTACCTCTTATGATTCTTTAGGTAATCCCGTAACAACTTCTATGTTTTTTAGAAAAATTGCTTCAAATTCCTGGGGATTGGGGGTTCAGTATACCGATGCAAATAATTCAGCCATTCCAAGTGCTACCACCACTTTGGCTCAACAGGCACTCACTTTTAGCTCTTCGGGAGCATTGACGAGTTCTGCAACCTATGCATCAGGTCCTCAAACGTTAACAACGGGTGCTGCAGACATTGATATTACCTATACTCTCAGTGGTTTAACTCAATTTGGTGCTGATTTCGGGGTGACCAATTTAACGCAAAATGGTTATGCCACTGGGCAATTATCAGGCCTGGATGTTGATCAGTCAGGGATTATTACGGCACGTTTTACCAATGGTCAGTCAAACAATCTCGGTCAGGTTATTTTGACGGGATTTACAAATAACCAGGGACTCAGTCAGTTAGGTGATAATTATTGGGCTGAAAGTTTTTCATCGGGTCCTGGTGTTGTTAATACACCAGGAGCTGGAAACCTTGGACTGGTTAACTCGGGTGCCTTGGAAGATTCTAATGTTAATTTGACAGAACAGCTGATTAATTTAATTACGGCTCAGCGTAATTTTCAGGCAAATGCCAAAACAATTACGACAGCTGATACCATTACTCAGACACTGATCCAGATTTAGGGTTCTTTATCAGGGAAAGGAAGAAAGCCTTTCTCTCTACCAAATGTCTCTTTATTAAGCGAATATTTTGTAAAAAATATTCGCTTTTTTTATGCTTGTTAATAATATGTGGCTCGATAAATGCATCATAAATTATAGAATGTCAAAAATCGGTTATACGATGTAGAGGTTATATAAACAGTGAATAAATTTATTTTTATTGCCATGTCCGGGGCAAAAGAAAATATGCTTAATCAGCAATTGCATATGAATAATCTTGCCAATGCCAGTACGACAGGATTTAAGGCAGATTTTGCTGCGGCTCGCAGCCAGCCGGTTTTTGGTCCTGGCTTGCCGTCACGAGTTTATTCAATGACAGAAAATCCTGGTACTGATTTTAAGCCGGGGAGTATGATTTCAACAGGAAATTCTCTTGATGTGGCTATTAATGGTGATGGTTTTTTTGCCGTTCTTGATAACAATGGTACGGAAGCTTATACCCGTGCCGGTAATTTCAGACTGACTGAAACGGGTATGTTAACCACTGGAACTGGCTTGCCGGTATTAGGTGATGGCGGTCCTGTGGTGATTCCACCCTCACAAAAAATTGACATTATGGCTGATGGCACCATTTCAATTGTTCCTATTGGTGTTGAAAATAATGCCACTGCTGTGATTGGCAGACTAAAGATAGTAAATCCTGACTTAGGGAATATGAAAAAAAATGAATCCGGTTTATTAGTGACAAAAAATGGAGAGCCGGCTGAAACGGATGGCAATGTGACACTGGTTTCTGGTGTCGTTGAAAGCTCAAATGTGAATGCGATATCAGAAATGGTCAACATGATCAGCCTCTCAAAACAGTATGAGATGCAAGTCAAATTATTGAAAAAAGCAGAAGAAATGGATCAATCCAGTACGCAGTTGATAAGACTTGGCTAAAGTTTTAGATCATAAATATAAAGTATAAAATTAATCGTTCCGGGAGAAGATTATGAATCCAGCATTATGGGTTGCAAAAACAGGCTTAGATGCGCAGCAAATTCGTTTGCAAGTTGTTTCTAATAATCTGGCCAATGCCAGCACAACAGGATTTAAAAAGGATCGGGCGGTATTTGAAGATCTGATTTATCAGAATATCAGACAGCCAGGTGCTCAGGCAACACAAGATACAACTCTGCCTTCAGGCCTGATGTTAGGTACTGGGGTGAGAGTTGCGGCGACACAAAAAATGCATATGCAGGGTAATATTATCCAGACTGAGAATTCTCTGGATATCGCTATTCAAGGTGATGGATTTTTTCAGATACTGAGACCAAATGGTGATATTGCATATACTCGGGACGGCTCATTTCAGTTGGATGAGCAGGGAAGAATTGTCACTTCAGACGGCATGCTTTTGGATCCGGCGATTACTTTGCCGGAAAATACATTGTCAGTGACAATCGGTATTGATGGTACTGTGTCTGCTCTGGAGCCGGGTAATACTGCTCCGACAAATGTTGGGACAATTGAAACTGCTTCATTTATTAATCCAACTGGTTTAATGCCCATTGGTGACAATCAGTTTTTAGAAACTGTATCCAGTGGTTCTCCAACGACAGGAATACCTTCTGAAGATAACCGTGGTGGATTATTATCAGGTTCTCTGGAAACTTCGAATGTGAATACTGTTGAGGAATTAGTTAACTTAATTGAAACTCAAAGAACTTTTGAAATGAATTCAAAATCCTTATCTACTGCCGATCAAATGCTTCAATATATCACTCAGAATACATAATTAGTGTCCATCCGTTTATTCCAAGTGATTGATACTATTAAAAAAACAGGAAGAAAAACTGAAATAAACGGCTGAATAAAATGCAAGACCTGACG
>JADGEM010000104.1 GCA_016744375.1 Gammaproteobacteria bacterium
CGGCAGCAATGCCACAACTTTTTTGTCAACTGTTTTACGTTATATTTTTAAATTATTTTTCCTCTTTTGGGGAATGTGGAACTCTAAACTTTAGTTATAGTACAAAATGCTCTTTTTTTCTAAAAAAGAGTGAAATAAGCTTTGAATATTTTGGTACATAAGGTAAATTATGACTGTAAAAATGGAATTAATTAGAGAATATTTCTACAACCAAATGTTTATATAACAGACTTCTCTAAAGTATTTGCGCTACTACAAGTTTAATATTTTTTTGAAGCATTTTTCATAAAAACTCACTAACGTATTAACACTGTAAAATAATTAAAATATAATAATAAAACCGACATTCAAGTAGGCCTGGAGTTCATTTTATGTTGTTTTCACGAAACATTTCACATACTGTATACATACTGCTCTTCTCTTTTCTATGCTTAATCACTTTATCAGCCCATGCAGCTGATAAAGAGACCTTTAAACCGTTTGTACTCGTCGAACAAAGTAATATAAGTATGGATGAAGCCAAATCAAAAATAGATAAGCTGATTAGAAAATCACCCTTTTCTATTGTTACAGAGTATTCACCTTATGATGATGCCTATATTTATGTTATTACCAGTGATGAATTAAAATCATTGGCTTCTGAAACAAAATATGGGGGCTTTGCAGCACCTCAGCGAATCAGTCTGACAAAATCCAACAATCAAATACAAATTTCTTATACGAATCCAGTTTATATGCAATATGCCTACCGTATGAAAAATGTCGATCTGAGCCCTATTTTAGACCAGATGACTCAGGCTTTTGGTTTTGAGAAATTTTTTGGAGGTGAAGGCCAAAGCGCAAGAAAACTTAAACGCTATAAATACAGTTTCGGCCTTGAAGGTTTTAACTCTTTTTATGAATTGCCCGAATATGACTCACATGTCGAAGCAATTGCCGCATTAATTGAGGGCTTTAACAAACAAGACAGCGGTATTTCAAAAGTCTACGAAATCAAGATCCCCGGTAAAGATCAAGTGGTGTTTGGTGTTTCCATGAATGAAAAAGAATCTGGTGACGAAGCCCTGAACACACACAAAACAATGACAATTATTGACCATCTGGAGCTGAAGAGAACTGCTTATTTACCCTATGAAATTATGGTTGACGACAATAGAATTATTGCATTGCATGCCCGTTTTAGAATTGCTGCTTATTTTTATGACTTAAAAATGTTTGGCCCACATGGTTTCGGCAAGCTATTTTCTACCCCAACCGCATATAACAAAGCCTTTAATAAGGTTTCTGGTGGTAGACAACAACAAACACAAACGACTAGTAATGGCTTCGGTATCTAGAACCTCCATAAAAAAGCGCACGGGGTAAGCAATAGCTTTCCCCATGCTATTTAAATTCCTGTTCCATAATTTCCTGTAAAGCCCCCCAGTTATTATCGCAGCTTAGCAACTTTATTACCCTCAATATTCCGATAGCGTTTATAGTAATTCATCAGGGCATGGACGACTATATTAGGCCCCAGCTCAGAGCCACTAATACCAATATTCACCACATCTGTCATTTATTTTCCGGTATAACCTAACCGTTTGCCACGACGGACATATTCTGAAAATAGTGCCTCCCGAAATGGGTCCTGATTTAAGACAAAAATCTTCAAAACGCTCTGCATTATCAGCAAAAAGATCACGCATGTGCAATTTTTTCTTATGTGCAGAAAGCTTTTTCCATGCAAGAGAATTCGTCAGAGCAGATATAAGTTAAAATCCTTATAATATTTAATGTTTTAAAGTCTGTTTTTTTTAGATTTTTATCAATCAGAAAATGCCTAACTTAATAAAAGTAGAGTATAATGTTCGGAGTTATTCAATTTATTATTTCGATATGGTGCTTGAACCTGTCGCAACTTCATTCATGATTTAAGTATAATTATATTACAGTTACAATATAGTTTCTTTCATTCTTTTTATTCCTCTGATAACTTTTTTCTCTATTTCAAAGACATAGTTTAAAGGCAACTATTTATGCACGGTGATAAAGAACTTCGTTCTAAAGTAAAAATAATTGGTTCTGCTCTGGGAGATATTCTCAAGAAGCAGTCTCATGACACAGTTTTTGATGTGGTCGAAGAACTTAGAACAGGCCATATCGAATTAAGAAAAGAACATGATGAGGATAAGCGTCAACAGTTAGTGCAGCTCATTGAACAACTTGATTCACAAACCCTGGAACAAGTCATTCGTGCGTTCAGTACCTATTTTAATCTAGTCAGTGTGGTGGAAGAAACACAGCAGCACAAAGAACGTCGACGGCAGGCAAACATTGATGAAGAACTTTGGGATGGCTCCTTCAGCAGAACATTAAATGAATTTCAGGAACAGAATGTTTCCGCTGAACAATTTCAGGAACTTTTGAACAACCTCTCCTATATGCCGGTATTTACCGCACATCCAACTGAGGCCAAACGCCGAACCATTTTAGAATGTTTAAGCCGAATTTTTATTGCAATTCAGAACCTGGATGACCCTCGTCTGGGCCAACGCCAAAAAGAAAGTCTGACACAAAAGTTAAACAATGAGATTCAGGTTCTCTGGAAAACTGATGAAGTCCGGGCCGATAAACCAGGAGTCATTGATGAAGTTAAAAATGGCTTGTATTACTTCCGTGAATCTCTTTTTGATGCCGTTCCTGTGATTTATCAATATCTGGAGAGAGCCATCCAGCATGTTTACCCGGATTCAGCAAAGAACTTTAAAATCCCTGCGTTCTTGCATTTTGGCTCCTGGATCGGTGGTGACCGTGACGGCAATCCCTTTGTTACGGCTCAGATCACAGAAAAAGCCGCTCGCTATCAAAGTCGAGAAATCCTGAAGCGTTATATTAATGATGTCGACAAGCTCTCACATCAATTAACCCATTCAATTTCATTTTGCACCCCGACTGCAGATTTCATGGCATCATTAGAGGCCGATAATAAGACGTATCGACACTTATTTGAGCAGCGGCCTAATCTCTTTTCAGATGAGCCTTATCGCCGAAAGCTGTTTATCATGAAGTATAAATTATCCTACCGTATGGAGCATGTTCAGGCAAAAATTAAGGGCAATCAGCCACAGTCAAATTATCGCGGCTATAATAATGAAGAAGACTTTTACCTTGACCTCAGGCTAATCCAGGATTCTCTGTGTTCACATAATGATTGTGAATTGGCCTATGGCCCATTGAAAGATTTAATTCGCCTCTCTGAAACCTTTGGTTTTTTCCTGGAACACCTGGATATTCGTCAGGAGTCAACCCAGCATACTGAGGCCGTCACTGAATTACTGCAATGCATGAATCTAGCCTCTAATTATAATGAATTAAACGAAGATGACAGGATGAGCCTGTTGTCACAACTGATTGATCAAGATGACGTACTTCACGTTAACCCAGGAGACCTCTCCGAAGCCACACTGAATATTGTTCAGGTTTTCGATGTTGTGCTGCGTTTACGTCGAGAAATCAGTCCAAAATTATTTAACCAATATGTCATCTCCATGACTCATACAGCCAGCCATGTGATGGAAGTCATGTTTTTGTCCAGGTTATCCGGCCTTCTCGGAAAAGACAACAATGGTCAACCCTATTGTTATATTACTGTTTCCCCTTTATTTGAAACAGTCGAAGATCTGGAACACATTGAACCAGTCATGTCATCGCTGTTTGAAAATACAATTTATATTAAATACCTCAAATCTGCCGGCAATCTTCAGGAAGTAATGCTGGGTTACTCTGACTCCTGTAAAGATGGCGGTATTCTGGCTTCCAGCTGGAATCTTTATGGGGCTCAGAGACGAATCACTGAACTGGCTAAAGAGAAAGAAATTGATATTCGCCTGTTTCATGGTCGTGGCGGCACCATTGGTCGTGGTGGTGGCCCAACTCATGAAGCCATTCTGGCTCAGCCTTTTGGTTCCGTACATGGTCAGATCAAATTTACTGAGCAGGGTGAAGTATTATCAAACAAATACGGTAATAGTGACACCGCTGTATTTGAGCTGATTATGGGCATAAGCGGACTTATGAAATCAAGCAGCTGTTTAATTAAGTCCGAGCGGGATGATAACCCGGATTATCTTGAGACCATGAGCCAACTGACTAAGATCGGCGAACACCAGTATCGTACATTGACAGACAATACACCTGGTTTTTTAGACTATTTTTATGAAGCCACCCCAGTGAGCGAAATCGGTATGATGAATATCGGCTCACGACCTTCTCATCGGAAAACAGGCGATCGTTCAAAAACATCTGTCCGCGCCATCGGGTGGGTTTTTGGCTGGGCACAGTCACGCCATACATTACCAGCATGGTATGGCATTGGTTCATCTTTGAGTCAATACATTGAGCAGGACACAAAAAACCTACAACGCCTCAGAGACATGTACCAGAACTGGCCCTATTTTAATACTCTGCTTGATAATACTCAAATGGCATTATATAAAGCCGATATGGACATCGCAAAAGAGTACTCTGAACTCTGTCTGGATGAAAGCACCCGCGATACTATTTACCCACTCATTCGAACTGAATACAATGCAACTGTTAAGAGTATTTTAAAAGTTGCTCAGATTGAAGAATTATTACAACATAATCCTGTATTAAACTTATCTTTGGGTCGCCGCCAGCCTTATCTGGACGCACTGGTTCATGTTCAGTTAACTCTAATAAAACGTTACCGTGACGAGGCATTAACCAATGAAGAACAGAATGTCTGGTTAAGCCCCCTGCTACGTTCTATTAATGCTATTGCCGGTGGTATGAGAAATACAGGTTAATACATGCAATTAATATCTCTCTGGATTATTTTATTTTAGTTAAGGAATTCCTTTATGCTTATTATCATTTCACCAGCAAAAAAACTAGACTTTGACAGTTTACCGCAAACCGATGATTTCACCATCCCGGATTGCCTGTCAGACTCTAGTGAGCTAATTGATACTCTGAGAGATTATTCATCTAAACAATTAGAAAAACTAATGCACCTCAGTGAGAACCTGGCAAAATTAAACTTTAATCGTTACAAAGACTGGCACTTGCCTTTTAAACCTCAAAATGCAAAGCAAGCAATTTTAACATTTAAGGGTGATGTTTATGCTGGAATGAATATCGAAAGTTTTTCTGATGATGACTTAAATTTCACTCAAGATCGCTTACGAATTTTATCGGGATTGTACGGCCTGTTGCGACCTTTGGATCTGATGCAACCCTACCGTCTGGAAATGGGGACTCGCCTGGAAAATGCACGTGGCAAAAACCTCTACGAGTTCTGGGGAAGTCAGATCACTGATTTATTAAACCAGCAAATCAAAGACACAGGAAGCCAGACATTAATTAATTTAGCCTCTAACGAATATTATAAGTCAGTCAAACAAAAAGATATTAAAGGACAAATTATAACCCCGGTATTTAAAGAAAAAAGAGATGACGGCAGTTATAAAATAATTGGTATTTATGCAAAAAAAGCACGTGGAATGATGAGTTCTTTTATACTTAAAAATAGATTGGATAAAGCTGAACAGATAAAAGATTTTACCGAAGCAGGTTATACTTATAATTCCGAATTATCCACTGAAACTGACTGGGTCTTTTGTCGTGGTTAGTTCAAAATAGAGAGCTGTTAACCCACATATGTGTCGCAATGCTGGCAACATAACCCGCAGCAATTGCAGGTGCCCATTTCAGGTGACCAAAGAAAGTATATTGACCTCTTGCCTGTCCCATGAGTGCCACACCTGCGGCTGAACCAATGGATAATAACGAACCACCCACACCTGCTGTCATAGTCACTAATAGCCATTGGCCAGTGGACATATCAGGATTCATTGTTAATACCGCAAACATGACAGGAATATTATCCACAATAGCCGAGAGAACACCCACGGCAATATTGGCTGAGGTCGCGCCCCACTGATTGTACATAAGCTCAGACACCATGGATAAATAACCCAGAAAGCCCAGACCACCAACACAGAGAACCACCCCATAGAAGAAAAACAAGGTATCCCACTCCGCTTTAGCAACGGGTGCAAACACATCAAATGCAACAAATTCACCGACTTCATTTTTATCTGAGCGCTGTTCACGAGAAAGACACTTGTGTTTGGTTTTCTTAAGGTAATAACCTAAAAACTGGAGGTAACTTAAGCCAGTCAGCATGCCAATGACAGGGGGTAAGCCAAGGAAGTTGTGAAAACTCACTGCCGTTGCAATGGTCATTAAAAAGAGGGCAATAATACGTTTGGCACCGCGCTTCATAGCAATGACTTCATCCGATGCGACAGGATGTTCATTGGGTATGGCAAAATGCATAATCGCCGCAGGGATAACAAAATTGACTACCGAAGGAATAAACAGAACAAAGAATCCCCAGAAATCAACCATGCCTTTTTGCCAAACCATTAATGTGGTGATATCACCAAAAGGACTGAATGCACCACCGGCATTGGCTGCCACAACAATGTTAATACAAGCAATTGAGACAAAGCGTGTATTGGTACCACCAACCGCCAGAACCACAGCACACATCAATAATGCGGTAGTCAGGTTATCAGCCACTGGTGAAATAAAGAAAGCGAGTATACCGGTTAGCCAGAACAGTTGGCGAAAAGAAAAGCCTTTGCGGATCAACCAGGAGCGTAATGCATCAAAAACCTGCCGCTCTTCCATGCCATTAATATAGGTCATGGCAACCAGCAAGAATAACATTAATTCAGCATATTCCAGGAGATTATGACGAACTGCATGTTCGGCCAATTCAGACATGCCATGATCCATATAAACCCAGCCAATCATACCCCAGATAAGACCTGCAGCTAAAATAACAGGTTTGGATTTCCGTAGATGGGTGAATTCTTCTGCCATAACAAATACATAGGCAAGAGCAAAGAAGGCTATAGCCATAAAACCTATAAGACTATTTGTCATATCCAAAGGTTTATTTCCTATAACAACATCAGAGGCAAAAAGTTGAAAAGGCGAAAGAATTAAAACAATAAAAAGTAGTAATTGAATTTTTTTAAATAAAGTCATTTTTTTATCATTAGAGATTTATGTAAGAGGCTGCTTAAATAATGACTACCCAAAAATTAGGCAGTCATTAAGATTGTGATTAAAATACAAGTGACATCATCACGGTCATAACGATCAGGAACAGGATCGTCATAATACCGCCGGCTCTCATAAAGTCAGGCACACGGTAACCGCCTGGCCCCATAATAAGCGCATTCACCTGATGAGTTGGTATCAGGAATGAGTTT